>JAQGLY010000001.1 GCA_028292625.1 Herbaspirillum sp. | reverse complement strand
CAGTCCACCAATACGCTGGCGCCGGAAATGGGAAGAGCGCCATGCACCTGGACAGCTGTCACGGGAATCGCGGTTTGAAGGCGGTCATGCCAGGCGCGCACCATGGGGCGAAAATCGTTCAGGTCCGTATGGAACTGCATGATGCGGGTTAGATTGCCGAGCTTCTGGCCTACCCGGCCGAGCTCTTCCTCCACCCTATCGATGATGAAATTCATTTCCTCATAGGCACGCGAGCGCGCGAACTTGTCCCGCGCAGCTTTCGCCACCGAGCGGGCGAGTTGATCTCCCTCAGACGCCATGAAGCCCGAGCATACGGTCAGGTCGCTGGCGCGAACCACACTGATGTCGGTTGGCAGTCCCGAGCCCGCCGGAAGCGATTTCCTGTCGATCGCGGTACCACGCTCCACGCATACGAGATTGATCTCGATCATGCCGTCCCGCAAAGCGATTGCCGACGCGGGGATAACGCTGAGGGCCGGGCCGTGACTGCCAAACTGCTCAGCCCAGACTTCGCGCAGCGCGGGCAAGTCTTCCATCGAACGCAAGTACACCTGTGCCTTGACGACATGTTTTTCGTCAGACCCGGCGGCCTGCGCCATCTTCAGCAGATTCTTGAGTACATAGGCGGCCTGGCGCTTGATTTCCACACCATCCCACAAGAACTCGGGATTGGTCGTCGCTTCCTGGGCCAGCCCGCTCTTGTCAGCGCTGTCGGCAATCTGACCGGCGAGAAAAATGAACTCGCCAGCCTTGAGGACCGGTGTGAAACCGGAGGTGGCTCGCGGAACAGGGACATCGCTGGGTGCCGTCGCCGCCGCCCGCATACCGGCCGCGCCCACCATGCCGATGGCCTCAAGGCAAACATGGGCAGAAGGGGCAAGCAGGCCATCCATCACGATCGAAGTGCTGGGTGGGATGAGCGGACTCAGTACGACGCGCCGCACGTCATGGTAGGGCGGCACGAAAGCCGGACTGCGGAAGTACTGATCGATTCTCACAAGGTCGGCCAAGGAGGCGCCCACCCGTCCAAGCTGTTCGCCCAGATTCTGGTAAATCCATTTGCTTTCGGTCTTGCCGGGGTGCTCCGCGAGCAGTCGCCCCGGGTGATCTGCCGCGACGCCAGCGCACATGCCCCCATCGTGCAGGGTCGCCATATTGCCCTGGCTGAATATCCAGCGGCCGGCCGTCAATGTTCGCGCCAGCGCCATGCCCTCGCCGATGGGCAGGGATTCCACTACTCGTACCATAACTGGACCTTTTCAAAAAAAGATGTGAAGAATTGCTTAGGGCTTAACTGATTAAGTCTCTGGAAATGCTGAGTAATTGGCGAGAGCGGTTCAAGCGGTGGAGGAGAAGCGCAGCCGTACTTGAGTACGGTGAGCATCGCAGTCCGGCGATTGGGCCGCTCTCGCCACTTAATCAGCGTTTCCTTAGAGTTCGGACAGATAACTGGTATATCGCCTGAACGTGTTTTCAGACAGGTACCTGACAACGCGATCGGTCCAATAACCGAGCAGCGCCACGATCACGAGTGCCACGAACATGCGATCGACCTGGCCGTTCAGTGAAGACTGCTGTAACAGCGCGCCCAATCCTTCCTGCGCCGCAAGAATCTCCGCCGGAATGATCGTCATGAACGCGGAAGCTACGCCGAGTCGGATGCCGGCAAAGATATAGGGCAGCGCCGAGGGCAGCATGATCGACGCAAAGATCCGCAGTTCCGACGCGCCAAGGCACTGTGCCCCGCGTATGCGGGTGCGTGGCGTGGCCCGCACGCCGGCGGTGGTGTTAACCGCGATGATAAAAAACGCACCCCAGAAAATCAGGAAGAACTTCGCCTCTTCGCCAATCCCGAACCAAACCAGCGCCAGCGGAATCATCGCCGTTGGCGAAAGATTGCGGATGACCTGCAATACCGGGTCGACCAGGGCGGCGATCAGCCGCGATCGACCGATCAGTAATCCGATCACGACCCCGCATACCGTTCCGAGCCCGAGGCCTACCGCGACGCGCAGCATCGATGCTGCAATATCCTTCAGCAGATTGCGGTGAATCATCATGTCCCAGCCAGTCGAAGCCACCTTGGTCGGCGAGGGAATCAGATTCGGGTTGATAAGGTAGGTCGAAAATATCCACCATACGACAAGAAACAGTGCAAACGAGATCATCGTCAGCACAATCGACGGCGCGTCGAGCAGGCGGGAGATACGAAGAGGGCTTTTCATTTTCTTGGATGAGAGGAAGGCTTACGCAACCGGCGCCGTCGCGCCCGCTTCGCCCAGGGAAGCGAAGGTGGCGCGAATCTGGTCCGCGATTTCGGCGACGCCGGGATCTTGCAACCGTCGCGGCCGTTCGCTTTTGACCGAAAACTCGCGCACTATGTGCGAACCCGGCCCGCGATTCATCACGCAAATGCGATCACCCAAGAGGAGCGCTTCGTCAATATCGTGAGTAATGAACACGATGGTCTTTTTCGTCTTTTTCCATACCCGCAGCAGCTCCAACTGCATTTGCGCGCGGGTCATGGCGTCGAGTGCGCCAAATGGTTCGTCCATCAGCAGCACATCTGGATCGGCGGCGAGCGAGCGGCCGATTTGCACACGCTGGCGCATGCCCCCGGACAACTCAGTCGGATATCGCTCCGCATAGGCGGCGAGGCCGACGATGTCCAGGCATTCGGCAATGCGCGCATCCCTTTCCGAGCGCGGCACGCCCCGCAGCTTCAGAACAAAACCGATGTTGGTGGCCACTGTTGCCCACGGCAGCAAGGCCTGCATCGAGTCCTGAAAGCACATGACACGTCGGGATGAGTGGCCGACCAGCGGCATGCCGTCGAAACTGATGGTGCCGCTTGTAGGAGCCTCAAATCCCGCCAGCAGGTTCAGCAGGGTCGACTTGCCACAGCCTGAAGGCCCCAGCAAGCACAGGAATTCGCCACGGATGACCCGTAGCGAGCAGTGCGCCAGCGCCACATAGGTAGACCGCCCCGTCCCGAACGTCTTCCCGATTTCCTCGAGTTCAATCACTATGTCACTGGAATCAGCGGCGGCGGTCGAGGCGGAGTAATCGGCTGGAGGCATCGGAGTAAGCGCCATCAATTACTGTGCAGGCGGCGCCAACACATGATCCGCGCCCAACGCGGCCAGGCCATCGGTCCACAGGTACTTGGACCAGTCCATCGACTGGCCGATGGTCCCCGCGTCCTTGCTAAAGGCCGACACACTCGAAAAGTCCGCATAGAACTGTTTGTCAAAGGCCATCGTCAGGTCGATGTACTTCATCACACTCAAGGTCTGTTGACGATCGGTGCCATATTGCTTTTGCAGGAAATCGGCCAATTCTTCCGGGTGCGCTTTTGCCCAGGTTGCGCCCTGCTGGGTGGCGGCGACGAACTTGATAGCGGCCTCCTTGTTTTTCTCCAGCCACGCCGGCCTTGCGCCAAGGACCGTATAGCCACGCATGTATCCGTCGGCGGTCGACAATTGATGCACCTTGTCTCCCGAAAGCGTCTGTGACTGCAGCCCGAACGGTTGCCAGATGAAGAACGCGGCAATCGAGCCCTTGTCCAGCGCGATGGGCATCATGTTGGTGTCCAGATTGATCAGTTTGACCTGCTCTGGTTTGATGTTGTTCTTCTTCAGGTATTCGGCGACAAACCAGGAGCCGGAAGATCCGATACGGGTTGCAATGGTTTGCCCGACCAGGTCCTTCGCGCTCTTGATGCTCGAAAGCGCCTGGATCACGTAGCCTTGCGTATGGCGGGTCATCGGCGCGATGACCCGGTAGTCCTGGTTATTGGCGCCCCAGTAGTTGACGGAGGGCAACTCGCCGCTCATGGAAATATCGCCTTGCCCACTGCGAAACGACTGCAGGGCGGTGGTCCCCGAAGGAAATACCTTTACCTGGACGTCCAGTCCCGCCGCCTTGTAGAAATCCTGCGCAATGGCGCCCCATATCGGCGCCGAATCCGTATTGGGTGATGCAAAAAGAGTGATCGTCACAGCCGAGGCTGGAGTTGGCGCTGGCGTGGTCGCCGGCGATGCCGCGGGCGTGCCGGTCGGGGGTTTTGCGGAGTTTTCCGATCGCCCGCAGGCAGCAAGCAGGAACAGCGACAGGGCCATGGTGGCCGCCGCTAACAAGCTGCCAGGGTTCTTGATGCAGGCGGGATAGCGCATTTTCGTCGTCCGAAGTGGGGGGATGGGCAATGGATTAAAAAAGTAAATTACTGTTTCACAATATATCCGACTTGGAAATGCTTTGCAAATTATCCATATAATGGATATATAAAAATGGCAAAGTAATCGCTATACTCTGAAAAGAAAGATAAAAACCACCAAGGAAAGCAGGAGAAGCCTGACTTTTTCTCAGTACCTGCTCTCGCGATCAGACTGACCAGGTGGAATCATGATAGCCAATATATGGACATTATTTCGATGTGCATCCGAGTCCTCACTCGCTTCCGCTCCCGTAGATGGAATGAGGCTCTGAAAAAAGCGCGCGAACTACTTGTCCACCGCACGGCGTGAAATCCATGTTAACAAAGTCCTCGCAAAGTCTTCCGAGTGCGCCCCCAAGGCACAAAACTAATCGGGTCGCACAGGCCAGTGGTACACAGGCGGCCAGACGCATTGTTGACATTCTTAAGTTGATGGCCTCGCAGCAGGGCAGCGGGCTGCGTTTTGTCGAGATTGCTGACAAGGCGCAATTGGAGCGGCCGACCGCGCACCGGATGTTGAAGACCCTTGCCGCCGAGGGTCTGGTGTTCCGGGATGAGGTCAGCAAGCGTTACTCTTTGGGTCCTTTGTTGATTGAACTCGGTATTGCCGCCTCCCGGAAATTCAGGGTAGGTGAACTTTGCCTGCCCTACCTGCGTCGGCTCGCCGACCAGACCAGCGATACGGCTTTTTTGTTTATTCGCAGCGGCTTCGACGCCGTCTGCCTTGAGCGTATTCAAGGCAGCTACCCGATACAAACGCCGTCGGTCCCGGTAGGCAGCCGGCAGCCCCTGGGGGTTAGCGCGGGTGGATTGGCTTTGCTGGGCGCCTTAGGTGACAGTGACATTGACGAGATTATCGATACGATTTCGCCGCGCCTCGCGGAATACGGATCGTTGACGAAAGCCGAACTGCGACGTTTGGCCTCCGATGCGCAGCGCCGGAAGTTTGCGGTGATCGGAGAAAAGGCAGCGCCGGGCGTAACGGCGATCGGGATTGCCATCGGAAATCGGACGGGCATCCCTTTCATTGCGCTGTCAGTCGCAACCACGACCGCACGCATGACGCCCACGCGGATAAAAGAAATCGAGCCGTTCCTGAAGCGAGCGGCGGAGGAAATTGAACAACTGATGTTGCCGGGTTAGCAATGCCGAGAGAAGCCACCACTCCCATCCATCTACGCTCACTGCTTGGACTGTCCAGCCCGGATCGACAATGTTAATTCCCAACTCCACGACGGGTTTTCGACTTTGCTTATCGTTCATGAAAAATTGCGCCATTTAAAACCCGTATGGACGCCATGGTCATGTTTTCGGCTTCAATTGGTCGGGATAATTATTTTTCGCTTATTTTTCGATATACAAATCGTTGTCCTTGTCTTGCAACAGGACTTGCGAATACTTGCGCGTGTCGGCTTCGTCAAATTGCGCTTCCGCCCAGGTACGGCACGGTTCGCATGCGTAGCGAGGAATCTGCACCGCAAAGACGTGACCATGACTGCCAGTATCGGCGCGCGATTCGATCGTGACAGCGCCGCCGCAATCGCCGCAGGTGCGCACGGTTTCCGTTTGCGATTCGCGGATGCCGGCCGTATCGTAATAAATCTGGCTCGAACGCGTATGGAACGCTTTTTCGGCATAGACCTGATTGCGCAACGCATGGCGGTTCGCCCACTGATTAAGTGTGATTTCCTTGAGCTTCTCCAGATAGGCGGTAATGCGCGCCGGCTGGATCTGGTCTTCGGCATCGTAATCGGGTTCGCGAATTTGCGAATAATCCATGCCGGCCATCGCCAGAATAATGCCGGTATTGATATACGGCAGCGCGCTTTCGATCGAATAGCCGCCTTCGAGCACGGCGATATCGGGTTTGAGCCTGTCGTTCAAGACCGCATAGCCTTGCGCGGTAAACTTCATGTTCGTGATCGGATCGGAATAGTGATTATCCTGACCGGCTGAATTGATGATCAGATCGGGTTGGAATTCGGCCAGGATAGGCATGACGATTTCGTCGAGCACATATAAAAAGCCTTCTTCGCAGGTGTCTGGCGGCATAGGCAGATTAATGGTCGTGCCGAATGCATTCGGTCCGCCCATTTCATCCGCAAAGCCCGAACCCGGATACAGCGTGCGGCCATCCTGATGCATCGAAATGAACAGCGTATTCGGATCGTGCCAGAAAATATCCTGCGAGCCGTCGCCATGATGGCAATCGGTGTCAACGATGGCGATTTTCTTGATGCCGTTGCTTTCACCATATTTGTGGCGGATGTACTCGACCATGATCGCTTCCATGTTCAGCGTGCAAAAGCCGCGCGTGCCGTGCACCACGCGCATCGAATGGTGGCCGCATGGCCGCACGAGCGCAAAGGCATTGTCGACTTCCTTTTGCATGACCTTGTCGGCCGCCGTCAGCGTGCCGCCGACCGCGATCAGATGCGAGGCATGGACGATTTCATCGATGCCAGGCACGCAGAAGTGCACGCGCTGGATGTCGGCGGCCGTGGCCAGGTCGGGCTTGAATTCGACGATGTTGTCGAAGTCGAGCAGGCCTTCTTCATTGACCTGGTCTTGCGTATAGAGCAGCCGCTCTTCGCGTTCAGGATGGGTAGGCGAAATCGCGTAGTCAAATGCTGGAAAAAACACCAGTCCGGTTTTCTTTTTCACGGATGCCCTCTCTTACTGTAATTCGTGTTTGGTCAGTCCGGGCTTGATCTGCAATCTGACCCGAATGTTTTTGCCGGTCGTGGCCGAGTTGCGGATGACGTTAAACGTCTGGCTGTCCGCCACTTCGATTTCCAGATCCGATTCCTGTGCGCCGGCGACCCGGGCGATATGCTCGAGCCGTTCCTTGCCGACCGCGACCAGATCGGCCATCGTAAAGCTCTTTGGAATATCGGTCTGCACGCCTTCTTCGGCAATCGTCATGATCCCCTCTTCGGTATCGGCCATCAGCGTCAATTCGACCGTGGTGCGCGCCATCGCCGCACCGCTCGCATTGATGACGTCCGAGTTTTCCGGCACGACCACGGCCATGTTGAGCAACTGGCCGACATGCTTGGCCAGATACGGGGCTGGACCGCCGACGATGATCGCTTCGGTCGGCACCAGCTCTTTGCCTTCGAGCATTTCGTGAATCGTGTACACCGGCTTGCTGTTGACTTCGGCAATCATGCTGCGCACTTTGGCGGCAATCGCTTCGCACGCCAGGCTCATGATGGCATTGGCGGTCTGTTCCGGCGTCTGATCCAGTTCGGCGGCAAGCGAGGTCATCGCGGCCAGTGCCTTGGCCTTGTCGCCGATATCGGCCAGACCGAGCACAATCATCGCATCGGTCGGCGTCGGCACCGGACCGTCGAACGCCATCGCCGAGCCCTTGCGTTCGGGGCCAATGACGAGTTGTTTGTCGATCACGCGCACATGGCTGTCGCCGCCGACCGCGATCGAATGGGTCAAAAGGCCGCGGATCAACGTCTTGTGTTCTTCGATCTGCACACCTTTCGGTTCCAGCAGTGGCGCGCCATCGGCAAACAGGGCGATATCGGTTGTGGTGCCGCCGACGTCGATCGAGACGGAATCCTTGTCTGACGATATAAACGGCAACACGCCCATAATGGTCGCGGCCGGGCCTGACAGAATTGTTTGCACCGGATAGTGGCGCGATTGCTCGACGTCGATTGTGCCGCCGTCGGCCTTGAGGATGTAGAGCGGTACATCGATGCCCAGTTGTTGCATGTAGGCACCGAGTTGGTCGACCATGCCGCTGTGCAGACGCCAGATCGCTTCGTTCAGGTAAGCAGTTGAAATACGACGCGGGAAATTGAGCGCACCCGACAATTGGTGGCCGACCGTCACGTGCCTGGTCTGGCCGTTGAGCAACGATTGCACCGTCAATTCGTGCGCCGGACTGCGCGTCGAGAATTTGCCGACCACGCCGACGTGTTCGATGCCTATGGCGGCAAAGTGCTTTTTGAGCGCGAGAATTTCGTCTTCATCGACGCTTTCGGCTTCGATGCCGCGGTGGTTCATGTAGCCGGCGATATACGAGGACTTGTCGCTGAGCGGCAAATCCTGATGCGACACGCCTGGTCCGCTCATGACGATCAGGCCGACCGGGTCGAGTTGATGCTGGGCAACGGCGTTTGTCGAAATCGTCGTGCTTAAGACAATGCGTTGCAATTGTTTGATTTCGGCCGGTTCGGCCACCGATTGGGTCGCCAGAATGACCGATTTGAGCAAGTCGCTCTTGTCTGTCATGACTTTCGATTTGCGGAGAATTTTACCGTTCTTCATCAAAACAGAGTCGGTATGGGTTCCACCCACGTCAATTCCAAGGATCATTGTTTCCTTCCTCGAGCACAGGCATCAATAAATAGAAAAGGGAAGAGGGGCATCGCTTCAAGGTTGAGACCGGGTGTTTTATTGTTCGATCACACCAGCCGAATGGTTACGGGTTTGAAAGCGCGCCCCATCACAGAACTGCCAGAAGGCATTCATATTCCCCTGGGCAGGGTATTGCATCGCATCAGATGGAAAAACCCCCACTCATGCATTCGATCGCCCGATATTATAAAGCGCCGCCATGGGCTTCAGCGCATTATTTGCCGGCCCATATTGCGCAATCAAGGTAAGGATGTATGGCATTTAGCGTGTCCTTAAACCGTAAGCAAATCTTTTTGAATCAGCTCTATGAGTTTGTCGACTCCGCCAAGCATGAATTCAATAGTCTGGTCGTCATTGAAGACCCCGTTTTTTACTTTGTTGTGCACTGTAGCCACAGCGATTTGGGGATAAGCGACACGGATAGCCTCGATTGCGCTAAGGGTTTCATTCAGCTGCGCTTGAGCGCGAACTCCGCCCGTGAATGCGGGAGAAGCGGTGAATGTCAGGACCGCCTTATCCTTGATGGGGCTATCCCGATAAGGTCGCGAAAGCCAATCCAAGGCATTCTTCAAAACACCCGACATGCCATGGTTATACTCCGGGGTGCCGATGATCATCCCGTTAGCATTTCTTACTGCGTCCCGCAGCTTAACGATTTCTGGCGGCGGCGACTGTTCAAGGTCTTCATTGTAAAGCGGGACTTCAGCCAGGCTGACCAGGTCAAGATGGACCCTGCCTGCAAGCCGCTCCTTCAGCGCTTTCAAAATGGCGGTGTTCGCCGACTCATGCCGAATACTTCCAGAAATGCCAACTATTTTCAACATAGCAACTCCCTTTAAAGAATTAAATTAGTGTCACGTTCAAATTTTTAAACGCAAATGCGCGTCGAGCCATGTTATAAATCCTCAACTAAGGTTGAGGTCAAGCGCTATGTCAGAAGAACTTACGTCCATGCAACAAATGTCTGTCGGGCAGATGTCAAGGCGGAGCGGCGTTCCCGTCTCTACCCTGCATTTCTATGAGGCCAAAGGGCTTCTAAAACCGACGCGAACTCACGGGAATCAGCGGCTCTACAGCCGGGGGATGCTAAGGCGAATCGCTCTCATCAAGGTAGCTCAACGGGTAGGCATCCCCCTTGCCGAGATCGGGGAGGCCTTGGCGGCCATACCGCCCGATAGGAAACCCACTGCCGCGGAATGGACTCAGGTGTCCGCCAGATGGGCTGAAGCGTTGCAGCAAAGGATTGATACCTTAGTGCGCCTGAAAAACAATCTCGAGTCCTGTATCGGATGCGGTTGCCTATCGCTTGGCGAATGTCCGTTGAGAAACCCCGAGGATAATCTGGGTAAAGAACATTCAGGGGCGGTCTTGCTTGAGCAAGATAAGTCAAAAGGCGGATAGCGTTTTTCTTACGGTCATGCGGCTTTCACCGGTACTCCGCACTACCAGACCAATACAACACTTACCCTACTCCGCTCCCGATTCTCCGTCGACAAACGCTGGCTTTTTATATCCTGTTCCAATACATGCGATGCCGTATTGAAATCGGTCCCGGACTTGACGAGCGTAATCCCGACAGGATGACGCAGGCGTTCAAACGTCACCGTGCCATTCCATAACGGACGCGATGATCCGCCTTCCACGGCATCGATCGCATAACGCCGTGGCCAAAGCCGCACCACGACGCGTTCCTGCGGATTGACGATTTTGACAAATGTTAATTTTTGGGCCTTGCCGTGATCGAATTTCGGCAACACCGGGAGCGCCCCGATCGTCGTATTCGGCAATAGCCACAACAACGCGGATTTCACAGCCCAGGGTTCAGCAGCTTGCCAACCCGCCGCCGCCAGGATTCCGGCGATTTGCCCAGACGTCCCGAGCCACTGAAGCGAAAAAGGCTCTTCAATTTCACCTCCGAGTTCAGAGCGCGCGAACGGCAGGCTGCGCCAACCCTCGGTCTTCCATTTTTCGAATGGCATGATTTTCGATGTGGGAAGAGAGGCATACCGCGCGAGATCCGCATCCTGACGATTCCCGACATACCAAGCGCCGCCCAGCGCGAGCGCCAGGACCACCGGCAACAGCAATAATGTCGATACCGGCTCCCGATATACGCGATGCGTATAAGCGATACTGAGCAGCGCAACCCACGCAAGTCCGAGGCTCAGGCTTGCCAGCACGTCCGACAGCCAGTGTATGCCCAAATACAGCCGGGAAAATACAAGCAATATGACCGCCGTGGCGACGAGCAGCGTGATCGCCGTCTTTATCCAGACCGGCTTCCCGCGCGCCATCAAAAAAACCATGAAACCGTAAACAACAATGCTCAATGCAAGGTGTCCGCTCGGCAGCGGAAGAAGTTCCAAGCCAGTATCGATATCGTGCGGGCGCGCATAGCCCAACGTGTATTTGAGTATCCACACAAGGATTTGGGCGAACCCGACGGCCGCCAGCCAATAGCCCAGCGTGCGCCAATAGCGTTTGTAGATGAACCATAAGGATACGACGGCGATCACCGGCACGGTCCCCGCCGCACCGCCCAGTCCGGAGACCGTCACCATCAGGCTGTCGCCCCATTCATTTCTCAATCCCTGCAGCAAGGCGTACACCGATTGATCCAATTGAATCAAAGGATCCTTCGAAACGACATCTTCCAAAATGCCGAAAAACAGCCAGATACTCCCGATCAGCAACACGGAGGCGATCAGAAAGGTTTTCGATCCCGCGCTGGCGGGGTCGAACAGTGAAATGACGATGCGGGCGTGCAATCCGGATTTGCCGCGCGCGCGCTCGACAGCACGATCGCGCAGCCATTTGATGCGCGGCCAGCCGCGGTTGTAGCTGAATCGCACGAGTTTGCTGATACCCCACAAGATGGCCGCGATCACGACCAGCATAATGACCAGCCGCGAACTCACCGCCCCCGCCAGTTGAAGCGAAGCGCCGAACAGCGCGCCCGGAATAATATGAGCGGCCACCCAGGCCAGCGCGGACACTATGTTGACCGCGTAAAACTGCAAGGGCGGCATGTTCGCCATGCCGGCTATCACCGGAACGACGGCGCGCACCGGCCCGATAAAGCGGCCGAGAAACACGCTTCTCCCGCCATTCCTGGCGAAATACGCATGTCCCCGCGCGAACAAGCCGGGGTAATTTCTCATTGGCCAGATGGCGCGGATCTTTTCTTGATAATGGCGCCCGAGCCAGTAACTGATGCCATCGCCCAAAATCGCGCCGCTCACCGCCGCAGCGGCAGTCCACCATGGATTGATCGCATTCAGTCCGATCAGCACGCCACCGACGAACACAATCGAGCTGCCTGGAATGACGGTGCCGATGACAGCAAGCGATTCAAGCAGCGACGCGGCGAAAATCGCGCCAAGCGCAATGTGGGGGTCGGCTGAAAAATAATCGATTAACGCTTGCAGATGCGATTCCAAACCAAGGCCTTTCCGGTTATTTCAATATATCGTCCAATTTCCGGCTCAGGCGCTTACCCATCCTTAGTCGATCGGTAGCGCGAAATGCGACGGTATATGTTCCGGTAAGACTAGCAGACATTCATTGAGTTGCCGGCGTGGCAGAGTAGAGATCAGCGTACCGGCCTTAGCGCCGGGGAATGCAGCTACCGATGGATGAGGCAGGAGGAATGCCCGATGCCGATCAGAATCGGCCGTCGCTCGGGCTGCATGGCGTTCGTTAGTTTGAGTCAGCCCCTGGTATGAATTCTGGCCCTTGACGTCAGTCCGAGGCAAGCGCTTGGCTACCATTTGACCCACATCAATTTTTCCTAAAGAATGCCTCTATATTGTTCCGATTTTTTGAGAAGGGGCTTCGAGTTTGGCGCGATGCGTATAGATCCACCAGAAACTCTATTTCCATCTGATCATTGCCTTTTTCTTATTTATAAGGCATAGGCATTGGCTCTGATATTTTCGGCCATTAAGTGCTCATGTTCCATATCACTTACAAAGTCAATTCTAAAGTCATTCATTCGATCGCTCCTAGCGCCGATAAGCTTG
>JAQGLY010000071.1 GCA_028292625.1 Herbaspirillum sp. | reverse complement strand
CAACACGGTGCACATCATCGACGGCCGCAACGAGCATTCGCTGCTGCTGTAAGAGCTGACCGAACAGGCGTTCGGCACCATGATTCGCTCGCATTAACCTAATATATCTGTTCCACCTGGCAGCCTTGCCGCCGCAACTGGTCGGGAACGCTGTCAGGCCCGACCAGATGCAGGATGCCGATCGCGGCGAAGCTGTCGCGGTTGTTGCGCAACTGGGCGGCCAGGCCGTCCGCCAGCGGCGGATTGCGCTGTTTCAGTAATACATCCAATGTGAAGCGCGATGAAAAGGTGCCGCTGTCGGTCTGTTTCTTCAGCAATGCCGCCAGCCCCTTGCTGTCCGCGTCGCGCCATAGATTCGCTAGCGAAACGACCTGCCGCGCGCCGTCGGGGTCTTCCAGTTCGCCTATCGTATCGTCCAGGAATTGCGTCTGTTCGCTGATGCTCAATCGGCCGAACAGCGCCAATTGGCTTTCCGCGCTCTCCAATTCATGGACGGGCTTGCCGGCTTTTTTGAATGCCGCCAGCAGATATTCGTCGACCGAGTATTGCGGCTGATAGCCGTCGGCGGCGAATTCGGCCACCGTCAATGCGGTCGCCTGCAGCCACGGTTGCATCGTGCTCATGGATGCGGCGGCTATCCCATAGCGCCGCAGCAAGGCTTGCCGGCGTGCTATCAGCGATGCCGGAATGCCGGCGTCGGCATCGCTCACGGCGACGCCATAGCGTTGCAGCGCCGCCTGCATGGCACCCTGACGCGACGGATCCAGCTCCACCGCCAGCACCGACGCCCCCGCCAGCGCCTTCATTACCCGCGGCTCCAGCGGGAAAAAATCGGCGCGTCCCACATGGATGGTGCCGAACAGATACAGCGTATGGTCCGCCTGCGTGATTTTGAAAAAGGCTCCCCGTGGCGGCGCCGCGGCTTGCTGAGCGAACGCCGGCGGAGCGAGGCAGGACAGACTCGCCAGCAGGAACGGCATATTGACGCGCTTCAATGCCGCGCGCGCAGCGAAATTTGAAATGCGTTCTATAATCCGTCGTCGCCACATTGCGATAGAGACCCTGTGCCGGCTCGTGCTCGCGCGAATGCCGGCGTTTTTTACACTCCGCACTTGTTCCCTTTCATAAAACCCGTGGCCCATACTACACCGCTCTGGCTGTTCGATCTCGACAACACTTTGCATAACGCGTCGCATGCGATTTTTCCTGCGATCAATGCGAATATGAACGGCTATATCGGGCGCATATTGGCGCAGGCCGGACTGGCCTGCGATACCGCGGCGGTCAATGCGCTGCGTCAGGACTACTGGCGGCGTTACGGCGCCACGCTGGCCGGCATGGTGCGGCATCACGGCGTGCGCACCGAGGATTTTTTGCGGGAAGCGCATCGTTTCGATAATCTGGCGCAAATGATACGCACCGAGCGCGGTCTGGCGCATTTGCTCAAGCGTTTGCCGGGCCGCAAGATTCTGTTGACCAACGCGCCGCGCGCCTATGCGGCAAACGTGGTGCGGCATCTGCGGCTGCATCCGCATTTTTCCAAGCATATCTCGATCGAATCGATGCAAGTGCATCGCCAATTGCGCCCCAAGCCATCACGGCAGTTTTTGCGCAAACTGTTGGTCGCGCAGCGCGTCGCCGCCCGGCGTTGCATTCTGGTCGAGGACACGGTGGAGAATTTAAAGGCCGCCAAGCAGATGGGCATGCGCACCGTATGGATGACCGCTTATCTGCGCTCGCCGCCGTTGGCCGGGATGATGCAGAAACAGGTTCGGCTGTTGCGGCGTCCGGGGTATGTCGATTATCGCGTGGAGTCGTTGTATCGGCTGGCGCGCACTGCCGTGCGTTGATGCCGCCGGGACGCTTCAGGCGTCTTGCCGCGCGCAGTCCGCGCACCAGCCTTTGATGGTGAGTTCCACTTCATGGCTTTGAAATCCCTTGCCCAAGGTCTTTTCCAGCGCGCTTTGCAATTGCAACGCGGCCGAGTGGCGATCGCCGTCGGCCGGCAGCACGCTGCCGAGGAAGGTGGCGTCGTCGGTATCGTCGAGACAGAATACCTTGGCGCAGCGGGTGCATTTGAAATGGCCGTGCTGGTGCTGCGTATGGGGTTTGCGGTGGGCGCCCCCTTCGGCATGTTCGTGATGCTCGGCGCCTGCGCTGTAGCGGAAAATGCGATCGTCGACCGCGATCTTGTGCGCCAGCTTCGCTTCGGTCAGGCATTCCAGCGCGCGGTACAGAGTGACGCGGTCCATTTCGGTGAACGTGTCCTGGAGATCCTGATGCGACAGCGCGGTACGCGTGGTCAGCAGGGTCGACAGCACTTTGGTGCGGGCCGAGGTCACGCGCACCGACGCATCGCGCAGCAGCAATTCGGCGTAGGCGCGGGCCTCGCCGGCGTCCGGCGCCGGGGCGGCTGATTTGCGGGGAGCGGATTTGACGGTCATGGGAGCGGGCTACGGTCTTGATCGATGATTAAGCGATGATTATGCCGCAATTCGGCGGCCGGCTGTGCGGGCTTATTTTTTGTCCGCTTTGCTGTTCGCTTTTTTTGCGCGCGGATGGGCCGCGTCGTAGACCTGCGCCAGCCGCTGGAAATCCAGCGATGTATAGATCTGCGTGGCGGCGATCGACGCGTGGCCGAGCATTTCCTGCACCGCGCGCAGGTCGCCGGATCCCTGCAGCATATGCGATGCGAATGAATGACGCAGCACGTGCGGGTGAATATTGCTGGGAATGCCGAGCGCCTGGCCATGCGCTTTCAGGCGCAGTTGCAGCACGCGCGGCGACATGCGGCTGCCGCGTTCGCTCAGGAATAAAGCGGCGGCGTGACCCGGATCGCCGGCCTTGACCAGCGTATCGCGCACCGCCAGCCATTGCCGGATCGCTTGCAGCGCCGGCGCGCCGACCGGAACGCTGCGCATTTTATTGCCTTTGCCGGTGACCGTGACTTCGCCGGCATCGAAATCGATCCAGCCGGACGAGGTGTGTCCGGGACTGCTTTGATAGCGCAGGTCCAGCCCGCTCAATTCGGCCACGCGCAGGCCGCTGGAATACAACAGCTCGAACATGGCGCGATTGCATAATTGCATCGCGCTGCCGGGGTCTTTGCCGGGATCTGCTTGCGAGACGACCGCGATGGCATCGTCGGCGGCCAGCGCCTTGGGCAACGGCCGCGCGCGCTTGGGCGCTTTCACGCCGTCTACCGGGTTCGACGCCAGCGCGGTCTGGTCCGACAGCCATTCGTAAAAGCCGCGCCACGCGGACAGCTTGCGGGCGATCGAGCGCGGATTGAGTCCTTTGGCATGCAGTTGCGCGGCGAATTTACGGATATGGGCGTGGCCGACGGCGGTGTAGCGGGACGCTTCCGATTGCGGGCCGTGCGCCGGCAGGGTTTGCACCATGGCGCTCAACTCCCGCAGGTCGCGGGCGTAACTGCTGACGGTATGCGGGGAAAGCTGGCGCTGTTGGCTCAGGTTGGCGAGATAGCGCCCGATATAGTCGTGGCCGGAGGTGGTGGGATTCACGGCGGCGGCGTCCGGTTGCACTGCGCGCTGGCGCCGCTCAGTCGCGTTGCACGATACTGGTCAGCGCGGCGCTGGCCGCTGCGCTGATGTGCGACAGGAAATCGGTGGACATCTTCGCGCTGAAGCGTTGCGGATCTTCAGAACCGAGCACCAGCAGACCGAATGCGCGCGGCGATGCGTCGCCGCCGGAGCCGAGCCGCAGGGGCAGGATGGCGAGGGATCGCACCGCGGGTTCCCCCAGCCATAGCGCAGCCTCGAAATCTTCGTTGGGACCGCAGTATGGGGCGGTCATCCCCTCGGCGAATAAATGCACGTCGTCGGACGTGGTTTCCACGTACTTGGCATCGGCGCGGCCGGCATCGACCCGCCATAGCCGCATGGTGACTTGCGGCACCTCGAAAATCGTTTTCAGGCCTTCGACCACCATGCGCGGCAGATCGCCGTCGTCACGCGCGGCCAGCAAGGCGCGGGTCCACAACAGGAGTTTATCGGCGATGTCATTGTTTTCAACAGCGTTACGCGACAGTTCCGCCATATGCAGATCCTGCAGCTTGATCTTTTCGCGCAGAATTTCCATTTGCCGCTCCTGCAGCGAAATCGCGCGTCCCAGCACCGGGCTGGTCAATTTGATCCTGCCCAGCAGTTCGGCATGCTCTTCGAAAAAGTGCGGATGATCGAGCAGATAATCGGCGATCAGGTTGGAATCCAGGAGTGCGGTCATGGGTGAAGGCTTATCGTCTTTGATGGGTTAATTTTGGAATGCTGCCAGATTATGTCTGCTAAGCCCGACGATGGCAACTTTGTGCCGCTATTGCCAAAAAACCACTGTCCTTGCGGTAAAACGCGCCGCAAGTAAATCGGGCTTACATGGTTGCCCATGTAAGCCCGATTGCTTCAGATCAGTTTTCGATTCCCGCTACATCCGTCGTGACGACGGACGCGGCGGTTATCAAGCCCCAATTAGAATGCGTGACGGATACCGACGCCCAGACCGAACACGTTGTTGGCCTGATTGGTCGCAGTAGTCGCGGCCGAGAAGCTCAGCGGATTGCCGACGCTCGAGGCCTTCGAGTACATTGCGATTGCATACAGATCGGTACGCTTGGACAGGAAGTAATCCGTAGCCAGGAACGCTTCCTTCATGTTGCCTGTGGTCGAATCGGTGAAGTTGGCGCGGGTGTACGACAGGCCGGTCAACAGTTTCAACGACGCTGTCAGATTGTGGTTGTAGCCGACTTCGAACAGATTGGTCTTGTTGTTCGAGCTAGCTGTGGTTCCACCCAGGTTGAAAATATGGCTTGCTGCACCTGTTGCGCCGAATGTTGCAGTAGTAGCACGCGACCAGTTGCCATACAGTTTGCCGAAGCCGAAGTCGTAGCTGGCGCCCAGTGTGAATGTCTTGGTGCCGTTGTCGAGCGTAGAGGCAGTAGCGATAGCTGGATACAAGGTCGAGTCGGAAGGAGCTGTGCCGAACTTGCTCTTGTAGAAGGAAGCACCCAGGCCGATAGGGCCGTTGTCGTAGCGCAGACCGGCTGCGTACGATTGTCCAGCGGTACCGTTGCCGGCTTGTTCGCCCAGACCGTACATCACGCCGCCGTTCAGGCCATTGAACGATGGCATGTCGTAACGGATCGAATTGTTGGTGCGGGAGCCTTGCAGGCGAGTCACGCCTGTACCGTTGCCGGTTGTGGACGCGCCGACGTAGCCAGCCGACGAGAATGTCTGCATGCCGCCAGCTGGGCCGGAGTATGCGAAGTCGGTTTGACGACCGACATTAACCGCACCGAAACCACCCGACAGACCCACTGTCGAAGTGCGGCGGAACAGGTTATTCGAAGACGATGTGTCTTGACCGTTCAGCGCGCCAGTATCGCCGTTGAAGCCGGCTTCCAATTGGAAGTTGGCTTTCAGACCGCCGCCCAGATCTTCAGAACCCTTGAAGCCCAGACGCGAACCGGAGAACAGGCCCGAAGTCATGCCGGTTTGGCTGCCGTTGTTGGCGCTAGCCTTGCTCTGGTACGCAACGCCGGTGTCGATGATACCGTAGATAGTTACCGATGTTTGTGCATGAGCTACGGCTGCGAACGAGCCCAGAACGGCCAGTGCGAGTAATGATTTTTTCATTTGTTTGACATCCTTCTTAAAAATAGTCTTGAGGATCCGTACGTCTGGTCGGATGTTCGAACCTTACGTCGTCTCTCTGGCGATGCCTAAGGCTTTGTGCGTTGACGCGCGAAAATCTTGTCAAAATTGAGTTTCTTGGGGAAAGCCGTTGTTTTTTTCTGACATATTGTCGATTCGATACCCGGGGCCGCACTTGCGCCATAGAGAAAAGCGCAAATTGAAGGCTTAGGTAAGCCTGTTGTATAGATAAATCAATTCTGTGGCTAAAAAGCCGCTTTTTAAAAATAAGCTGTCTATTTAAGCAATAATTAGCGTTTGAAACGGTATTTCGGAATCGCATGGCAAATCGAGAAGATCTCGCAATTATTCGCGCCGCCCGGGCAGGACAGCCAAAAGCGCAACTGGCGCTAGGCAAACGCTATCTGAGCGGAGGCCACGGCCTGCCTCAAAGCCTGCCCACGGCAATGCACTGGCTGGAGCGCGCCGCGCGCGCCGATCAGGCGGAAGCCTGGTCGCTCATAGGCAGCCGCATCCCGTATGAACTGGCATTGCAGGCGCCGGACATCGTGTCCTTTTCTACCTGGTACGAGCGCGCCTTCGACGAGGGAATCGTCGAGGCCGGACTGATCTTCGCCAAACTGGTGCTGACCCAGCCGGCATTGCGGCAAATTCAGGGCTTGACGGGCAAGGCGATCAACATGCTGGAAACGGTCGCCAGGGCGGGCGCCGCCGAGGCGCAATGGCTGCTGGCGCAGCATGCCGGCGTCGGGGATGTCAATGCAATCGTCGCCGTCAAATCCGCGCCGGCCGAGGGCGACGCCGCTGCGGCCCAAGGGTCCCCGGCCTTGACGCAAGCCGGTGGGCAGTCATGGGCCGAGCGTGCCGCCGATGCCGGTGTGGCGCCGGCGCAGCATGCATTGGCCGATGCCGCCTGGGAAAAGTCGGATCGCGCGGCTTATTTGCATTGGGCGTTGCCGCTGGCGCGCGCATTGTGCGAACAGTATGCCGGGCAGACGTCCGAATTGAACCTGCCGTCGCCGGCGTTGGCGCAGCAACTGGGCAGCGAGAATCTGTTGCTGTTATCGCGTTGTTGCGAAGCGCGGTTAAATGCAGTCGGGCATGACTTCGATGAGGTCATGCGGTTCTGGGAACTGGCCGCCTATGCCGACGACAAGGCCGCGCAGTTTGCGCTTGGCTTGTCGTACGCGCGGATGCGGGCCAACGGGGCGCGGGCAACGAAGGTTGCCGGGTCCGCTAATTATAAGAAGGCGATACGCTGGCTGATGCTGGCCGGCGAAGGCGGGCTGGCCGATGCCTGGTATGCGCTGTCGCGTATCTTCCTGAAACCGGAATTCTCGCAGCGCAGCCTGGCGGACGCGCAATATTATCTGGAGCGCGCCGCCGAAATGGGGCATTGCGCGGCGCAATTGGAGTGCGGCGTCAGCGCCTGGCGCAATCGCCGCGACGAACCGTCGAACGATATACGCGCCGTGTATTGGCTGCAAAAGGCCGCGGCCCAGAACAATGCGGAGGCGATCGCCCTGCTGGACAAGATTGCCGATGCGGCGGCCGCTCCGGCATGGGCGGTGCAGGCCAGGCGGCAGGTGACGCGCGCCATCAGCAACGCCTATCCGTTCCTGGCCGCGCGCATCGAACTGGCCCTGATGTTCGGCCTGACGCAAGCCGAAGCCCTGCTGATCGATATCAATGAGGCCGATTGCGGCCATTGCCTGATGGTGGATATTCGTGCGCAATACGCGCGCAGCCGGCGCCGGCTGATTGCCGTCAGCACTGGCGAACAGCGCGCCGCGCTGCATCGCATCGGGCGTCTGTTCGAAGATGTGGATTGCAGCGTCAACGGCCTGGAAGGCAATTACCGCCAGCGTGTGTATCGCCTGAAAACGGTATTGCCGCAGCCGTTGCCGGAGTCGGAAAATGAAGAAGTTTTGGCCGATTGCAACGATTGACTGGAAGCGCCGCCGCGTTTGGCGCAGGCACCGTCGGCCCGGTCAGATGTCGATTTCGCCTTCGAACACGGTAACGGCAGGTCCGGTCATTTCGACCGCCTGCTGCGCGCCGCCCCATGCGATGGTCAGCACGCCGCCGCGGGTTTGCACCGTGACCGGCGAGTCGAGCAGGCCCTGACGGATGCCGGCCACCGCAGCCGCGCAGGCGCCGGTGCCGCATGCCAGGGTTTCGCCCGCGCCTCTTTCGAAGACGCGCAACTTGATGTTGTTGCGATCGACGATTTGCATGAATCCGGCATTCACGCGTTTCGGAAAACGCGGATGGTGTTCGATCGCCGGACCGTCGGCCGCCACCGCCGCGGTTTCCGTATCGGCCACGATTTGCACCGCATGCGGATTGCCCATCGACACCACTGAAAACAGCACGGTTTTGCCATTGATGTCCAGCGGCCACAGCACATCGTCGCCGGCCGGCTTGCCGGCCAGGCCAGCATTGTCGAACGGAACCAGCGCCGCTTGCAGCACCGGCGCGCCCATATCGACGGTGACGCCGCCGTCGGCCTGGAGCTTCGGCTCGATAATGCCGGCCAGCGTTTCCACGCGGATCGCCCGCTTGCCGGACAGGCCTTTTTCGTTGACGAAGCGGGCGAAGGCGCGCGCGCCGTTGCCGCATTGTTCGACTTCGCCGCCGTCGGCGTTATAAATGCGATACCGAAAATCGGTATCCGGCAGACGCGACTTTTCCACTACCAGCAATTGATCGGCGCCGACACCGAAGCGGCGATCCGCGATCCGCTTCCATTGTTCAGGGCTGAGGTCGACGTTCTGGGCGATGGCGTCGATAACGACGAAGTCGTTGCCGGCGCCATGCATTTTGGTGAATTTGAGTTTCATGCGCCGATTATAGATCAGCGCTCCTCTTTTCCATACACGTCGGCCATGCCGGGCGGGCGCGTTTTGAAGCGTTTGTGCGCCCAGAAGTATTCGTCCGGCGTTTCCCGTACTTGTGCTTCGATGAAGGCATTCATTCGTTGGGTGGCCGCGCCGATATCGGGTCCGGGGAAATTCTCCCAGGCCGGATAAAAAGTGACGTGCCAGCCCCGGTAATCCGGCAGGTAACGGGCGATGGTCGGCACCACGTTGGCGTTGGTGGCGGCGGCGATGCGCGCCGGCGCCGTCAGCGTGGCGGCGGGAATGCCGAAAAAGGGCACGAATTCCGCATCCCGGATGCCGAAATCCATATCGGGCAACATGATGAACGGCAACCCTTCACGCATCGCTCGTATGATGGGTTTGACGCCCTGTTCGCGGGTCAGCAGCTTGACCGGACGAAAGCGCGAACGGCCTTTCAGCAACGCGCCGTCGACCACTTTATTGTTTTGCCGAGAGTAAATGGTGCAGACCGACAATTCGGAATTGAGCACCAGCGCGATGCCGGGAATCTCCAGGCAGACGAAATGCGGGCACAACAAAATGGCCGGGCCGGAACGCAGCAGGTCCAGAGGCAGTTCGCCATCGATGCGAATCAGCCTTTTAAGGCGTTTTTCGGAAGCCCACCACAGGATGCCGCGCTCCAGCGCGCTGCGGGCGTAGGCCTGAAAATGCCGGCGCGCGATGCCGATTCGTTCCTCCTCGCTCAATTCGGGAAAGCACAGGCGGAGATTGGTGAGGGTGATGGCGCGGCGCGGCTTCATGATGATGAACAACAGCGACCCTAACGCTTCGCCCATGCGTCCGAGCAGCGGCAGCGGCAGCCAGTGCAGCAGCCAGATGGCTGCGATCAAAGCCTTCATGCACGGTCTCCGGAGGCGTCTTCCGCCGCGGCCGGCGCGGGTTCCACGCCACGCGGCGTTTTATAACGGTTATAGCTCCAGATGTACTGGCTCGGACAGCGCGCAATCAGTTTTTCCATCGCGATATTGATGGCGCGCGCCTGCTGTTGCGGCGTATCGCCCAACGTTTCTTCGAAAGCCACGAAGCGGATCACATAGCCGCGCCCCCACGACAGCCTTTCCGCGTACGACAGGATGATGGGCGCGCCGCTGATCGCGTGCAGCTTGGCCGACAGCGTCATCGTATAGGCCGGTTTGCCGAAGAAATCGGCCCATACGCCTTCGCCGTGTTGCGGCACCTGATCCGGCAGCAGCCCGATGGCCTGGCCATTTTTCAAGGCCTTCAGCAGCACTCGGACGCCGCTCAGATTGGTCGGCGCCAGGATCAGGTTCTGCCTGGCGCGCGCGCCTTCGACCAACGGTTTGAGCGCGCTTTTGCGCGGCGGTCGATATAGGACGGTCAGCGAGGCGCGCGCGGCAACGGTTTGCGCGGCGATTTCAAAGCAGCCGAGATGCGGCGTCAGAAAGATCACGCCGCGGCCGCCATCCAGCGCCGCTTGCACCAGATCCCAGTTTTCGATGCGCGCCGTGCGCAGCACCCGCTTTGGCGACGCGCACCAGATGAACGGCAGTTCGAACATGCCTTTGCCGGAGGCGGCAATGGCCGCCGGCAAATGCTGCAGGTAGCCGGCACGCGCGATATTTTCCCGCAGGCGTTGGCGATAAGAGGGAGAGGCCAGGTAAACCAGGCGGCCTGCAGCGGCGCCCAGCGAATGCAGGGCCGGCAGCGGCAGATACGACAGCAGGCGAAACAGAAAGACGAGCATGTTGATCGGTGTTTTGAACGTTATTGAAAGGAACGGGGCGCGGCAATTGCGAATTTCGCGGAAAAGGGCGTAAAATACCACGCGCAGCAACCGTTAAGTTAATAGACAACTTGCGAGACGGTATACAAATTTCGCTAAAGCGTCGCAGGCACAAGTGTATTGGCCGCGACAAGGCCATTCACTTTTTGGAGTCCTGCATGTCAAACGACTATCTCTTTACTTCGGAATCCGTCTCCGAAGGCCATCCCGATAAAGTAGCCGATCAGATTTCCGACGCGATCCTCGACGCCGTTTTCGAACAGGATCCGAAGGCCCGCGTCGCCGCGGAAACGCTGTGCAACACCGGTCTGGTGGTGCTGGCCGGCGAAATCACCACGCATGCGAATGTCGATTACATCGACGTGGCGCGGCGCACCCTCAAGCGCATAGGCTACGACAATGCCGATTTCGGCATCGATTACAAAAGCTGCGCGGTGTTGGTCGCATACGACAAGCAATCGCCCGATATCGCGCAGGGCGTCGATGAAGGCGCCGGCCTGGATCTCGAACAGGGCGCCGGCGACCAGGGCCTGATGTTCGGCTATGCGTGCAACGAAACCCCCGAGCTGATGCCCGCTGCGATTTATTATGCGCACCGCATCGTCGAGCGCCAGTCGCAATTGCGCAAGGACGGCCGTCTGCCATGGCTGCGGCCGGACGCCAAATCCCAGGTCACGCTGAAGTATGTCGACGGCCGCCCGGTTTCCATCGACACCATCGTGCTGTCGACGCAACACTCGCCTGATACGCCGCATAAGGCGATTGAAGAAGCATCGATCGAGGACATCATCCGTCCCGTCGTGCCAGCCGAATGGCTGAAGAATACCCGCTACCTGATCAATCCTACCGGTCGTTTCGTCATCGGCGGTCCGCAAGGCGATTGCGGCCTGACCGGACGCAAGATCATCGTCGATACCTACGGCGGCGCGGCGCCGCATGGCGGCGGCGCGTTCTCCGGCAAGGATCCGTCCAAGGTCGACCGTTCGGCGGCATACGCCGGCCGTTACGTGGCGAAAAACATCGTCGCGGCCGGTCTGGCGACGCGTTGCCAGATCCAGATTTCATATGCGATCGGCGTCGCCAAGCCGACCTCGATCATGGTCACCACCTTCGGCACCGGCAAGGTCAGCGACGAAAAGCTGGCGCAACTGGTCGCCGAGCATTTCGACCTGCGTCCGAAGGGCATCGTCCAGATGCTCGACCTGCTGCGTCCGATTTATCAGAAGACCGCCGCTTACGGTCATTTTGGCCGCGAAGAGCCGGAATTCAGCTGGGAACGCACCGATAAGGCCGCCGCATTGAAGGCGGCTGCCGGTCTGTAGGAAGCGGCGGCGGGAAGCGCAGGGGAAAAATCTCCTTCGTGTCCCGTTTTGCCTGAACGAAACAGACGGCGCGTTATGTTCGAATCGTCTGTTATGTCTTACAATGCACGTCCGTATCGAGGAGCGTTGCGACAAGGGTGGATTACCCCTCTTGCCAGGCTTGATACAATCAGTACGCAACTGCGCTCACGTTACTTTTTTTCTATCAACGAAAGGAGGGCGTGATGAACGCCGTTGTTAAAGATCCCGCTGCACGCCAGGACTACCATGTCGCCGATATCAAATTGGCCGACTGGGGTAATAAAGAAATCAAAATCGCAGAAACCGAAATGCCCGGCCTGATGGCGATTCGCGAGGAATTCGCGAAACAACAGCCGTTGAAGGGCGCGCGCATTACCGGTTCCATCCACATGACGATCCAGACCGCGGTGCTGATCCAGACGCTGGAAGCGCTGGGCGCCAAAGTGCGCTGGGCATCGTGCAATATTTATTCCACGCAGGACCACGCCGCCGCCGCGATTGCCGCCGCCGGCACGCCGGTATTCGCGTTCAAGGGCGAATCGCTGGACGATTACTGGGAATTCACGCATCGCATCTTCGAATGGCAGGGCGACGAGAAGACCGGACAGGCCAATATGATCCTGGACGACGGCGGCGACGCGACGCTGCTGCTGCATCTGGGCGCACGCGCGGAAAAAGATCCGTCGGTGCTCGACAATCCGTCTTCGGAAGAAGAAATCTGCCTGTTCAATTCGATCAAGAAACGTCTGGCCGCCGGCGCCGGCTGGTATTCGTCGCGTCTGGCCCAGATCCTCGGCGTCACCGAGGAAACCACCACCGGCGTGCATCGCCTGTATCAGATGTTCAAGGACGGCAAACTGAAATTCCCGGCCATCAATGTCAACGATTCGGTGACCAAATCGAAATTCGACAATCTGTACGGCTGCCGCGAGTCGCTGGTCGACGGCATCAAGCGCGCCACCGACGTGATGATCGCCGGCAAGGTCGCGGTCATCGCCGGCTACGGCGATGTGGGCAAGGGCTCCGCACAGGCGATGCGTGCTTTGTCGGCCCAGGTCTGGGTGACCGAAATCGATCCGATCTGCGCATTGCAGGCGGCGATGGAAGGCTATCGCGTGGTGACCATGGATTATGCGGCCGAGCACGGCGATATTTTCGTGACCTGCACCGGCAATTACCATGTGATCACGCACGAGCACATGAAGAAGATGAAAGATCAGGCCATCGTCTGCAACATCGGTCACTTCGACAATGAGATCGAAGTCGCCGCTCTGAAGCAATACACCTGGGAAAACATCAAGCCGCAAGTCGATCACATCATCTTCCCGGACGGCAAGCGCATCATCCTGCTGGCCGAAGGCCGCCTGGTCAATCTGGGCTGCGGCACCGGCCACCCGTCGTATGTGATGAGTTCTTCGTTCGCCAATCAGACGATTGCGCAGATCGAATTGTTCGTCAATACGGCCAAGTACCCGGTCGGCGTGTATACGCTGCCGAAGCATCTGGATGAAAAAGTGGCGCGGCTGCAATTGAAGAAACTCAATTCGCAACTCACGCAATTGACGGACGAGCAGGCCAAATATATCGGCGTGCCGCTGACCGGTCCTTACAAGCCGGATCATTATCGTTATTGATTGGCATTAATAAGGATCGCGATCTATCGCGTATCGCCGGACCGGCGGCGCATGCAAGAATTCCGCATGCGCCGTGTCTGCCGGACCGCCGGCTTTTCAACGACCGCGGCATCCGCCGCTCAAGGAGATTCGGATGATGTTATTGCTGACCTGGCTGATTAATGCGGTCGCTTTACTGGCCGTGCCCTATGTGTTGCATTCGGTGCGGGTGGACAGTTTCGGCGCGGCGCTGATCGCGGCCTTGATTCTGGGACTGGTCAATACGCTGGTGCGGCCGGTGCTGGTGGTGCTGACCCTGCCGGTGACGCTGCTGACGCTGGGCCTGTTCATTTTCATTATCAACGGCCTGATGTTCTGGGTCGTGGCGCAACTGGTGGATGGATTTCACGTCGGCGGTTTCTGGTCGGCGGTGGGCGGCGCGCTGTTTTACAGCATTATCTCCTGGGCCATATCGACCTTGTTATTGAAGACCAAATGATTTCATCCAACTTCAGCATAGAGCTTTTCCCGCCGAAGACGCCAGAGGGCGTTGAGAAGCTACGCGCCGCGCGCGTCAAAATGGCCGAGCTGCGGCCCAAATATTTTTCGGTGACCTTCGGCGCCGGCGGCTCGACGCAGCAGGGCACGCGCGATACCGTGCTGGATATCCTCAGCGAAGGGCACGGCGCGGCGCCGCATCTGTCGTGCCTGGGCAGTTCGCGCGACACATTGCGCGCGATGCTCGCCGATTACAAGGCGCAGGGCATCAAGCGCCTGGTCGCGTTGCGTGGCGATCTGCCCAGCGGCTATGGCGCCATGGATTTATCGTCGGGCGAATTCCGCTACGCCACCGAACTGGTCGAATTCATCCGCGCCGAAACCGGCGACTGGTTTTGCATCGAAGTGGCCGCTTATCCGGAAATGCATCCGCAGGCCAAGTCGCCGCAAGAAGACCTCCGGCATTTCGCCGCCAAGATGGCGGCCGGCGCCGATGAAGCCATCACCCAGTATTTCTATAACGCCGACGCGTATTTCCGTTTCGTCGAAGAGGCGCGCAAATTGGGCGTGACCGCGCCCATCGTGCCGGGCATCATGCCGATCACCAATTATGCGCAATTGAGCCGTTTTTCCGACATGTGCGGCACTGAAATCCCGCGCTGGATACGGCTGAAGCTGGCCAGTTTCGGCGATGACACAGACGCCATTCGCGCCTTCGGCCTGGACGTGGTGACGGCTCTATGCGAACGCTTGCTGGCCGGCGGCGCGCCCGGGCTGCATTTCTATTCGCTGAATCAGCCCGGACCGACCACCGCTATCTGGAAACGCCTGGCCGGTTAGTCAGCAGCCTGCTCTCCGTCAATACCATGTCGAGCGCAATGTCATGCGGCTGGCCGTCAAACTCGGCGGCGCCGCAGTCGTAGGCGATTCCCAGCGTCAGCGGGCGCGGCGAGAGCGCCAGCGTGCGATCGTAAAATCCGCCTCCATAGCCCAGCCGCATGCACATCGGATTAAAGCCTACGCAGGGAATCAGCAGCGCATCCGGCGCGACACTTTGCTCCGCCGCGGGAATCGCCACGCCGAAGCGATCCTCGCGTATCGCATCGCCTGGCGTCCATGCCAGAAAGTGCAGCGGCTGACATTCATCCCGCACTACCGGCAATGCCAGCCGTACGCCGCGCTCGGCCAAAGTCCGGTACGCGTCGCGTAAGTCGGGCTCACTGCGTATCGGCCAATACACGCCTATCGTCGCCGGCCGATTGACCTCCCACCATCGAATCACGCCGCCGCCGATGGCCGCCGCCGCGGCTTCCCGTTGCGCGGGCGGCAGCCCGCTGCGCAGCCGCAACAGCGCCTCGCGCAGACGGACTTTCCGCATGCCGCTCTCATTCTCTGTTTCGCTATGGTGCTCCTGCATCGCGTGCTATCCTTGCTTTCATCCTAATGGCGCGGTCGATCGACCGCCGTGACCGATAGTAAAGGTTGTAAATATGTTGCTTAAAAAATGGCTGTTCGCCGCCGTTTGCCTGACGGCGACGACGTTTTGTTTTATGACGCCCTCCGTCGCGCAAAAACGCATCGCCGCCATCATGGGCACGCCGGACGACTTGTTTCTGGCGCTGCGCGACGCTTCCCGCGCCAACGATCTCGATACCGTCAACGTGCTGGCCTCGCGTCTGGCCGATTATGCCATTCCTTCGTATGTCGACTACTATGTGCTCAAACCGCGTCTGCGCGATCTGCAGGCGCCGCAAACCGAAATCCGCGCTTATTTGAACCGTTACGACGGCACCGCGATCGCCGATCGTTTGCGCAATGACTGGTTGCTGGAGCTGGGCAAGGCCGGCGATTGGACCACCTTCGACGAGCAGTATCCGCTGTTTGTGCTGGATGACGATACTCAATTGAAGTGTTACGCGCTGACGTCGAAGGCGCTGAAGGGCGAGAAGGTCGCCGCGGAAGCGCGGGCGTTGCTGGTGTCGCCGAAAGACTACGGCCCCGGATGCACCGGACTGGTCGGAACGCTGGCGCAGAACGGCCAGTTCAGCAATGACGATGTGTGGGCGCAAATCCGGCTGGCGGTCGAGGCCGGGCAACCCCCGGTGGCGCAGCGCATGGTGGTGTTTACCGACGAGGCGGACGGCGCCGGTCTGCAAAATGCGATCGAGAAGTCCGCGCCGCTGGCCGCGCGCGGACCGGGCCGCGGCAATTCCTCGCACCAGCAGTACGTGATAGCGCTGGGCCGTGTGGCGCGCAACAATCCGCAGCAGGCGGCCATGTTTCTCTCCTCCTCGCATGGGCTGAACCGACGCGAGCAAGAGCTGGCCTGGGCGCAGATCGCGCTGCAGGCCGCGATGAAACTGGCGCCGGAAGCCGACGATTACTGGCGCAAGTCGAAAGGCGCGCCGCTGTCGAGCGACGCTTATCAATGGCAGGTGCGTAGCGCATTGCGCGCCGGTGACTGGAACAGGGTGCGTACCGATATCGAAGCCATGCCGGCTCCGTTACGCAGCGAACCGACCTGGGTCTACTGGTTCGGCCGCGCATTGAAGGCCGACCGTAAAACCGAAGCCGCCGACAAGGAATTTCAGTCGATAGCCGATCAGAAGAGTTTCTACGGCCAGCTGGCGCTGGAGGAACTGGGCGGACAGATCGTCGTGCCGCCGGGTCCCGCGCCGCTGAGCGCGGACGAGGTAGCGCCGATGGCGCGCAATCCTGGCTTGCGCCTCGCGTTGAAGTTTTACGATCTGAATATGCGCTTCGAAGGAACGCGGGAATGGAATTGGGCGCTGCGCAACATGAGTGATCGCCAATTGCTGGCGGCGGCCGAATTCGCGCGTCAGAGCGACGTGCTCGACCGCATGGTCAACACCTCCGATCGCACGCGCACCGAAATCGATTTCACGCAGCGTTATCCGGCGCCGCATCTGGAGCAGATGACGCAAAAGACGCGGGCGGTCGGCATCGACATGGCGTGGGTCTACGGCCTCATCCGGCAGGAGTCGCGCTTCGTCAAGGAAGCCCGTTCGCACGTCGGCGCTTCCGGTCTGATGCAATTGATGCCGACCACCGCGAAATGGGTGGCGCGCAAAATCGGTTTGGGCGGCTTTACCGCCGATCAGGTCAACGATGTCGATACCAATCTGATGCTGGGCACCAATTACCTGAGCATGGTGCTGGGCGATCTGGACGGCTCGCAGCCAATGGCGACGGCTGCCTACAATGCCGGGCCTGGCCGGCCGCGCGCATGGCGCGCGACATTGACGCAGCCGGTCGAAGGGGCCATTTTCGCCGAAACGATCCCGTTCAACGAAACCCGCGGCTACGTCAAGAACGTACTGTCCAATGCAACCTATTATGCGGCGCTGTTCGACAATAAACCGCAGTCGCTGAAGGCGCGCCTCGGAACCGTGGCGCCGAAAGACTTCGCGCCCAGCGATTTGCCGTAATTCAACCGTTTTATTGCGATAGATATCCCGTCGCTGCCCGTTCCAGGAGGCTTTAGGCCATGCAGACCACAGAATTAGATCCGACCCTTGCCGCTTCGCTGCAGGCCGCCGGCAAAAGCAGCCTGACGCTGGTGATCGGCGACAAAAATTATTCCTCCTGGTCGATGCGCCCGTGGCTGGCGCTGGCGGCGTTCGATATTCCGTTCAACGAAATTACGATCAAGCTGTCGCAGCCCGATACGTCCACCGCCATTGCGCGCTACTCCGCCGCCGGCAAGGTGCCGGTGCTGCTGGCCGAAAGCGTTGCGATCTGGGATTCGCTGGCGATTTGCGAATTCGTCGCCGAGCAGTTCCCGGAACGCGGTTTGTGGCCGGCCGACGCCACCGCGCGCGGCGTGGCGCGCAGCATCTGCGCCGAGATGCATGCCGGCTTTGCCGGACTGCGCAGTGCGATGCCGATGGATATCGCCGGCCGCTACCCGGGACAGGGGCACACGCCGCAAGCGCAGGCCGATATCGGCCGGGTCTGCGAAATCTGGGAAAACTGTCTGGCCGAATTCGGCCATCACCGTTATCTGTTCGGCGATTTCTCGATTGCCGGCGCGTATTTCGCCCCGGTGGCCATGCGTTTTCGCAGTTACCGGGTCTCGCTGGCGCCGGCCCTGCAGGCCTACGTCGATCGCATCGCCGCGCATCCGGCCGTGGCGCGCTGGATCGTCGCGGCAGAAGCGGAAGCCGGCACAGCACGGCGCGCGCAAGCCTGACCGGGCCGCGGACCGCGATGCAGATATATACCGTTGGCGGCGCAGTGCGCGACGGCCTGCTGGGATTGCCGGTGCAGGATCGCGATCACGTGGTCGTCGGCGCCACGCCGGAGCGGATGGCGGCGCTGGGCTACAAACCAGTGGGCAAGGACTTCCCCGTTTTTCTGCATCCCGAAACGCACGAGGAATACGCGCTGGCGCGCACCGAGCGGAAAACCGGCGCCGGTTACCGCGGCTTCGCGTTTCATGCCGATGCCGATGTCACGCTGGAGCAGGATCTGGCGCGCCGCGACTTGACGATCAACGCGATTGCGCGCGCCGCCGACGGCAGCCTGATCGATCCGTTCGGCGGCCGCGCGGATTTGCAGGCGCGCGTTTTTCGTCACGTTTCCGACGCCTTTGCCGAAGATCCGGTGCGCATTCTGCGGATAGCCCGGTTTGCCGCGCGCTTCACGGAATTCACCGTGGCGCCGGAGACCAATGCGTTGATGTGCGCCATGGTGCAGGCGGGAGAAGTCGATGCGCTGGTCGATGAGCGGGTCTGGCAGGAATTGTCGCGCGGCTTGATGGAGCGGCAGCCGTCGAGGATGTTTCAGGTGCTGCGCGATTGCGGCGCATTGGCGCGCATCTTGCCGGAGCTGGACGCGGTGTGGGCGGCCGACAGCGGCGCCGCGCACGCGGCGGGAATGTCCACCGTAGTCGCAAGAATGGTCGATCTGGCGGCGTGCTCGGCTTATCCGTTGCCTATCCGTTTCGCTGTATTGGGATTGGGCGACGAGCCCGGCGACGCGTCGGACGGTGCGGCCGATACCGCATTGGCGGAAGCCTTGTGCAGGCGTTTGCGCGTGCCGAACGAATGCCGCGATCTGGCGCTGATGAGCGCGCGCGAACGCAGATGCGCCGGCGATGCGGCGGCGTTGACGGCGGAAGCCCTGGTGGGCCTGCTGACGCGCTGCGACGCCTTTCGCAAGCCGCAACGTTTCCTCGACATGTTGAACGTGCAGGAATGCGCGCAACGGATCCGCCGGCCGGCGCCGCAGTCGGCGCGCAAACCGATCGATGTATTGCGCGGCGCACTGGCCGCCGCGCAGACGGTCAGGGCCGGCGAAGTGGCCGCCCTGTACAGCGCGACGCCGGAGCGCATTCCGGAAGCGATCCATGCGGCCAGAGTCGGCGCGGTGGCCGGCTTTCGCGATAAAGGGGCAGTCCCGTAGAAGGGTTTCCAGACGGAGGCATCGTGAGCACAGCGCAGTCGACTACCGATCACCGTCCGCCCTCACGCGGCAAGCGCGCCGTGTTCGTCAAGGAATTGACAGCCCGCGCCCGGCGCCGCGTGCTCAACCATTTCCTCGCGCTCGGCGCCAGCGATCGTCTGCTGCGCTTCGGCACCGCCGTTTCCGACGAGGTGATTACCCGTTATGTCGAGAATCTGGATTTCGTGCGCGATACCGTGTTCGGCGTCTACGATTGGCGATTGCGTCTGCTAGGCGTGGGTCATCTGGCGTTCGCGCCGCGGGAAAAAACGGTAGACAGCCGCATCACCGCCAAGGCGCGCGTGGCCGAATTCGGCGTATCGGTGGCGGCATCCGCGCGCGGCATGGGCGTCGGCACGGCATTGTTCGCGCGCGCCGCGATGCGTTGCCGTAATGCGGACGTCGATACCTTGTACATGCATTGCCTGTCGTCCAATAAAACGATGATGCATATCGCCAAAAAAGCAGGCATGGAAATCCATCGCGATTACGGCGAGGCGGACGCCTATCTGAAGCTGCCGCCGGCCGGGCCGGGCAGCGTGATGCAGGAGGCCTTGAAAGAGCAGGCGGCCACGCTGGATTACACGCTCAAAGCCAATGCGCGCGCCGTACTGAAATGGGTGGATCGCATGACCGGCCGCAAGCATTGATCCAACACGGCAAGCAGCGCGCAGGCATAAAAAAAGCGGATCGGCGCCAGGGCGCGCAATCCGCTGAACTAGTGTAGATCACTAGAGGGGAGGAGACACTTGCGTATCGAGGTTCATTAGACCTGTTGTGCAAATAGGATTGAAACCTATTTACCTGCTGTTACACGTGTGTTTCATGGTGTTGCAGCGATCTTTACCGCAGACTTATTTTAGAACCAGTGCGAATTTGCCGCGCTTATGCTAGTGTGATGTCTCATGACAAAGGAAGCGGTGTTCTCACAAGGAACAGATGTTTCCAAACGGCGACCGATAGGGCCGCCAATTACCAAAGACACAATTTTTGGCATGGAGACAAAATGAACGCACCATCGGATCGCGGCGCAATGCTGCAGCCGGACCTTATTACCCTCGACGATAAATTCACGCTGGAACGCGGCCGCGTTTTCATGACCGGCACCCAGGCCCTGATCCGCCTGGCGATGCTGCAGCGGCAGCGCGACGCGGCCGCCGGTTTGAATACCGCCGGATTCATTACGGGTTACCGCGGTTCGCCCTTGGGCAGCGTCGATCAGACAGCGGTCAAGGCGGCCAAATATCTGACTGCGCAGCAGGTCAGATTCCATCCCGGCGTCAACGAGGATCTGGCCGCCACCAGCGTGTGGGGCACGCAACAGGTCAATCTGTTTCCCGGCGCGCAATACGACGGCGTGTTTGCGATGTGGTACGGCAAAGGCCCCGGCGTCGACCGCTGCGGCGACGTGTTCAAACACGCCAATATGGCCGGCACCTCAGAGCATGGCGGAGTGCTGGTGATCGCCGGCGACGATCATGCCGCCCGGTCGTCCACTACCGCGCATCAAAGCGAACATATTCTGAAAGCCGCCGGCATCCCGGTGCTGTATCCGTCGTCGGTGCAGGAATATCTGGATTACGGCCTGCACGGCTGGGCCATGAGCCGCTACACCGGTTTGTGGGTGGCGATGAAATGCGTGACCGATATCGTCGAATCCGGCATGTCGGTGGAAATCGATCCGGACCGGACGCCGATCGCATTGCCGCAGGATTTCGATCTGCCGCCGGACGGCCTGAATATCCGCTTGCCCGACACCCCGCTCAATCAGGAAGTGCGGATGCACCAGTTCAAATGGTATGCGGCGCTGGCCTACGCGCGGGTGAACAAGCTCAACCGGATTATCTGGGACAGCCCGCATGCCCGCATCGGCATCATCACCGCCGGCAAATCGTATCTGGATACGCGCCAGGCGCTGGACGATCTGGGCATCGATGAGCAGATCGCGCGCGATATCGGCATCCGGCTGTACAAAATCGGCATGACCTGGCCGCTGGAGGCCGAAGGCGTGCGCGCCTTTGCGCAGGGACTCGACGAAATCCTGGTGGTCGAGGAAAAGCGCCAGATACTCGAATATCAGTTGAAGGAAGAGCTGTACAACTGGAGCGAAGAAGAGGAGCGCCATCCGCGTCCGCGGGTGGTCGGCAAGTTCGACGACACCGGCGAGTGGAGCAATCCGCATCGCGAAGGCCATGGGCACTGGCTGCTGCCCGCCAGCTACGAACTCAGTCCAGCGCAAATCGCGCGCGCCATCGCCAGCCGCGTGTCGCGCTATTTCGCCGGCCATCCGGTCGAACAGCGGGTCAAGGAACGCATCGCTTATCTGGAGGCCAAGGAAGCGCTGCTCAATGCCGGCAGCGGCGTCAGCGTCGCCCCCGATCCTGCGCGCGACCGCGTGCCGCATTTTTGCTCGGGCTGTCCGCACAATACCTCGACCCGCCTGCCGCAAGGCAGCCGCGGTCTGGCCGGCATCGGCTGTCATTACATGGTGACGTGGATGGATCGCGAGAGCAAGACCTTCACGCACATGGGCGGTGAAGGCGTAACCTGGGTCGGCCAGGCGCCGTTCACCAGCGAAAAGCACGTATTCGCCAATCTCGGCGACGGCACCTACTATCACTCCGGCTTGCTGGCGGTGCGCGCCGCCGTCGCGGGCAAGGTCAATATCACTTACAAGGTGCTGTACAACGATGCGGTCGCGATGACCGGCGGCCAGCCGTTCGACGGTCCGCTGGACGTGCCGATGATCACGCGGCAGCTCGCCGCCGAAAACGTGCGGCCGATCGTGGTCGTCACAGACGAGCCGGACAAATATCCGGCCGACGTCGACTTTGCAGCCGGCGTCACGGTGCGCCACCGCAGCGAACTCGATGCGGTGCAGCGCGAACTGCGCGAAGTCGCTGGCGTGTCGGCGATGATCTACGACCAGACCTGCGCCGCGGAAAAACGGCGCCGCCGCAAACGCAATGAATATCCCGATCCGGCCAAGCGCGCCGTCATCAACGAAGCGGTATGCGAAGGCTGCGGCGATTGCAGCGTGCAATCGAATTGCCTGTCGGTGGAACCGCTGGAAACCGAATTCGGCCGCAAGCGCCAGATCAATCAATCGTCGTGCAACAAGGATTTTTCCTGCGTCACCGGATTCTGCCCGAGCTTCGTGACGGTCGAAGGCGGCGCTCTGAAAAAGACTGGCCGCGCGACAGCCGCCGCCCTTCCTCCGCTTTCGACCGGCGGCCTGCCCGAACCGGTGCTGCCGACGATAGGCAAGCCGTACGGCATCGTCATCGACGGCATCGGCGGCACCGGCGTAGTGACCATCGGGCAGATACTGGCGATGGCGGCGCATGTGGAAGGCAAGGCCTGTTCGGTGCTCGATATGAGCGGGCTGGCGCAAAAGGGCGGCCCGGTCATGTCGCACGTCCGCATCAGCCCGGATCCCGGATCCCTGTTTTCGACCCGGGTCGGCACCGGCGCGGCCGATCTGGTGATCGGCTGCGATCCGGTGGTCAGCGCCGGTCGCGACGTATTGTCGCGCATGGGCGACAAGCGCACCCGCGCCGTCATCAATTCCGTGGTGTCGCCGACCGCGGCGTTCGTGCGCAATCCCGACTGGCAATTTCCGGCCGCCGACGCTTTGCAGGACATCCGCTCCGCCTGCCTCGGCATGGCGCTGATCGACGCCGGCGGCATCGCGACGGCGCTGCTGGGCGATACGCTCGCCACCAATATGTTCATGCTGGGTTATGCGTGGCAGCAGGGACTGGTGCCGCTATCGCAGGCAGCGATTTTGCGGGCGATCGAATTGAACGCCTTGTCGGTGACGACCAATACGCAGGCGTTCCTGTGGGGCCGCCATGCCGCGCACGATCTGTCGGCAGTGTTGCGCGTGGCCGTGAAAAACGGCATGCAGGCGCCGGATGCGCCGCAGGTGATCGAGTTCAAGCGCGCGCCGGCGCTGGATGAAACGATCGCAAGCCGGGTCGCGTTTTTGACGGCTTATCAGAATGCGGCCTATGCCGAACGTTATCGGCTTTTCGTGACGCAGGTCGCGGCTGCCGAGACCGGGATGGCCGAAGCCGGCAAAGCATTGCCGCTGACGGCGGCGGTGGCGCGTTATCTGTTCAAGCTGATGGCCTATAAGGACGAGTACGAGGTGGCGCGTTTATACGTCGATGGCGCATTCTCGGCAAAAATCGCAGCGATGTTCGAAGGCGATTACCGGCTCAAATTTCATCTCGCGCCGCCGTTGTTCGCCAAACGCGATGCGCACGGCCATTTGATCAAACAGGAATTCGGCGGCTGGATGATGGCGGCATTCCGGATGCTGGCGCCGTTCAGATTCCTGCGGGGCGGCATGTTCGATCCGTTCGGATACACCGCCGAGCGGCGCCGGGAGCGGGCGCTGATCCAGGAATACCGGCAGACCATTACTGCGCTATTGCCGCTGCTACGTGCGGATAATGTGGCGCTGGCGGCCGAGATCGCGCGCGTGCCGGAGCTGATCCGCGGCTACGGCCATATCAAGGAGGCGCATCTGATCGATGCCGATGCCAAACGCAGCGTGTTGCTGGCCGCATTCCATGCGGTGGGCGCGCCCACGCCGGAAAGCGGACTTGGGACTCAACGGGCGGCTTGAGAACGATAGGACCGGCAGCGGCGGCTTCTGAAAAGAAGCCGCCGCTGTTTTTTGTGCGGCCGGTTACAATGACGCCCTTTTCTCCATGGATTTGTATGCGAAATGTTCCGCTGCCGGCGGCAGCCGCGTTGATGACGAATGCGTTAATTTGGGGGCTGTCCTGGACAGCCTTTAAATTTTTACAGGCCAACGGCATGCATCCGCTTTGGTCGACCGCTTGCATCTTCTGCGTTTGCCTGGCGGTGCTGATCGCCCTCCGGCCGGCGGCGTTGCAAGAGTTGCGCGGCCATCCTGAACTGATTTTGGTCGGCGTCACATCCGGTTTGACGAATGCCGGTTTCAACGTGGCGGTCGGATTCGGGGATGTAGTCAGAGTATTGCTGCTGTTTTATCTAATGCCGGTATGGTCGGTCGTTCTCGCGCGCGTGGTGTTGCATGAGGCGATCAGGTTGCGGGCCGTGATGCGGATCGCGCTCGGCCTGGCCGGCGCGATGGTGGTGCTGTATCAGCCCGGGATGGGAATGCCGCTGCCGCACAACGTTGCGGACTGGACCGCGGTGTCGGCCGGATTCGCATTTGCGCTGAATAATGTGCTGCTGCGCCGGCACCAGGAAGTCTCGGGCGCGGCACGGGGGATTGCGATGTTAAGCGGCTGCACATTGCTGTCGGCCGGGTTCGGCGCCGTATTTGCCGGCCTCGGCGCGATGCCGTGGCCGCCGGCGCTGAACATGACGCTGGCGCCGACGCTGGCCGCCTGGTCGGCTTTGTTTCTGGCCGCCATGCTGTGCCTGCAATATGGCGTCGTGCGTTTGCCGGCCAATATCACCTCGGTGATCATGCTGGCCGAAATTTTGTTTGCGAGCGTGTCGGCATGGGCGCTGGGCGCAACGGTCATTCATCCGAGCGACCTGATCGGCGGCGCGCTGATTATTTCCGCACCGTGGCTGATTCGCGACCGGGCGGAACTGGCGGGGCATTAGGGCGTTCCGGCGGTCCGCTTATTGTCCTGCTTCCCGTCCATTGATGCCGGCCTTGATGCGCGCGCTCAGCGTTCTTATCGTATTCAATTGGGTATCCGAGACGACCCGGTTGCGGCCGGTGGATTTGGCCTGATACAGCGCCTTGTCGGCCTGTGCGATCAACTGCTGCATCAGCGCCTGCGCCGCGCCTCCCGGGTTCGATGGCAGCGATGCGACGCCGATCGATACGGTGCTGTTGAGCTTGCCGCTGCTGCCGGCATTGGCTCCCTTATAAGCGATGGACTGCGCCGCGATGCTGTTGCGGATGCGTTCGGCGATCATCAGCGCGGGCGCATGCTCGGTGTGCATCAGCACGACGACGAATTCTTCGCCGCCGAAGCGCGCCAGCGCGTCGTTGATCCGCAACTCCTTCTTGATCCGGTTGGCGACTTCGCATAGCACTTCGTCGCCGGCCTGATGACCGACGCTGTCGTTGATCTTCTTGAAAAAATCGATATCGATGAACAGACATGACAGCGGACTCTGGCGGCGCTGCGCATGGCTGATTTCTCCCAGCAGCCGCTGTTCGATGTAGCGCCGGTTGCTCACCCCGGTCAGCGGATCGGTCATCCCGACCTGCTTGAGCCGTTCATTGTTGACCGCGTTTTCAATGCAGATCGCGATGAACGACGCCTGGCGCTCCATGAAGTCGGTCGCCAGATTGGCGGCAAAGCGCGTGATGGTGGCGCTGCCCAGCGCCAGAAAACCGATCGATTGCTGATGCCGCAGTAGCGGCAGGATGGCCGCGCTGGCAGGCTTTTCGGCTGGAAAGAAGCGCTGATGCTTCGACGCCTGGTACGGCGACAGCGCCGGCTTGTTCAACGCGGCGTAAGCCGGGCCGAATTGTTCGCTGTAATCCAGAAAGCGCAGATTGGGGAAGCGTTCCGGAGGTATTTTCAAATGCGCCAGCATGCGCCGTATTTCTTCCTTGGTATCGATCAGAAACAGGCAGACGATCTGCAGATCGAAGGCTTCCATCATGCCGTTGAGCACAGTGTCCAGCAAGTCCGGAAAATCGCTGGCGTCGAGCAGACGGATGTCGAAGGCCTGATGGCGCTGCATGATCAACTGATTGATATGCGCCTGGCCCAGCAGATTCTGGAAAGCCGCCTGCAGCTCCTCATGTTTGTTCTGCAGCTGACGATGATCGATGGGGACGGCAGGCATGGGCGTGGTCCTAGCGTAAGGGCAACAAGCTGGTTCAGGCGGTGAAGAAGCGCTCCTGCATTTGCTCCAGGCCCAGCGTTTGCAATACTTCGGCAAGCCGCTCACGCGGGCGTTTGGTCGGCAGATTCTTGCGCCGGGCAATGATCAATTCGTTTTTCATCGAATGTTCCCATCCGACCAGTTCGGTCACGCTGACCTGATAGCCGTGCGCTTCCAGTTGCAGGCAACGCAGCACATTGGTGAGCTGACTGCCGAATTCACGCGTGTGCAGCGGATGGCGCCAGAGTTCGGTCAGCGCCGTGCGGCCCAGCGACGCGCCTTTGTTGCGGTTGAGCACCGACGCCACCTCTGCCTGGCAGCAGGGCACCAGCACCACGAATTCGGCCTGTTTCCTCAATGCGAAGCGGATCGCGTCGTCGGTGGCGGTGTCGCAGGCGTGCAAGGCGGTGACGATATCGATGCGCGCCGGCAGTTGTTCCGATTCGATCGATGCGGCCACCGATAAATTGAAAAACGACATGCCGGGAAAATTCAGCCGCGCGGCCAGTTCCTGCGATTTGCGCACCAGTTCGTCGCGTGTCTCGATGCCGTAAATATGCGATGCCCCGCCCAGCGCCTTGAAGAACAGATCGTACACAATGAAGCCCAGATAGGACTTGCCCGCGCCGTGATCGACCAGTGCTATCGCGTCCTGCCGCTGCTGAAGTTCCTGAAGCAGCGGTTCGATGAACTGAAACAGGTGATACACCTGTTTCAGCTTGCGCCGGCTGTCCTGATTCATCTTGCCGTCGCGGGTCAGAATGTGCAGTTCCTTGAGCAGCTCTATCGATTGTCCCGGCCGGATATCGTTGGCGGCCGGCGCCGGCTGTGCCGCTGCCGACGCCGGTTTTGCGGGGGCTTTTTTGCGGCTGAGGTTGCTGCTCACTTGGGGGCGCTTAAACGTTGAACAGGAAATTCAATACATCGCCGTCCTTGACGATGTACTCCTTGCCTTCGGCGCGCATTTTGCCGGCTTCCTTGGCGCCGGTCTCGCCCTTGAAGGCGATGTAGTCGTCATACGCGATGGTCTGCGCGCGGATGAAGCCGCGTTCGAAATCGGTATGGATGACGCCGGCGGCCTGCGGCGCGGTGGCGCCGATCGGCACGGTCCAGGCGCGCACTTCCTTGACGCCCGCGGTGAAGTAGGTCTGCAAGCCCAGCAGCGCGAAGCCGACGCGGATCAAGCGGTTGAGGCCGGGTTCTTCCAATCCCATGTCGGCCAGAAACGCGCCCTTGTCGGCATCGTCCAGATCGGCGATCTCCGCTTCCATCGCGGCGCAGATCGCGACCACCGGCGCGTTTTGCGATTTGGCGTAGGCGGTCAGCTGGTCGAGCAGCGGATTGTCCTTGAAACCGTTGTCGGCGACATTGCCGACGAACATCGCCGGTTTGGCGGTGATCAGGCACAGCGGTTTGATCAGCGCCGCCTCTTCCGCGTCCAGCCCGGCCGAACGCACCGGCTGTGCGTTGTTCAGATGGGGAGTGATGCGTTCCAGCACGGCCAGCAGCTTGATGGCGTCCTTGTCGCCGGCGCGGGCTTTCTTGCTTTCGCGATGAACGGCTTTCTCGACGGCGGCCAGATCGGCCAGCGCCAGCTCGGTCTGGATGACTTCGATATCGTCCAGCGGGCTGATTCTGCCGGCCACGTGGATCACATTGTCGTCTTCAAAGCAGCGCACCACGTTGACGATCGCATCGGTTTCGCGGATGTGGGCCAGGAACTGGTTGCCCAGCCCTTCGCCTTTGGACGCGCCGGCCACCAGACCTGCGATATCGACGAATTCGACTGCGGCCGGCAGGATGCGCTCCGGCTTGACGATGCCGGCCAGCGCCTGCAGGCGGGCATCGGGGACTTCAACGATGCCGACGTTCGGTTCGATTGTGCAGAAAGGATAATTCTCAGCGGCGATACCCGCTTTGGTCAGCGCATTGAACAGGGTCGATTTTCCGACGTTAGGCAAGCCGACGATGCCGCATTTGAGGCTCATAATACGATCTTTCACAATCAAAATAGGGATTGTATCAATTTCATCGCCCCATACATGAAGTTGTGGGGAAAACAAGTTAAATAAGCCCGCATGCCGATGGGCGAAATTTTTGTAAAGATATCGCCCTGCCTTCGCACGATAAAAATCGGCTTCGCAGCGAAGTCGGAACTTTTTGAACTACAATGTCGCTTTTTGCGGCTTCGGTGTAACGTTTTGCCTAATATTGTCGATATTCATGATGTGCATTTTGGCTATGGTGCTCGCCCGATTCTGAGCGGCCTTGAAATGGCGTTTCCGCGCGGGAAGGTGATCGCGGTCATGGGCGGTTCCGGATCCGGCAAAACCACCATTTTGCGGCTCATCGGAGGCCAGTTGCGCCCTTCGCAAGGCGAGGTCAAGGTCGATGGGCAGGATGTCCATGCGCTCGATACTGCGGATTTGTATCGTTTCCGCCGCAAACTGGGGATGCTGTTCCAGAACGGCGCCTTGTTTACCGACATGAGCGTGTTCGACAACGTTGCGTTTCCATTGCGCGAGAACACTGAGCTGTCCGAGGCCATGATCCGCGATCTGGTGCTGCTTAAACTGAATGCGGTCGGCTTGCGCAATGCGGCCTTGTTGCGGCCGTCCGAGATTTCCGGCGGCATGGCGCGCCGGGTGGCGCTGGCGCGCGCGATTGCGCTGGATCCGGCGCTGATTTTGTACGATGAACCATTCGCCGGGCTGGATCCGATCGCGATGGGCGTCACCGCCAATCTGATCCGCAAGCTCAACGATGCGCTCGGCTCCACCTCGGTGCTGGTGTCGCACGATGTGCACGAGTCCTTCGCGATCGCCGATTACGTGTATTTCCTGTCGCGCGGCATGATTGTGGCGCAAGGTACCCCGGAGGATTTGCGTATGTCGGCCGATCCGTATGTGAAGCAATTCGTCAACGCGGAAAGCGACGGGCCGGTGCCGTTTCATTATCCGGGCCGTGCATTGGCCGACGATCTCGGATTGCGGGGTCCGCAATGATATTGAATTGGCTGGCCGACCTCGGCAGCGCGACACGGACCGTTCTGGACGGGATAGGCTATGCGGTGCGCCTGCTGCTGGCGATCGTGCGCGGTTCCGGCAGTCTGCTGCGCAGGCCGCGGCTGGTGACGGATCAGATTCATTTCATCGGCAATTATTCGCTGGTCATCATCGCCGTCTCCGGCCTGTTCGTCGGCTTCGTGCTGGGGCTGCAAGGGTATTACACGCTGACCAAATACGGTTCTGAGCAGGCGCTGGGCCTGTTGGTGGCCTTGTCGCTGACGCGGGAGCTGGGGCCGGTGGTGACGGCCTTGCTGTTTGCCGGCCGCGCGGGCACCTCGCTGACCGCCGAAATCGGTCTGATGAAGGCTGGCGAGCAGTTGTCGGCAATGGAAATGATGGGCGTCGATCCGCTGCGGCGCGTGATCGCTCCGCGGTTCTGGGCCGGGATCGTGGCGATGCCGGTGCTGGCGGCGATCTTCAGCATGGTGGGGGTGATCGGCGGTTATCTGGTCGGTGTGCGGATGCTGGGCATCGATGAAGGCGCATTCTGGTCGCAGATGCAATCCGGAGTGGATGTCTGGAAAGATATTCTCAACGGCGTCTTCAAAAGCTTCGTATTCGGCATCGCCGTGTCGTTCATTGCGTTGTGGCAGGGATATGAAGCGCAGCCGACGCCGGAAGGCGTGGCGCGGGCCACCACCCGCACGGTGGTGATTGCATCGCTGATGGTGCTGGCGCTGGATTTCCTGATGACGGCGCTGATGTTCAATTAGCACGGTCGGTATGCGAGTTGATGTGTAAATATAAGTGAAGCGGCGGCAGTGACGGCTTGCTTGATAAGATAAATTGAATGCGGGCCCGCCCGAAGCAGCGCATGCTTTGGGCGGGCCGATAAGGAAGTATATGCAACGCAAAACACTGGATGTCTGGGTTGGCCTGTTCATGCTGCTGGGTGCTGCGGCGTTGGTTTTCCTGGCTTTGAAGGCGGGTAACCTGAGCGCCTCGTCGTTCGGCCAAGACGGGTATACCGTATATGGGCGTTTCGATAATATAGGCAGTCTCAAGCCCCGCGCCCCGGTTAAAAGCGCCGGCGTGGTGGTAGGACGGGTCGACACGATCTCGTTCGACGACCAGCAGTTCAAGGCGCTGGTGACATTGAAGCTGGATCCGCGCTATAAATTTCCAAAAGACAGTTCGCTCAAGATTCTGACCGCGGGCCTGCTCGGCGAGCAATATTTGGGCATAGACCCGGGCGGAGACACCAATAATCTGGCAGCGGGGGATACTATCCGCATGACACAATCGGCAATCGTTCTCGAGAACCTGATCAGTCAATTTCTATTTAGCAAGGCTACGGAAGGTAAGGACAGCGGAAAATGAATAACAAGACACGTATTGCCATGCTGATATTGGCGGGTGGTTTTTTAGGTGGCTGCGCTACCGCGCAAAACCCGAACGATCCCCTGGAAGGATTCAACCGGGCAATATTTACGTTCAACGATACCCTCGACCGCGCCGCAGTCAAGCCGGTGGCTCAGGCCTACTCCACTGTGGTGCCTTCCTTCGTACAGACCGGCATCGGCAATTTCTTCGGCAACCTCGGCGATGTATGGTCGGCGGTCAATCAACTGTTGCAGGGTAACGGCGCCGACGGTGTGTCCGATATCCTGCGCGTGGCCGTCAATACGACGTTCGGCCTGGGCGGTTTGCTCGACATCGGCACCGAAGCGCGCCTGCCTAGCCGCAAGGCCGATTTCGGCCAGACGCTCGGTGTGTGGGGGGTCGGTTCCGGTCCCTATCTGGTGTTGCCGGTATTCGGGCCGTCGAACATACGCGACTCGGTGGCGCTGGTGGCCGATCAGTACGGCGACCTGTGGAGTTACAAATACCCGGTCAGATGGCGTAATGTCGGTTACGGCGTGCGCCTGATCGACCGCCGCGCGCAATTGCTCAACGCCGGCAATCTGCTCGACGATGCGGCATTGGATAAATATCAATTCATGCGGGATGCGTATATACAGCGCCGCGCATCGCAAATCGAAGGTGCCAAACACGCCGATCAGGATTAATGGATAAGCGCAAGACCGGTAAAGGGCGGGCGCAGTCGGATCCGCCTTTGCCGCGGATCGCGGCGCCTGTATTTTTGCCGGCCGCGCTATTGCATAACGTCGAAGCATCCCTATATCTGGGAACGGAGGCCACCATGGCTGACCGTCGTGTCATCGCAGCGCCCGGCCCGTCACTTTTAGGAAATAGAATATGAAAATGTTTGTCAAGATGCTGTTTTCCGTTGTCGCCGCAATTGGTTTCGCAGGTTCGGCTGTTGCGCAGGAAGCGCCCGATGCTTTGATCAAACGTATCAGTAACGAGGTGCTCGACACCGCCAAATCGGACCAGGCCATCCAGGGCGGCAATCTGCAGCGGATCACCAGTCTGGTGGAAGAAAAAATCATTCCGTACGTCGATTTCGAACGCATGACCGCGCTGGCGGCCGGCCGCCACTGGCGCGAAGCCAGCGACGCGCAAAAGCAGCAACTGCAAACCGAATTCCGCAGCCTGTTGATTTCGACTTATGCCGGCGCCTTGTCGCAAGTGCGCGATCAGAAAGTCGAATTCAGCCCGATGCGCGCATCGCCTACCGATACCGACGTCGAAGTGCGTTCGCAAGTGATTCAATCGCGCGGCGATCCGATCCAGCTCAGCTATCGCGTGGAGAAACTGGGCTCCGGCTGGAAGATTTATGACGTCAACGTGCTCGGCGCATGGCTGATCGAAGCCTACAAAGGCACATTCGCTTCCGAGATCGACAAGGGCGGCATCGATGGCCTGATCAAGACGCTGGCCGCGAAGAACAAACAGCTGGCGGCGCGCGGTAACGTCAAGCCGGCGAAATAAGCCCATGTTCAAAGCCGCCGCCAAATTAACGATGGATAACGCCGGTCAGACGCTGGAGGCGGGGCTGCAGGCCTTGGCCGCAGGCGAATCGGCGTTCGATCTTTCCGATTTGAGCAGCGTCGACTCCAGCGCGGTCGCGGTGTTGCTGGAATGGCGGCGTCAGGCCGCCGCCAAAGGCGCCGCGCTGAGTTTTGGCGTTCTGCCTGCCGATCTTCAGAGTTTGATCGATTTATACGGCGTCGACGATCTGCTGCCCTCTGCGGCGCCTGTCGCCGACGATTCGCGACACCGCTGACCGCGCTCTTCCGTAGCCGGCAGCGCCGCGTTGTTGCCATTTCTGCCCATGTCCGCCGCCGGCGCCTCTGCCGGAAATTCTCTAATCCCCTATAATTGCTGGTTTTCGCCTTGCCGAACCCGCTATGGCGATTTTGCGGTTTTTGCAGTTCTTTCGCAGTTCCTTTTTTTATAAAGCGCGTTCGTTCCGATGACTGCAATTCAGATAAGTAATGTCAAAAAGCGATATCAATCGCTGCAAGCGCTGCGGGGTATATCGCTGTCTATCGAAGAAGGCGAATTCTTCGGTCTGCTGGGCCCGAACGGCGCCGGCAAGACCACGCTGATTTCCATCATCGCCGGTTTGAACCGCGCCGATTCGGGCACGGTGTCGGTGCACGGTCACGATGTGGTGAACGATTACCGCGCCGCCCGCATCAAGCTCGGCGTCGTACCGCAAGAGCTGGTGTTCGATCCATTTTTCACGGTGCGTGAAACATTGCGCATGCAGTCCGGTTATTTCGGCCTGAAGAACAATGACAAATGGATTGACGAGGTGATGGACAATCTCGATCTGACCAACAAGGCCAACGCCAATATGCGTTCGCTGTCGGGCGGCATGAAGCGGCGCGTGCTCGTCGCGCAGGCGCTGGTGCACAAGCCGCCGGTCATCGTGCTCGACGAACCGACTGCCGGCGTCGATGTCGAGTTGCGCCAGACCTTGTGGAAGTTCATCGGCCGGCTCAACCGCGAAGGCCACACCATCGTGCTGACCACGCATTACCTGGAAGAGGCGCAGGCCCTGTGCAATCGCATCGCGATGCTCAAGGGCGGCGAGGTGGTGGCGCTGGATTCCACCGCGGCGCTGATCAAGCGCATTTCCGGTTCGCAGCTGGTGGTGCGGCTGGAGCAGGGCGCGTTGCCGGAAGGGCTCAAGCCGCTGGTCACGCACCCCGCCGAACTGCTGGCCGGCGGCCAGTACACATTGCGCGTGACCGAATACAACGAAGTCGAGACTATCCTGGCGGCCTTGCGTCAGTCGGGCGCCGTCATCGAAGATATGCAATTGCAGCAGGCTGACCTGGAAGACGTGTTCATCCAGATAATGGAAGGCGTCAAATGACCGGTTTTCAAACACTGTTTTACAAGGAACTCCTGCGTTTCTGGAAAGTGGCGACGCAAACCGTCACGGCGCCGATTATGACCGCGATCCTGTATTTGCTGATTTTCGGCCATGTGCTGCAAAATCGGCTGGAGGTCTATCCCGGCGTTTCGTACACAGGTTTCCTGATTCCCGGGCTAGTGATGATGAGCGTGCTGCAAAACGCGTTTGCGAATAGCTCCTCGTCGCTGATCCAGTCGAAAATCACCGGTAATCTGGTATTCGTGCTGCTGACGCCGCTGACGCACTGGGAAATGTTCGGCGGCTATGTGCTGGCCTCGGTGGTGCGCGGCCTGATGGTCGGATCCGGCGTGCTGTTCGTCACCGTCTGGTTCGGCGGCCTGCATTTCGTGGCGCCGTGGTGGATCGTCATTTTTGCGCTGCTGGGCGCGGCCATATTGGGCACGCTGGGGCTGGTAGCCGGCATCTGGGCCGAGAAATTCGACCAGCTGGCCGCCTTCCAGAATTTCCTGATCGTGCCGCTGACCTTCCTGGCGGGGGTGTTCTATTCGATACATTCGTTGCCGCCGGCCTGGCAGGCGATATCGCATTTCAATCCGTTCTTTTATATGATTGACGGTTTCCGCTACGGTTTTTTCGGCCAGTCCGATATCAATCCTTTTTATAGCCTGATCATCGTGGTGGTGTTCCTGCTCTGCTTGTCGACGCTGGCCGTGCGTATGCTCAAGCGCGGCTACAAGCTGCGCAGCTAGACGTCATGCGCGATCCCGGAGTCCGATGCAGTGCGGCATCGAACGCCGGGATCGCTTTTCCATTTACTGTATTCTGCAAATTTCTGCAAAGAAGCGCGCCATGTATCCCACTCCGGAACTTGTTAAAGACTATATCGCCGCCGGCCTCGATTGCACGCATATCGAGGTGGAAGGCGACGGGCAGCATTTCACCGCCGTGATCGTTTCCAGCGCGTTTGCCGGCAAACGGCCGATCCAGCGGCATCAATTGGTGTACGCCGCGCTGGGCGACCGCATGCGCGAAGAAATTCACGCGTTGTCGATGAAGACGCTGACTCCCGAAGAGTTTCAGCAATAATGGATAAGCTGCTCATTCATGGCGGTCATCGGCTGTCGGGTGAAATTGTCGTTTCCGGCGCGAAAAATGCGGCATTGCCGATTCTGTGCGCCGGCCTGCTGACCGACGGCGACCTGCGCCTGAGCAACATTCCGAATCTGCAGGACGTCGCCACCATGCTCAAGCTGCTGCGCCAGATGGGCTTGCGCGCGACGCCGGACGGCGACGCGCTGGTGCTCAACGGCGGCGCGGTGAACTGCCTGGAGGCGTCTTACGACCTGGTCAAGACCATGCGCGCGTCGATCCTGGTGCTGGGGCCGTTGCTGGCGCGCTTCGGCGAAGCGAAAGTATCGCTGCCCGGCGGTTGCGCGATCGGTTCGCGCCCGGTCGATCAGCATATCAAGGGCTTGCAGGCGATGGGCGCCGAGATCAGTATCGACGCCGGCTATATTTACGCCAAGGCCAAGCGCCTGAAGGGCACCCGCGTGGTGACCGACATGATTACCGTCACCGGCACAGAAAATCTGCTGATGGCCGCCACACTGGCCGATGGCGAGACGGTACTGGAAAACGCGGCGCGCGAACCGGAAGTCGGCGATCTGGCCCATCTGCTCATCGCGATGGGCGCCAACATCGAAGGCGTCGGCACTGACCGGCTGGTGATCCAGGGCGTCGAGAAACTGCATGGCGCGCAGCATTCGGTGATTGCCGACCGCATCGAAACCGGCACTTTCCTGTGCGCGGTGGCGGCCGTCGGCGGCGATGTGACCCTGAAGAACACCCGCCCTCATCTGCTCGACGCCGCGCTCGACAAATTGCGCGAGGCCGGAGTGATTCTGACCGCCGGCAGCGACTGGGTCAGAGTGCAGATGGCGGCAAGGCCGAAGGCGGTCAGTTTGCGCACCACCGAATATCCGGGTTTTCCGACCGACATGCAGGCCCAGTTCATGGCGCTCAACTGCATCGCCGCCGGCACCAGCCACGTGACCGAAACGATTTTCGAAAACCGCTTCATGCATGTGCAGGAGCTGAACCGGCTCGGCGCCGCCATCGATATCGAAGGCAATACCGCGATCGTCCAGGGCGTCGACAAATTTGTCGGCGCGCCGGTGATGGCGACCGATCTGCGTGCTTCGGCTTCGCTGGTGATCGCCGCGCTGGCGGCGGAAGGCCAAACCTTGATCGAACGGATATATCATCTGGATCGTGGCTACGACCGGATGGAAGTCAAGCTGTCCGCCATAGGGGCGCGCATAGAACGCGTTCAATAGCAGCAACCGATTATTTTTAGCAAGAGGCGTCCATGTCCGAACAACTTACGCTGGCGCTGTCCAAGGGCCGGATCTTTGAAGAAACCCTGCCGTTGCTGAAGGCGGCCGGCATCGAGGTGACCGAAGACCCCGAAACCTCGCGCAAGCTGATCCTGCCTACCAACGATCCGCTGGTGCGCGTGATCATCGTGCGCGCCTCGGATGTGCCGACCTACGTGCAATACGGCGCCGCCGATTTCGGCGTGGCGGGCAAGGACGTCCTGCTGGAGCACGGAGGCGAAGGCCTGTATCAGCCTATCGATCTGAAAATCGCCAAATGCCGGATGTCGGTGGCGGTGCAGGACGGTTTCGACTACGCCAATGCGGTGCGCCAGGGCGCGCGGTTGCGGGTAGCGACCAAATATCTGAATACCGCGCGCGAACATTTCGCGGCCAAGGGCGTGCACGTGGATTTGATCAAACTCTACGGTTCGATGGAATTGGGGCCGCTGGTCGGCCTGGCGGATGCGATCGTCGATCTGGTCAGCACCGGCAGCACCTTGCGCGCCAACCACTTGGTGGAAGTCGAGCGCATCATGGATATTTCATCTCGGCTGGTAGTCAATCAGGCCGCGCTGAAAATCAAGCGGTCGCGTCTGCAGCCGATTCTGGCCGCATTCGAGAAGGCAACCCAGGCCATGGCCTGATTTGAATGGGAGCGAAGACATGACGATCACGATCAGAAAGCTGGATGCGGCAAGCCCCGACTTCCGGCAAACCCTGTCGGCGGTGCTGGCGTTCGAGGCGGCCGAGGATGAGGCCATCGATCGTGCCGTCGCCGCGATCCTGGCCGACGTCAAAACGCGGGGCGACGCCGCCGTGCTCAGCTATACCGAACGTTTCGACCGGGTCGCCGCAATCAGTGCGCAGGCGCTGGAAATCGGCCGCGACCAAATGCAGCAGGCGCTGGATGGATTGCCTCCCGCGCGGCGGCAGGCGCTGCAGACCGCCGCCGATCGCGTGCGCAGCTATCACCAGCGGCAAAAGCAGGAATGCGGCGCCGACGGTTTCCTGTACACCGAGGCCGACGGCACCGTGCTGGGACAAAAGGTGACGCCGCTGGATCGCGTCGGCATTTATGTGCCGGGCGGCAAGGCGGCTTATCCGTCGTCGGTGCTGATGAATGCGATTCCGGCCAAAGTGGCCGGCGTGCAGGAAATCGTGATGGTGGTGCCGACTCCAGACGGCGTACGCAATCAGCTGGTGCTGGCGGCGGCGGCCATCGCCGGCGTCGATCGTATATTCACCATCGGCGGCGCGCAGGCGGTGGCGGCGCTGGCCTACGGCACGGCGACGATTCCGGCGGTCGATAAAATCGTCGGTCCCGGCAATGCGTATGTCGCCGCGGCGAAGCGCCGTGTGTTCGGCACGGTCGGCATCGACATGATCGCGGGGCCATCCGAAATCCTGGTGATCTGCGACGGCAGCACCGATCCGGACTGGATCGCGATGGATCTGTTTTCGCAGGCCGAGCACGACGAACTGGCGCAGTCGATTCTGCTGTGCCCGGATGCCGCGTATATCGAGAAAGTCGAAGCCGCCATCAAGCGCCTGCTGCCAACCATGCCGCGCGAGCAAGTGATCCGCACGTCGCTGGCCGATCGCGGCGCACTGATCAAGGTGCGCGATATGGATCAGGCGTGTGAGATCGTCAACCTGATCGCGCCTGAACATCTGGAAATCTCCACCCAAGACCCGCAGCGATGGGCGGACAAGGTAAGGCATGCCGGCGCCATGTTCCTCGGACGTTTTTCTTCCGAATCTCTGGGCGATTACTGCGCAGGCCCGAACCACGTGCTGCCGACCTCGCGCACCGCCCGTTTTTCGTCGCCGCTGGGAGTCTACGATTTCCAGAAACGCTCCAGCATCATCCACGTCAGCGCCGAGGGCGCGCAAACCCTGGGCCGCGTGGCTGCCGAGCTGGCTTACGGCGAAGGCTTGCAGGCGCATGCCCGCTCGGCCGAATTGCGGTTGAACAACTAAGCCGGCGCATGAGCGACTGGCTGAACCGGGTTTATTGCGCCGACGCATTGGAGGGGCTGGCCCACATCCCCGATGGCGCGGTCGATTTGCTGATTGCCGATCCGCCGTACGGGCTGGGCAAGGATTACGGCAACGATTCGGACAAGCGCGCCGCCGCCGACTATCTGCAGTGGATGCAGGAATGGGTCGATCTGGCCTTGCCCAAACTCAAGGCCAGCGGCAGCCTGTATATATTCCTGACCTGGCGCTATGCGCCGGAAGTGTTCGTGATGCTCAAGCAGCGCATGGCGATGATGAACGAGATCATCTGGGACCGGCGGGTGCCGTCGATGGGCGGCAGCACGCGGCGCTACTCGTCGGTGCACGACACGATCGGTTTTTTCGTGAACGCCAAGGATTATTATTTCGATCTGGATGCGATTCGCATCGCCTACGACGCCGAAACCAAAAAAGCCCGCTCACGGTCGATTTTCGTCGGCGCCAAATGGCTGGAGCTGGGCTACAACCCCAAAGATGTCTGGAGCGTTTCGCGTTTGCATCGGGAGCACCGGGAGCGCGCCGACCACCCGACGCAAAAGCCGCTGGAGATCATCGAACGCATGATCCGCGCGTCCTGTCCGCCCGGCGGCGTGGTGCTCGATCCATTCATGGGCAGCGGCACCACGGCAGTTGCCGCCAAGCAATGCGGCCGCCAGTTTGTCGGTTTCGAACTGAACCCGGATTATTGCGCCCTGATTGAAAAGCGGCTTGCCGCGGCGCCTGCACCGGCGCCGGCGACATCCACGGCAGCGCTTGCCGAACCGTCGCTGCCGGTTTGAACATTGCCGCTTTTCCAGTTTTTGTTGCATTCGCCGCGACTTAATTGATCCGCGTAGCGGGTTAACGCGCGACAGTGCGCGATATTATGCAAAATGTCGGTAAAATGCAGGGTAGCTCCCGCTCTGGCCCATTGTTAATATTTCCGCACGCTTTTATCCATATCACCGTTCATATCATCCGTCATGTCTATATCAAGAACCGCAGAAGTCGTCCGCAACACCAGCGAAACGCAGATTCGCGTCGCTATCGACCTGGACGGCACCGGACGTCAATCGTTGAATACGGGCGTCCCTTTTCTTGACCACATGCTGGATCAGATCGCCCGTCACGGCCTGATCGACCTGGATATCGAAGCCAAGGGCGATTTGCACATCGACGCGCATCACACGGTGGAAGACGTCGGCATCACGCTGGGCCAGGCCTTCGCCAAGGCGGTCGGCGACAAAAAGGGGATCCGCCGTTACGGTCACGCTTATGTGCCGCTGGACGAAGCCTTGTCGCGTGTGGTGATCGATTTTTCCGGCCGGCCGGGCCTTGAATTCAACGTGCCCTTCACCCGTTCGATGATAGGCGGATTCGACGTCGACCTGACCAGCGAGTTTTTCCACGGTTTCGTCAATCACGCGCTGGTCACATTGCACATCGACAATCTGCGCGGCGTCAACGCCCATCATCAATGTGAAACCGTGTTCAAGGCTTTTGGCCGCGCATTGCGCATGGCGCTGGAACTCGACAGCCGTTCCGCCGGCACCATCCCGTCCACCAAAGGCAGCCTGTAACCATCGTCGCCAATCTCGGGAGCACGCCGCTGCGGCGCGATGCGATAGATACCTTGCTATGAATAAAATTGTTGTAGTTGACTATGGCATGGGCAATCTGCGCTCCGTGGCGCAGGCCCTGCGCCGCGTGGCGCCGGAAGCCGATGTGCGCATTTCCGGCGAGGCCGCCGATATTCGCGCCGCCGACCGGGTGGTGCTGCCGGGGCAGGGCGCGATGCCGGATTGCATGCGCAGCCTGCGCGAATCCGGTGTGCAGGAGGCGGTGCTGGAAGCGGCGCGCAGCAAGCCCATGTTCGGCGTATGCGTTGGCGAGCAGATGCTGTTCGACTGGAGCGAGGAAGGCGATACACCGTGCCTGGGATTGTTGCCGGGGAGGGTGGTGCGTTTTGCGCTGGAAGGACGGACGCAGGAAGACGGCTCGCGCTTCAAGGTGCCGCAGATGGGCTGGAACCGCGTGCAGCAGAAGACCGGCCATGCGCTGTGGAACGGTGTTGCCGACGGCGCTTATTTTTATTTTGTGCACAGTTTTTACGCGGTTCCGGCGGCGCCTGCGGATACCGTCGGCGTGACGACCTACGGTTCGACGTTTAGCTGTGCGGTAGCGCGTGATAATATCTTTGCAACGCAATTCCATCCCGAGAAAAGCGCTGCCGCCGGATTGCAGCTTTATCGCAATTTTGCCTGCTGGAAGCCCTGATCGGCTTATCGATTCGCGCTCCCGTTACGCATCGTCGCCGTCGAATGTTTCTTGTGCTCACTTTTTTTGCTTAATCATTTAATTATACCCACGCCATGCTGCTGATACCTGCCATCGACCTGAAAGACGGTCATTGCGTTCGCCTGAAACAGGGTGATATGGACCAGGCCACCGTATTTTCCGACAATCCCGCCGACATGGCGCGTCACTGGCTGACACAGGGCGCGCGGCGTCTGCATCTGGTCGACCTGAACGGCGCCTTCGCCGGCAAACCCAAGAACGAATCCGCGGTGCGCCTGATTCTGGATGCGGTGCGCGAATTCGCGCTGGCCAACGACGTCGATGAAATCCCGGTGCAACTGGGCGGCGGCATCCGCGATCTGGATACGATAGAGCGTTATCTGGATGCCGGTTTGTCGTACATCATCATCGGCACCGCCGCGGTCAAGAATCCCGGTTTCCTGCACGACGCCTGCAGCGCGTTTCCGGGCCAGATCATCGTCGGCCTGGACGCCAGGGACGGGAAGGTCGCCACCGACGGCTGGAGCAAGTTGTCTGGTCATGAAGTGATCGATCTGGCCAAAAAATTCGAGGATTACGGTTGCGAATCGATCATTTATACCGACATAGGCCGCGACGGCATGATGGGCGGCGTCAATATCGAAGCCACCGTGCGTCTGGCGCAAAGCATGACCATTCCGGTGATCGCTTCCGGCGGCGTGCACAGCATCAAGGACGTGGAGGCCTTGTGCGCGGTGCAGGACGAGGGCATCGAAGCGGTCATCTGCGGACGTTCGATTTATGAAGGCACGCTCGATTTGCACAGCGCGCAATTGCGCGCCGATGCGTTGAGCGAAGGCACGGCCGATGTGCCGGATCAGGACCAATAAACGACATGGCCGCCGCATATGACGTTACCTAAGCGAATCATTCCCTGCCTGGACGTGACTGCCGGCCGTGTGGTCAAGGGCGTCAATTTCCTGGCGCTGCGCGACGCCGGCGATCCGGTCGAAATCGCGCGCCGCTACGACGAGCAGGGCGCCGACGAATTGACCTTTCTCGACATCACCGCCTCGTCCGACGGGCGCGACCTGATTCTGGACATCATCGAAGCGGTGGCGTCGCAAGTGTTTATTCCACTGACCGTCGGCGGCGGCGTGCGTACGGTGGACGACGTGCGCCGGCTGCTCAATGCTGGCGCCGACAAGGTCGGCATCAATACCTCGGCGGTGACCCATCCGCAACTGGTGGCGGACGCCGCCGCTAAGTACGGATCGCAGTGCATCGTCGTCGCCATCGACGCCAAACGGGTCGGCGACAACAAGTGGGAAGTATTTACGCACGGCGGGCGCAACGCGACCGGGCTCGATGCGATCGAATGGGCGCGCAATATGGCGCGGCTCGGCGCCGGTGAAATCCTGCTGACCAGCATGGATCGCGACGGCACGCGCAGCGGTTTCGATCTGGCGCTGACCAGCGCGGTGTCGGACGCGGTATCGATTCCGGTGGTCGCTTCCGGCGGCGTCGGCGGCTTGCAGGATCTGGCCGACGGCGTGCGTATAGGCAAGGCCGATGCGGTGCTCGCCGCCAGCATTTTTCATTACGGCCAGCATACGGTGCAGGAAGCCAAGCGCTTCATGGCGGCGCAGAATATCTCGATGAGGCTGGCATGAGCATCAACGCGAAATGGTTGAATAAAGTGAAATGGAACGAGATCGGCCTGGTGCCGGTGATCGCGCAGGAGGTCGGGTCGAACGATGTGCTGATGTTCGCCTGGATGAACCGCGATGCGCTGGCGCGCACGGTCGAGCTGGGCGAGGCGGTCTATTGGAGCCGTTCGCGCAAGAAGCTGTGGCACAAGGGCGAGGAATCCGGGCATTTTCAGAAGGTGCATGAAATCCGTCTCGATTGCGATGAAGACGTGGTGCTGCTGAAGGTCGAGCAGATCGCCGGCATCGCCTGCCATACCGGCCGTCATTCCTGCTTCTTCCAATCGCTCGAGGGCAGCGGCGAGAGCGGCGAATGGGTGACTGTCGAAGCGGTGCTGCCGGAATCGGAGGCGGTCAAGGCGCAAGCCGTGGCCGGAGCCAAGCCGCAAGCGCTCAAAAAGCCGCGCAAATCCACTAACAAAGTATCCACATGAGCGGCGATATGGGCGATCACACCAACGACACTTTGCAACGGCTGGCGCGCGTGATCGAATCGCGCAAACCCGCCAACGGCGGCGATCCGGACAAATCGTATATTTCGCGTCTGTTCGCCAAAGGCGACGATGCGATCCTCAAGAAAATCGGCGAGGAAGCCACCGAAACGGTGATGGCGGCCAAGGATGCGCGCGTCGACGGCAAGACCGACAAGGTGCTGTATGAGTGCGCCGATCTCTGGTTTCATTCGCTGATCATGCTGGCGCAATTCGGTCTGACGCCGCAGCAGGTGCTGGAAGAGCTGGCGCGCCGGGAAGGCCTGTCGGGTATTGAGGAAAAGGCCAACCGCAAGCTGGAAGCGCGCGAGCAGGCGGAACGGAAGTAAGCCCCGCCATGCAATGCTTGCAATACGTTTAATGTTCAAGTAACCGGGAGCCTTCTTTGGATAATTGTCTTTTTTGCAAGATTGCCGCTGGGCAGATTCCGTCCAAGGTGCTGTATGAAGATGACGAGGTCAAGGTGTTCAACGACATCCGTCCGGCGGCGCCCGTGCATTTCCTGATTATTCCGAAAGAGCATATCGAGACGCTGTCCGACTGCGAGGAGCGGCACGCGGGACTCCTGGGTAAAATGCTGCTCCTGGGGAAACGGCTGGCGCACGAGCAGGGTTGCGATTATCGGGTGGGCGCCGACGGCGTCAAGACCGGCGGTTACAAAACGATGATCAACACCGGACCCAACGGCGGGCAAGAGGTGTACCATCTGCATCTGCATATTATCGGCGGACCGCATCCGTGGAACGCGCCGTTCTTGAAGGTTTAATATTGAAGGTCCGGATGTAATCAAAGTATGGCGGTCTGTCGGACCACAGCCGCTTGTAATGGGTATCTATGTTTTGTAATGGAGAAATAAAATGGGCGGATTAAGTATTTGGCATTGGTTGATTGTCCTGGTCATCGTGGCGCTGATATTCGGCACCAAGAAGATCGGCAATATGGGCGCGGATCTGGGCAAGGCGGTCAAGGGCTTCAAGGATGGCGTGAAGGGCGAAGAAGAGAAGGAAGAAGCGCCGCAGTCGACTATCGACGTGAAAACCCGGGAAAAGGACAAAACCGCGCCGTGATGCCGCGGCGGCCGCCGGGTCGCCATCGGTTTACGGGGTGGTTTTTGAAGTGATGCGGTATCGGCGCTGTTCGCTGTAGAGCTTTTCGATGAGTGCAATCCATGATTGATATTGGAATAACCAAACTTGCGCTGATCGGCGTTGTCGCGCTGGTCGTGGTGGGTCCCGAGCGTTTGCCGAAGATGGCGCGCATGGCCGGCACCCTGTTTGGCCGCGCGCAGCGCTATTTGAACGAGGTGAAATCCGAAGTCAGCCGCGAGATCGAACTGGAAGAGCTCCGCACCATGCATAAGGACGTCCAGAGCGCCGCCGGCGACATCCGCCGGGATTTCGAAAAAGGCATAACGGACACCGAACAGGCGGTCACGTCCGGCTGGGACGATGCCGATACCGGCGGCGACGTCGGCGGCTACCACAACCGCTACGATATTCCGACGATGGAATCGCTGGACCGCAAGGCCCGCAATTTCCGTCAGAAAAAACTGCAGCGCACCACGGCCACTCCCGCCTGGTACAAGCATCAGTCCGGCCGGCGCGCACACGTCATCTCGGCGGCGGCCCGCGTCGCCAAATACCGACCCGTCGGCGGTAAATCATCCGGCTCTTTCTTTTCATGAGCGCCATGCCCTTTTTTCATTCCGTAGCACACTGACATGGCTGACGAACACACTACCACCGGTAACGAAGACACCTTCATTTCGCATTTGGTCGAACTGCGCAGCCGGGTCGTGAAGTCCGCGATTGCCGTGGTCGTGGTTTTCCTGTGCCTGGTGAACTGGGCCGCGAACATTTTCGATGTGCTGGCGAGGCCGATGATCGCCGCGCTGCCGGCCGGCACCAAGATGATTGCGACCGGCGTCATCACGCCGTTCCTGATTCCGATGAAGGTGACATTGATGCTGGCCTTCGTCATTGCGCTGCCGTGGGTGCTGTATCAGGCCTGGGCGTTCGTCGCGCCGGGCCTGTACCGGCACGAGAAGCGGCTGGTGGCGCCGCTGGTCATCTCTTCATCGCTGCTGTTCATCGCCGGCGTTGCATTCTGTTATTTCCTGGTGTTCGGCACCATTTTCCCGTTTATCAACCACTTCGCGCCGGCATCGGTCTCGGTGGCGCCGGATATCGACAGCTATGTCGATTTCGCGATGACGATGTTCCTCTCGTTCGGGATGGCGTTCGAAGTGCCGATCGTGGTGATCGTGCTGGTGCGCATGGG
>JAQGLY010000068.1 GCA_028292625.1 Herbaspirillum sp. | reverse complement strand
ACGGCATCGATGCCGATTTTATCGATTACGCGCAAGCCGGCGTTGGACAAACGCAGGGAAACCCAGCGATTTTCGGATTCGACGAAAATACGGCGATTTTGCAGGTTAGGCAAAAAGCGGCGTTTCGTTTTGTTGTTTGCATGGGAAACATTGTTGCCGACCATCGGCTTTTTCCCAGTGACTTGGCAGACACGCGCCATATTTCACCCCTTAGTAAATATTCCAGAAATTGGAAAAAAAGTGAGTATATCTAAAATTCGTTTTCTTTTCAATGACTTGTGAAAATTAATTGTGTAATTCGAATTTATAAAAAAGTCACATTTTAATTGGCCGCGTCCGCACTTCATAACTGCCCATGCTCCGCGAACGAATAGGAGTTTGCGCCGGCGACGATCAGGTGATCCAGCACGCTTATCTCCATCAGTTCCAGCGCGCTCTTCAGCGTTTCGGTCAGCATCAGATCGGAAGTGCTGGGTTCGGCGATGCCTGACGGGTGATTGTGCGCCAGGATGACGGCGGCGGCATTGCTGCTCAGGGCGGACTTGACCACTTCGCGCGGGTAGACGCTGGCATGGGTCAAGGTGCCGCGCGACAGCTCCTCGGTTTTGATCAGACGGTTTCTGGCGTCCAGGAAGAGGACGACGAAGCATTCATGGTTTTTGCGGCCCAGGCTAAGTTGCAGATATTGTCTGACGGGCTGCGGCGCGCTGAGCAATATGCCGGACTGCAATTGCTCGGTGAGCGAGCGGCGCGCCAGCTCCAGCACCGCCTGCAGTTGCGCATATTTGGCCGGCCCCAGGCCTCTCACCGCCGAGAAGGCCGGCAAGGTCGCCGTAAACAGCTCCCGCAGCGAACCGAATTGCTGCATCAGTTCGCGGCCGAGATCGACCGCGCTTTTGCCGGGAATGCCGGTGCGCAAAAAAATCGCCAGCAATTCGGCGTCCGACAGCACATGCGCGCCGTGGCTGATCAGACGCTCGCGGGGCCGTTGTTCTTCGGTCCAATCGGAAATGGACATGCACGAGTCTCCTGGCAGTAAGGTTCGATCGAATGCTGGCGAGATACCGCAGGCGGGCAACCTAGTTTACAATGGTCGGCCATTGCGTTGAACCTGTCGGGTTTGTGCCGGGCCGCCGATTTCAGCCGTCTTCCTGCGGTGATGCAGCTGTTTTTCGGATATTTCCCAGCTGCCGGCGCGATCGATGTCGAACGGTTTTCCCATTTCATTGCCGATTTTCATGACTACACCTTCTTCTGCGCCGTTTTCCGCGTCAACGTCTCCGGTTGTGACGCCAGACTCCTATCTGACCCTGCATTACCGGCTGGCGTCGATGGACGATGTCGATATCATCAGCACGTTCGACGGCAACCCGGCCACGCTGCAGTTCGGCACCGGTCAGCTGGCGCCGTTCCTGGAAGTCTGCCTGATCGGTCTGCCGGAAGGCACGCGCCATGTGTTCGAATTGGCGCCGGAACAGGCGTTCGGCCCGCGCAACCCGGATCTGGTGCAGCGTGTGTCGCGCGCCACGCTGGATGAAAATTCGAATGCCGACGAGGCATACCGGATCGGCGATCTGGTGGATTTCGCGGCGCCCGGCGGCGGTCGTTTTGCCGGCGTGCTGCTTGAAATCGACGATCTCGGCGCCTTGTTCGACTTCAACCACCCGCTGGCCGGGCAGAGCGTCAAATTCGAAGTCAAGATCATCGGGGTTCTGTAGGGCCTAAGCTGAGGCGTAAAAAATAGATGAATACAACAGTGACAACCATGGAAGCTTCGGAAATCATTCTGGCGCAGCCGCGCGGTTTTTGCGCCGGCGTCGATCGCGCCATCGAAATCGTCGAGCGCGCACTGGAGCAGTTCGGCGCGCCGATCTACGTGCGTCATGAGATCGTCCATAACGCGTATGTGGTCAAGGATCTGCGCGACAGGGGCGCCATTTTCATCGAAGAGCTGGCCGATGTGCCGGCCGGCAATACCGTCATTTTTTCGGCGCACGGCGTCTCCAAGGCGGTGCAGCAGGAAGCGCTGCAGCGCGGCCTGAAAGTATTCGATGCGACTTGCCCGCTGGTGACCAAAGTGCATATCGAAGTCGAAAAGATGCGCCGCAACGGGCGCGAAATCGTCATGATCGGCCATCAGGGGCACCCTGAGGTGGAAGGCACGATGGGACAGACCGATAGCGGCATGCATCTGGTGGAAACGGTGGAGGACGTCGCCCGCCTGCAGGTGGCCGATGGCGGCCAGCTGGCTTACGTATCGCAGACCACGCTGTCGGTCGACGATACCGCCGATATCATCGCCGCCCTCAAGCAGCGCTTCCCGACCATCGCCGAGCCGAAGAAAGGCGATATCTGTTACGCCACCACCAATCGCCAGGAGGCGGTGAAATTCATGGCGCCGCTGGCCGATGTGGTGATTGTGGTCGGCAGTCCGAACAGTTCGAATTCCAATCGCTTGCGCGAGGTCGCCGAGAAACGGGGCGTGCCCGCCTATATGGTCGATCGCGCCGCGCAAATCGACGCGGCGTGGCTGCAAGGGAAGAAGCGCATCGGCGTCACCGCGGGCGCATCGGCGCCCGAAGTACTGGTGCAGGCGGTCATCGACAAGCTGAAAGAATACGGCGCCCAAAGCGTCAGGGTGCTGGAAGGCATCGAGGAAAACGTGACCTTCCCGCTGCCGAAGGGGTTGGCTGTGCGCGCTTCCGAAGCCTGATCCAGAAATTACGGCAATTGTCACCGGAGCATTGCATAATCGACGGCGTCCTGAACATTTCAGGGTGCCGTTTTTATTGGCGATAACGACGACCTCTCCTTCGGGGAAGCGGGCGTTGTCGATATCCGGATAGTTTAAGACTGAATTGTTTTTGCTTACAAAAATCATGCGGCAACCGGCGTTACATCTCATTTTGCGGACAATTCGGGGCGCGCGTGCGCTGCCGCCCGCGCCGGAGCGGATATGACTGTTTCGGCGCATACCGATACTTTTGCGCGCGACAATCTGCCGCCGCCGGCTTTGCTGCCGGAATTCGTCTTCGATCTGCCGGCGCTGCGATATCCGGACCGGCTCAACTGCGTCGCGCAATTGCTGGACCGGATGGTCGGCAACGGTTGCGCCGACCGCATTGCGATCTACGGCCGGGATACGGTGTGGACATACGCCGATCTGCTTGAGAAGGTCGATCGCATTTGCGGCGTGCTGCGCGACGATCTGCGTCTGGCGCCAGGTAACCGGGTGTTGCTGCGCGGCGCCAACAATCCGATGATGGCGGCCTGTTTTCTGGCCGTGCTGAAAATGGGCTGCATCGCGGTGCCGACCATGCCGCTGCTGCGCAGCAACGAGTTGTGCGCGATTGTCGACAAGGCGCGCATCGGCGCAGCGCTATGTTCACGCGATCTGAGCGCAGAGATGGAACTGGCCGCCGCCCGTTGCGAGGACCTGACCCGGGTACTGTATTTCAACGATTCCGCCCCCGATGCGCTGGAACAGCGGATGGCGCGTCATCCGGCGCGTTTCGACGCGGTCGACACCGCCGCCGACGACATCTGCATCATCGGCTTTACTTCCGGCACCACCGGCAAACCGAAAGGCACGATGCACGTGCATCGCGATGTACTGGCGATCTGCGACTGCTTTCCGCGTTCGACGCTGGCCTCCGCCGCCGACGATATTTTCGTCGGCACGTCGCCGCTGGCATTTACTTTCGGCCTGGGCGGCATGCTGTTGTTTCCGTTGCGCGTCGGCGCGGCGACGGTGCTGATCGAAAAAATGACGCCCGGTCTGTTGCTGCAAACGATTCAGGAATTGCGCGCCACCGTCTGTTTTACCGTGCCGACCTTCTATCGCCAGATGGCGCCGCTATTGCCGCAATACGACGTCGGCAGCCTGCGCAAATCGGTGTCGGCGGGCGAGGCATTGAGCGCCGGCACGCGCGCGCTCTGGCGGCAGGCAAGCGGCCTGGAAATGATCGATGGCATCGGCACCACCGAGATGCTGCATATTTTCATCTCGGCCGCCGGCGAAGGCGTCCGCGCCGGCGCGACCGGCAAGCCGATCCCGGGCTACCGCGCCTGCATTCTGGATCAGGACGGTCATCCCGCCGCGCCGGGCGAGATCGGGCGGCTGGCCGTCAAAGGGCCGACCGGCTGCCGCTATCTGGCCGACCCGCGCCAGGCCGACTATGTCTGCAACGGCTGGAACGTGACCGGCGACGCTTATCGCATGGATAGCGACGGCTATTTCTGGTATTGCGCGCGGACCGACGACATGATCGTCTCCGCCGGTTACAACATCGCCGGGCCGGAAGTGGAAGAGGCCCTGGCGCAGCATCCGGCGGTGGCCGAATGCTGCGTGGTCGGCTGCGACGACGCCGAGCGCGGCCAGATCGTCAAGGCGTACGTCGTGCCGGCCGACGGCGCGGTCCCCGACGAGGCTTTGGTCAGGCAATTGCAGGAGTTCGTCAAACACAGCATCGCGCCGTACAAATATCCGCGCGCCATCGAGTTTTGCGCGTCATTGCCGTATACCGAAAGCGGCAAGCTGCAGCGCTACAAATTGCGGCAGCGCGCCGCAGCGGAGGGTGCGGCATGAATATCGTCTGCATAGGCGGCGGCCCATCCGGCCTGTATTTCGGCCTGCTGATGAAAAAGCGCCATCCGGCGCATCGCGTCACCGTCATCGAACGCCATCGGCCGGACGACGATGCCGGCTGGGGCCTGGTGTTTCCGGAGCATGCGCTGGACCATCTGATCGATGCCGACGAGCCGAGCGCGAGGGCGTTGCTGGCGTCTTTCCACCGCTGGGACCGGATCGATATCGACGTTGGCGGCGAGACCGTCAGCTCCGGCGGCCACGGCTTTTGCGGCATCGGCCGCCGGCGCCTGCTGGATATTCTGCAAGCCCGGTGCGAGGCGCTGGGCGTCGACCTGCTGTTCGACACGGATGTCAGCGACGATCAGGCCGCGGCCCGGCAATACGATGCGGATCTGGTAATCGCATGCGACGGCTTGAACAGCCGGATACGCACGCGCTACGCGCAAAGCTACCGGCCCGCATCCGATATCCGCAAATGCCGTTTTGCATGGCTGGGCACGCATCGGCAATTCGATGCATTCACGTTTGCCTTCGCGGCCACCGCGCATGGCTGGTTCCAGGCGCACATTTATCAATTCGACGGCGATACGTCGACCTTTATCGTCGAGGCCCCGGAAGATGTCTGGCGCAAGGCTGGCCTGGATGCGATGCCGCCGGACGCGGCCGTCGCCTACTGCGAAACATTGTTTGCCGCGCATCTGGACGGCCACAAACTGATCGGCAACGCGGCCGCTGCGAACGGTGCTGCGTTGTGGCGCAAATTTCCCGCCATCGTCTGCGAAGACTGGGTGCACTGGAACGATATCGACGGCAAGCGCGTGCCGGTGGTGCTGATGGGGGACGCCGCGCACAGCGCGCATTATTCGATCGGTTCCGGCACCCGGCTGGCGCTGGAAGACGCGATCGAACTGGCCCGTGCTTTCGATGGCGCGGGAGATCTGGAGCAGATCGTCGCGCGCTATCAAAGCGTGCGCGCGATCGCAGTGCGCAAAATGCAGAATGCCGCGCGCAACTCGATGGAGTGGTTTGAAAACGTCGGCCGCTATGCCGCCATGGAGCCGCTGCAATTCGCGTATTCGATGCTCACGCGCAGTCAGCGGCTGTCGCATGAGAATTTGCGTCTGCGCGATGCGGCGTTCATCGCGCGCTGCGAGCGCCGTATCGCCGAGCGCGCGCATGCGCAGGCCGGCATCGACGCGCCGGCCGCCGCCGTGCCGCCGATGCTGACGCCATTTCGCGCGCGCGGCGTGATATTGAGCAATCGCATCGCCGTGTCGCCGATGGCGCAGTATTCGGCGCATGACGGCGTCGTCGGCGACTACCATCTGGTGCATCTGGGCAGCCGGGCGATGGGTGGCGCCGGGCTGGTGTTTGCGGAGATGACCGCGGTATCCGCCGATGCGCGCATTACGCCTGGGTGTCCCGGGATATATACGGCGGAACAAACGCAGGCATGGCGGCGCATCGTCGATTACGTCCATGCGCAGACGCCTGCGAAAATCGCGCTGCAGCTGGGGCATGCCGGGCCCAAGGGCTCGACCCGGGTGGCGTGGGAGGGAAGCGATCGCCCGCTGGCCCACGGCAACTGGCCGCTGATGGCCGCTTCGGAACAGCAATATGCGCCGGGTCTGTCGCATACCGCGCGCGCGATGAGCGACGCCGATATGGCGCGCGTGCAGGCTGATTTCGTCCGCGCCGCGGAGCAGGCCGCGATCGCCGGCTTCGACTGGCTGGAATTGCATTGCGCGCACGGCTATCTGCTGTCGTCGTTCATTTCGCCGCTGTCCAATCGCCGCAGCGACGCTTACGGCGGCTCGCTGGAAAATCGTTGCCGTTATCCGCTGCGCACATTTGCCGCGATACGCGCGGTATGGCCGCAGGACCGGCCGATCAGCGTGCGCATCTCGGCGCACGACTGGGTCGAGGGCGGTGTGACGCCGGACGATGCGGTAGCCATTGCACGCCTGTTCAAACAGGCGGGAGCCGATATGATCGCCTGTTCGTCGGGACAGGTCAGTCGACAGGAGAAACCGGTATACGGCCGCATGTACCAGACGCCGTTTGCGGATCGCATCCGTAATGAAGCCGGTATCGCCGCGATTGCGGTCGGCGGCATCAGCGAGGCCGATCATGTCAACGGCATCATCGCTGCCGGGCGCGCCGATCTGTGCGCGATCGGACGCGCGCATCTGGCCGATCCGGCCTGGACCCTGAATCAGGCCGCCGCTATCGGATATACCGGCATGGCATGGCCGAAGCCCTATCTGGCAGGGAAATTGCAGCGGGAGAGGAGCGCTGCGCCGGAAGGCCGGCAAGCAGCGGACGGTGCGGACAATTTGCAGGCATCGCAATAACTAAGCGCAGTAAAACTGCTGAAAGGATCGCGATGGCTGGCGACGGCAACGAGCACGACACCCTATCGAACGACAATCATCGGAGCCTGCGCGGTAAACACGCGGTGGTGACCGGCGGCGCGGGCGGCATCGGCGGCGCGATCGCGCGCGCCTTGGCGGCGCAGGGCGCCGGCGTGACTTTGCTGGGGCGTAGCGAAAGTGCGCTGATCGGCGCGGTCGAGGCGTTGAAAAAAGAGCGGAGCACGATCGATGCCGCATACGTTTGCGCCGATGTCTCCGACCGCGCGGCCGTGGCCGTTGCGTTCGCCGCGGCGGCGCAACGGTTTGGACGTATCGATATTCTGGTTAATAATGCCGGGCAGGCCGCATCCGCGCCCTTCGGAAAAATCGACGACGCGCAATGGCAGCAGATGCTGGCAGTCAATTTGAACGGCACGTTTTATTGCACGCAGCAGGCGCTGCCGGCGATGCTGGAGGAGGGCTGGGGGCGCATCGTCAATGTCGCCAGCATGGCGGGTTTAAACGGTTATGCTTACGTCGCGGCGTACTGTGCGGCCAAGCACGGCGTGATCGGCCTGACGCGTGCGCTGGCCTGCGAAGTGGCCGGTAAAGGCGTGACCGTCAATGCGGTCTGTCCCGGGTATACGGAGACCGCGATGACGCAGCGGGCGATCGCCGGCATCATCGCCGGCACCGGCCGCAGCGAAGCCCAGGCGCGCGCCGCGCTGCTGGCCGCAAATTCGCAACTGCGCATGGTGCAAGCGGAGGAGGTGGCCGATGCCGTGGCGGCCTTATGCCGGCCCGGATCCGCCGCCACGAATGGACAATCGATCGTCGTCGACGGCGGCGAAAGCGCGGGCTGAACCGTCGACCGGTATTTGACGCAGGATCATGAGATGGAGAAAAGATGGAACGAAAAATGACAGTACGCAAGAGCGCAGCAATCAGAAAAGCCGGCCCGGCGCCAACCCCGGCGCCTGTTTCGGCCCGGCCCGCCGCATCCGCGCGCCGCGGCAAGGCCGCCGGAGCGGATAAACCCGCGGCCGACGCCTTCGATCTGGAAAGCCGCCTGACACAGGATCATCATCAGTCCCTGAAACTGTGGTTGCGCATGTTGTCATGCACCGTACGCATCGAGGATGAAATCCGCTCCCGGCTGCGCAATACATTCGACATCACGTTGCCGCGCTTCGATCTGATGTCGCAACTGGAGCAATTCCCGGATGGTTTGCGGATGGGCGAACTATCGAAACGGATGATGGTCACCGGCGGCAATATCACCGGCATCACCGATCAGCTGGAGCAGGAAAAATTGGTGGTGCGGATCGCCGATCCGGCCGACCGCCGGGCCTACAGCGTCAAGCTGACGCGGGCCGGACGCCGTGCGTTCGAGCGCATGGCGGCGGTGCATGAAGGCTGGGTCGCGGAATTGATCGGCGGCGTTTCCGGCGCCGACAAGACCCGCTTGTTCAAGCTGTTGTCGCAAATCAAACTGCATTTGAACCGCACGTCGAACCATTCAGACGAGGAGTAAAGCATGCGCTATCTGCCAGGCAACCCGCGCGATCGTTCCGGCAATACGCTGGCCGGATACCGGGCCGAGCATATCGATTTTGCGTTCGATGCCGGGGCCGGCGTGGCGACGCTGACGCTGAACCATCCCGAACGCAAGAATCCGCTGACTTTCGCATCCTATGCCGAGTTGCGCGATCTGTTTCGCGCGATGCGCGACACCGACGACGTGAAGGCGGTGGTGATCACGGGCGCCGGCGGCAATTTCTGCTCCGGCGGCGACGTGCATGACATCATCGGTCCGCTGACCGAATGCGATATGCCGGGGCTGCTCGCCTTCACCCGCATGACCGGCGATCTGGTCAAGGCGATGCGCGCCTGTCCGCAGCCAATTGTCGCGGCGATCGACGGCGTCTGCGCCGGCGCCGGCGCGATTTTGGCGATGGCCTCGGATTTGCGTTACGGCACGGTGCGCAGCAAGACCGCGTTTTTGTTTACGCGGGTCGGATTGGCCGGCTGCGATATGGGCGCCTGCGCGATACTGCCGCGCATCGTCGGGCAGGGCAGGGCCGCCGAACTGTTGTACAGCGGCCGCGCGCTAGGCGGCGAGGAGGCCGAGCGCTGGGGATTTTTGAACCGGCTGTGCGCATCCGAAACCGTGCTGGCCGATGCGCAGGCCTTTGCCGCCATGCTGGCCGCCGGGCCGACTTTCGCGCACGGCATGACCAAAAGAATGCTGCAGCAGGAATGGAATATGGGCATAGACGAAGCGATCGAGGCGGAAGCGCAGGCGCAGGCGATCTGCATGGCGACCAACGATTTTCATCGCGCCTATCACGCCTTTAAGGTAAAGGAAAAGCCGCAATTCGAAGGCGATTAGGCAAGCGGACCGCGCAGCCACAACGATGCATTACCGGGAAATCCGGAGGGAGTTTTCTGATGGCCGATCGACAATATCTGGACTGGCCGTTCCTGACGCCGCAGCACCGCGAACTGGCGCTGGGACTGGACGCCTGGGCCGCCGCGCATATCGCGCAGGACCATGTGCAGGACGTGGACGCGGCCTGCCGCGCATTGGTCCGGCAGTTGGGCGACGCGGGCTGGCTGCGTTATGCGATCGGCGGCGTCGCTCATGGCGGCATCGCCGAGGCCATCGATACGCGCGCCTTGTGCCTGATTCGCGAAACACTGGCGCGCTATTCCGGCCTGGCCGATTTTGCCTTTGCGATGCAGGGACTGGGCGCCGGCGCGATCGGTTTGAGCGGCAACGCCGAGCAGCGCGGTGCCTATCTGCCGCGGGTGGCGGCCGGCGATGCGATCATGGCGTTCGCATTGTCGGAGCCGGCCGCCGGTTCCGATGTCGCCGCGCTGCAATGCGCGGCGCGGCAGGATGGCGGCGATTATGTGCTCAACGGTGAAAAAACCTGGGTTTCCAACGGCGGTATCGCCGACACCTACGTCATCTTCGCGCGCACCGGCGAAGCCCCCGGCGCGCGCGGTATTTCGGCGTTTATCGTCGATGCGGATTGCGCCGGACTGCGGATCGCCGAACGCATTTCGGTGATCGCGCCGCATCCGTTGGCGCGGCTGGCGCTGGTCGATTGCCGGGTGCCCGCCACGCGGCTTTTGGGGACGCCCGGACAGGGTTTCAAGCTGGCGATGGCGACGCTGGATATTTTCCGTACTTCGGTGGCGGCCGCTGCGCTGGGTTTTGCGCGGCGCGCGCTGGACGAGGCGCTGCGTCATGCGGTCGCACGCAAGATGTTCGGACAGACGCTGGCCGATTTCCAGTTGACGCAAGCCAAGCTGGCGCAAATGGCGACCGGCATCGATGCGGCGGCGTTGCTGACGTATCGGGCGGCATGGCAGCGCGACGCCGGCGGCAAAGTGACCAAGGAAGCGGCGATGGCGAAACTGACGGCCACCGAAACGGCACAGCAGGTGATCGACGCCGCGCTGCAGATGTTTGGCGGACTGGGTGTGGTCAGCGAGCAGCCGGTCGAACGCCTGTATCGGGAAATCCGCGCGCTGCGCATCTACGAAGGCGCGACCGAAGTGCAGCAGTTGATCATTGCGCGGGAATTATTGCGCGAACACGCCGCTTTGCCGGCGGCGGCTTGACCGTTTCAGACGAAAGGCGATGAATATGGATTTTTTGCAACCGCCCGGCTGGGTGCGGCCGAAAGGCTATGCCAATGGCGTCGCCGCCCGCGGCCGCACTGTCTATCTGAGCGGCATGATAGGGTGGGACGGCCTGCAGCAATTCCATACGGCCGACTTCGCCGGGCAGGTACGGCAGGCCTTGCGCAATATCGTCGAGGTGCTGGCCGAGGCCGGCGCGCGGCCCGAGCATATCGTGCGCATGACCTGGTATATCGTCGATAAGCGGGAATACCTTGCCGCCGCCCCCGAGATCGGCGCTGTTTATCGCGAGATTATCGGCCGGCATTTTCCGGCGATGACGGCGCTGCAGGTGACGGCGCTGATCGAAGACCGGGCCAGGGTCGAAATCGAAGTGACGGCGGTGGTGCCGGACTAGTGGACCGTTACAGTCCGCTAGGTCATCAAATCCAGCTGCTGCTGACCGGTCTCGTCCGGATGCCATGGGATCGGCGACTCGATCACATGGCCTTGCACATAATCGATGCCGATGTCGCGCAGCCGCTCCAGCAGGGCCGGATCGCCGACCTGTTCCGCGATCAGTTTACCGCCCAGCACGTGCGTCACATGGCGAATCGCCGTCAACATGGCCGCTCTTACCGGGTCTTCCAGTATTTCCTTGACGATCGTGCCGTCGAGTTTCAGATAGTCGATCGGCAGATGCCGTATCGACGTGAACGACGAGACGCCGCTGCAGAAATCGTCCAGCGCCAGTTGGCAACCGAGCGCTTTCAGTTCGCGCATCAGCAGCGTGACCTTGCTCAGATTGGCGATGGCGCAGGCCTCGCTGATTTCGAAACAGATCCGCGACGGCGGCACGTCGAAGCGGACGAATGCTTCGCGTAGAAACGGCAGGAAGGTGTCGTCGTAAATCGTCGCGCTGGACAAATTGATTGCATAAATGGAGAGGCGATTGCCGCCGTCGGTGCGGCCGCGTTTCCCGCCATTCGCCTGCGCCTTGGTCAGCCCGGTCAGGACCGTGTCGATCACCCAGCGATCGATTTCCGGCATCAGTCCAAAGCGTTCGGCCGCAGGAATGAACGCCATCGGCGGCAGCATTTTTCCGTCGGTATCGCGCATGCGCAGCAGCAACTCGTATTGCGCGACGCCGGCGTCGCGCGCATTCAGCGATACTATTTTCTGCGAGTACAGCACCAACCGGTTTTCGTCCAGCGCATGGCGTATGCGCTCGATCCAGCCGGTGTCGCGGCGCATGGACAGCAGATCGTGTTCCTTCGCGTCGTATACATGCACCTGATCGCGGCCCATGTCCTTGGCGATGTAACAGGCGGCGTCGGCCATGGCCAATACCTGCTGCGGCGTGGGGGAGCGATGGTCGATCGCGAGCAGGCCGATGCTGACGCCGATCGGAAAGATTTTATTGTTCCATGTGAAATTGAATTCCTTGACCGTTTTGCGCAGGGTATCGGCGACGCCCTCGGCCGGCCTCGGCGGGCTGCCTTCCAGCAGCACGGCGAATTCGTCGCCGCCCACACGCGCCAGCGTATCGCTTTTGCGCAGCCGCGTCTGCAGCAACATGGTCAGCTGACGCAGCAGCTCGTCGCCGGCCTCGTGGCCGCATGCATCGTTGACGATTTTGAACTGATCCAGATCCAGGTACAGCAGCGTGTGCTGCTGATCGTGCTGTTTGGCGTTGTCGAGCGCGCGCGCCAGCCGATGCTCGAATTCGTGTCGATTGACCAGGCCGGTCAATGCGTCGTGGTTGGCGCGATGCGATATTTTGGCGGCCAGTTTTTGCGCTTCCGTGACGTCGTGGAATACCAGCACGACGCCGAGGATGACGCCGTTCGCGTCCCGGATCGGCGCCGCCGAATCCGCAATCGTGACCCGGGCGCCGCCGACCTGGCGCAATACCTTGTGCTGCTTCGGCATGTCGTCGGCGCTTCGGCGCAATACCGCGTCGACCGGGTCTATCGCGATGTCGCCGGTGGCTTCGTCGACGATGTCGAATACCGTGCGCAGCGGCAGGCCGATGGCTTCTCCGAACGGCCATCCCGTCATGCGTTCGGCGACGGGATTGAGGTAAGTGATGCGGCCCGCCGTGTCGGTGGTGATGACGCCGTCGCCGATCGATTGCAGCGTCACGCGCAGCCGCTCTTTTTCCAGCGTGACGGTTTGCTGATTCAACTGTTTTTCGGCGGCCAGTAGATCGTAGGCGCGCGCCAGGGCGCCGATTTCATTGTTCGCATAGGCGATCTTGCCCGTGGCAAGTGTATCGTGACCGCGCTGGATGCGTTCGCGCAGGCTTTGCAACGGGGCAAGCTGATAACGGGCGTACCACCAGGCCAGCGGGCCGATGATCAGCATCAACAGCAGCGCCAGATACAGCGCGTTATAGGCGATCTCTCTGACCGGTCCGAACACTTCGTGCGCCGGCAGGAAGGTGGTGACGTTCCATGCGATGCTTTGCAGACGGCGGCTGGTGAAAATGCCTTCGACGCCGTCGTTGTCGGCGGCCAGAAACGGGCCGTTTTCGCCGTGGATGATGCGCACCAGCGCACGGTTGTCCCCGGGCAGGCTCAACGCATTCTTCAGTATGTAAGTCTTATTGGTATGGATGACATAGGTGCCATCGGCACTGGTCAAAAACGAATAGCCGGCTTTGCCGATTTTCAGGGCGGCCAGTTCGCCGAGAAAATGATCGCGTTCGATGTTCAGGGTCCCCAGCAGAATCAGCTCGACGGCGCCGTTGCGGTCCAATATCGGCTCCTGCATGATCAGTACCGGCCGATGGCTGATCTGGCCGTTCAGCAGCATGGAAATGGAGCGCTGCCGGCTGTTCATCGCATGGATGAAATATTCGCGCTGCGAGGCGTCCAGCGTCGATTCGGGATAGTTCAGATTGACGATCTGCCGGCCTTGCCGATTGAGCACCGACAGATTGTCGAACGGCGGGTTCAGACCGCGGTGGGCGATCAGAAATTCGCGCAGCGCGGTCGTATCGGCGCGGTTCGCCGCCGGCATCTCTGCGGCAAGCTGTTTCAGGAGGTTTTGCCGGACTGCGATTTTCCGGTCTATGTCGTTGGCGATGTGTGCGGTCAGCACGGCCTGCTGCTCTCCGGCGATGCGCTCCATCCCGGATTGGACTATCACGCTGGATGCGCCGGTCAGCAACACCGCGGTGATCAGAATGAAGATTAGTGTCGCTATCGCTGTTCGCGATTTCAGACTTAAAGCCGGTAGCAAGCGGACAGCAGCCATCTTATTTTTATATATCGGCGGAAGGAGAGTACGGGTAGCCTGGTTGATCGGAGCGTAATTATCGTTCAGATTCCTGCTTCGCGGCATGGCAATATCAAAATAGTTGTGGTAAGCATTTCCGTATGGAAACGATGCTGCGAAATCTGCCGATTTCGGGCAAAAAAAAACAGCCTGCAGGCTGTTTTTTAGAAATGCGCTCGCACCGGAGGCGGCTCGCCGTTCGGAATTTGTGACGGGTCCTGATGCGGAATCGGATCGTCGATGACGGTGGGATCCTGATGCGGGACCGGATCGCCGTCCGGGGCAGGGGTCGGCTGTTCCGGCGGTGGATCCTCGATCGGCGCAGGCATAGGCGGACGGTGCATGCGGTATCTGATTCTGGCGCTGAACAACGGCGCGCGCGGGGCGGAATCGTTTAGCATGGTCGTCATTTGCCGATTTGATTGCCGATGACGCCGCCGACAGCGGCGCCGCCGACCGTGCCCAGACCGCTGCCGCCGGTCAATGCCGCGCCGCCGATGGCGCCGGCGCCAGCGCCGATGACGGTATCGCGGTCACGTGTGCTCATGCCGCTGCAGCCGGTCACGCCGACCATCATGCAAAGAATGAGAGAAGCAGGCACCATTTTCCTGAATGATTTCATTTTCGTTGCCTCTTTATATTTGTTTGACAAACGCTGCGGTGGTAATGTTGTCTCCCGGAACTATTCCTGGGCCGCTGCGCAGCAATCGCTATCTCGCGCGATTCAGGTAGGCATCGTCAAGGCAAAACATTGGTATCTCGCTTCGCCTTTGAGCGCAGCACATTGATTCGGTTTGGCGACCGGTTTCTTGAAAACCAACACCGCGATACGAATATGGCGCGCATTGTGCAGAGGCATGGCATCCATATAGCGAAATTTAGAGGTGTTCGGATGGAACGCATTGTTCGCCGCCCTGTCCGAATGATGCATGACGGCGCGCCGTACTGGATGCCCATTGCCGCTGCCTTGGTCGGCCGCGTAGGAAATTGATGCCGCCATCAGGCAATTTGCGGCCACTATCCATCTCCACGGGGTGCTGTTCTTCATTTTCGTCCTTTGGTTCTTCGGCCTTGGGTAACAGTGACCTGGTAAAAGCGCCGCAGTGAAACCATCATCACAGAAACCGCCGACATACAGAATCCGTCTTCTTCTGATTGTTTTGTGGGACTTGTCTTACAAGAGAATCTTAATAATTTCCATGAAGTATCATAAATCGGCCTATCCGGCCGGTTTATCGTTTATGACTTTTGATGCCCGGATCGGCAAATATTGCTGTAAGCGG
>JAQGLY010000063.1 GCA_028292625.1 Herbaspirillum sp. | reverse complement strand
TTCGGATGATTTTCAATCTGCATCTGTTGCGAGTCGATGGCGTCTTTCAACTGCTCTGTATCGTCATGGTGATTGGGGCTTCTCTTATAAAGTTATCGCAGGCTAACGGCGCTCGCGGCACGCTGGTCTGGTGCATGATTCTGCTGGCGGTATCCTTTCAGCAGAAGGAAGGGGCTCCTACATTGATGCTGGCGCTGATGTTTTGCCATGCCGCCTGCGGCCCTCTGGCCGCCCGCTTTGGCCCCGTAAATTACGATTACCGGCGCGAAACGTACGAGAGCGGGTTTGCGTTGTTGTTGTGGGTGGCATGGGTCGCTGTCTCCTGCGTCGTTAACAATTACGGCAAGATTTCCAGTATCTTTCTTGTAGCTGCCACGCTCGGGTTCGGATTTGTCTTTTTTCGGGCAGACCGTCGTATTCGTGAGGGTCATGTCGCGTTGCTGTTGTCGCTGCTGATCATTGCCGGCATCTGCACAATGGGTTTGACTAAAGTGCTGGGCAGACTAAATGCTCCAGGCGGTCACGAACAGGCCGACCCGTTGGCGCTGGCCGGCTGGTTGCGGGTTCATCCAATTCAGGGACAGTTATTGCTGGCTTACCCAGCCCAAGACGAAACCTTCCAGTTGCGTTCGCGGACCTCGGTATGGGTCGACTGGAAACAAGGCGCTGCGGTCATGTGGTACCCGCCGTTCTATCATCAATGGGCGCCGCGCTTCAAGGAAGTCAAGGAGCTGATTACGCTCCAGCAGTTGCGCGACTATGCCAAAGCGCATGATCTCAAATATTTCCTCGGACTGATAGAGCCCGGTGGATGCCCGGACGGTTCGTCGTTGATGAAGGCGGATCGCGGCTTTGTTCTGTGTGCGGTGAAGTAATCGAACGGCTGTCTGGTTCGCCTGGCCACTGTGGCAACCACACCCGATTCAAGTCTAGTCAAAGAGTTCGATCACGACATTCGAGTCGCCGAATTTCTCGGCGAGTTTGCGCGAAGAGCTAAGCTCCGCCCGGATAATGCTGTTGGGATCGAACAATTTCGACCCGCGCTGAACAAGCCAGACGCGGGCGTGACCCGCGGTCGCAGCATGCACCAGCGCCTGGTCGGCCGGGATGATGCCGGGGCCGCCGAGATTGCCTATGTAACGCCGCGCCAGTCCACGGGCGGGAAACGCCGCGGGGAGAGATAGCACTTCGGGAAACACCTTGTCCGCATAATAATAGTGCAGCGGCATGTCTATCTCGTTTGGTATGAAAATCACGAGGTCGCCCTGTTTGGCCTCCGAGGCTATCCGCGATAGCCATCCGCGCCAGTCTTCATAGGGCCCCCTTTTGTGGAACTGGACCGTTCCATACAGGCAGAATGCCAGCGTCACCAACGTTGCTGCGCCACGCCATGTTGGGCGGCGCAGTCCCAGCACGACGCCTAGTGCCGCCAGGACCATCACCGATGGCGCCATCCATTCGAACAGACGGTCGACAAAAACGGGCTGATGAAAATAGCTGTAAGCCACCATGAAGCTCAGCGGCAGCACCAGAACGATCAGCATATGCAGCGCTGACACGCGATCGATGCGCCACAACTGCCACAGCCCCAGCGGTGCCAGCAGGATAATGGGACTCATCCCCAGATAACCGCCTGAGATCAGGCGCACCACTTGCACGCTGTCCAGCAGTCGAAATGTCGCCCAGTACGCCATGCCGGCCATATTATGATTTTGCTGGAGAAACATAGGCAGAAACGGCGACCAGATCAACAGCGCCGCCACACCCGGTATGACGATGGCCAACACCTGAAGCATGCGGTTCCGCGGCACAAAGATCAGCAACGATATAGTCAGGCCGGACCAGATGCCGAACGCAATGAGCATCGCCGTGTTATGCAGCCACAGCGTCGCGCCGGTCGTGACCGCCAGCGCCGCCATGGCCGGCACGAGAGAGCGCACCGCAAAAGGGCTTGCGGACGGAGCAATGGCCCGGGCGTGCAATTGACGCAGCAGTACCAGCGACGACAGGATCGCCAGCGTGGCGGTCAGCGTCTCCAGTGCGTATGGACGCGCCTGCTGCGCATAATTAACATTGCCCTCGTTGACGGCCAGGAACAGCGCGGCGAGCAGGCCGACCTGATCGCCTGTCCGGCCTGCGCGCAAAACTCGGCCGGATAAAGCCAGAACCAGGACCGTGGCGACGCTGGCCAGGACCGACAGGCTGCGCAGGCCCGCTTCGCTGGCGCCGGCGATGGCACGCCATCCCTTGAGCAGTGTGTAATACATGGGCGGATGGATTTCGTAAAGCGGGACATCGCTCCACAGATCGTGCAGCGACATCGACGAGAACCAGGCGCTGTAGCTTTCGTCCAGCCATAAGGAGTAGCCTTGCAGATTGGGCAATCTGAGTCCGAATGCAAGCAGGCAGACAAGCAGACAGGCCGCCCAGAAATAACGAGGTAGAGTTTTTTTTGTCATAAAGACTTACTCGAGTCCAAATAGCAAAATTGTCGGAGGCTTCAACATTCATGTGGAGCGGCTTTCGGTAATCCAATTACTGGATCCGGAGCGGCACTTGACCAGCATTTAAGAAGACTTTATCGTCTTCAGCGGTCCCTGCTCAATACTGGTAATCCTGTACATCAGGAGTGGGAATGACCCATAAGGCCTGATGACGGAATCCGCTTGGATAGACAGACAGCACGACCATACTTCCTGAAGGCGGCCCTGAATACGCGGCAATAGGAACTTCGTCCGCCTGCATGACGTCTTCCAACGTAAGCGAATGCTCATATTCGATGCTTGCGACGAGGAACGGTATATGAAGAAGCCGGTTGAAATAAAATGGCTCCCTAAGCCTGCCGACAAGGATTACGTTGCTGCGGAAACCTATTTGCAGCTTCTTTACGGCCCGAAAAAGGCAAGGAGCTGGTCGAAAAAGCTCAAGGCTGCCGCCATGTCGAAATACGCGGCCAAGGACCTGCTGCGCGCGTCGGCAACGCCGATATCCGAAGTGCAGGCCTTCGATTGGGTGAAACAACATAAGGAAATTGCGGAGGGAAAGCCGCTCTCGCCCCTCTTGCTCATCCGCCAGGACAATGGCGGCCCCCTGATTATTGTCGACGGTTTCCATAGGCTATGCGCGGTCTTTGCCGCAGACGAGCAGGCGCTTGTCCCGTGCAAAATTGTATAGTTGGCGACGCCAGCCAAATCCGCCTTATTTGAAACCCATATGAAATTCATACCCCATCGACCGTAAGCAACCGGAGACGGCGTCATTGCGATTGAAAGCGTTTGCATCTTCGAATGCAAATACCGGCGGGACATATTGGCCTGGGTATGTCACACAGGACGAACGGTTTTCGTTTCCGCGGCATTCGGTGCGGGAAGGGGTCAGATACCCGCCGCCGACTTGGCGCTGCACCATCATCCGGGGATACATTCGCGCCGCTTGCTGTTCGCACGTAAAGCGATCCAGACTCAATTCCATTTCCGTTCCGCCGGGACGAGACCAGCCTATCGCGCATCCTGCCTGCAAGAAAATGCTCAGGAAAATAATGATTTTTTTCATGCCCCTACCCCTCGTTTGGATGCAGCTTTTCGCCGCTATATCGTTTTATGCGCATATCGCTTTTTTGCAATGCGGCGATATTAACGGATTTCACCTCCGTCTCGGCCGGGGAATACCGTCGTCGATTAATCCTCATCCAGCGCGGCGAAGCGCAATGCGAGGTAATCGATCAGTTGCCGCACCGACGGCAGCAGGCCGCGCCGGGATGGATAAACCGCGTGGATGATGCCGCTTTCCGGCACCCAGTGCGGAATCAGTTTCACCAGTTTCCCATCCCTGAATTCATCGCTCAGAAACATCCCCGGCAAACTGACGACGCCGGCGCCGGCGATCGCCGCCGAGCGCAGCGCAATCATGTCGTCGGTCATCAGGCGCGGCGCGTAGTGAATGCTCGCGATTTCGCCCGCCGGTCCTTTCAGCACCCAGACGTTTTCCGGCTGCAACGGCCCCGGGCCCCAACCCAGACTGGGTAGCCGCGCCAGATCGGCCGGCACTGCGGGCGTCGGATATTTTTCCAGTAAAGCCGGGCTGGCGACCATATACCAGCGCCGCTGGCCCAGGATTTTCATGACCAGGCCGCTGTCCTCCAGCGGCGGCGGACGCACGCGAATGGCCAGATCGACGCCTTCGGCGATGACGTCGACATTGCGGTTGGTGGCGTCGACATGTACCGTCACGCGTGGATGGTCGATCATGAAGTCGGCCAGGAAATGGCCGACCCGCGCCTGCAGCAGCGCAATCGGGCAGGTCAGGCGCACGATGCCCTGCGGCTCGGATTTATTGCGGTCGATGGTTTCCTGCGCCGCTTCCGCCTCGACCAGCATCGCCTTGCAGTGGGTGTAATAAAGCTGGCCGATTTCGGTGACCGAAAAGCTGCGCGTCGAACGCTGGATCAAACGTACGCCCAGCCTTTCCTCAAGCAGCGCAATGCGCCGGCTCAACTTGGACTTCGGAATGCTCAGCGCCCGTCCGGCCGCGGCAAAACCCTGGTGGTCCACGACCTGCGCGAAAAAATACAGGTCATTCAGATCCTGCGCCATCCCCTCCTCCATTGTTCCAAAAATAGGACGCTGAAAGTAAATTCCCCTATCTACCGGGATTATCGGCTTGAATTTAGACTTGTAGCTATCAAATTAGGTATATTCATTAGGAGCAGCAATGAAAAAAATTCTCGGCATCCACAGCAATACCCGTCAACACTGGGTCGGTGACGGCTTTCCAGTGCGCACTCTGTTTTCGCATCAAACCCTGGGCAAGCACATCAGTCCGTTTTTGATGCTGGATTATGCCGGCCCGGCCGAATTCACGCCTGCGACGGAACGCCGCGGCGTTGGCCAGCACCCGCATCGCGGCTTCGAAACCGTGACCATCGTATACCGGGGCGAGCTGGAGCATCGCGACTCATCCGGCGGCGGCGGCCGCATCGGGCCGGGCGACGTGCAATGGATGACGGCGGCGTCGGGCATCGTGCATGAGGAGTTTCATTCCGAGGCCTTCACGCGTAGCGGCGGCACGCTGGAAATGGTGCAGCTGTGGGTCAATCTGCCGGCCCGGGACAAGATGAGCGCGCCCGGCTATCAGGCGATTGTGGACGGCGATATTCCGTCGGTGGCGCTGCCGAACGGCGCCGGACAGGTGCGCGTTATCGCCGGCGATTATTTGGGGCATAAAGGGCCGGCGCGCACCTTCACGCCGATCGACGTATGGGACCTGCGAATGAAAGCGGACGGCTTCGCCGAATTGAGCCTGCCCGAAAACCGGACGCTGGCGCTGGCGGTATTGAAAGGCTCGGTCGTCGTCAACGGTGAACAGGCGGTGAGCGGCGGCGCGCATATCGTGATGCTCGATACCGCAGGCACGGAAGTGTCGCTGCACGCCACGACCGACGCCTCGCTGCTGCTGTTGAGCGGTGAGCCGATCGATGAGGAAATCGCGGCTTATGGACCGTTTGTGATGAATACGCCGGAGGAAATCCAGCAAGCGGTTGCGGATTTCAATAGTGGACGGTTTATTCGGCATTGATTACGGAGGTCTTTGTCCTGCCGCGATCCACAAAAAAACGCCACGGTTTTCGCCGTGGCGTTTTTTTTATTCGCTATCGTTTTATGCCGACAAATCGCTGGGAGAATGCGCTTTCAGCCAATCTGCAAGCGCCGCATCGACCCGTGTTTGCCAACCAGGGCCGCTTTCCCGAAACGGCTTCAGGACATGCTCGGATAAGCGAATGGTAACGCGCTCCTTGACAGGAGATTTTTGCGGGCCGCGCTCCCCCGGCTTGCGTTTCAAGGACACCAGCCCTGAGTAAGTCCCGGCATCGAAAAATTCTTTTGCCGATTTTGCGCGACCGAAATCTTTTTTGCTCCATTCGGGATTATCCGGATCCGCGGCAATGCCGGCATTAATCCTTGCTTCCTCCGCATCGTTTGGTGGAATAATCTTAACTTTGGCTTTCATACTCTTTCACCTCTTTGCGATTCGATTTACGTAAGCTGATGATGCGAACCGCCGTTTCACGTCAACAAAACACCATCGTGTATAAGCGGTCTTCGATCGGCGCCATCGCAACAAAACGCGTTTCCGGATAGCGCTTGCGATCATCGATACGGACGAAAGCGTGTTCCCAATCAAATCCTTCCGCTTTCTCAACCACACCAAATGCTTAGCTACGTTAGAAGATAACTTTTTGGGGTCATGTGTATAATTCATGCATTATATCGTACGCACAATTAAATATACGGACTAGCTGTTAAAATTCGCTCTGACCTTATATGCATTCCTAACTCTTTTTCAACCTTCCAATAACACTCCAATGATCCAAACAGCAAGAAGCGCAAGAGGCATGGCAGTCGCGCCCCATCATCTGGCATCGCAGGCCGCGCTGGCGATATTGCGCAATGGCGGCAATGCGATTGAAGCGATGGTGGCGGCGGCATCGACCATCGCGGTGGTTTATCCCCACATGAACAGCATCGGCGGCGACTGCTTCTGGCTGATCGTAAAGCCGGACGGCGAAACCGTCGCCATCGACGCTTGCGGCGCAGCGGCCGCCGCCGTCAGTATCGATAGCTATCGCGCACACGGCCTGACGACGATTCCGTTTCGCGGGCCGTTGGCGGCCAATACCGTCGCTGGCACGGTTTCCGGCTGGGAACAGGCCTTGCAGGTATCGGCCGGCCTTGGCGGCAAGCAAAAATTGCCTGCGCTGCTGGCCGATGCGATCCATTACGCGCGCAACGGCTTTCCAATCACCAATGGGCAAGCGGAGACGATTCAAAGCAAGTTGGACGAATTGCGCGATGTGGCCGGGTTTGCCGAAACTTTTCTGCCAGGCGGAGCGGTGCCGCAGCCCGGCAGCAATTTCACCAACGCCAGACTGGGCGCGACCTTGCAAATGCTGGCCGACGACGGCCTGGACAGCTTTTACCGCGGGCCGCTGGCGGAGCGCATCGCCGCCGATCTGCAGGCAGTCGGTTCGCCGGTCAGCGCCGCCGATCTGGCCGCGCATCGCGCCGAACTGAAACGGCCGCTGCAATTGGCGCACAGCGCCGGCACGCTGTTCAACACTGCGCCGCCGACGCAGGGCCTGGTGTCGCTGGCGATCCTCGGGCTGCTCGATCGCGCCGGTCTGTCCAAAGTGGAGGCCGACAGCGCCGATCACGTGCACCTGGCGGTGGAGGCGACCAAACTCGCCTTCGGTCTGCGCGACCGCTTTATTACCGATCCGGCGCATATGAGCGTCGATCCGCAAAGCCTGCTGGCGCCCGAAGCGCTGGGCCAACTGGCGCAGAAAATCGACGCCCGCCGCGCCGCGCCGTGGGGCCAAGGCAAGGGGCCGGGCGATACCATCTGGATGGGCGTCTGCGACGCCGACGGACTGGCGGTCTCGTTCATCCAAAGCATTTATCACGAGTTCGGCAGCGGCGTGGTATTGCCGAGCACCGGCATCAACTGGCAAAACCGGGGGGCCTCGTTCAGCCTGGATCCGGCGCATCTGTGCGCGTTGCGGCCCGGCAAAAAGCCATTCCATACGCTCAATCCCGCTGCGGCCCGGCTGCACGATGGGCGCGTGATGGTGTACGGCAATATGGGCGGCGACGGACAGCCGCAAAGCCAGTCCGCGGTATTTACGCGTCATGTGGTGTTCGGCCAGGCCTTGCAGACCGCGGTCAGCGCGCCGCGCTGGCTGCTGGGACGAACCTGGGGCAAAAGCTCGGATTCGCTGAAACTGGAAGGGCATTTTCCGGCCGAAACCGCGCAGGCGCTGCGCGCGCGCGGCCATGAAGTCGATGTGCTGGGCACTTACGATTCCGCTTTCGGCCATGCCGGCGCCATCGTCCGGCATCCGGGCGGCACGCTGGAAGGCGCTTCGGATCCGCGCTCGGACGGGGTCGTCGCCGGCTTTTGAAACCGGCCCACATCGCCGTTTGCATGGATGGATAAGGCCTCGCCCCTGCGGACGGCGATGCTATAATCACGCATTGCTCCCCGCCCTGCCATTTCATGGGCGCGCAGCTATGCCGCCTCCTCCGCTGCCTCCGTTTCTTTTCGCCGAAAGCTCTTGCCCGCTACGGGCCGGAGCGGCGGGCCGTCCGCAGCAGCCGTTTTGCCGGGCGGATTGCCGGACCAATCAAATACATCATGCAGAAAAAATTATTCATCAAAACCTTCGGCTGCCAAATGAACGAGTACGACTCGGACAAGATGGCCGACGTCCTGAACGCGTCCGACGGGCTGGTCAAGACCGACCGGCCGGAAGACGCCGATGTCATTTTGCTCAATACCTGTTCGGTGCGCGAAAAAGCGCAGGAGAAGGTATTCTCGGATCTGGGCCGTCTGCGTGAGTTGAAATTGCTGAATCCGAATCTGCTGATCGGCGTCGGCGGCTGCGTCGCGTCGCAGGAAGGCGAAGCCATCATCAAGCGCGCGCCGTACGTCGATATGGTGTTCGGACCGCAGACCCTGCATCGGCTGCCGCAGATGATAGACGCGCGCCGCAGCAGCGGCCGTTCGCAGGTCGACATCAGCTTTCCCGAAATCGAAAAATTCGATCACCTGCCGCCGGCCAAGGTCGACGGCGTGACCGCGTTCGTGTCGATCATGGAAGGTTGCAGCAAGTATTGCAGTTATTGCGTGGTGCCCTACACCCGCGGAGAAGAGGTCTCGCGGCGCTTCGACGACGTGCTGACCGAAGTGGCCGGGCTGGCCGAACAGGGCGTCAAGGAAGTCACCCTGCTCGGCCAGAACGTCAATGCCTATCGCGGCATGATGACCAGCGGCAGCGGCGCGTCCGAGATTGCCGATTTTGCGCTGCTGATCGAATACATCGCGGACATTCCCGGCATCGAACGCATCCGCTTCGTCACCAGCCATCCGAAGGAATTCACGCAACGCCTGATCGACGCCTACGCCAAGGTGCCGAAACTGGTCGATCACCTGTATCTGCCGGCGCAGCACGGCTCCGACCGCATCCTGGCCGCGATGAAACGCGGCTATACCTCGCTGGAGTACAAATCGGTAATCCGCCGTCTGCGCGAAGTGCGGCCGAACATCACGGTTTCCAGCGATTTCATCGTCGGCTTCCCCGGCGAAACCGATGAAGATTTCGCCGCGCTGATGAAACTGATCGCCGACATCGGCTACGACAACAGCTACAGCTTTATCTTCAGTCCGCGTCCGGGCACGCCGGCGGCCAATCTGGCCGACGACACGCCTTACGACGTCAAGCTGAAGCGCCTGCAGCGTTTGCAGGCGGCGGTGCACGACAACACCGAACGCATCAGCCAGGCCATGGTCGGCACCGTGCAGCGCATTCTGGTCGAAGGACCGTCCAAAAAGGACCCCGGCGAAATGCAGGGCCGCACCGAGAACAATCGCGTGGTCAATTTCGACGGGGGACCGGAGGGCAAGGGCCTGATCGGCAGCTTGCTCGACGTCGATATCGTGCAGACGTATACCTATTCGCTGCGTGGCGAAGTCGCCGTCAAACAATAACCCGCCACAGGCCCCATATTGAAAACGCCGATCGCCCCGCAGTTTTTCATCCCTCATCCGCTGGACAATAAGCGGCTCGCGCATTTATGCGGGCCGCTGGACGAAAACATGCGGCAAATCTCCGCCGCGCTGGACGTCACCATTTTCCGCCGCGGCGAAAAATTCATCGCCAGCGGCGCCAATGCCGGCCGCGCGGTGGAAATGCTGGAACAGTTTTACGCTCTGGCCGACAAGCCGGTCTCGGTCGAAGACATCCAGCTGGCGCTGGTCGAACAACGCGCCGGAGCCGAACCGGATGAAACCTTTCCGGTCGCGGTAGGCGCGGAATCGGCCAAATCCGAGATCGAAAGTCCGCCGCTGAAAACCCGCCGTCACGACCTGCGCGGCCGCACGCCGCATCAGAACCGATACATACGCGCGATTCTGGAACACGACATCACCTTCGGCATCGGTCCGGCCGGCACCGGCAAAACCTATCTGGCGGTGGCCTGCGCGGTCGATGCGCTGGAGCGCGACGCGGTCAAGAAAATCGTGCTGACGCGCCCCGCGGTGGAGGCTGGCGAACGACTCGGCTTCCTGCCCGGCGATCTGGCGCAGAAAATCGATCCCTATCTGCGGCCGCTGTACGATGCCCTATACGATTTGCTGGGGTTCGACCGCACCCAGAAAATGTTCGAAAAACAGGCGATTGAAATCGCGCCGCTGGCGTACATGCGAGGGCGCACCCTCAATCATGCATTCATCATCCTGGATGAAGCGCAAAACACCACAACCGAACAGATGAAAATGTTCCTCACCCGCATCGGCTTCGGCAGTAAGGCGGTGGTGACGGGGGACGTGACACAAATCGATTTGCATCACGGGCTGCGCAGCGGCCTGGTCGAGGCGGCGCAGATCCTGCAAGACGTGCGTGGCATCGCGTTTTCGCAATTCAGCAGCAAGGACGTGGTGCGCCATCCGCTGGTGGGCCGCATCGTCGATGCATATGAAGCGGTGTCGGCCCAGAAATCCGCCGCGTCGGCGCCCGCCGCCAAGCCGAGCGCCGACGCCGGCACCGGCATCACCAAATCGGCCCGATCCAGAAGCGCTCATGCCGCCAAAAAATAAGCTGTCGCTGTCGGTGCAATACCCCGACCCGCGGCTGAAAACGGTAGTGGCCCGCGCCGCTATCCGGCGCTGGGTGCAGAGCGCATTATTCGCTCCCGCCGAGCTGACCATCCGCTTTGTCGACGCCGTCGAAGGACAGGCCTTGAATCGCGATTATCGCGGCAAGGATTACGCCACCAATGTGCTGACCTTCGCATATACCGAAGACCAGAAAGGCGAAATCACGCAGGCCGACATCGTGCTGTGCACCGACGTGCTCGAACGCGAAGCCGCGGAACAGGGCAAAACCGTGGTCGGGCATGCCGCGCATTTGATCGTGCACGGCGTGCTGCATGCGCAGGGTTACGACCACGAAAACGATGAAGAAGCGGCCGAGATGGAGCAGATCGAAATCGAATTGCTGGCGGCGCTGGATTTCCCGAATCCGTACGCGACGGCGTCCAAGGCGAACCGAATCGGGTAAGGGCCTGGCGCCACCGCGCCTCAAATCGGTGCATAAGCGCCTAAATGTGCAAAAAAACAAAGGCAAACAGCGATTTACAGCCTTGTCACATATTTGTTGTATCCTATTGCAACTAGAAACTTCGTCCCATCGTCCGGCTCACGCCATATGCAAGAACTCCCCAGTAGTATCAAACCTGATACGAAACCCCACCGTTCATTGTTTGAACGTCTGACCGCTCTCATCTCCCCTGAACCGGAAAACCGCGCCGAACTGCTCGATGTGCTGCAGGATGCCCATGCGCGCAATCTGATCGACGCCGACGCGCTGTCGATGATCGAGGGGGTATTCCAGGTATCCGATCTGTCGGTGCGCGACATCATGGTGCCGCGTTCGCAAATGGATGTGATCGACATCAATGAACCGATAGAAAGCTGGATGCCGAGCGTGCTGTCGACCGCGCACTCGCGCTTTCCCGCCGTGGAAAACGAGCGCGACAATGTGGTCGGGATTCTGCTGGCCAAGGATTTGCTGCGCTATTACGCGCAGGAATCGTTCGAAGTGCGCGCCATGCTGCGGCCTGCGGTGTTCATTCCGGAATCCAAAAGACTCAATGTATTGCTGCGCGACTTCCGCTCCAACCGCAATCACATGGCGATCGTCGTCGACGAATACGGCGGCGTGGCCGGTCTGATCACGATTGAAGACGTGCTCGAACAGATCGTCGGGGATATCGAAGACGAATACGATATCGACGAAGACAAGGACGACATCATCCCGATCAAGGACGGCGAACATGGTCCGCGCTGGCGCGTCAAGGGACTGACCGAAATCGCGCATTGCAACGAGATTCTCAACGCGGGCTTGCCCGACGAGGAAGCACATACCGTCGGCGGCCTGATCGCGCATCATCTGCGCCGGGTGCCGGTCAAGGGCGATCAGCTGGATCTCGACGGCATACGCTTCCAGGTCGCGGTGGCCGACGCGCGCCAGGTGCATTTGATCCTGGCCGAGAAGATCTACAACCCGAACGCGGATCAGGATCTGTTCTGAATCCATGCTCATTGTGAAATCCGCGGCGCGGCCCGCCCTGTCGCTGCCGCTGGCGCTTCTGACCCTGTCGGCCGGCGCATGCAATGTGTTGGCGTTCGCCCCCTTCATGCTATGGCCGCTGCAGATTCTTGCCCTGGCATGGCTATTCCGGCAAATTCTCAACAGCGCCGACACCCGGCGCAATTTTCTGCTGGGCTGGCTGTACAGCTTCGGCTGGACCGCCTGCGGCGTGCATTGGCTGTACATCAGCATGCATACCTACGGCGGCATGGTCGGCTGGATGGCCGCGCTGGCGGTGGTCTTGCTGGCGCTGGCCATGGGTCTGTACGGCGCGGTGGCTACCGCGGCGGCCAGTGCGTTGCGGCGGCGCTGGGGCTGCAGCGACGCCGTCACGCTGCTATTGCTGCTGCCTGCGCTGTGGACGCTGACCGAATGGGTGCGCGGCTGGCTTTTTACCGGATTCCCCTGGCTGATCGCCGGCTATGCGCACAGCGTGGGGCCGCTGAAAGGCTATGCACCGCTGCTGGGCGTCTATGGACTCGGCTGGATTGCCGGGCTGCTGGCCGGCTGTCTTGCATTGGCGACGGTCAGCCGCAGTGCCCGAGCCGGTTGGAAACCCGCGGCGAAGCCGCTGTCGGCTGCACTGCTGATCCTGCTGGGCGGCGTCGCATTGCATACGATAGACTGGACCAGGCCCAACGGCGCACCGATCGGCGTGCGTCTTCTGCAAGGCAATATCCCTCAGGAAACCAAATTTTCCGATGCCGAAATCCTGGCCGCGCTGCGCGACTACAATGCCGCGATCCGGGCCGCGCCGGCCGATCTGATCGCCACGCCGGAAACCGCCGTCCCGGTGCTGCCGCAACAATTGCCGAACGGCTATCTGGAAAGCCTGGCCGACTATGCGCAGCGCTCCGGCAGCCATCTGGCGCTGGGCATACCGCTGTCCGACGCGCCCGGCGATTACAGCAACAGCCTGATCGGTTTTTCGCCGACCAGCGCCACCGCCGGCGGGTCCGCGCTGGCCGTGTATCGCTACGATAAGCACCATCTGGTCCCGTTCGGCGAATTCATTCCGCTCGGTTTCCGCTGGTTTGTCGACATGATGCGGATTCCGCTGGGCGACATGACCCGCGGCGCGGCGCTGCAGCCGCCGTTCGCGGTCAAGGATCAATGGATCATGCCGAATATCTGCTATGAGGATTTATTCGGCGAGGAAATCGCCGCGCAGCTGAACGACGCCCGCGCCAACGGCAAGCCGCAGGCGAGCATGCTGCTCAACATTTCCAACATCGCGTGGTTCGGCGATTCCATCGCATTGCCGCAGCATTTGCAGATCTCGCAAATGCGGGCGCTGGAAACCGGCCGCCCGATGCTGCGCGCCACCAATACGGGAGCCACGGCGGTCATCGACCCCAAAGGCGTCATCCAGGCCGAACTGCCGCCCTTCACCCATGGCGTATTGACGGCCCAGGTGCAAGGCTACCAGGGGTGGACGCCATATATGCTGGCGGGCAACAGGCTGATTCTGGCGATCGCGCTGGCGGCGCTGGCGTGGGCGTTCCTGCGCTCGCGGCGCGGGCGCTGAGGCCTGCCGCCGTCAGCCGCTTGCCAAGGCCGCCTGCCGCACGGCGTCGCTTTCCCTCTTCCGGCGACCGTCGCAACGGCAATTTGCATGTAATTCAACGGCTTTACGACGGCATGCGGGGGCAAAAACCGCTAAAATCCAGGGTTCCAGCAATCCGCAGGCCGATCTCGACATAATGCTTACATTTCAACAAATTATCCTCAAACTGCAAGAATACTGGGACGCGCAGGGCTGCGCGCTGCTGCAACCCTACGATATGGAAGTCGGCGCCGGCACCTCGCATACCGCGACCTTTTTGCGCGCCATAGGACCCGAGCCCTGGCGCGCCGCCTACGTGCAGCCGTCGCGCCGCCCGAAAGACGGCCGCTACGGCGAAAACCCGAACCGCATGCAGCATTACTACCAATATCAGGTAGTGCTGAAACCGGCGCCTGAAAACATCCTGGACCTGTATCTGGGCTCACTGGAGGCGCTGGGCCTGGATTTGAAGCAAAACGACGTGCGCTTCGTCGAAGACGATTGGGAAAACCCGACGCTGGGCGCCTGGGGGCTGGGCTGGGAAGTCTGGCTCAACGGCATGGAAGTGACCCAATTCACCTACTTCCAGCAAGTTGGCGGACTCGATTGCAAACCGGTGCTGGGCGAAATCACCTACGGCATCGAACGGCTGGCCATGTATCTGCAAGGCGTGGAAAACGTCTACGATCTGGTATGGACCGATGCCGCCATCGGCGCCAACGGCTCCGCGGGCAAGAGCGGATCGGTCCCGCGCCGCCTGACCTACCGCGATGTGTTCCATCAAAACGAAGTCGAACAATCCACGTATAACTTCGAATACTCGAATACCGAATTTCTCTTCTCGCTGTTCGGCAATTACGAGTCGGAAGCGAAGCGGCTGCTGGAAGTGCCGCTGGCGCTGCCGGCCTACGAAATGATTCTGAAAGCGGCGCATACCTTCAATCTGCTCGATGCGCGCGGCGCCATTTCGGTGACCGAACGCGCCGCCTATATCGGCCGCATCCGCAATTTATCGCGCGCGGTGGCGCAAGCCTATTTCGAGTCCCGCGAAAAGCTCGGCTTCCCGATGCTGGACGCGGATGCGGACATCCGGCGCGAGGCGGCTTGAATCCACGCCATCATTCCAAACCAGCCGCACCGGCCGCGTCGCGCAACGGCGCCGGGCCGCGCTCGGGCGTGCGTGTGCGTTTGCACTGCAGCCCTGTCAACGATCAAAACTAAGACATGACTCAAACACTGCTCATCGAATTACTGACCGAAGAATTACCGCCGAAGGCGCTGGCGAAACTCGGCGATGCTTTTGCCGCGGGCATTTTCAACGGCCTGAAGGCACGCGATTTCCTGGAAGCCGATGCGGTCGCCACCGCTTACGCCACGCCGCGCCGTCTGGCCGTCTCCATTACGCGGGTCCGCGCGATGTCGCTGGACAAGGCGATGCGCGAGAAAGTCCTGCCGGTATCGGTGGCGCTGGACGCCACCGGCGAGCCGACCGCGCCGCTGCTCAAGAAACTGGCCGCGCTGGCCGCGCAAACCGGTATCGCCGCGATCGCGCCGGACCGTCTCGAACGCGCGATCGACGGTAAAGCGGAAAGCCTTTTCTACGCGTATACCGCCAAGGGCGGCGCATTGCAGAACGGCCTGCAAACCGTGCTGGAAGAAACCGTCGCCAAATTGCCGGTGCCGAAACTGATGAGCTATCAGCGCCAGAGCGGCCGCGATGCGGGCCAGACCGTTCACTTTGCGCGCCCCGCCCATAAGCTGACGGCGCTGCACGGCGAGCGGATCGTGGCCGTCAATCTGCTCGGCCTGGATGCCGGCAATATCACGCTGGGCCACCGCTTCCTGTCGCAGGGGCAGATCGCCATCGCGGAAGCCGGTCTGTACGCCAATGCATTGGCGACGCAAGGCAAAGTGATCGCCAGTTTCGACGAACGCAAGGAGCATATCCGCGCCGCGCTGCTGCGCGAAGCCGGCGCCGACCGGGTGCTGATGCCGGAAGCCTTGCTCGACGAAGTCACGGCGCTGGTCGAATGGCCGGTGGTCTACGCCTGCAATTTCGAAGAAGTGTTTCTGACCGTGCCGCAGGAATGTCTGATTTTGACCATGCAGACCAACCAGAAGTATTTCGCGCTGACCGACGACGCCGGCAAACTGCGTTCGCGCTTTCTGATCGTGTCCAATCTCGCCACCGATCGCCCGCATCACATCATCGAAGGCAACGAGCGCGTGGTGCGCCCGCGTCTGTCCGACGCCAAGTTTTTCTACGAGCAGGATCAGAAGAAAACGCTGGCCGACCGGGTGCCGCTGCTGGCCAACGTGGTCTATCACAACAAACTCGGCAATCAGTTGCAGCGCACCGAGCGCGTCAAAACGCTGGCTGGCAAGATCGCCGCCCTGCTCGGCGCCGACGTCGCGCGGGCCGAACGCGGCGCGCTGCTGGCGAAAGCCGATCTGCTGACGGACATGGTGGGTGAATTCCCCGAATTGCAGGGCATCATGGGCAGTTACTACGCGCGCCACGACGGCGAGCACCCCGAGGTGGCGCAGGCGGCCGCGGAGCACTACCAGCCGCGCTTCGCCGGCGATGCGCTGCCGCTCACGCAGACCGGCACCGCCGTGGCGCTGGCCGACAAGCTGGAAACGCTGGTCGGCATCTGGGGCATCGGCTTGCAGCCGACGGGCGACAAGGATCCGTTCGCGCTGCGCCGTCATGCGCTGGGCGTGCTGCGCATGCTGGTCGAAAAACGTCTGCCGCTGTCGATCCAGACGCTGCTGGCCGCCGCCATTGCGCTGTTTGCCGGCAATCCGCAATTCAAGGATCCCGGCGATGGCCTGAGCGGCTTCATTTACGATCGTCTGCGCGGCCTGTTGCGCGAACGCGGCTACGCCCAGAATGAAATCGAAGCGGTGGTGGCGCAACAGCCGGATACGCTGGCCGATATCGATGCGCGCCTGGCGGCCGTGCAGGCTTTTGCCGCGCTGCCGGAAGCCGAAGCGCTGGCCGCCGCCAACAAACGCATCACCAATATCCTGAAGAAAACCGAAGGCGACATCGCAAGCGCGGTGCAGCCCGCGCTGCTGCAGGAAGCCGCCGAACAACAGCTGTATGCCGCGATGCTGAAACTGCAACCGCAAATCGACGCCGCATTTGCCGGCAACGACTTCGCCGGCGCGTTGAAAATGCTGGCGCAGTTGCGCGCGGGCGTGGATGCATTCTTCAACGACGTGATGGTGATGGCGGAAGATCTGCCATTGCGCAACAACCGGCTGGCGCTGCTGGCGCAATTGCACCGGATGTTGAACCGCGTCGCCGACATTTCCAAGCTGGCGGCTTAATCCCAATGGGAATCTGGACATGATGAAACTGATTATTCTGGACCGGGACGGCGTGATCAATTACGACTCCGACGATTTCATCAAATCGCCCGACGAATGGATTCCGATACCCGGTTCGCTGGAGGCCATCGCGCGTCTGAACCAGGCCGGCTATCGCGTCGTGGTGGCGACCAATCAATCCGGGGTCGGCCGCGGCCTGTTCGATATGGCGACGCTGAACGCGATTCACCAGAAAATGCATGCGTTAGCCCAGCAGGTCGGCGCCGACATCGAGGCGGTTTTTTTCTGCCCGCATGCGCTCAACGACAATTGCGATTGCCGCAAGCCGAAATCCGGCATGATCGTGGAGATCGCGCGCCGTTTCGACATCAATCTGCGACAACAAAAAGTGATCACCGTGGGCGATTCTTTACGCGATCTGCAGGCCGGCTTTGTCGCGGGCTGCATTCCGTATCTGGTGCTGACCGGCAAAGGCGCCGCTACGTTCGCTACCGGCGGCCTGCCGCCCGATACCAAGATCTATCCCGATCTGGCGGCCGTGGTCGACTTCCTGCTCGACGTTCCGCACGCTTCGCCCGCCAAATCCGAAACATCGTCATAATGAATCATCGCGCAACCATGCCGGTCCGCTCTACGTCCCAAAGCCGGCATATATTCCGCTTGCCTGTCCCCAAGGAGACCTGATTTGCGCTTTACCTTATTTCTGCGGTCCCTGCTGTTCTTCGCACTGATGACCGTTGCAACGGTCGTATGGGCCCTGGCGTGCTTCCTGTTTGCGCCGCTGCCTTACGCCAAGCGCTACTACTGGACATCGCGCTGGAACGTCTTCGTGATCTGGATGGCGAAAGTCATTTGCGGCATACGCTATCGCGTCAAGGGCGTGGAAAACCTGCCCGACAGCCCTGCCATCCTGCTGTCCAAGCATCAATCGGCATGGGAAACCATTTTCTATCTGATGTGGATGCCGCGGCCGCTGGTCTACGTGTTCAAGAAAGAACTGACCTATATTCCGTTTTTCGGCTGGGGCATCGCTTTGCTACGCATGATTCCGATCGATCGCAAAAGCGGCCGCGATGCGTTTGCGCAGGTCGTCGAACACGGCAGGAAACGTCTGGCCGATGGCCAATGGGTCATCATGTTTCCGGAAGGCACGCGGATCGCGGTCGGCCGCCAAGGCAAATACAAGCAGGGCGGCGCGCGGCTGGCGGTCGAAACCAATACGCCGGTGGTGCCGATCGCCGTCAATGCCGGCGAATGCTGGCCGAAGAATTCGTTCGTCAAGCGGCCCGGCGTGATCACCGTTTCGATCGGGCCGCCGATCTCGCCGGAAGGCCTGACTGCGGTGGACCTGACGCTACAAGTCGAAAATTGGATAGAATCTGAAATGCGCGTTATTTCACCGGCCGTTTATCGCCATCAAAACGGTGACCAAACGCGAGATCAACCCCGCGATCATACCGCCTCAAAAGGCAAGCGAGCGGGCCGCAACAACAGAATCTCCTGAACCACCGGGGCATCTTGAAACTACTTCGTCAAAAACGGCAGAAACCCGGACCCGAGCAGCTTGCGCTCCAGCTCGATCTGTTCGCGTCGACGGACGTTCAGCCGGGCATCTTCAAATCGCCGGGCCCGGCTACCGCGCCGTTGCCGGAACTGGTGCCGGCCCCGCCGCCGGTGGCGCCGGGCTGGCGCCGTCTGTATGTCGACGAGCACATGCTCGATTACGTATTGCAGCGCTCCAAACGGCGTTCGATCGGCTTTCTGATCAATGACGACGGCTTGCGCGTGACCGCGCCGAAGTGGGCCGCCATCAGCGAAATCGAAAAGGCGATCCACGAAAAGCAGCGCTGGATTTTCAGCAAGCTGCATGAACGGCGCGAGCGTTCCGCGCGCCGGCTGCAGCCGCCCATGCAATGGCGCGACGGCGCGACGCTGCCCTATCTGGGACAGGACATTTCGCTGCGCATCCGCACCGCGCAAAACATGGGGGTACGCTACGAGCCGGATACGCGGGAATTGATCATCGGGCTGCCGGAAGGCGCCGGCGAGCAACAGTTGAAAGATCGCGTACAGGGCTGGCTGCAAACCCAGGCCAGGCTGCTGTTTGCCGAACGCCTGCCGATTTACGCCGAAAAGCTGAGCGCCACCTATCATTCGTTCGCACTGTCGTCGGCGACCACCCAGTGGGGCTCCTGCACCGCCGACGGCAAAATCCGGCTGAACTGGCGCCTGATGCACTTTGCGCTGCCGATGATCGACTATGTCATCGCGCACGAACTGTCGCATTTGCGTGAAATGAACCACGGACCGAAATTCTGGGCCACGGTGCAGTCGATTTTTCCGGAATTCGAAAGCGCCAAAAAAGCCTTGCGCGACAGCGCGCAGGAAACGCTGCCGGTGTTTTGACCCACGGCATCGTTCACGCTACGACCATTTGCACAATAAATTCCCTTTTTTCATTTCTTATAGGTGATACCCATGCGCATCCTTCACACCATGCTTCGCGTCGGCGACATGCAGAAATCGATCGATTTTTATACCAAGCAGCTGGGCATGACCCTGCTGCGTACCGTCGATCGTCCCGAACAGCAATACACGCTCGCCTATCTCGGCTACGGCCCGAATCCGGAACATGCGGAACTGGAACTGACATTCAACTACGGTGTGCAGAAATACGATCTGGGCAGCGCCTATGGGCATATCGCGGTGCAGGTCGAGGATGCCGCCGCGACCTGCGGCAGCGTCAAGGCGCAAGGCGGAACGGTCACCCGTGAAGCGGGCCCGGTCAAAGGCGGCAACACGGTCATCGCCTTCGTGCAGGATCCTGACGGTTACAAGATAGAACTGATCGAACGCGGCGTCGAATAACGGCACCCGGCGCGGCGCCGGCCGGCCCGCTTACTTCTGGCCGAGGATATTGGCCAGCGCAACGAAGCGTTCGACCGACACCGCTTCGGGCCGATCCTGCGGGTTGATCCCCGCATCGATCAGGTCCTGTTCGGTGAGCAGGCCGGCAACGCAATTGCGAATGACCTTGCGCCGTTGCGAAAACGCCTTGGTCACCACTTGCTCCAGCATCGACACATCGCATGGCAAACGTTGCGCAATCGGCGTCATGCGCACGATCGCCGACTCCACGCGCGGCGGCGGATCGAAGGCGGTCGGCGGCACGATGAACCGCAGATCCATGCGATAACGCCATTGCAGCATCACCGACAGGCGCCCGAAGGCTTTGCTGCCCGGTTCCGCCACCATGCGCTCCACCACTTCCTTTTGCAGCATGAAATGCTGGTCCAGCACCAGCGGCGCCACATCGGCCAGATGAAACAGCAGCGGCGTTGAAATGTTATACGGAAGATTGCCCACCACACGCAGCTTTTGCCCGGACGGCGCGGCAATCGATGCGAAATCGAATTTGAGCGCATCGGCGGAATGCACGATCAGGCGATCGGGCGCAAACCCCTGCTGCAGCCGCGTCACCAGATCGCGATCCAGTTCCACCACATGCAGTTGCTTCAGCGACTCCAGCAGCAAGGCGGTCATCGCCCCCAGGCCGGGGCCGATTTCGACCATGACATCGTCGGCTGCGGGCGCAATGTCCTGGATAATGTTGTACAGCACGATCTGATCGGTCAGGAAGTTCTGGCCGAAGCGTTTGCGCGGAATATGCTTCATTGTGTGCCTGGTTTGCCCGGCCGGCTTGCTGCAACCATCTCCAAAGCGGCTTCGATCGCGGCGATCATGCTTCGATGATCGGCCCGGCCAATGCCCGTCGCCGCCAGATCGAGCGCTGTGCCGTGGTCGACCGAGGTGCGGATGATCGGCAGGCCGAGCGTGATGTTGACGCCATGGCCGAACGTGGCGAATTTGAGTACCGGCAGGCCTTGATCGTGATACATCGCCAGCACGCAATCGGCGCGCTGCAGGTATTTGTCCTGAAACAGCGTATCCGCGGGATAAGGGCCGTCGGCGTCGATGCCGCGTGCGCGCGCCGCTTTCAGCGCGGGTTCGATGACGTCGATTTCTTCGCGTCCCAGATAACCGCTTTCGCCGGCGTGCGGATTGAGTCCGGTCACCAGAATGCGCGGATGCGCAATGCCGAATTTTTGCTGCAGATCCTGGTGCAGGATGTCGAGGGTGCGCGTCAGCCCGTCAAAGGTGATCGCCGCCGATACCTGTTGCAACGGCAAATGGGTGGTGGCCAGCGCAACGCGCAAATACTTCAATGACGACGCGGACGTCTGCGGCGGCGCGCCTGCCAGCATCATGACGACTTGCTCGATGGCGGTCTTCTCGGCCAGATATTCGGTGTGTCCGGTAAAGGCGACGCCGGCATCGTTGATGGTGCTTTTTTGCAGCGGCGCCGTGACAATGGCGTCGAAGCGCCCGGCCAGCGCGCCTTCGATGGCGATGTCCAGCGTCAGCAACAGCGCCATGCCGTTGCGCGGATCCAGCGTGCCGGCGATCACCGGGGCCGCCAGCGGGCAGTCGATCACCGTCAGCTGTGTCGCTGCCGAAGACAACGCCGCGCCGCCGCGCCATGCGTCGGCGGATATCACATGCAGATCGATGGCCGCGTCCAGCGCCCGCGCCGTCCGGCGCAGCAAAGCGGCATCGCCGATCAGGACGCTGTTGGCCTCGGCGCGCAACGCCCAAGCCGCCCTGAGCGCGATTTCCGGGCCGATTCCGGCCGGTTCGCCGCAGGTGACAGCCAGTATCGGTCGCATATCGTCGTTGTCCGAATTGAAAATCAATTCTGGTCTAAACGGTATTCGACATATGCCTGATCGCGCAATTGACGCTGCCATTCGTTGGTCGCTTCCTCGAGCTTGCGCTCGCGAATGGCCGTGCGCGCCGCGGTGCGCAAGCGATCCTGCGACATTTCATCGGACTTGCGCTCGAGCACTTGGATCAGATGGAAGCCGAACGGCGATTCTATCGGGTCGCTGATCTCTCCCACTTTCAGATCGTTCATCGCGCGTTCGAATTCAGGCACGGTGTCGCCCGGATAGATCCAGCCGAGGTCGCCGCCCTTGGACGCCGATCCGTCGTTCGAATACAGCTTGGCGAGTTCTTCGAAGGTGGCGGCGTGATTTTCCAGACGCTGCTTCAATTCCAGCAGCTTGCGCTTGGCCTCGGCCGCCGTGACGACTTGCGTCACCTTGATCAGGATATGCCGCGCATGGGTCTGCTGTATCGCCCCCGGCGTCACCGCAGCCGCGCCCCCTGTCGTACGGCGATCGACCAGCCGCAGAATATGAAATCCGTTGGCGCTGCGGACGATCGGCGCCGTCTCGCCAGCCTTCATTTTGGCCACTGTATCGGCGAACAACTGCGGCAGACGATCCGCGGTGCGCCAGCCCAGATCGCCGCCGGTCATCGCGTCGCTGGAATCGGAATACGTCGCCGCAATCTTGCCGAAATCGCCGCCGGTACGCACCTGCTGATAAATCTGTTCGGCGCGCTGGCGGCGCTCGGCCAGTTGTTCCGGCGTTGGATTATCCGGTACCCGAACCAGGATCTGGGCGACATCGAATTCTTCTTTTTGCGGCCCCTCTTTCGCCTGGGCAGCCAGATAATTGTCGATTTCGGAATCGGAAATCTGAATCTTGTTGTCGACTTCGCGCTCGCGCACGCGCTGCATCAGAATTTCGTTGCGGATCTGTTCGCGGAAGGCAGGAAAGGCAAGCCCCTCTTTTACCAGCTGCGCGCGAAATTGCGGCATGGTCATCTTGTTCTGTTCCGCGATCCGCTCGATCGCCTTGTCCAGCATCGCGTCGTCGACCTTGATGCCGTCTTCCTTGGCCAACTGCACTTGGGCGTGCTCCACAATCATCCGTTCCAGCAATTGCGGGATCAACTGCGTCCGCGGCGGCAGGGCGACGCCCTGCGCGGTCATCCGGCTTTCGACGGTGGCCAGCCGCTCCATCACCTCCTGGCGCGTGATCACTTCATTGTTGACCACCACCGCGATGGAATCCACCGGTTGCGGCTCATGAGAGATCGCCGGAGACGCCGATGCGGACGCCGGCACAGCCGCCGCCGGCGCTGAAACCGGCGGCGGCGATGGCGCGGCGTCTTGCGCGTAGCTGCCCGGCGCGGCAAGCAAACTCATGCACAGCAGCGCGGCGGTGCGGATGATGCGGGATAGTGAGGGAGCAACGTTACGCATAGTAAAAAAAGATACGTTCATGTGTGAGGGTTATCCGAATCAATAACTGGGAAGCGAATCAGGTCTGTTAACGATCTGATACCCGGGAATGCTGCTGGTCAATGCATCCATCGGATTGGAGCCGATTTTGGCGAAGCCGTTGAGTTCCAATTGAACGAAGAAAGACGTTGTGGCCTGCAAACTTGACGTCGGAATCCGTTGTGCAACTACGCGGAACACCCAGCAATCGGCGCGGTATTCCATTCCCAGCAAACCTTCGGTAACCGTTTTATCGGGAATCGAATAATTGATGCGGCCGACGCCATACCAGCGTTGCGACAACGGCCACTGCCCGGAAAGGTCGTATTGTTTCAAAATATTGTTGTTCACATCGAGGACGGTGCGGTCCAGCCGATATGACAAATTCAGCACCTTCTTGGGAGCCGGCTGCCAGCGTATTCCATAGTTGGCTTTCTGCATCTGCGCCAGACTTTGACTGTATTGCACCGCTGTGTCAATACTCAGCTCATTGGTCACGGGGCCCGTCAGTCCTGCCAGCAGATCGGATTTGCTGGTGGTCAGCGCATCCTGCGGAGTGAGGAAGACACGCGGCTGGGTGAAATAGTAGCGCTGCGCAACGGCCACGCGCAAACGTTCGGTGCCGTTGGCCTCGATAAACCGCGAGGTGGCGCCGACGGTAATCTGATTGGCGTCGCTGATGCGGTCGCGGCCGACGAAGCGGTTGTCGCTGAAAATCTGCGCGAAATTGAAATCGGCCAGCGCGGTATCGAAAACCGGGTACTGGCTTTGATCGACATACGGCGTACGCAAATAATAAACGCGCGGTTCGAAGGTCTGCGTCATCGACCGTCCGAAGAACGTGGCGTCGCGCTCGAACGTCAATCCGCTGTCTATCGAAGCCGACGGTAAGACGCGCGTCAGGTCGGTCGGCAGTCCGACTTGCTGGTTATTCAAATGATAAGTGGTCGCGTCCAGAGAGATTTTCGGGGTCACGTAATACGCGGTGCCGATAATCGGATAGGACACTTGCTGCGTGATCGCAGCGCGGTCGCCGCCCACCATGGTCTGGCCGGTGATCGAGTTGGTATTCGAAAAGCGGGTGAATTCCCCGGTCAGGCCCAGATCGAAACCGTCGACGTCCGGGCGCGTACCGGTCACTGTCAATTGCGGCATGCGATCGTAAGGCTTCTGGATCGGCGCGTTGACGTCCTGCAGCAATTGATACTTCGACGCCAGAAGGGACGCCGACCAATAGGTGCTCGAATACGTTGTGGTGAAATTGCGTTCCAGCAAACGCTGCGTAGTGGCGTTTACCGTACTCGCAAAATCGGTCGGATAATTGTTGTCGGACGCCTTGGCGACATTCCAGCTGAACCCGAAGCCGTTGCCCAGCGTCTGTTTATGCGTCGAGCTGAACCAGTAGCGCTCCGTCTGGGTCAGCTTGTCTTCGATCCATTCGCCGGAGGTGACGCCCGAATAGGTGTCGCCCAGATAACGTCCGGTCGCTCCCATCTGCAAACCGCGGCGGGCAATATATTTGGGCGTCACCGTCAAATCGCGATTCGGCGCAATATTGAAGTAATACGGCACCGCCAGTTCCATGCCGCCGGTGCTGGTCGTGCCGAAGGTCGGCGAAAGCACCCCTGACTTGCGCGCATTCGACAGCGGAAAATCCAGCCACGGCGAACCGAAAATCGGCACGTCCTTGAAATACACGATGCCGTTGGTAATGGTGCCGACGTCGCGCCCCTGGTCCAGATCCAGCGTCTGCGCCTTCAGATACCAGTCGGGATTGGCCGCTTCGCATGTGCTGTAGGTGCTTTGCGTCAGGACGGCCTCATCGTCGGACAGGAAATCGGCCCGCTGCGCCTTGCCGCGGCCGGCGTTGGGACCCAGGACGTAGGTCGGATTGGTCACGTAACCGACGCCGGAATCGATGTTGAGCACCGCGTGATCGCCGGTATAACGGCTGGTCAGGCGTTTCATCCAGACATCGCCGGTCGCGTCCACCTCATCTTTGATGATCTTGTAGATCGCCTTGTCCGCTTTCACCACCGTCGTGCCGCGACTCAGTTCGACGTCGCGATCGAGATCGACTTCGCGATCCGGACGGCCGGTCATCTGCTCCGAGTTGATGACAGTCGCCTCATCGGCGTCCTTGCCGGTTTTCGGCGTCTGTGCGTGCACCAGGGTCGGCAGGGTCGCCGAAGCCGAGGTCACCACGACAAATGAGGTAAAAATACGAAACAATCGCCGGGAAGGAAATGACACTGGACGCGACACCATGAAAATAGTTATTCGAATGCCCTAATAGGCCAATTTTTAAGACTTTCGGAAGAATCCCAAGCACACCGCTAAAATTAATCCCTTATTATAGGGGAACTCACTGCCCTCAACCGATTTACTCAGGCTGTCCATGTCTTTACATACCGCTCATACCGTTTCCGCCGATTCCCGCCTGATGCAATTGCAGCAATGGCTCACTACGATCGATACTCCAAAACTAGCCATTGCGTCGCTGCGCCCGGCCTCCGCCGACGCCAGCTTCCGCCGTTATTTCCGCCTGGATACGGCGGACGGCGACAGCGTAATCGCGATGGACGCCCCGGCGCCGCAGGAAGATGTGCGGCCCTTTTTGCATGTGGCCGACATTTTCGGCGCTACCGGGGTTTCCGTGCCACGCGTGCTGGCGCAAGATGTTGCACAAGGCTTCCTGCTGCTGACCGATCTGGGCTCCACGACTTATCTGAATCAACTCGGCAACGATACCGCGCACAAACTATACATGGATGCGATCGATGCGCTGATCCTGCTGCAAGTCCAGAGCAGACCGGAAGCGCTGCCGCCATACGATCGCGCATTGCTGCAACGGGAATTGCAATTGTTCCCGGACTGGTACATCGGCCGGCATCTGAAACTGACGCTGAGCGAGGCCCAGAGCGCCTCGCTGAACAAGGTGTTCGATGCGCTGCTGGCCAATAATCTGGCGCAACCGCCGGTATATGTACATCGCGATTACCATTCCCGCAACCTGATGGTTCTGGCCGCCGGCAACCCTGGCATTCTGGATTTCCAGGACGCGGTATACGGCCCGATCACCTATGATCTGGTATCGCTGTTGCGCGACGCATACGTGCAATGGGATGAGGAATTGGTGCTCGACTGGATGATCCGGTATTGGGAACGCGCCAAAAAGGCGGGGCTGCCGGTCAACACCGACGTCGATGCGTTTTATCGCGATTTCGAATTCATGGGTCTGCAGCGTCATCTGAAAATACTTGGCATCTTCGCGCGCCTGGCCTATCGCGACGGGAAGGATGCTTATCTGCGCGATATTCCGCTGGTGATGGAATATGTATTAAAGACCGCGCGCCGTTATAGGGAACTGACGCCGCTGGCGAAATTGCTGGAGGCGCTGGAGGACAATGCGCCGCAGACCGGCTATACGTTTTGAGCGGGGCGCGGCAATGAAGGCGATGATTCTGGCGGCCGGCCGCGGCGAACGCATGCGGCCGCTGACCGATGCCTGCCCGAAGCCCTTGCTGACGGTGCATGGACGCCCGTTGATCGTATGGCAGATTCTGAACCTGGTGCGCGCCGGGATCACCGAGATCGTCATCAATCACGCGCATCTGGGTCACATGATCGAAGCGGCGCTGGGCGACGGTACGCAATTCGGCGCACGGATTCGCTACTCGCCGGAAGCCGAAGCGCTGGAAACCGCCGGCGGCATCGCGCAGGCGCGGCATTTGCTCGGCGAGGAACCGTTCGTGGCCTTGTCGGGCGATATCTTCTGCCCGCACTTCGATTTCGAACAAGTGTTGAACACGCTGGAGGACAAGGATCTGTGGGGCAATCCGTGGCCCCCTGAAAAACGCGACATGGCGTGGCTGTATCTGGTCAAGAATCCGGCGCATCATCCGCAAGGCGATTTTGCATTGCATAATTACAGTATCGCCAATCAGGGTGAATCGCTGCTGACGTTCGCCAATATCGGCGTATACCGGCCGCAAATGTTCGACGGCATCGCAGCCGGGACGCGCGCCAGACTGGGAACCTTATTGCGCGAATATGCCGATCGCGGGCAGGTGGGCGGTGAAGTATACCGGGGCCAATGGATCAATGTAGGCACCCCCGAACAACTGGCGCAATTGAATGCGCCACTGAGCAAGGACAAGGACAATTCATGAAACCCTATTCGGACCGGCGCGCCAATCTGCTGGCGCAAATGCAGGCTCAAGGCGGCGGCGTCGCCATCATTCCCACCGCGCCGGAAGTCATGCGCAATCGCGATGCCGACTATCCATATCGCCACGACAGTTATTTTTACTATCTGTCCGGCTTCACCGAACCGGAAGCGGTGCTGGTGCTGATCGCCGGCAAACAAAACAAATCGATTTTGTTCTGCCGCGATAAAAATCTGGAACGCGAAATCTGGCACGGCTTCCGCTACGGCCCCGATGTCGCCCGCGAGAAATTCGGTTTCGACGAAGCGTTCCCGATCGAACAACTGGATAGTGAAATGCCGGGCCTGCTGTCCGATGCCGGGGCGGTGTTTTATACCTTGGGCCAAAACGAAAAACGCGATGCGCAGCTGCAAAACTGGCTGCAGGGCGTGCGCGCCTTGAGCCGCAGCGGCGTCGAAGCGCCGGCCGGCATTTACGACGTGCAGCGGCTGCTCGACACCATGCGGCTGATCAAGGACAGCACCGAAATCGCCGCGATGACTCGCGCCGGAGAGATTTCCGCGGCCGCGCATTGCCGGGCGATGCGCATGGCCCGCCCCGGACTGCGCGAATATCAGCTGGAAGCGGAATTGCTGCATGAATTCCGCTACAACGGCGCGCAAGCGCCGGCATACGGCTCCATCGTCGCCACCGGCGCCAACGCCTGCGTACTGCATTACGCCGCCGGCAACGCCGAATTGAAAGACGGCGATCTGGTGCTCATCGACGCCGGCTGCGAGTTCGACAGCTATGCATCCGACATCACCCGGACCTTTCCGGCCAACGGCAGATTCAGCCCGCCGCAAAGAACCCTGTACGACATCGTGCTGGCGGCGCAGACCGCAGCCATCGCACAGACCCGTCCCGGCAAAAACTTCATGGATGGACACGACGCCGCCGTACGCGTGCTGGCGCAAGGCATGCTCGACACCGGCCTGCTCAGCAGCGACAAATTCGGCAGTCTCGACGACGTCATCGCCGGCGGCGCCTACCGCCGCTTCTACATGCACCGCACCGGCCACTGGCTGGGCATGGACGTCCATGACGCGGGAGACTATCGCAATGCCGGCCCGACCGGAAGCGAACGCGCGTGGCGCACGCTGGAAAGCGGGATGGTGACCACGGTCGAACCGGGCATTTACGTGCGCCCGGCGGACGACGTGCCGGAACAGTACTGGAATATCGGCATTCGCATCGAAGACGACGCGCTGGTGACGCCGGACGGCTGCCGCATCCTCAGCAACGGGGTGCCGAATAAAGCCGACGAGATCGAAACCCTGATGCGCGAAACGCTGACGCGGCATGCTTGATGCGGCGCTGGGCGGATCGACGGCCGACGCTGTCGATTACGACGTACTCATCTGCGGCGCCGGTCCGATCGGATTGAGCGCCGCCGCCTTGCTGATCGCGCGCGGCATGCGGCCGGACCGTATCGCGCTGGTCGACGCCAAAACGCTATCCCAGACCACGACGGATCCGCGCTCGATCGCCATCTCCTACGGCAGCGGGCAAATCCTGCAGCAGATCGGCGCGTGGCCGATCGCCTGCAACGAAATTCACCAGATCCACGTCTCGCGCCGCGGCCATTTCGGACGCACCTTGATCGACCGCGCGGCCTACGATCTGCCTGCGTTGGGGTATGTCGCCCGCTACGGCAGTCTGGTCACTGCGCTGGCTGCCGCCCTCGAACGCAACGCGCCGGTGGTATTGCGGCCGGCCCGGGTGAGCGCCTTGAGCGCCGAGCCCGACGCCGTGGCTGTCGGACTCGACGACGGCAAAGAAATACGCGCGGCCATCGTGGTGCAGGCCGAAGGCGGGCTATACCCCGAGCAAGCCGCCAAAACCCGCCGTCACACCTACGATCAGACCGCCATTGTCGCCCATGTGCGCGTGGACGCGCCGTTGCCCGAACGCGCATTCGAGCGTTTTACCGGCGAGGGGCCGCTGGCGCTGTTGCCGCAAGACGATGGCTACGCGCTGGTGTGGTGCGTACGGCCGGACAATGCTCAACGGTTGCTGGCGCTGCCGGATGCGCATTTTATGAGGGAACTCGGTGCGGCATTCGGCACCCGCCTGGGAGATTTCACCGGCGTCTCCGAGCGCAACGGCTTTCCGCTCGGCCTGAACGCGGAGCCTAAGCCTTCGCCGCGTATCGTCGCCATCGGCAATGCCGCGCAAACGCTGCATCCGGTCGCCGGCCAGGGCATGAATCTGGGCTTGCGCGATGCGCTCACCCTGGCCCGTTTGCTGGCGCTGGACAATTCGCCGGCCAGCCTGCTGACGTTCGACGCGCAACGCCGCGCCGACCGCAGCGCCACGGTCGGCCTGACCCACCTGATGGCCAGGATATTCGCCGCGGCGCCGGACGGCGCGCTGTCGCAGACCCTGCTGGGCGCCGGTTTGGGCCTGATCGACGGCCTGCCCACCGCCAAACGCCTGCTGGCCGAGCAAATGATGTTCGGAAGACGGTAAGCGGCGTGCGACAATGCGGGCATAGCCGTAGGAGCGCGCCCTTACATACGGGCTCCGCCCTGCTCAGGGCGAACGGGAGGTTTGATGAAAGTTCAAGGAAAGCCGTTCGTCCTGAGTAGGGCGAAGCCCGTATCGAAGGAAGCGCAAATACCCTTACCCATCATCGAGCCCGCACCATGAGACAAGATCCGCGATTCCCCAATCTGTACATCCTGAACCATCCGCTGATCCAGCATAAGCTCACGCACATGCGGGACAAACGCACGTCGACCCGCACCTTCCGCGATCTATTGCGCGAAATCACGCTGCTGATGGGATATGAAATCACGCGCGATCTGCCGCTGACCACCGAGATCATCGAAACCCCTCTGGTGACTTACGACGCGCCGGTCATCGCCGGCCGGAAACTGGCGGTGGTGCCGGTGCTGCGCGCGGGTATCGGCATGAGCGACGGTTTGCTTGAATTGATCCCGTCGGCGCGAGTCGGCCATATCGGCGTCTATCGCGATACCGATCATCAGCCGGTCGAATACTACGTGCGGCTGCCGGATCTGACGGATCGCACGATGATTCTCTGCGATCCGATGGTCGCGACTGGCAATTCGGCGGTCCATGCGATCGATGTATTGAAAAAACGCGGCGTGCCGGCGGCCCACATCGTCTTCGTCGCACTGGTGGCGGCGCCGGAAGGCGTGCAAACATTTCAGGATGCGCACCCGGACGTCAAACTCTACATCGCATCGCTGGATTCGCATCTGGACGAGCACGCGTACATCGTGCCGGGACTGGGCGACGCGGGCGACCGGATCTTCGGCACCAAATAGACGGACTCAAGCAGCCGATTCAAGCAGCCGATTCAAGCAACCGTTTCCGGCGCCAGCAGAGCCAGTTGCTCCGGTGTCAGATAACACCATTGCCCGATATCCAGACCCAACGCATCCAGCGTCAAGCCGCCGATCGCCGTCCGCTGCAATGCCGAGCAATGATTGCCGGCCGCCGCCAGCATGCGCTTGACCTGGTGATATTTGCCCTGCTCCAGCACGATCTCCAGCACATGCGTATCGAGTTGACGGCAGGTCAGCGCGGCCAGCGGCGCCGGCTCGTCGTGCAATTGCACACCGGCCAGCAATTGCGCGGTCAATGCGGGCGTGACCGGATCATGCGTGGTGGCGCGATAAATTTTCGGAATATGACGCTTCGGCGAAGACTGCGCATGAATGAACGCGCCATCGTCCGACATCAACAGCAAACCGGTAGTGTCGTGGTCCAGCCGCCCCACCGGCTGCAGATCGCGCCAGCCGAATTCCTCCGGCAGGATCGTCAATACGCCGGGATGATGGCTGGGCTTGCGCGAACATTCGAAATCGGATGGCTTGTTGAGCGCGATATAGACTTGCGCGCGATAGGTCCACTCCTCGCCGAACAGCGTAAACACCAGTCCGTCGGTATCGGGCGCGGCGCGATAATCGCTCACCGTTTCTCCGGCGATCGATACTTCCCCGTCCTCGATCAGCATCCTGCAATATTTGCGGCTGCCTATGCCCTGCGATTGCAGAATCCGGTCCAGCGTCAGTTTGGCCATAAATCTCGATGATGCGCTACGTAGTGATATTGCGATGCGGCCACGCCAAAAACGAAAAAGCCGCGCCTCCTTGCGGGAACGCGGCAATCTTTCGATTCCGGACCGGGCGCCCGGCGATCATCGCCAGGCGCCCGCCCCGGACCTTACGGTGGCGTTACAGCGGCGTTATTCTACCGCCTTGACCATATCTTCGATCACTTTCTTGGCGTCGCCGAACACCATCATGGTCTTGTCCATGTAAAACAGTTCGTTGTCCAGACCGGCGTAGCCGGCGGCCATCGAGCGCTTGTTGACGATGACGGTCTTGGCTTTGTAAACCTCCAGGATCGGCATGCCGGCGATCGACGATTTCGGATCCTTGGCGGCCGGATTGACCACGTCGTTGGCGCCCAGCACCAGCACCACGTCAGCCTGCGCGAATTCGCCGTTGATGTCTTCCATTTCGAACACCTGATCGTAAGGGACCTCGGCCTCCGCCAGCAGCACGTTCATATGGCCCGGCATGCGTCCGGCGACGGGATGGATCGCATATTTGACGATCACGCCCTTGTGCGTCAGCTTTTCGGTCAATTCCTTCAGCGCATGCTGCGCGCGCGCCACCGCCAGACCGTAACCCGGCACGATGATGACCGTTTCCGCATTGCCCATCAGGAAAGAGGCGTCGTCGGCCGAACCGGATTTGACCGGACGCGCTGCCTGCGCGCCGCCGACCGCTGCCGTCGCATCGCCGCCGAAGCCGCCCAAAAGCACATTGAAGAACGAGCGGTTCATCGCCTTGCACATGATGTACGACAGAATCGCCCCGCTCGAACCGACCAGCGAGCCGGCGATGATCAGCATCGAATTATTCAGCGAAAAACCGATGCCGGCCGCGGCCCAGCCCGAGTAGCTGTTGAGCATCGACACCACCACCGGCATATCGGCGCCGCCGATCGGGATGATGATCAGCACGCCCAGCACGAAGGCGATGGCGGCCATGATGATGAACGGCAGCCACGCTTGCGTCATCACGAAGATGATGCCGAATCCGATCATTGCCACGGCCAGCAGCAGATTGATGAAATGCTGGCCCGCGAAGCTGACCGGCGCACCCTGGAACAGGCGGAATTTATATTTGCCCGACAGCTTGCCGAAAGCGATCACCGAACCCGAGAACGTGATCGCGCCGACGAACGTGCCGATGAATAATTCGATCCGGTTGCCGACCGGCAGCGCTTCGCCGTGCGCGGCGATACCGAAGGCCCATGGTTCCGACACCGCGGCCACCGCGATACAGACCGCCGCCAAACCGATCAGCGAATGCATCGCCGCCACCAGTTCCGGCATCTTGGTCATCTCGACCCGTTTTGCCAGCGTCGCGCCGACGCCGCCGCCGATTACCACGCCGCCCAGCACCAGCCAGAAGCCTAAACCGGCGCCACCGCCGTTGACGGCGATTTCACCCTTGAGTTTGATCATCAGTACGATGGTAGTGACCACCGCGATGGCCATGCCGATCATGCCGAAGCCGTTGCCGCGACGCGCCGACGACGGATGCGACAAGCCTTTCAGCGCTTGAATGAAACACACCGAGGCGATCAAATACAGCAGCGTCACCAGATTCATGCTGACCATATTCATCATGATTGCGCTCCGTGATTCGCGGCTTTCGCTTTCGGTTCTTTCTTCCTGAACATTTCCAGCATGCGCTGCGTGACCAGGAAACCGCCGAATACATTGACCGCCGCCAGCGCTACCGCCAGCGTGCCCGCGATCTGGCCGACGAGGCCTTCGGTCAGTCCGGCCGCCAGCATGGCGCCGATAATGATGATTGCCGAAATGGCGTTGGTCACCGCCATCAGCGGTGTATGCAGCGCCGGTGTCACGGTCCACACCACGTGATAGCCGACGTAGATCGCCAGCACGAAAATAATCAGGTTGATGATGGTATGACTGACTTCCATTTTTTGTTCTCCTGGATGTTGAGGGCAATCGATGCTATCTGCCCGGCTATCGTTATTTTGCTTGGGAAGGCTCGCCGACGCTGGCGACGGCCGGCTGCTGCGCCCTGATGACTTCTCCGCCCGTGCACATCAGCGTGCCCGCGACGATATCGTCTTCGCGATTAATCACCAATGCTCCCTCGGCATCGACGATCAGCTTCAGGAAATCCAGTACGTTGCGCGCATACAGCGCCGACGCGTCGGCCGCCAGCAGCGTCGCCAGATTGCCTTCGCCGATGATGTGCACGCCGTGCTTGATCACGGTTTTTCCGGATTCGGACAAGGGGCAGTTGCCCCCCTGATCGACCGCCATATCCAGAATCACCGAGCCCGGCTTCATCGCCTTGACCGTGTCTTCGCTGATCAGCACCGGCGCCTGGCGGCCCGGAATCAGCGCCGTGGTGATGATGATGTCGGCCAGTTTGGCGCGTTCATGCACCAGTTCGGCCTGACGCCGCATCCAGTCGGCCGGCATCGAGCGCGCATAGCCGCCCACACCTTGCGCGATTTCCTTTTCTTCGTCGGTAATGAACGGCACGTCGAGGAATTTGGCGCCCAGCGATTCGATCTGCTCCTTGACCGCAGGCCGCACATCGGACGCTTCGATCACCGCACCGAGGCGCTTGGCCGTGGCAATCGCCTGCAGCCCCGCCACACCTGCGCCCATGATCAGCATGCGCGCCGCCTTTACCGTGCCGGCGGCCGTCATCAGCATCGGCATGAAGCGCTGGTAAGCATTGGCCGCCATCAGAACCGCCTTGTAGCCGGCGATATTGGCTTGCGACGACAATACGTCCATCGATTGCGCCCGGCTGGTGCGGGGCGCGGCTTCCAGCGCGAAAGCGGTGATCCCCGCGCGCGCCATCGCCGCATTGTTGTCCGCGTCGAACGGATTGAGCATGCCGATGACGACCGTGCCGGATTTCAGCTGCGCCAGTTCCCCCGCATTCGGCGCGCGCACTTTCAATACGGCGTCGCAGGCGAATACCTCGGCCGCCCCGACGATTTCAGCCCCCGCCGCCTTATATGCGTCATCAGTCACGCTGGACGATGTGCCGGCGCCCGATTGCACCAAAACCTGATGCTTCGCGGCGATCAGCTTCTTGACTGTCTCAGGTGTTGCTGCAACACGGGTCTCACCCTCGCGACTCTCGACCGGTATGCCTAGCCTCATTATTGCTCCTATTGTTTGCGTTGTTATAACAGCGACCTGGAATCTTACACGGTATTTTTACGTGAAAACAACGACCTAGCTGCATATTACCGATAATGCTAAAAAGGAATATCGCACCTGTCCCAGGTCAATGAACGAATGCTTTCTACAGGGTAGAATGCGGCGAATATGCAAAGGAAATCATGACTGACGTATGGAAACCCTCCGTCACGGTTGCCGCGATCATCGAACGCGCCGGACAATTCTTGCTGATCGAGGAAGAAACCAGCACAGGCATCAAATTCAACCAGCCGGCCGGCCATCTGGAAGCCGGGGAGTCGCTGCAGCAGGCGGTCGTGCGCGAAACGCTGGAGGAAGCGGCCTGCGATTTCACGCCGACCGCGCTGATCGGCACGTATCTGTCGCGCGGCGTCAGCAGCATCCGTGCCGGCGGCGAAAGCACCACTTATCTGCGCTTCGCCTTTGCCGGCGATCTCGGCGCTTTCCATCAACGGCCGCTCGACACCGGTATTTTGCGCAGCGTGTGGATGTCGCGCGACGAACTCGCCGCCTGTACCGATCGCCACCGCAGTCCCCTGGTCCTGCGCTGCGTGGACGATTACCTGCGCGGTCAAAGCGCCCCGCTGGCGCTACTATATACCGATATCAGCGCCATCCACACACCGGCCGGAGCGCCGCATGGCTAAGCAAAAAGTCGTGATCGGCATGTCCGGCGGCGTTGATTCGTCGGTATCGGCATGGCTGCTGAAAGAACAGGGTTATGACGTGGTCGGCCTGTTCATGAAAAACTGGGAAGACGACGACGATTCCGAGTACTGCTCGACCCGGCAGGACTGGATCGATGCGGTCAGCGTGGCCGATGTCGTCGGCGTCGACATCGAAGCCGTCAATTTTGCCGCCGAATACAAGGACCGCGTCTTCGCGGAATTTTTGCGCGAGTATCAGGCCGGCCGCACCCCCAATCCCGACGTGCTGTGCAACGCGGAAATCAAATTCAAGGCCTTCCTCGATCATGCGGTGGCGCTGGGCGCCGATCTCATCGCCACCGGCCACTACGCCCGGGTGCGCCAGAACGAGGCGGGCCGTTTCGAACTATTGAAGGCGCTCGACGCCAGCAAGGATCAAAGCTATTTTCTGCATCGGCTGAATCAGGCCCAGCTCTCGCGCACACTTTTCCCATTAGGTGAGATTCAAAAAACGGAAGTGCGGAAAATCGCGGAGAAACTGAAGCTGCCGAATGCGGCCAAAAAAGATTCCACCGGCATCTGCTTTATCGGCGAAAGGCCTTTCCGGGATTTTCTGAACCGCTATCTGTCGCATCAACCCGGTCCGATGAAAACGCCGGACGGCGATATCGTCGGCGAGCACATCGGGCTCAGTTTTTACACGCTGGGACAGCGCAAGGGTATCGGCCTGGGCGGCGTCAAGGCGCATCAGAACAGCGATGGCAGCAGTGAGCCGTGGTATGTGGCGCGCAAGGACATCGCCAACAACACGCTGTACATCGTGCAGGGCCACGATCACCCTTGGTTATTGACGCCGGAACTGACAGCGGCGCAAATGAGCTGGGTCGCCGGCATGGCGCCGGACGCACAGCAATTGAGCGCCAAAACGCGCTACCGGCAGGCGGACGTGCCTTGCCGCTTCCGCGCCGGCGACGATGTGTTCGCACTCGACTTCCCCACTGCCCAATGGGCCGTCACGCCTGGCCAATCCGCTGTGTTGTATGACGGCGATATCTGCCTGGGCGGCGGCATCATCGAAACCGCGTCCTGACGGCGCTTGCCGGCACGGCGGCGCTCTCGTATCCAGCAATCACCGCATTTCGGCCAATCCGAGCTCATCGGGGCTCGGCCGCCGCCATTCCCGTCCCGCCGTTGCTATTTCCCCCTTATTCCTCACACATTTAGCGGGTTTGATAAAAAGGCTTGCAATCGCCCATCAAATCACCAATAATCTAAATAGGAATTGTTCGTATTTACACAAGGAGGTATCATGGAGTCCACAAAACGCGCATCAGATCGTGCCATGCCATTAGCCAAAGCCGTCACCAAGGGACCAATCAACCGCATTAAAAGCCAGGAGTTGTTCCAACAGATGCGTGAACTGGAAATCGATCACGCAGGCAGGATTTACAAATTGCGGCTGACGCAATTGAACAAATTGATTTTGACGGCGTAACGCAAGTAAATGCGTAAATAAAAGCAAACGCTGGCCGATAACGCACCATTGGGTCGGCAAACATCCAATAATCGAGAGCCAGCCAGGCATGTCGATTTTCGACGCCAAGCCAGCCTTCAACTCAGGAGGAGAGTTCGATGGCGATCGAGGAAATGAACCCGGTGTTTACCGAACCGCAAGACAGCGCGGCGCGGCCGGAATTATTGGTATCCGCGGTGTTGCACCTGATGTCGCATTACACCGTCAATCTGCAGGAGCGAAGCAGTTGCGTGAAATTGGCTTCCGTCATCGAGCGGCATTTAAAGGCGCTGGCGGATCTGCCGGGCCTGGCCCCGGTGCTGCGCACCACCTGCGGGCAATTGTCCGAGCAATGGGCGGACATCGTTGAAAGAACCGTGTCGCCGCCGGAAAAGTTTACGCTGTTTGCCCGCATCATGTCGGGCAAACAGCCCGCATAGTGTAGTATAGGAATCCACCATGATTGTCTGCGTTTGCAATAATGTTTCCGAAGGTAAGATCCGTCAGGCGGTCCGCGACGGCGCCACCTCGATGGCTGAACTGCGCAACAATCTCGGTGTCGCAACCACTTGCGGCAAGTGCCACAGCTGCGCCAAGCGAGTTTTAAAGGAATCCCTGCATCAGGGCGACAGCCACCATCAACATCACCCCATTCAAGCGATACAGGTCATCACGTTTCAACGCGACATCATGCCAGCCTAAGAACCACCGATGAATGCCATCACGCCAGCCCCGCTCTACATCATGCCTTACGATTTACGGAAACAGATCAGGCGCGTCGGCCCGCTCGCCGCGATTATCCTGCTTCATGTCGCTTTCTTCTACGCACTGCAAAGCGGCGCGATCGTTCAGACGAAGCAGGCGATTCCCAAGGAAGTATTCGCCACCTTGATCACGCCGCAAGCGGAGCTCGCGCCCGCGCCGCCGCCGCCGAAAGAACAAGCAAAACCCACGCCGAAGACCGCGCCTATCATCAAGAAGGCCGTGGCGCCGCCGTTGCCGGTCGTCCATCAGACGCCGTCCCCGATCGCCGTGACCGCTCCCCTGGCGCCGCCTGAGCCGGCAGCGCCCGTGGCCGCCGCGCCGGAGCCGGCCCCCGTCCCCGCCCCTGTCGCGCCGCCGGCTCCCGCCGCGCCGCGCACCATCTCCAGCGGAGTGGAGTATATTCAAAAACCACAACCGGAATATCCCGCCGCGTCCAAACGCATGGGCGAGGAAGGCCAGGTGGTATTGCGCGTGCTGATCAATGAGCAGGGACGCGCCGACAGCATCGAATTGCAGAAAACCTCCGGTTCGGCGCGGCTCGACGAAGCGGGCCGGCAAGCAGTGCAACGCGCGCGCTTCAAGCCTCAGACCGAAAATGGCAAGCCGGTCAAGGTCTACGCCATCGTGCCGATCAGATTTCAATTAGACAATTAGCATTTCACGGATACAAGGAAATAATCATGGAAGTTAGTCCATACGGATTGCAGAGCCTTTGGTCTCAGGGCGATATCATCACCAAGGGCGTCGCCGTCTTGCTGGTCGCGATGTCGATCGCATCGTGGTACGTCATGCTGAGCAAAGCGATTCAGACATTTCGTCTACGCAGTTCGGCGGCCGCCGCGGGGCATGCGTTCTGGGATACCACCAGTCTGGCGCAAGGCGTGGCCACTTTGGGACGCGACAATCCGTTTTCGGATCTGGCGAGAGCCGGAGCCAACGCAATGAGCCACCACAGCACGCATAAAGGCCATCTGCACGATCAACTGTCGGCCAGCGATTGGGTCACATTGTCGCTGCGCCAGGCCATCGACGAAGCGGCCGCCAAACTGCAGACCGGCATGGCGGTGCTGGCGTCGGTCGGCTCGACCGCGCCGTTCGTCGGTCTGTTCGGCACCGTATGGGGCATTTATCACGCGCTGGTCGCTATCGGCACTTCCGGCCAGGCCAGCATCGACAAGGTCGCGGGGCCGGTCGGCGAATCGCTGATCATGACCGCGCTCGGCCTGGCCGTGGCGATCCCGGCCACCTTCGGCTACAACGCGCTGGTGCGCGGCAATAAAAGCACCCTCGCAAAACTGAATAAATTCGGCTTCGATCTGCACGCACTGTTCGTTACCGGCTCGCGCGCCGCAACGGGCGACGACGACCGGTCGAACAAGAAGACGACGCTGACCGCGGTCGGAGGTATTTAAATGGCAATGGGATCGCTGTCGGACTCCGACGAAGACTTCAATCCGGAGATCAACACCACGCCGCTGGTCGACGTGATGCTGGTGCTGCTGATCATTTTCATCATGACCATTCCGGTCATGAACCATGCGGTCAAAATCGATCTGCCGCGCGCCAGCAACCAGCCGGACGACGCCAAACCCGAAAGCATCAATTTATCGATCGACGCGGGCGGCAAGATTTACTGGAACAACGATACGATCGATATGAACCAGTTGAATCAGCGCATCGTCGCGGCAGCGCAGAAACAGCCGCAACCGGAATTGCATCTCCGCGCCGAACGCACCACGCCGTATGAAAAAGTGGCCCAGGTGATGGCGGCGGCGCAGACCGGCGGCTTGAGCAAGATCGGCTTCATTACCGACCCGAAGAAATAGCGCCGTTCTTCCTATTGCTTGCCCGAGCCCGCTTGCAGGGCAGGCACGGGCAATGTGCCCCGCAAAATTTAATACAGCCGAATTCATTTAACGGTCAATGGCCACCCCCCTGGCCATGCCGTCTTTTCTTGCCCAATCATTCTGCTCCCGCAGCCGGATCTTTCGCTCTAACCAAAAGATGTTGCACAATAAGCCGGCTGGCGCCGGTGCTTTTTTTTTGCAACGGTGCCTAAATTAAATTGCGAAAGATTCCCGGTAATAGATAATGAATTTATTCCAGGCCCAAGTTATCATCCCGCCCTTTCCACACGGCAAAATGACATCGGACGCACCGATTGCCGCCCACAGTCCCTAACCATTCGGAGGCCCCATGAAAGGCGACATATCCGTCATCAAACTGCTCAATGACCAACTGACCAACGAACTGTCGGCCATCAATCAATATTTTCTGCATGCCCGCATGTATAAGCATTGGGGTTTGGAGAAAATCGCCAAAAAGGAATACGAAGAATCGATAGGCGAAATGAAACACGCCGACAAGTTGATCCATCGCATTCTGATGCTTGACGGCCTGCCTAATCTGCAAGCCTTGCATAAGCTGCAGATCGGCGAAAATACGCCTGAAATGATTCAATGCGATCTGAATCTGGAGCAGGCGGCACAGAAGACCGTGAAGGATGGCATTGCAGCCGCCGAAAAGGCCGGCGATTATGTGTCGCGCGACCTGCTCCGGGATATCCTGGACGATACCGAAGAGCATATCGACTGGCTGGAAACGCAACTGGATCTGATCGAAAAAATTGGCGTACAGAATTATCTTCAGGCACAAATCATTGAAGAATAAAGCAGTGTCCGCGAAATGGCGGCGACGATAAAAAAAGGGCGCGAACATATTGTCCGCACCCTTTTTTCGTCCTGCCTGCCGAGCCTACCGGCATTCGCCTGAATTTACTTCGGCGCAGTGTCCTTGAACGAAGGCCGCTCCGACAACTTGTCCACCAGTTTCGCCAGATTGGCATGATCCTCCCCCCAGGAATTTTCGGGGAAACGGAAAGCAAGCCATTCCAGCGCACAGCCGACGGCGATATCGGCAAGCGAATAGTGCGAACCCACGCAAAACGGGCTCTCACCCAGGCCATCCGACATCGCCGCCAATGCGCCGCTCACCTTTTTCATCTGATGCGCGATCCATTCCTCGCTTTGCTTGTCGGCCGGACGGCGCACCCGCTCCAGACGCACCAGCGAAGCTGCCTCGACCAAGCCGTCCGCCAGCGCCTCCCAGCACTTGACCTCCGCACGATCGCGGCCGGTCACCGGTATCAGCTTGCCGACGGGAGTCAAGGTATCCAGATACTCGACAATGACGTGCGAATCGAACATCGCCCCGCCGTCGTCCATCATCAGGCAAGGGACTTTGCCCAGCGGATTGGATTGCTGAATGTGCGTATTCGGGCTCCACGGATCCTCAATGACGAGATCGCACTCAATCTTTTTCTCCGCCATGACAATGCGCACTTTTCGGACATAAGGACTAGTAAGAGAGGCGATGAGTTTCATAATATCCTGAGCGAGAATTCGGCAGCGATTATATCATCGCCGCCATCGCTTCAACGCGGTCGATACGACGAAACGACGCTTTGCTGGCGCAAAACACACAGATCGGGATACAAACAATAGCCGGATGGTAAAATCCGGCTTTACACCCGGCAATCCTGCGCCGGCGCTTACTGCGCAATCTTTCCCATTCACATCGCTTTTCAGCCTTATCGTCCAATCATGCCTCTGACCACCCTTTCCGCCCTTTCCCCGCTGGACGGCCGCTACGCCGCCAAAACCGACTCGCTGCGTCCGATTCTTTCGGAAACCGGCTTCATGCACCATCGGGTCAAAGTGGAAATTGCATGGCTGCAAGCACTGTCGGAAGAAGCCGGCCTGGCCGAAATCAAGCCGTTTTCGGCGAAAGCCAACGCTGTGCTCGACCGGATCGCCAGCGAGTTCACCGAAGCCGATGCCGCCCGCATCAAGGAAATCGAAGCGGTCACCAATCACGACGTGAAAGCGGTCGAATATTGGCTCAAGGAAAAAGTCGGGACCGACGCCGAATTGCTGGCGGCGTCCGAATTCATCCATTTCGCCTGCACCTCCGAAGACATCAACAATACCTCGCACGGCATGATGCTCAAAGCCGCGCGCGACACGGTCGTGCTGCCGGCGCTGCAGGCGCTGATCGCCAAATTGACCGAAATCGCCCACGACAACGCGGCAACGCCGATGCTGTCGCGCACGCATGGCCAGCCGGCCAGCCCGACCACTCTGGGCAAGGAAATCGCCAACGTCGTGGCGCGTCTGCAGCGCGCCGTGAAGCGCATTCAGAACGTCGAAATCCTGGGCAAAATGAACGGCGCCGTCGGCAACTACAATGCGCATCTGTCCGCCTATCCCGAACTGGACTGGCAGGCGTTCGCCAGGCAGGTCATCGAACGCCGCCTCGGACTGACGTTCAATCCGTATACCATCCAGATCGAACCGCACGACTACATGGCCGAATTGTTCGACGCCGTGGCGCGCATCAATACGATTCTGCTGGATTTGAACCGCGACATCTGGGGCTATATTTCGGTCGGCTATTTCAAGCAGCGCACCAAGGCCGGCGAAATCGGTTCCTCGACCATGCCGCACAAGGTCAACCCCATCGATTTCGAAAACTCCGAAGGCAATCTCGGCATGGCCAATGCCGTGCTCAAGCACATGGCTGAAAAACTGCCGGTATCCCGCTGGCAGCGCGACCTGACCGACTCGACCGTGCTGCGCAATATCGGTGTCGGATTCGGTTACAGCGTGCTGGCCTACGACAGTTGTCTGCGCGGCCTGAACAAGCTCGAAGTCAATCCGGCGCGACTGGCCGAAGATCTGAACGCCACCTGGGAAGTGCTGGCCGAGCCGGTGCAAACCGTGATGCGCCGCTACGGTATCGAAAATCCATACGAGCAGTTGAAAGAATTAACCCGCGGCAAGGGCATCTCGAAAGAAGCGCTGCATACCTTCATCAACGGCCTGGCCGTTCCGCCCCAAGCGAAGGAACAGTTGCTGGCGCTCACACCGGATAACTATATCGGCTATGCGGCGTCATTGGCCAAGGCGATCTGACGCCTAAAGAAGCGAGACAATTCTCCACTCTTCACCGACCGGGATGCCGATGAACGCTTCGCATGAAAAAAAATACACCGGCGTCGCCATACTGCTGCACTGGCTGATGGCGCTGCTGATCGTCTGCGCTTTCACGATGGGTTTGGTGATGACCAGCATCCCTGGGCTGACCCCGACAAAGCTGAAGTATTTTTCATGGCATAAATGGCTGGGCGTCACTGTCCTGGGGCTGGCCTGCCTGCGTTTGCTGTGGCGTCTGTTTCACCCCGCGCCGCCTTATCCGGCTTCTATGCCGCGCTGGCAAATCGGTGCAGCGCATCTGCTGCATCTGCTGCTCTATGTGTTGATTTTCGCAGTGCCGATTTCCGGCTATTTCTATAGCCTCGCCGCCGGCGTTCCGGTGGTCTATCTCGGCTTGTTTCCGCTACCCGTGCTGATCGATCCGAATCCGGGTATAAAGGATATCCTGAAGCTGACGCATTCCACGCTCAACTGGGTACTGCTGGGCTGCGTCTGCCTGCATGTGCTGGCAGCGCTGAAACATCAGTTCATCGATAGGGACACCATACTGAAACGCATGATGTAAGCACCGCCTGCCGGAATTTCATTTTTCTCAAGGACTTTCATGACCCTCCATCGGATTCTGCCATTCGCCTTCGCCGGTTTTGCCGCATGCTGCATGACGCTGTCCGCGCAAGCCGCGCCGCTCAAAACCGACACCGGCAAAAGCACCGTTACCATCGTCTTCAAACAACTCAACGTACCGGTCAACGCGAAGTTCAAGAAATTCAACGCGCAGATCGATTTCAACGAAGCCAAACCGGAAACGTCGAAGGCCAGCGTGGACATCGATATCGGCAGCTTCGATCTCGGAGATCCCGAATACAACCAGGAAGTGACGAAAAAGGAATGGTTCAACGCCGCGCAGTTTCCCAAAGCGACGTTCGTCGCCACCTCGATCAAGCCGGTCTCCGCTGGCCAGTTCAACGTCGCCGGCAAACTGAGCATCAAGGGTAAAACCAGCGACGTGCAATTCCCGCTGACCGTCAAGAAAGACGGCGCGGCGCAGGTTTTCGACGGCACGGTGCCGATTAAACGGCTGACCTATAATATCGGCGAAGGCGACTGGAAGGACACGGACACGGTCGCGGACGAAGTCCTCATCAAGTTTCACATTGTCGCTGCACCCTGAACATCCCCGATCTCACCGAAAAAAAAAGGACCGTTTCATGAAATTAAAGCTGATCATCCTGTCGCTATTGGCCGCTACCGCCACCTCGGCATTTGCCGCTGACACTTATGTCATCGATCCGACGCATACCTATCCCAGCTTCGAGGCCGACCACATGGGCCTGTCGGTATGGCGCGGAAAATTCACGAAAAGCAGCGGAAGCATCACACTGGATCGCGCCGCGAAAACCGGTTCCGTCGATCTGAAGGTCGATGCCAGTTCAATCGACTTCGGCATGCCGGCCCTGAACAGCCGCGCCAAATCGGAAATATTCGATGTCGCGAAATATCCCGAAGCAATCTACAAAGGTACTTCGATGAAGTTCGACGGCGACAAGCCCGTCAGCGTCGAAGGCGAGTTGACATTGCACGGGGTAACCAAGCCGCTGAGTCTCAAAATCAACAAATTCGCTTGCAACGTCGATGCCATGAGCAAACGCGAACGTTGCGGCGCCGACGCCAGCGCGGAATTCAATCGCGCCGATTTCGGCATCACTTACGGCCTGCCCAAGTTTTCGCCGGAAGTAAAACTGGCGATTCAGGTGGAAGCCATCCAAAACAATTAAAGTCATTGGCGGCCCGTAACGACCGAAGCCGGCGCTTGCATGCGTCGGCTTTTTCATTTGCGCAGCACCCGCAAAAGCCGTCCAAGATCGCCCTGCCGCACCGATTCCGCCTACAATTGAGTTTTCGCAACGGGAGCCATCCCATGTCCATCGCAGACCTCCGTAGAGAATACAGCCGTGCCAGCATGATCGAATCGCAGCTGGCGGACAATCCAATCGTGCAATTTTCCCGCTGGTTCGAACAAGCGCTGAACGCCGAAATTCCGGAGGCGAATGCGATGTGCCTGACCACCGTCGCGCCCAATCATCGCCCATCGTCGCGCATCGTTCTGATCAAGAATATCGACCAGCAAGGCTTCACCTGGTTTACCAACTACGCCAGCCGCAAGGGTCAGGATCTGGAAACCAATCCATATGCGGCGTTGCTGTTTTATTGGATAGAGCTGGAGCGCCAGGTGCGCATCGAAGGCCGCGTCGAGCGCGTCAGCGATGCCGAAAGCGATGCGTATTTCGACAGCCGGCCGCTGCTCAGCAGACTGGCTGCCGTTGCTTCCGCGCAAAGCGCGCCGGTCGCCGACCGCGCTGCGCTGGAACAACAATTACTGGATGCGGGAAATACCTACGGCGACAGGCCGGTGCGTCCGCCGCATTGGGGCGGCTACCGGCTGCACCCGGACAAAATGGAATTCTGGCAGGGACGCCCTTCCCGGCTGCACGATCGCATCGTGTATACGCTGCAGGACGACGGCAACTGGCAACGCCAGCGTCTGCAGCCGTAAAACCGGCGTGCCGCCGCGCGGCGATCAGGCTTTCGCGCGCTCCGCGAACGATTGGCGGAATTTCGCGACTTTCGGCGCCACCACGAATGCGCAGTATCCCTGCAACGGATGGTTTTCGAAATAATCCTGATGGTAATCTTCCGCCTTGAAATAGGCTTCGACCGGACTCAATTCGGTCACGATAGGGGCATCCCAGACCAGTGCCATTTCGCACATCACCTGTTTCGCGATATCTTTTTGCTCCTGCGAATTGTAGTAAATCACCGAACGATATTGCGTGCCCACGTCGTTGCCCTGACGGTTCGGCGTGGTGGGATCGTGAATGGTAAAGAAAATTTCCAGCAATTCGCGGTAGGAAACGACGGTTGGGTCGAAGGTCAGCTTGACCACTTCGGCATGTCCGGTCGTGCCGGTGCAGATCTGCTCATAGGTAGGATTCGGCTGCGCGCCGCCGGTATAGCCGGATTCGACGTCCGTCACGCCCTTGACCTCTTTGAAAACGGCTTCGGTGCACCAAAAGCACCCTCCGCCAAGAATAATGGTCTCCATGCGCCCTCTCCCAAATTTTTCCATGCTTAAACTTTAACGCAAAACTGGGCTTTATATGGGAGAATTTGCCTGAGCGGCCTGTCGCGCCGCAATAAGACCAGTGGCGCGGCCGCAACGGGAGCCGGGACGCTGTATCCAAGCGCGCTGAAGCCGATGTTGCAGCGATAAGCTGAGCCATTTCATTTCGATTCGACACGCAATAGACCAGATGCACACATATTCTCCGCGCGCGCTTTCCCGCAAATTCGATGCCAGCCAATTCCGCGACGCGCTGTCGCAATTTGCGACCGGCGTCACGGTGATCACGACGCGTCTGGCGAACGGCGAATTTCTCGGCCTGACGGCCAGCTCCTTCAATTCGGTCTCGCTGGAACCGCCGCTGGTGTTATGGAGCCTGGCCAATTCATCCAGCAGTCTGAATGCGTTCAGCGGCAATTCGCATTACGTCATCAATGTCCTCAGCGCGGGTCAGGCTGCGCTGGCCGAGCGTTTCGCCGAACGCCGGCCAAACAAGTTCGAAGGCATCGACTATCATTTGTCCCGCACAGGCCTACCGGTGCTGACCGGCGCCGCGGCCTGGTTCGAATGCCACAACCGCAGCCGCTATCCGGAGGGCGATCACCTGATATTCGTCGGCGAGGTCGAACATTGCGAAGCGCAGTCGCAAGCCGGACTGGTTTTCCATCGCGGGAAATTTTCCGGGACAGGCGAGGCTTGAGGCAGGCAAGGCCCCTTAAAGCATTAAAAACGACAAATCCGCCCAATTGAGCGGATTTGTCGTTTTCGGCCGTCTACGCGCGTGAATTAAAACCTATAGCCGACCGACAGGAAGGTCACCAGCGGATCTATCGTCAGCCTCGTTTTTGCCCTCACAACCGTACCGTTTGCCGCTGTGCCGGTGATATCCGCATCGGTTTTAAGCGGAATATAGGAAACCGACAGGCCTACCGACCAATTTTTGTCGAAATTATAAACAGCGCCGAGATTGGCAACCGGCGCCCACGAAGAACTCAGATTGGCGCCAAGCGTGCCGCCCGGACCTGTCAATTGTCTCTGCAGCGATTGACTCAGCTTCACGTCCGAATACCAGACATACGTCACGCCGGCGCCGACAAACGGCCGGAATTTGCTGTCGCCGTCGCCGAAAAACCATTTCGCCACCAGCGCGGGACTCCATTGTTTGGCCGTGCCCAACTGTCCCAGGAGTCCGAGAGTGCCGGTGCCGTCCAGTTTGAATTTCGGCGGAATCCCGACATCCGCGGTCAGCGCCAAGTTATCGGTAAAGAAATGCGTCAGCGCGAGGCCCACCGTATCGGCATCCTTGACCGTGGCGCCACTGTTCGGGATCGTGGTCGAAAGCGGCGACGTCAGCCGCAGGGGTTCGCTGGAATCGTTAGGACTGAAGTGAAACCAGCCTATGCCGAGCACATTGCTGCCCGCCGTCTGCGCGGCGGCAGGCAGGGAAAAGGCTGCGAGCAGAGGCAATGCGGCCAGACCGGGCAGGGCTTTGGAAATTTTAATCATCTCTCGTCTCCGACTTTTTTAATAACACGCTTATGAAATTTCGATTTCGCTCCGATGAAACCGAAAACCGCTGGCGAATCCGTTGTTCGCTTGCTCAATCATTGATAACAAATAAACGAGCGCATGTACTTCTATAATAAAAGAACGCACGTGCTATTCGTTAGCCGAGACTATGACACCTTTACTTACACTTGTATAGATTTTGTCTGTTTTTGACAACCGATCTTCGGGCCGGACAAAATCATTCTATTTCTTGGGTGAAATAAGCAGGGCAAGCGCCCCTTTGGAATCGAAGGAGGCGCGATGCAGGCGGTCGTTGACACCCTGCCAGCCGGGGCCGGCTGGAGGCGCTTCGACGACGATCACATCGGCCCCGGCGGCATCCATGGTGCGCAGAGCCGCGTACAGGCCATGGGCATAGCCGGCGTCGTGCGCAGGCAATGCGTGCGACGCGCGCGCCGTTTGTAGCGCCGCACCGGCGGGACGGTAATGAATCAAGGCCATGGTTTTACCTGCGGCCAGCAATTGCTGCGCGATTGCATGCAGCCGCTCGCCGTCCACCATGACCACCGGCGTGGCCGGCGCATAATGCGCGTCCAGCGTGCCGGAAGCGCGTGGCGCGGCGCTATCCGGCGCGGCCGGCATCGCGCCCAGCACTTCCGCGATCTGCGTCGCGGCGATCTGGCCGGGGCGCAACAACACTGCTCCATGAGAAGCGATGCGCGACACATCCAGAATCGTCGATTCGATCCCGACTTCGCTTTGACCGCCATCCAGTATGTAAGCCAGCAATCCGGTGTCCGTGCCGAACTCGTCGCGCACATGCTGCGCGGTGGTGGGGCTGACGTGACCGAATTTGTTGGCCGAGGGGCCGGCGAGGCCGCCCCTGCCCTGTTTGAATTCGCGCAGCAGCGCTTGCGCCACCGGATGCGACGGACAACGCACGGCGACTGTCTCCTGACCGCCCGAAACGGCTGCCGGAATATGCGCGGCGCGCGGCAGAATCAGCGTTAGCGGACCGGGCCAGAAAGCATCGATCAAGCGTTGCGCCTGCGGCGGCAGCGCGGCCACCCAATACGCCACATCGGCTTCCGGTGCGATATGGACGATCACCGGATGATTGGCCGGTCTGCCCTTGGCCGCATAAATATCGGCAACCGCCTGCGCGTTCTCGGCGTCGCCGCCCAGGCCGTAAACGGTTTCGGTCGGAAACGCCACCAATCGGCCGCCCTCGAGCAGGCGCGCGGCGTGCGCCACGTCCGGGGCCGGCGGCAAAGTCGAAGAAGCGGACACCGACATTACTCCGCCCGCAACGCGATGCCGAGCAATGCGCAGGCCTGCGCAAAATATTGCTGCGCCTGCGGCAGAGTCGGAGCGACAAAGGTGATATGCCCCATCTTGCGACCGCGCCGCGGCTGCGTTTTACCGTATAAATGCAGATGCGCGCCCGGCAGCGCCAGGATCCGGTCCCAGCGCGGCTCGCGCGGCTGTTCGTCGCCGCCGTCGAACCAGACGTCGCCGAGGATATTGAGCATCACCGCCGGCGAATGCTGACGCGCATCGCCCAGCGGCAAACGCGCCATCGCCCTGACCTGTTGTTCGAACTGGCTGGTGATGCAGGCGTCGATCGTGTAATGCCCGCTATTATGCGGGCGCGGCGCCATCTCGTTGACCGCCAGCGACCCGTCCTGCAGCACGAAAAACTCTATGCAGAGCACACCGACATAACCGAGCCGAGCAATGATTTCCAGCGCGGCATGCTGCGCCAGCGCGGCGCTTTGCGCCGATACGTCCGGGCTGGGCACGGTAGTGCAGAACAGGATGCCGTCGCGATGCACGTTTTCGGCGATCGGATACACAACCGCTTCACCGTCGGCGCCGCGCGCCACCAGCACCGATATCTCATAGGCCAGCGGCAGCATTTTTTCCAGCACGCAGGGCACGCCTTCCATGCCGGCGAACGCGGCGTGCAACTGCTCCAGCGAAGCGACGCGGACCTGTCCTTTGCCGTCATAACCCATGCGCACGGTTTTCAGTATGCCAGGCAGCAGATCGGCCGGCACGGCGTCGATATCGGCGGCGCTGAAGATGGCGCGATGCGGCGCCGGCATCACGCCGGAGACCGCGCTGCATGCGACGAAAAAGCGTTTTTCCGCCAGCCGGTCCTGCGCCACGGAAACGTTTTCGGCGCTCGGCGCGACCACGCTGTGCTGCGCCAGACGCGCCAGACTGCAGGCGTCGACGTTTTCGAATTCGGTGGTCACCGCGACGCACAATTGCGCCATGCTATCGAGCGCGGCGCTATCGGTGTACGCGGCCTGCAAATGGCGATCGGCGACCTGGCCGGCTGGGCAATCGGCTTCCGGCTCCAGCGTGACGACGCGATAGCCCAGGGATTGCGCGGCTTGCGCGAACATGCGGCCCAACTGGCCGCCGCCCATCACGCCCAGCCACGCAGCCGGCGTTGTGCCGGGGATCAGCGCCGGCTGTACTGCATCGTTCATAAAGGTAGTTTCATATCAAAGGCAATTTGCGTCTGCTTTTCGCGATATGCGATCAGCTTGGCCGCCAGGGATTCGTCGGTGGTCGCCAGCATCGCAATCGCGGCCAGGGCCGCATTGGCGGCGCCGGCCTCGCCGATGGCGAAAGTCGCGACCGGAATGCCCTTGGGCATCTGCACGATCGACAGCAGCGAAGCTTCTCCGCGCAGGTATTTGGACGGCACCGGCACGCCGAGTAC
>JAQGLY010000085.1 GCA_028292625.1 Herbaspirillum sp. | reverse complement strand
CAGGAGTGCAACATGAGCGCCAACAAATTCCCACCCAACGATCCCCTGCTGACCCCCGACAATCATGCTGTGATGCTGATCGATCACCAGTACCTGCAGTTGCTGACCGTGCGTTCGCATTCGAACGACACGGTGGTCAACAACGCCACCTTCCTCGCCAAAGCCGCCAAGGTGTTCAACGTCCCGACGCTGTTGACCACCGCTTTCTCCGAGCGCCAGGACCTGATCCACGAAGTCCAGGCCGTGTATCCCGACCAGAAGCCGATCGACCGCTTTGGCTTGAACGCCATGGACGACGAACGCGTCCGCGACTGGATCAAGCAGACCGGCAAGAAGAAGCTTGTGATGGCCGGCCTGTGGACCGAGGTCTGCCTGAGCATGCCCGTGCTGTCCGCCCTGGCCGATGAGTACGACGTCTACATCGTCACCGACGCCTCCGGCGGCAGCAGTCTCGAAGCGCACGACCTGGCCGTACAGCGCATGGTGCAGGCCGGCGCCAAGCCGCTGTCCGTGATTTCCTACATCTGCGAATTGCAGCGCGACTGGGCCAATGCAGAGACGGCGGAGCAAGTCGTCAACCTGTTCACCCAGCACGGCGGCGGCTTCGGCCACGGCATGCGTTGGGAATGGCAACTGCTGGCCTTGAAAGAAGGCACCCGCTGATCCGCGGTCACGGAGTGGCGGCTTGTTCGCCAGGCCATGACGCGTCGTTCGTCCCGCCTTTGAACGACTCCACCAGGAAATCGATCACGACCCGCACCGCCGGCAACAAGCCGCGGCGCGACGCGAACACCAGGTGCACGATACCCATGCGGGTGAAATAGGCGGGAAGCACATGGACAAGCTGGCCCGAACGAATCGCCTGCGCATATGGCGCATGGACGATCTGCGTTTCTTCGCCATCGGGCCCGGTCAGGGTCCATCCTCGCTGCCCTCCTCATTCACGCTGATGTCGAGCCGCACGACACGCCGGCTCAGGCTCGATTTCGGCGTGTCCAGGGCACGGCTTACGGATGAAAAGCCGCCGTGTTTGACCACCGAAGCAAAATAATAAAGATCATTCAAGTCCGGCATGTTTACTCCATTGTGCCGCACACGGAACGGTCCGTTAGCTTTTTCCTGTATAGATCGCCTATTGTTGCCAGTATATAGTGCATTCGTTCAGGCCGGACCTCAGCAATCCACCCTTCGGAAAGCGGCCGGCACATCCGACCACGGAGCTCGTCATGGAAGGTCCCACCATGCCCAATTCAAATTCTCTTCAGGAAACCACCTCCGGTTCCGGGCGTGTTGCCTGGATGGCCGGCGCCGCCGCCCTCGTTATTGCCTGCGGCGCGGCGGGCGTGGCTTACTGGCTCAAGCATCGCGATATCGAATCTACCGATAACGCCTATGTCCGGGCGGATTCGACGCTGGTCGCGCCCAAGGTAAGTGGCTATATAGCCGTGCTTCAGGCAGAGGATAACCATCCCGTTAAAGCCGGACAGTTGCTGGCGCAGATCGACGATCGCGATTTCACCGTAGCGCTGGAGCAGGCGCGCGCGGATCTCAAGACGCATGCGGCGCAAGTGGCGGACACCGAAGCACAAACCGCCGCGCACGCCGCGATGATCAGCCAGGCGCGGGCGCAGGTGGCTTCGGCCAATGCCGCGCTGGACTTGGCACGTTCGAACCAGCTCCGCCAAAAGAAAATGGCCAATATCGGCTTTGCTTCGACGCAGCATGAGGAAGAAGCCAGCACCGAACTACGCTTGCGCACCGCGGACGCGGATCGCGAGCAGGCCGCCCTTCGCAACGCGCAAGGCCAGACTCAGGTGTTACAGGCGAAAGTCGATGTCGCTCGGGCGCAATTGGAGGGAGCGCAGGCCGCCGTGCGCCGCGCCGAACTAGAGCTGGCCTACACGAAAATCGTAGCGCCGATTGATGGCATCATCGCGGCACGCACGGTGCGCATGGGCCAATACGTCCAATCCGGCACCCAACTGATGGCGCTGGTGCCGATACAAGCGGTGTATGTGGTCGCCAATTTCAAGGAGACGCAATTAGGCCAGGTGCGCGGCGGCGAGCGTGCCACCATCCGGGTCGATACATTTTCCAATGTCGAATTGAGCGGAACCGTCGACAGTCTGGCGCCAGCCAGCGGCCTGGAATTCAGCCTGTTGCCGCCGGATAACGCAACCGGCAATTTCACCAAGATCGTCCAGCGTATTCCGGTGAAGATCCGCATCGATCCGAATCAGCCGCTGGCCGGACAGCTACGTCCGGGCATGTCGGTAGAAGCGAGCATCCAGACCTCGAGAGAACCCAAGCCCGTCATCACAACCGCGGTCGCGGCGCTTGCCCGCTAGGCCCGGAAGGATCCGATCATGTCCACGTTAACCCACTCAGCCGCGGCGCCGGCGGCCGATCATGTATCCGTGCGGACCTGGATCGCCGTCATCGGGGCCGCCCTCGGCGCTTTTATGGCGATCCTCAATATCCAGATCGTCGGTTCCTCGCTCGGCGATATACAGGGCGCCATCGGCGCCGGCTCGGACGACGGCGCCTGGATCACCACCGCATACCTGGTCGCCGAGATCGTGGTGATCCCGGTCAGCGCTTGGCTTGCGCGCGTATTCTCGTTGCGCAGCTATCTGATCACGAATGCGATTCTGTTCACGCTGCTGACCTGCGCCTGCGCATTCGCGCACAACCTGGGACAGATGATCGTGCTGCGCGCGCTGCAGGGCGCCGCCGGCGGTGTGCTGATTCCGCTCGCCTTCACCATTATCCTGACGACGTTGCCGTCCTCCAAGCATCCGATCGGCATTGCCATTTACTCACTGTCCGCGGTATTCGCGCCCTCGGTGGGGCCGGTTCTCGGCGGTTACTTCAGCGAAACGTTCGGCTGGCAATCGATGTTTTTCATCAGCCTGCCGCCGGGCGTGGTCATGATCGCCATGCTTTGGTTTTCACTGGATCGTTCGCCGCGCCAGTTCCATCTGCTCAAGCAGGGCGACTGGATCGGTGTATTCACCATGGTCATCGGGCTGGGCGCGCTGGAGACAGTGCTTGAGGAGGGCAATAAGAACGACTGGTTTGCCTCGCCGTTCATCGTGCGCCTGGCGTTGATATCGGCCGTTTGCCTGCTGGCGTTCGTATACGTCCAGCTCAAGCGCAAGCAGCCGCTGCTGCATCTCAAACTGCTGGCGCGGCGCAATTTCGGCCTGGGCAGCCTGGTCAATTTCCTGTTCGGCATTTCGATATACGGCTGGATTTTCACGGTCCCCGCCTATTTGGGACAGGTGCAGGGCTACAGCGCCAAGCAGATCGGCGAGGTCATGATTTGGCTGGGCTTGCCTCAATTACTGTTTATCCCGCTACTTCCCAAGGTGATGCGGTATATCGATGCGCGGGTCATGGCCGCGGCCGGATTCGCATTGTTTGCAATCGGCACCTGGACCGCCTCTGAAATGTCGGGCGATTTTTCCGGGCCGCAATTCCTCGCCTCGAACCTCATGCGCGCGCTGGCGCAAGTGATGGTCATGACACCACTGTCGGCCATCGCCATCGCCGGCATCGAGCGCGAATTCGCCGGTTCAGCGTCGGCCTTGTTCAACATGATGCGCAATCTGGGCGGTGCCATCGGCATCGCATTGCTGCAGACCATCCTGACCAAGCGCGAACAGTTCCATTCCTATGTCAATACCGAGAATCTGTCGATCCTCGGCGAGGCCACCAGGCAGCGCTTACAAGGCCTGACCGAATACTTCATGGCGCACGGCGTGGCCGACCCGGCGTTGGCGCATCACAAAGCAGTCGTGGCGGTCGGCCGCGCCATCCGCCATCAAGCTTTTTTGCAGGGCTACAGCGACATCGTGATCATGCAGAGCCTGGCGCTGGGGGTTGCCCTGATTGTGGTGCTGTTCTTACGGAAACCGAGTCCTGGCCCCGTCGTCGATTCTCACTGAATAAGGAGCCTTCCATGAAATCGGAATCATTCCCGGCATTACTTTACGCAGCGCTTTCATCATCGATTAGCCGCAGCCGCTGGCCTTGGGTCGCGCTGCCGGCGGCGCTGCTTGCCGCGGCGCTGGCCGGCTGCGCCGTGACGCCGCAACTCGACAAACCGGTGCTGCCTTCGGCCAGCGGCTATACCACCGAGGCGGTCGGACCGGCCGGCGGCGGGACGGTGGCCGAGCAGAAAATAACGCTTGGCAAACCGCTCGACGCCGCCTGGTGGATGCTGTTGAAGTCTTCCGCGCTCGACCAATTGGTCGAATTAGCCATGAAAAACAACCAGACGCTAGAAGCGGCGCGGCAGAATCTAGCCAAGGCGCAGGAGGAAACCGCATCGGCCCGGGGCGGTGTGGGACCTCAGGCCACGCTCGGTGCGTCCGCCGCGCGCGGATATGACGTCGCGTTCGGGCAGAGTCCAGGCACCATCGAAGGCGTCTATCAGGTCGGCCCCGGCCTGTCGTATGAGGTTCCGCTGTTCGGCAAGCAGCAGAGCACGGTCGCCTATGCCGAAGCTGAAGCCCGCCGCAGCCAGGCCGAGTTGCAAGCGGCGCAATTGAGCGTGAGCGGCAATGTGGTGCTGCAGGCGCTGGAAATCGCCTCCGTGAGCGAGCAAATCAGGGCGCTGGAAATCATGGTCGACAGCGATCGGGAAAATCTGAAACTGCTGCAGCAAGCGCAGGCGGCCGGCGCCATTTCGATGCTGGACGTGATCACCGCGCAGAGCCAACTGGATCAAGATTCGACATTGTTGCCGCCTTACCGCGAACGTCTCAAGCATGCCCAGGTGACGCTGACGATCCTGGTCGGCAAGACGCCCGCCGAGTGGAAGGCGCCCGAATTCTCGCTGGAGACGATCAGCCTGCCGCCGGACCTGCCGGTTGCGCTGCCGTCGGAACTATTGCGCCGCCGTCCCGATATCCTTGCCGCGGAAGCGCAGATGGCGGCAGCCGGGGCCCAGGTCGGCATTGCCACGGCCAATCTTTATCCGCGGATCACGCTGACCGCCAACATGAGCGTGCAAGGCTTCCTTAGCGGCGGATCGACCGCCATCTGGAATCTGATCGGCGGCATAACCATGCCGCTATTCGACGGCGGTTCGCTGAGCGCGCAAAAGCACGCGGCCGAAGCGACCTATCGGGCCGCGCTCGCCCAGTACCAGCATACGGTCATTGCCGCATTCGGGCAGGTGGCCGACGCCATGTACGGACTGTCCAGCCAAGCCGATGCGATGGCGGCGCAGCAGCGGGCGCGCGATTCGGCGGACGCATTGTACGCACTGACCTGGCAGGGATATAAGAACGGCAATGCCGGTTACGTGCGGGTGCTGATCAGCAAACGCGCACAGCAGCAAGCTACGCTGGCCTTGCTGCAAGCGCGCAAGCAACGCCTCGAAGCAAGTGTCACGCTGCTGCTGGCCTCGGGTGGAGAATGAAATCGCTGTTCATGATCATCAGCGCAAGATATTGAGCTTAATCGTCGCTTTTCGCGACGCCGTTCCTCGCTCTGCATGTGCGCATTGAGCACGTCAATTCAGGGTAGCGGCAGGAAATCATTTCGTCCCACCCAAGGAACAGTATGTTCACTTTTACGCCCATATACGCGCAACTGTTGCTTGATTAAAGTCTACTCACTGGTTAAACAATTGAAATCAGTGACTGGAACAAGCCGTTGCCGAGATCGACTTGCTCACCGGGTTTGCCTCGATCGTTTCAACGTTGAATGACATCTTGAGAGGAAGTAGATAATGAATAGCAGTCAAATAAGCGCGCACAATCAAAGCGCAACTGGTTATAAAAGTCGCTGGATGCAACTCTTCATCGGTATTCTCTGCATGGGACTGGTGGCAAATCTTCAATATGGGTGGACCTTGTTTGTGACGCCGATGAATGATGCACATCACTGGGGTAAACCGGCGATTCAACTCGCCTTTTCGATTTTCATCGTGACTGAAACCTGGCTGGTGCCGATTGAAGGATGGCTGGTCGATAAATTCGGTCCAAGGCCGGTTGTCGCGGGCGGTGCCATTTGTGCAGGCCTGGGGTGGATTCTGAACAGTTACGCGTCATCGCTCCCAGTGCTGTATCTCGCAGCGGTTATTTCAGGTATCGGCGCGGGCTGTGTTTATGGTACTTGCGTGGGTAATGCATTGAAATGGTTCCCGGACCGTCGCGGCCTCGCCGCCGGTTTGACCGCAGCGGGTTTTGGTGCGGGCGCTGCAATCACCATCATCCCAATTGCGAACATGATCAAGAATGCCGGTTATCAACATGCATTCTTCACATACGGCATTATTCAGGGCGTAGGCATTTTCATCCTGGCGATGTTGTTGGTGAAGCCCGTTGCAACAAAGGTTGCAACGACAAAAGCAAACTCGGCGAGCAAGGTCGATTACAGCACCAAGCAAATGCTTAAAACACCTGTTTTTTGGGTGCTCTACACCATGTTCGTTCTGGTGGCTTCTGGTGGTTTGATGGCAACGGCACAACTTGGGCCGATCGCCAATGATTTCGGTATCGCTTCATTACCAATGACGTTGTTCGGCGCAACTCTGCCATTGTTGACGATGGCCCTGTCGATCGATAACGTGGCAAATGGCCTTACGCGTCCTCTGTGCGGTTTTGTCTCTGACAAAATCGGTCGTGAAAACACCATGGCCATCGTATTCGTAGGCGAGGGCCTGGCGTTGTTAGGCTTGATGAAATTCGGCCATGATCCATATGCGTTTATGATTTTTGCAGCGCTGGTTTTCCTGTGCTGGGGCGAGATTTTCTCGATTTTCCCGGCAATTTGCGCGGACATATTCGGTAGCAAGTTTGCGGCAGGCAACGCCGGCACGCTCTATACCGCAAAAGGTACGGCTGCGTTGCTGGTCCCGCTGGCATCGGTATTGGCTACAGGTGGCAACTGGAGCCGTGTATTTGTAGTCGCGGCCATCATCACAATTGTTGCCGGTCTTTCTGCAAAGTTGATCTTGTCCCCGATGCGCAAACGCTTGGCGGCAAATGGCGCTGCTGTTGATGTACCTTTGGCGGCATCGGATAGAAAAGGCGCGACTGCGAAAAGCGGGTTCGCATAATTTGGGCGACGGGCCAACATCGGCAGCCTCCGAAAGCGACGAATGTGACCAGATTTCCCACTTTGGAGACCGATGTGTGACCCGGCCGACGTAAATTGAAATCCCGCACAAGAGGAACTCGCCATGAACCAAGCATCAACAGCAGCCCGGCCGCCACCTCCAATCATTGGATTATATAGACCTGATTTTGCGTAGTTTTGAGCAAGCCAGGACACTCAGCTATTCGTGACGCTGGCACACGTACACCCATTGAATCTTCATGGTACGTGCCGGTTTGCTATATTCTGAAGGCGACAGCATGAACACAAAGAAAATTCCCGTGACCGTAATTTCCGGGTTTCTCGGTGCAGGTAAGACGACGCTGGTCAATCGTCTGCTGGCGCACAACGCCGGCGACACGATCGGCGTGATCGTCAATGAGTTCGGCGAAGTCGGCATCGATGGCGAACTGATCGTCGCCGACGACAACCCCATGATCGAAATTCGCAATGGCTGCGTCTGCTGCACGGTACGCACCGATCTGGTCGCCGGCGTCAAGACCCTACTGGCGCGTGAAGACATCAAGCTCGACCGCCTTATCATCGAAACCTCCGGCCTGGCCGATCCGGCACCGGTGCTGCAAACCTTCCTGGCCGATGCCGATCTGCTCACGCAGGTCGAGCTTGAAGCGGTCGTGACGCTGGTCGACGCCGCCAACTTCCGTCACTACTTGAATAACGCCATTGCGACCGAGCAGATTGCCTTTGCCGACCTGATTGTCTTGAACAAGGTCGATCTTATCGCAGTCTGGCAGCTTCAGGTATTGGAGACTTATCTGCGATTGCTCAATCCGGTCGCGACCATCATCCGCACCAACAACGCGTCTGTAGCGAGCGGCGAATTGCTCGGCGTACAGCGTTTTTCATTGCCGAATCTGCTGGCGATCGAACCCGGCATGCTGGAAGAGGAACACGATCACGAGCACGACGATTCGATCACGTCGCTTTCGATCGAAAGCACGCTGCCGATCGACGCCGGACGATTCAGCCGCTGGACCACGCAGTTGACCGCGCAGTTCAGCCTGGACATCCTGCGCATGAAAGGCGTGCTGGATTTTCACGGCGAAGCGCGCCAGTTCTATTTTCACAGCGTATACATGCTGACCGAAGCCAAACCGGGGAAACGCTGGCCGAATGATGTGTTGCGCGTCAGTCGTCTGGTCGTCATCGGCCGCAATCTTGACATCGACACGCTGCAAAAGGGATTTTTGTCGTGTGCGCATTCCATTTCCAATCAAGCCTTCGCGTAACATTTTTAACTGGAGACCATCATGAAGCTGCAACACTATCTCGGCGGCCTGGAGAATCTCGGGCCGGTCAGTCTTGAAACAAAAGTATTCGTCGCCGAATGGGAAAAACGCATCTTCGGCATTCACACCGTGATGATGGCCGCCAGCCCGCATCTGGACAAGGCCCTGCCGAAATATCCGATGGACAAAGTCCCGACCACCTTCAAGGAAAAGTGGACCTGGGCGCACCTGCGCACCGGCGCGGAGGGCATGCAACCGTTCGAATACTTCAAGTATCGCTATTACGAAAAATGGTTGATGGGCATCAGCCAAATGTTCATCGATCGCGGTTACATCGCTGCCGGAGAACTCGCGCAGCTGACCAATCACTATCGCGCCCAGCCCGATGCGCCCTTGCCGGTCCAGGAAAATCCTGCACTGAAAGAACAGGTGGTGCGCTACCTGAATCGCGGCGATTCCGGCCTGCGCGCGCTATCCGCGGCGCGGCGCTTCAAGGCCGGCGACACTGTGCTGGTCGGCGATCCCGAGGCGGCCGAACACAGCCGCCTGCCTGGATTCCTGCGCAACAAACGCGGCACCGTCACCGAAGTGTATGCGGGCGCATTCGAATACTTCGTTTCGACCGGACCGGATGGCCTGGAAGGACCGCAACACGTGTACTGCGTCGCGTTCGACGCGGCCGACATCTGGGGCGCGGCCAAGAGCGAACCGAACACGGTCATCTACGCCGATCTGTTCGACACCTATCTGAAGACATCCCACTAATTCAATGCAAGGACCCATCATGAGTGACTTATTCAACTACGACGACGACCGCGAGAACGCTAGCGCGGCCAAGGTGCGCGCACTGGAAGCACTGTTGATCAAGAAGGGCGTGCTGGGCAGCGATTCCGTCGATACCGTGCTGAGCCATTTTGAAACCGTGGCCGGCCCGTTCAACGGCGCGCGCATCGTCGCACGCGCATGGATGGACCCGGCATTCAAGC
>JAQGLY010000084.1 GCA_028292625.1 Herbaspirillum sp. | reverse complement strand
CACCATCCATCAGCATTTCAACGCCGATCCGGACCGTCCGGTGCGTCTGATCTCCGCGATCAACCGCATCTATGAGAAATTCGGCCTGAACGATCTGGAACAGCTGGAAGATGCTCCCGAATACCGTGCCGGCGTGATCCTGACGCCTGAACTGGTGGCCGAGTATCTGAAAAAGAAGGTAATGGAAGCTGCATAATACGTAAGTAATCAGTATCTGGCCTCTTGTCGTGCGCTTATGCCGTGTTAGTGGACCGTCACACCCGATTCGGAAGTGAAGGGCGCGTACACGGCGCGCAGGGCAAGGCGCAAAGCGCAGCAATAGCGGAGACTATTGCGAGCATTTGCAACGCTGCCATGGGTGTCGTGGACATGACAGGCACTTCCGACTCGGGCGTGACAGTCCACTGGTCAGCATGTGCATGACGGACGGCTTGCCGATCGCCGGCGCAAGTGGAATTCGCACGCGGCAGAGTAAGAAGTAAAAAAGATTTTTAAGCGAAACGTAAAAAATTATAAACAAAAGCGGATGGGCAGGGACAGCGGCATCAATGCTTGTGCATGCATCCACGCTTTATTACTACTATTCTAATAAAAGGTGTTTATGAACCCACTCCCACAATTCCAACAGCGTTCCCTGGCGGCGGCGTTGAGCGGCGCCTGCATCGGTATCGCGCTGACACTGGCCGCGGCCGCGCCGGCGCCGGCCATCGCGCAAGGCATGACCATGGCGCAAATCGCGTCGTATAACGGCCCGGATCGCCAGCAGAAGCTGATCGAAGGCGCCAAAAAAGAAGGTGCGCTGATGATTTATTCGTCGGTGCCGGTCGACGACATGCTGGTGCTGACCACTGCCTTCGAAAAGAAATACGGGGTCAAGATAAAGGTCTGGCGCGCCGGGTCCGAAAACGTGCTGCAGCGGGCCGTCACGGAAGCGCGCGCCAATCGCTTCGAGGTCGACGCAATCGAAACCAACGGTCCCGAACTGGAAGCGCTGCATCGCGAAAAAGTACTTCAGGAGATCAAGTCGCCGTATCTGGCGGACCTGATTCCGCAAGCGATTCAACCGCACCGCGAATGGATAGGCACGCGTCTGAATATCTTTGCGTATGCCTACAACACCAATCTGGTGAAAAAGGCCGACCTGCCCAAGACGTACTACGATCTGCTGGATCCCAAATGGAAGGGCAAGCTGGGTATCGAAGCCGAAGATCTGGACTGGTTCGCCGGTGTGGTGCTGGAGCTGGGTGAACAAAAAGGCTTGAAACTGTTCCGCGACATCGTCGCCACCAATGGCATCTCGGTGCGTAAGGGCCATACCTTGCTGGCCAATCTGGTCGCTTCCGGCGAAGTGCCGCTTGCATTGACCGTCTACAACTACAAGGCCGAGCAACTGAAGAACAAGGGCGCGTCGCTGGATTGGGGCACCATCTCGCCGGCCATCGCCCGTCCCAACGGCATCGCCGTGCTGAAACGGGCGCCGCATCCCTATGCCGCCACCCTGTTCTTCGACTTCATGATCAGCGACGCGCAAGCGCTGCTGCTGGACCGCAGCTATGTGCCGACCAGCACCAAGGTCGACACCAAGCTGAACAAGATGCCGATCAAGTTCATCGATCCTAAAATCATCCTGGACCAAAACGACAAGTGGGCCAATCTGTACCGCGAAATCATTACGCGCCAGTCGTCGAAGTAAGGCAGGGGCAACGATGAAGTGAAAAACGAGCGCACAGGCGCTCGTTTTTCATTACAAACCGATCGGACCATTGTCCGCCGGCTACGAAAGCATTACTGCGCTTTCGGACAATTCGGCGCGTCCGCCGAAAATGCAGGCTGGCTGGGATCGATATACACCTTGCCGTCCACCGCATGCACGGCATAGGTGCGCAACGGCACCATGCAGGGCGGCGTCACGACCTCGCCGGTGCGGATGTTGAACGCACCATTATGAAAATCGCATTCCACGACGTCGCCTTCGATGTAGCCTTCCGACAGCGAACCCGGGCCGTGCGTGCACAGATCGTCGGTGACGTAGAACTGATCGTCGATGTGAAAGACCGCCAGCGACAGGCCATCTTTTTCGATCTTGATGGCCGCGCCAGGCGCGATATCGGCGCTGGGGCAAAGTTCAAGCAGGTTCAGCAGATGAAAGTCTTTTGTCTCAGTCATGATGTGTATGTGGTGTTGCGCTTGTAGCGAAGTTGTTTGCAAAAGGCAGGATTTGCCAATTCCGTCAACGGCATCTCATTGACACCGCAACGGTAGAAATGATATCGTAAATCCCTTTAAAGGAACAGAGTTCCGCATATAAGAACTACGGTTTTTTCAAGAACTATGGTTTTCACAGATGCGTCCTGACCCTATTGCACCATAGATCCGAGAGGAGATTTTTTTTAATGACAACAAACGCAGAAACATCCGTCCAGGCCGCTCCGAACAAGAGAAAAGACCAAAACGAAATCCTCACGCAGACCGGCCCTGGCACCCCGATGGGCGATCTGTTCCGCCGCTATTGGCAGCCGGCGCTGCTGACCGAGGAACTGCCTGAGAACGACTGCCCGCCAGTGCGCGTGAAATTGCTGTCCGAACGGATGATCGCATTCCGCGACAGCGAAGGCAAGATGGGTTTGATGGATGAATTCTGCGCTCACCGCGGCGTATCGTTGTGGTTTGGACGCAACGAAGAAAAGGGGCTGCGCTGCCCTTATCACGGCTGGAAATACGACACCACCGGCCAATGCGTCGACGTGCCATCCGAAACCGTCGAAAGCGGCTACTGCAAAAAGATCAAGCTGAAGTCCTATCCGCTGGTCGAAAGAGGCGGCGTGCTGTGGACTTACATGGGACCGCCGGAACTGCAGCCTGCGCTGCCCGAATTCGAATTCGCGATGGTCGGCCCGAAGCGCCGCTACATGTCCAAGCGCTTCCAGGAATGCAATTATCTGCAGGCGATGGAAGGCGGCATAGATTCCAGCCACGTATCCTTCCTGCATGGCGGCGCTCTCGAGCGCGATCCGCTGTTCAAGGGCGCCAAGGGCAATCAATACAATCTGCAGGACTTCCTGGTGAAGTTCGAAGTGGTCGAATCCGACGGCGGCCTGTACATCGGCGCGCGCCGCAATGCGGAGAACGGCAACTACTACTGGCGCATCACGCAGTGGGTGATGCCTTGCTTCACCGCGATTCCACCGCGCGGCGATCACCCTATCCACGGCCATTTCTGGGTGCCTATCGATGACGAAAACTGCTGGTCCTGGAGCTACGACTACCACCCGATGCGCGATCTGTCGGACAAGGAAATGACCGCGATGAAGGAAGGCCACGGCATTCACGTCAAGACCATTCCGGGCACGTACATCCCGGTGCAGAACAAGACCAACGATTACCTGATGGATCGCGCTTCGCAAAAAGCCGGCCTGACCTACAGCGGCATTGAAGGCATCGGCATTCAGGATGCGTCGCTGCAGGAAAGCATGGGCGCGATTTGCGACCGCAGCAAGGAAAACCTGGTATCGACCGACAACGGCATCATCATGGCGCGTCACCGTCTGCGCAAGGCCATCAAAGCCATGGAGGCAGGCCAGCCGCTGCCGGGCCTGACGGCCGAACATCAGCGCGTGCGCTCCGCATCGATCGTGTTGCCGCCGGACGTCGCGTTCAAGGACGCGGCCAAGGACGCCCTGATCGCCAAGGAAGGCGTACCGCTGACCACAGTCTGATATCGACCGCTTTGGGAAAACGCTGATCGGGGGATCAAGCGTTTAGTCGGCGCGGCGAACGGCATAGGGATGGAACGAGAGGCGCAGCCTTGCAAAAGGATATGTGTATCGCAGTTCCGGAGCCGTTCGCCGCATGGGCCGCCTCTTGCAGGCCCTCCCATAGAGGCATAATGCGGTATTGGGTAACAGGCAACGGCGGGAGGCGCAATGCTCGGAAATGTCAGGAAAAGCGCCGCGCAGATTCAGGCGCTCGATCGCATCGCCGACTGGACGCGCATCCGTTTTTCGCTATCGCCCGAAGCCGCGGTGCTGGTCTCGGAAGTCGCATGCAGCCAGCCGGGCTGTCCTCCGCTGGAAACCGTGGTGGCCTTCTGGGAAAACGAGCAGCGGCACCATTTCAAATTTTTCAAACCGGCACTCGACGTCATCGAAGACGATCTGCCGCCGTACTGGATGAAGACGGCGCTGATCGGGGACGACTGGGGCGATTGCTGCTAGATGTCGGCACACCAAGGCGCGGCAGTCGCTGCGCCGCGAACCAAACTCTGGAGACAGGCAAATGCAAAAGCTTAAAACTGCGTTACAAACCCTGGGCCATACCAGCGCGTTGAAAGACGGCACCGTCAAACCGCAAACCTTCGAGTTCGAATTCGAAGAAGTGCAGAGAATCATCCAGGCGTTTCGCCGCATGGTGCGCGGGACCGAATTCGATATTTCGGAAATGGCGATCACCACCTATCTGAGCGCGCGCGCCTACGGCAAGCCCTTCACCGCGCTGCCGATCTTCCTGATCCGCGCGTTCCATCACGGCGCCATCGTCCATCACAGCAAGCTTGGCATCGTCAAAACGCCGAAGGACCTGGAAGGCAAGAAGGTCGGCCTGGGCCGCGGCTATACGGTGACCGCCGGGGTCTGGGCGCGCAGCGTGCTGCAGCACGAATATGGCGTCGATCTGAACAAAATCACCTGGGTGCGTTTCGGTGAGGAGCACGTGGCCGAATTCCAGCCGCCCGCCAACGTCGTCAATGCCGAACCGGGCAAGACCGCTGCGGAAATGCTGGCCTCGGGCGAACTGGCCGCCGTCATCGGCGGCGAATTCGACGATCCGGACGTCAAAACGCTGATTCCGGACGCGGCCGAAGCCGGCTACAAAGCGCTGCGCGAGCGCGGCCATTATCCGATCAATCACACGCTGGTGGTGCGCGACGAGCTGCTGGCCGCCCATCCCGGCCTGGCGCAGGACATTTTCAATGCCTTTGCCGCAGCCAAGCGTCCGTACCTCGAGCGCCTGCGCAACGGTCAGATCGCCAATCCGACCAAAAACGACAAGACCGCCGCGCGCGTGCTGGAAATCACCGGCGCCGATCCGCTGCCGTATGGCATCGAGCCGAATCGTAAGATGCTGGAAGCGGTGATCGGCTATGCGGTCGAGCAAAACATCCTGACCAGACCATATACCGTGGAAGAGTTGTTCGCCGCCGGCACGCACGATCTTGTCGCCTAGGCAGCTTCTAATCACCGGTAAGCAGCGCTTTTAAAAAAAAACGAAACCGTTGCCAACAAACCGGGTGTTATTGTTCCCGGTACCGATAACTTGGGGAAAATAATGAAATTCGGGGATATGAAAATCGGACGCCGTCTCGGCGCGGCATTTGGGGTCATGCTGATCTTTTTGGTCGTGGTGACCTTGCTGGGCCTGAGCGGCATGAGCGAAATCCAGTCGTGGCTCAGAAATATCGCGGAAGAAAATAACGTCGAGCTGAAGGCTGCCGCCGCGATGCGGATCACGGTCTTCGAACGCGCGCTGTCGGTACGCAACCTGCACATCTCGTCGCTCAGCGATGAACGCGGCGCATCCGCAGAGAAGATGCCTGACCAGGAGCGCGACCAGGCCGAGCGCCTGAGCAAGGAACTCGAGCGGGTCAAGGACAGCCGCGCCATATTCGACAGGGAAAGCAAGAAACTCCAAGCGATCTACGCCAAGTCCAGCCATGAGGGGGAAGCCGAAAATAAGCTGCTGGCGCAACTGATCGATCTCAACGCCAAGGTCATTCCGGTCGAAGATCAGTTGTTCGATGCACTTCGCACGCACAAGAGTTTCGACGCAAGCTTCGAGTACATCAAGGTATCGCGCAATATACTGAGAACCTCAATGAGCGCGGCTGAAGATCTCGGAAAAATCGTCGAAAAACGCAATGCCGAAGTAGTCACCAAAGCCGCCGCCGCTTACGACCATGCCCGGATATGGATGTTTGCATTGAGTTCCGTCGCCGTCGCGCTGGGCGCATTGCTGGCCTGGCTGGCGACCCGCAGCATCACTCGTCCGATCGGCCGCGCGGTGCTGGTCGCCAAGTCCGTTGCGCAAGGCGATTTGTCGTTGCGGGTCGACGTCACATCGAAAGACGAGACCGGTCAACTGATGCAGTCGTTGAAAGAGATGACCGAGAACCTCGGCAACATCGTGTCGGAAGTGCGCAACGGCACCCAGTCGATCGCCACCGGCTCCGAACAAATCGCCGCCGGTAATCTGGACCTGTCGTCGCGCACCGAACAACAGGCCGCGGCGCTGGAAGAAACCGCTTCGTCGATGGAAGAATTGACTTCGACCGTGAAACAGAACGCCGACAATGCGCAGCAGGCCAACAATCTGGCCGCATCGGCGTCCGAAGTGGCGGTCAAGGGCGGCGAGGTGGTGTCCCGCGTGGTCACTACCATGGGTTCGATCAACGCATCGTCGAAGAAAATCGTCGACATCATCAGCGTCATCGACGGCATCGCGTTCCAGACCAACATCCTGGCGCTCAATGCCGCTGTCGAAGCCGCCCGCGCCGGGGAACAGGGCCGCGGTTTTGCCGTGGTCGCGGCGGAAGTACGCAATCTGGCGCAGCGGTCGGCCGCCGCCGCGCGCGAAATCAAAACCCTGATCGGCGATTCGGTGGAAAAAGTCGACGCCGGAAGCCGCCTGGTGAGCGAAACCGGCAGCACGATGGACGAAATCGTCAGAAGCGTGCGCCAAGTGACCGACATCATGTCCGAAATCCTGGTGGCCTCGCAGGAGCAAAGCTCCGGCATAGACCAGATGAGCCAGGCCATCGGTCAGATGGATCAGGTCACCCAGCAGAACGCCGCGTTGGTCGAAGAAGCCGCCGCCGCGGCCGGATCGCTGAAAGAGCAGGCCAGACATCTGGCGCAGGTGGTGGAAGTATTCCGTCTCGTCGACGACCGATCGCCGCAGGCTCAAAGTGGCGAAACGGACCTGCATCGGACGGATATAAGAGCAGTGTCCGGCGCCGGCACGCGTCCTCTGATCGCCTAAGAAAATCCTTGGAAAAACGGCGGGAAACGTTGGTCGGCCACTCGCCTGCAACTTTCTGCCGAAGAACTGAAGTTACTTACCGAAGCCAGCGCTCCGCGAAATAATCGCGTCGCTGAGGCCGGCAGGCCCCATCCAGCCAGGATGACGGCTTGCCATCGCCAGACTCTCCTCCCTACGGTTACGCTTCTACAGCGTAAGCCTGCCTGATTCAACCCCCGCATCGTCCCTTCATTTGAATGTCCGCGCTCAAATTCGCGGCCGGATCGGGGATTTCCGCAACAAACGGACTTGTCCATTTTCGGTATGTTTTACAAAAAAGGACAAGTTCAACATCATTTTTGTCACTAATACGACCATAACGGACATCGAAAAAATAGCGATGGAAATGGGTTTCCATTGTCGGCAGAATCGGTTCGGTCGGACAAACGCGCCGCTTTTCGATGCGCTTTCCTGGAGGTAACACATGAAGACAAAGAAATTACCCGTCACCGTGATTTCCGGCTTTCTCGGCGCCGGGAAGACCACGCTGGTGAATCATTTGCTGGCGCAAAGCGACGGCATGATCGGCGTCATCGTCAACGAGTTCGGCGAAGTCGGTATCGACGGCGACCTGATTGTGGCCGACGACAATGCGCTCATCGAAATCCGCAACGGCTGCGTCTGCTGCACGGTACGCACCGATCTGGTCGTCGGCGTCAAAACATTGCTGGCGCGTGAAGACATCGCGCTCGATCGCCTGATCATCGAAACGTCCGGCTTGGCCGATCCGGCGCCGGTGTTGCAGACATTTCTGGCCGACGCCGATCTGCTAACGCAGGTCGAGCTGGAATCCGTGGTTACGCTGGTCGATGCCGCCAACTTCCACCACCACGTCCATGACGGCATCGCGACCGAACAAATTGCATTTGCCGATCTGATTGTGCTGAACAAGGTCGATCTGATGCCGGCAGATCAGCTCGACGTACTGGAAAGCTATCTGCATTCGATCAATCCGATCGCAACCATCGTCCGCACCAACAACGCGTCTGTAGCCAGCGGCGAATTGCTCGGCGTACAGCGTTTTTCATTGCCGAATCTGCTGACGATCGAACCCGGCATTCTGGAAGAGGAACACGATCATGAGCATGACGATTCCATCACGTCGCTTGCGCTGGAAAGCGCATTGCCGATCGACGCCGAACGCTTCAGCCGCTGGGCCACGCAGCTGACGTCGCAGCCGGACCAGAACATCATGCGCATGAAAGGCGTGCTGGATTTTCACGGCGAAGCGCGCCAGTTTTATTTTCACAGCGTGCACATGCTGACCGAAGCCAGGCCCGGCAAGCGCTGGGCGAGCGATGCGCCGCGCATCAGCCGTATGGTCGTCATCGGGCGCCAGCTCGATATCGACGTGCTGCGAAGCGGCTTCTTGTCGTGCGCGCATTCCATTTCCAATCACGCATATGTGTAACGTTTCTTAACGGGAGAACATCATGAAGCTGCAACATTACCTCGGCGGTCTGGAGAATCTGGGACCGGTCAATCTTGAAACCAAGGTATTCGTATCCGAATGGGAAAAACGCATCTTCGGCATTCACACCGTGATGATGGCCGAAAGCGTGCATCTGGATAAGGCGCTGCCGAAATATCCGATGGACAAAGTCCCGACCGCCTTCAAGGAAACCTGGACCTGGGCGCACTTGCGCACCGGCGCGGAGGGCATGCAACCGTTGGAATACTTCAAGTATCGCTATTACGAAAAATGGTTGATGGGCATCAGTCAGTTCTTCGTCGATCGTGGTTACGTCGCTGCGGAGGAACTCGAAAAATTGACTGAACACTATCGTCAACAACCTGACGCACCGTTGCCGGATCAAGCGAATCCCGCGTTGAAGGAACAGATCAATCGCTATCTGAAACTCGGCGATTCCGGTTTGCGTGCGCCGACCGTGCCGCCACGCTTCAAAGTCGGCGATGTGGTGCATGTCGGCGATCCCGAGGCCGCCGAACACAGCCGTTTGCCAGGCTTTTTGCGTAACAAGCGCGGCGTCGTCACCGAAGTGTATCCGGGCGCGTTCGAGTACTTCGTCAGCACCGGACCGGACGGTCTGGAAGGCCCGCAACACGTGTATTGCGTGTCGTTCCACGCGGCCGATATCTGGGGCGCGGAGAAGAGCGAACCCAACACCGTGATCTATGCCGATCTTTTCGATGCCTATCTGAAGACAGCTCAATAATTCAACGAAGGAAATAATCATGAGTCAATTATTCGACTACGACGACGACCGCGAAACCGCCAGCGCCGCCAAGGTGCGCGCACTGGAAGCACTATTGATCAAGAAGGGCGTGCTGGGCAGCGATTCCGTCGATACCGTGCTGAGCCATTTTGAAACCGTGGCCGGCCCGTTCAACGGCGCGCGCATCGTCGCACGCGCATGGATGGACCCGGCATTCAAGC
>JAQGLY010000081.1 GCA_028292625.1 Herbaspirillum sp. | reverse complement strand
CCTTGACCACATGCGGGCCGAGTTGTTCGGCCGGAAACAACATCAATATATCGGCGCCGGCTGCCAGCGCCGCGAAGGCTTCGGTCAAGGTCGCCACGCCCGGCGCGGCCGCCATGCCGGCCGTTTTGGCGGCGCGGATGACCTCGCCGTCGCAGTGCGGCATTGAGATCAAATCGCCGCCGGCCTGCTTGACCTGATCGACCTGGCCTATACCGATGACGGCGCTGGCGCCGACCAGACAGTCCGGCGGCAGCGTATCGCGCAAAATACGGATGCTGTCGTACGGTTGCAGCGAGTTCAGCGGCACTTCGATCATACGGAAGCCGGAGCGGTACAAGGCATCGCCGATGGCTGCCGCTTCATCCTGTTTCACGCCGCGCAGCGCGGCGATCATGCCGCATGCCGACATTGCTTGCTTTAACATGTTTCCTCCTATCTACTCCATCGTTCCAGAGTGTCGAAGCCAGGGCGGAACACCGTACGGCGGTTGTTGCGGTTTCTTCGCGCCCCTTAGATCAGCGCCGGAATCTTGCGCGGCTTGCGGTCGCTGCCGGTGGCGACATACACCAGCGTGGCTTCCGTGACTTTGACCGTGTCGGCCTCAAGCCGGTTACGCTCGGCATACACCTCGACATTGACGGTGACGGAGGTATTGCCCACTTTGACGATATCGGCATAAAACGACAGCAGATCGCCGACGAATACCGGTTGTTTGAAGACGAAGGAATTCACCGCGATGGTGGCGACCCGTCCGTTGGCGCGCCGCGTGGCCGGCAGCGAACCGGCAATGTCGACCTGCGCCATGATCCATCCGCCGAACACGTCGCCGTGCACATTGGCGTCGGCAGGCATCGGCATGACCCGTAATTGCGGTATTTTCCCCGCTGGTAATTTGTTGTTGCTATCATCACTCATCTATTGTTTCCCAAGCTCGTGGCCCTGAAGTTACTCAATTATTTTATCGTCTACGGAAGCATAAACCATTCGGCCCGCATTTGGGCCTATCCGATTAAGTCATGCGCCAATATTCAGCCCTACCTCCGCCCCCCGCGCCATCCGGCGGCGGATCAGCCAAATCCAATGCCGGCAGGGACTGGGCCACTCTAAAAACCCTGCTGCCCTATCTGTGGACATACCGGGGGCGCGTAGCGATGGCCCTGATATTCCTGGTCGCGGCCAAGGTGAGCAACGTCGGCGTGCCGCTGTTGATGAAACGGCTGATCGACGGCCTGACGATAGCGCCGTCTCATCCGCAGGCGATGCTGGTGCTGCCGTTGGGCATTTTGCTGGCGTACGGCGCGTTGCGGCTGGCCACCACGGTGTTTACGGAGCTGCGCGAATTCGTGTTCGCCAAAGTCACGCAGCGCGCCGTGCGCACCGTCGCGCTGCAGGTATTCCGCCATATGCATGCGTTGTCCATGCGGTTTCATTTAAACCGCCAGACCGGCGGCCTGACGCGCGACATAGAACGCGGCACGCGCGGCATATCGTCGCTGGTGTCGTACAGCCTGTTCAGCATTCTGCCGACGCTGATCGAAATCACGCTGGTAGTGGCCTATCTGGCCTGGCATTACGATATCTGGTTTACCGTCATCGCCACCGGCGCACTGCTGTGCTACATCGGCTTCACGATCTCCGTCACCGAATGGCGCACGCATTTCCGCCGCACGATGAATGCGCTCGATTCCAAGGCCAACACCCGCGCCATCGATTCCCTGATCAATTACGAAACGGTACGCTATTTCGACAACGCCGATTACGAAGCCAACCGTTACGACGCCGGTCTGCGGCAATATGAAACGGCGGCGGTCAAATCGCAGGCCTCGCTGTCGCTGCTCAATATCGGACAGTCGTCCATCATCGCGATCGCGGTCACACTGATATTGTGGCGCGCCACGCTCGGCGTGATCGACCGCACGATGACGCTGGGCGATCTGGTGCTGGTCAATGCCTTCATGATCCAGCTTTACATTCCGCTCGGTTTCCTGGGGGTGGTGTATCGCGAGATCAAGCAAAGCCTGGCCGACATGGAGCGGCTGTTTGCGCTGCTCGGCGAAGCGGACGAAATTGCGGACGCGCCCGATGCGCAGCCATTGCGCAAACCGGCGGGCGATGTGCGTTTTGCGCATGTCGGTTTCAGTTACGAAGCCAAGCGGCAGATTCTGTTCGATATCGACTTCACGATCGCCGCCGGCACTACCACCGCGGTGGTCGGCCATAGCGGCTCGGGCAAGTCAACGCTGTCGCGGCTGCTGTTCCGCTTTTACGACGTCAACGCCGGCGGCATCGCCATCGGCGGACAGGATATCAGGGCCGTCACCCAGGCGTCGCTGCGCCACGCCATCGGCATCGTGCCGCAGGATACGGTGCTATTCAACGACACGATCGAATACAACATCGCTTACGGCGAGCCGGACTGCGGCAAGGAGCGGGTGGTGGCCGCGGCCAAGGCTGCGTCGATACACGATTTCATCATGTCGCTGCCGGACGGTTACGCCAGCATGGTCGGCGAGCGCGGGCTCAAATTGTCCGGCGGCGAAAAGCAGCGCGTGGCGATTGCGCGCACCCTGCTGAAGAATCCGGCGATTCTGATTTTCGATGAAGCGACCTCGGCGCTGGATTCGAAGGCGGAGCAGGCGATCCAGTCGCAACTCAAGGATATCGCGCGCAACCGGACCACGCTGGTCATTGCGCATCGCCTGTCGACCATCGCCGACGCCCAGCAGATACTGGTGATGGACCGCGGCCGTATCGTCGAGCGCGGCAGGCATCTCGAGCTGTTGGCGCAGGGCGGCATGTATTGCCAGATGTGGCAACTACAGCAGGCGCGGCAGGAAATGGAGTTGACGCCGGAATTGTGACGAAATGCCCGGCGCAGTCGAGCGCCCTATTGAAAATCGAATCAATCACATTGCGATCGCACTATGGAAACCAAATGGCTGGAAGATTTCATTTCGCTGGCGGAGACGCGCAGTTTCAGCCGCTCGGCGGAGTTGCGCCACGTTACCCAGCCCGCGTTTTCGCGTCGCATTCAATCGCTGGAAGCATGGCTGGGCGCGGATCTGATCGACCGTACCGCGTACCCGACCCGGCTGACCGAAGCCGGCGTCGTGTTCTACGAACAGGCGGTCGACATGCTAAGCCAGATCATCAACACCCGCGCGCTGTTGCGGGGTAACCGGCCGACCGCTCCCATCACGATCGATTTCGCGGTGCCGCACGCGCTGTCGCTGACCTATATCCCGAAATGGCTGAGCCGGCTGGAGCAAAGTTTCGGCCCGCTCAATACGCGTCTGATGGCGCTCAACGTGCACGACGCCGTGATGACGATGGTCGAAGGCGGCTGCGATCTGCTGTTGTGCTATCACCATCCGCGCCAGCCGGTGCAGCTCGATACCGGCCGCTACGAAATGCTCACGATGGGACACGAAACATTGCGCGCCTATGCGCATTGCGACAAGGCCGGCATGCCTGCATTCGTACTGCCGGGCACGCCGCAGCAGCCGCTGCCGTTTCTGTCGTACACCGGAAACGCCTATCTGGGCCGCATGGTCGAACTGATTTTGTCGGACGTCAAAAATCCGCTGCATTTGCTGAAACGCTATGAAACCGACATGGCGGAAAGTTTGAAGATGATGGCGCTGGAGGGACACGGCGTGGCTTTCCTGCCGGAGTCGTCAGTGAGCCGCGAAGTGCGGTCCAGGCAACTGGCGCCTGCCGATGGCGGGCAATCCGCCTGGTCGGTCGAGATGGAAATTCGGCTTTATCGCGAACGTCCGACCGCGCAACGGGGCGGGAAAGCCATTGTTGATCGCCTCTGGAATCACTTGTCGCAAGTTCAGCTTGCCAGCCGGTCGAAAACGGCGGATAAATTCGAAACGAGTCCCGATCTTGCTGGCGCAACAGTACAGAAAGCCGACCCGGAAAAGGGCGCAGTTGCTCGTCGCGGCCGCGGCAAAAAACCGGTTTAGCTCATGTATGCAAAAAATGCATAGTTGCATGCATACAAAGCATTGGCTCTCCAGGGGGGCATTCATTACATTGCCGTTGCCGGTGTTTCATCGATGCCTGCACTTAAAGCACCTTCGATTTGCCAACAGGGAGTAACAGCCAAATGTCCATTCCATTGACTCAACACCAGGTGCCTTCGTATCTCACGCCGCACGATATCGGGCCGTGGGGCATTTATCTGCAGCAAGTCGATCGCGTCACGCCGCATCTGGGCTCGCTGGCGCGCTGGGTCGAAACGCTGAAGCGGCCGAAAAGGATTCTGATAGTGGACGTGCCGATCGAACGCGACGACGGCAGCATCGCCCATTTCGAGGGTTATCGGGTCCAGCACAATACATCACGCGGCCCCGGCAAGGGCGGCGTGCGCTTCCACCAGGACGTCACGCTGTCGGAAGTGATGGCGCTGTCGGCCTGGATGACGGTCAAGAACGCGGCGGTGAATGTGCCGTACGGCGGCGCCAAAGGCGGCATCCGGGTCGATCCGAAGACCTTGTCGCGCGCCGAACTGATGCGCATGACGCGGCGTTATACCAGCGAGATCGGCATCATCATCGGGCCCAACAAGGACATTCCGGCGCCCGACGTCAACACCGACGCGCAAATCATGGCGTGGATGATGGACACCTATTCGATGAATCAAGGCAGCACGGCGTCGGGCGTGGTGACCGGCAAGCCGATTTCGCTGGGCGGCAGCCTGGGACGTTTCGAAGCAACCGGCCGCGGCGTATTTGTCGTCGGTTGCGAAGCGGCCGGCAAGATCGGCCTGGACATTGTCGGCGCGCGGGTGGCTGTGCAAGGTTTCGGTAACGTGGGCGGCATCGCGGCGCGTCTGTTTACCGAAGCGGGCGCCAAAGTGGTGGCGGTGCAGGATCACAAATCCACCGTACTGCGCAGCAGCGGATTGGACATTGTTGCGCTGCAGGATTACGTGCTCAAAAACGGCAGCGTCGAAGGCTTTCCGGATGCCGAACAGATAGACAATCGCGCACAGTTTTGGGACGTCGATTGCGACATTCTGGTGCCGGCCGCGCTGGAGCAGCAGATCACCGATCAGAACGCCAACCGCATCAAAGCCAAAATCGTATTGGAAGGCGCGAATGGACCGACCACGCCGGAAGCCGACGACATACTGCACGACAAGGGTATATTGGTCGTCCCCGATGTTATTGCTAACGCGGGCGGGGTGACGGTCAGCTATTTCGAATGGGTCCAGGATTTCTCTAGCTTCTTCTGGACCGAAGACGAGATCAATCTGCGCCTGACCCGCATCATGCGCGAGGCCTTCCATGCGGTCTGGCAGATCACCGACGAAAAGCAGGTGTCGTTGCGGACCGCCGCATTTATCGTGGCCTGCACCCGTGTGCTGCAGGCACGCGAAATGCGGGGTCTGTATCCTTGATGCGGGCGCACGCGATCCGGAGGCTATACTGGTCCAGACACCGCGTGGCCGCAGGAGCAGCACAATGCCGTTGAAATCCCGTCGGCGGCAAGTAGAATAATCAAATGCATCCCCGGACAGCGGCCGAGCTGGGCGCCGTCCGGCAGAGCTTTAAGCCGGGATGAGCGATACGATAATTTCAGGAGGAGACACCCATGAAGATTCATTGCGCCATGCCACCCCCTTGGTCGGGCAGGCTCTATTTTTCCCTTAGCTGTTTTCGCCGCGTCGCATAGCCGATGCGGAGATGGCCCTTGGCCGCGCGTTGGCCTGTTTCTTGCTGACGGCGGAGAACGGGGATCAAGGGTCGGACGCTGTTGGTCTGACATATGTTTGACAGGGCCGCCTTCGAACTGCGGCGGCCTTTTTTTATCGATGCATTTAATCGTTTTATGCAACTGAGAAACTACACTTTGCACGAGACGGTTTTGGTACACTGAATGCACACTTTACTGGAGGGGTTATGAAGATATCGAAATTGGCTGGGTTGTTGATCGGCGCCGGCGTGCTGGCGAGTGCGGTTCAGGTTCAGGCACAGGCGCTGACCGGCACATTAAAAAAAGTCAAGGATACCGGCACGTTGACACTGGGCGTACGCGATTCGTCCATTCCATTTTCTTATCTGGATGACAAACAATCCTATCAAGGCTATTCGATCGATCTGTGTTTGAAAGCCGCGACCGCAGTGCAAAAATCGCTGGACATGCCCTCCCTGAACGTGAAAATGGTGCCGGTGACATCGGCCACCCGTATCCCGCTGATGGCCAATGGAACGGTCGATCTGGAATGCGGTTCGACCACCAACAATCTGGAGCGCCAGCAACAGGTCGCTTTCGCGCCGACGACATTCATCACGGCCAATCGCGTACTGGCGAAAAAATCGTCGGGCGTCAAGGTATTGGCGGACCTGAAGGGCAAGACCGTGGTTTCGACTTCGGGCACTTCCAATCTGAAGCAATTGACGGAACTGAACGCCTCGCGCGGCCTGGGCATGAACATCCTGACCGCAAAAGATCATGCAGAAGCGTTCCTGATGGTGGAAACCGGCCGCGCGACGGCTTTCGTGATGGACGATATTCTTCTGGCGTCGCTGGCGGCAAGTTCGAAAGCGCCGAACGATTACATGATCAGCACCGAAGCGCTGTCGGTCGAGCCCTACGGTCTGATCGAACGCAAGGGCGATCCCGCGTTCAAGAAAGTGGTCGACACCGCGATCATCAACCTGATGAAGTCGGGCGAAATCAACAAGATTTACGCCAAATGGTTCCTGTCGCCGATTCCTCCTAAAGGCATCAATCTGAACGTTCCGATGAGTCCGCAACTGACGGCGACGATTGCCAAACCGACCGATTCCGGCAATCCTGCCGATTATGCCGTCGTGCCGCAAGCGCAAAAAGACAGCGGCAAGAAGAAGTAGAGGCATGAGATAGGGAACGCAAAACGGGGAGGCGCAGGCCTCCCGTTTTGCGTCTGAACGCAAGCGTCCGGCGACGGCGTAGACCGGCGATTTATCCGTAATTGCGGATCGATAATCTAGAAGAGACTATTTTATGAATTACAACTGGAACTGGGGCATCTTCTGGCAGCCATCGCCGGATGGAATGGGGACCTATTTCGACTCTTTGCTGCTGGGCTTGAAATGGACTGTGGCCACCTCCTTGAGCGCGTGGATCATCGCCCTGATCCTGGGCGTGACGATCGGCACTTTGCGCACCGTCCCGAATAAATGGATAGTGCGCCTGAGCAATGCCTATGTCGAAGTGTTCCGCAACATCCCGCTGCTGGTGCAAATGTTTTTGTGGTATTTCGTGATGCCGGAGCTGGTTCCCACAGCATTAGGCGACGCCATCAAAAGCATGCCGAATTCTTCATTCATCACGGCCGTATTGTGTCTGGGCACGTTCACCTCGGCGCGGGTGGCGGTGCAGATTTCGGCCGGCATCAATGCGCTGCCGCGCGGCCAGCGACTGGCCGGCACGGCGCTCGGCCTGACGCTGCCGCAGACGTATCGCTACGTGCTGCTGCCGATGGCGGGGCGCATCGTGATTCCGTCGCTGACCAATGAATTCGCCGCGATCATCAAAAACAGCTCGGTCGCGCTGACCATCGGCCTGGTCGAGCTGACCGCCGCGGCGAACTCGATGCGTGAGTTTTCATTCCAGATTTTCGAGGCTTACACCGGCGCGATGATCATTTACCTGCTGTTCTCGGCATTGGCGCTGTTTGCCGCCAACCGCTTCGAGAAAGCCACCGCGGTGCCCGGTTTCATCGCTGTCGGCAACGCGAATACGGGAGGGCACTGATTATGTTTGCGAATTTCGATTTCAATGTCATCGAGCGTTCCTGGTACTACCTGTTTACGACCGGGATGACATTTACGCTGCAACTGACCTTCTTCTCGATGATAGGCGGCATCGTCTTCGGCACCATATTGGCGATGCTGCGCCTGTCTTCGCACAGGTCGCTGTCGCTGATTGCCACCAGCTACGTCAACCTGATGCGTTCGATTCCGCTGGTGCTGGTGATTTTCTGGTTTTATTTTCTGGTGCCGTATATCGGCGCATGGATCATCGGTTCCACCGAACCGGTCAAGGTCGGCGCGCTGGCGTCGTCGCTGATCACGTTCATCATGTTCGAAGCGGCGTATTACTGCGAGATCATGCGTTCGGGCATTCAGTCGATTCCGCGCGGCCAGGTGAACGCCGGTTACGCGCTCGGCATGAACTACTGGCAAACCATGGGCAATATCGTGCTGCCGCAGGCCTTCCGCAATATGGTGCCGGTGCTGCTGACGCAGACCATCGTGCTGTTCCAGGACGTATCGCTGGTCTACGTGCTGTCGATCACCGACTTCGTCGGCGCCGCCTCGAAAATTGCGCAGCGCGACGGGCGTCTGGTGGAAATGTACCTGTTTGTCGCGGTGGTCTATTTCGTGATCTGTTATGCGTTGTCGTACGCGGTGAAGCTGCTGCATCAACGCTTCGCTATCATTCGCTGAACCGCATTTGCACTGCGATTAATTAAAATGGCGTTTCCGCGCGGCTATTGCCGGCAAGCCGGAATCAAGTATTCAGAATAAGGAGAGCAGGATGATTGAACTCAAGGATGTCAGCAAGTGGTACGGCAGTTTCCAGGTTCTGACCGATTGCTCGACCAGCGTCGCCAAGGGTGATGTGGTGGTGGTGTGCGGACCGTCCGGTTCAGGCAAATCGACGCTGATCAAAACGGTCAACGGACTGGAGCCGTTTCAAAAGGGCGAAATCACGGTCGACGGCATCGCCGTCGGCGATCCGAAAACCAATCTGTCGAAATTGCGCGCGCGCATCGGCATGGTGTTTCAGAATTTCGAACTGTTTCCGCACCTGTCGATCCGCCAAAACCTCACCCTGGGCCAGATCAAGGTACTCGGCCGCAGCGCCGACGAAGCGACAGAAAAGGGTTTGAAATATCTGGATCGGGTCGGTTTGATCGCGCAGAAAGACAAATTTCCCGGGCAGTTGTCCGGCGGCCAGCAGCAGCGCGTGGCGATTGCGCGCGCCTTGTCGATGGATCCGATCGCGATGCTGTTCGACGAGCCGACCTCGGCGCTCGATCCGGAAATGATCAATGAAGTGCTGGACGTGATGGTCGGCCTGGCGCAGGACGGCATGACCATGATGGTGGTCACGCACGAAATGGGATTCGCGAAGAAAGTGGCCAACCGCGTGGTATTCATGGATCGCGGTCTGATCGTCGAGGATTGCCAGAAAGACGAGTTCTTTGGCGCGCCGCGCTCCGATCGCTCGCGCGACTTCCTGGCGAAAATCATTCATTGATGCTGGTCCGGGGGGCCATGGATGTTCGGGCGCCGCAATCGAAGCCGATTCCACGGAAGCGGCTTTTTTTTGTGCTGCGTTAAAATACATGCCTACGCAAGTATGGACGCCAAAAAAGGAATAAACCGATAATGACCGCGACTCGAAGCCTGACCATCACCCGCCCGGACGACTGGCACCTGCATCTGCGCGACGGCGAAATCTTAAGGGATGTGCTGCCGCATACCGCGCGTCAGTTCGCGCGCGCCATCGTGATGCCGAATCTGAAACCGCCGGTGGTCAGCACTGCGCTGGCCGCGGCGTATCGCGAACGCATTCTGGCGGCGTTGCCGGCGGGAATGAGGTTCGAGCCTTTGATGACGTTGTATTTGACCGACAATACCTCGCCCGACGAAATCCGCCGCGCCAAGGACAGCGGTATTATCCATGGCGTCAAATTGTATCCGGCCGGCGCGACCACCAATTCGGACGCGGGCGTCAGCAATCTGCGCAAATGCTATCCGGCGCTGGAGGCGATGCAGGCGGTCGGCATGCCGCTGCTGATGCATGGCGAGGTCACCGATCCGGCCATCGATCTGTTCGATAGGGAAGCGGTCTTCATCGAACATGTGTTGCAGCCTTTGCGCCGCGACATGCCGGATCTGAAAGTGGTGTTCGAGCACATCACTACGCGCGATGCGGCGCAGTATGTGGCCGAGGCCGACGACCGGACCGCCGCCACCATCACCGCGCACCATCTGCTGTACAGCCGCAATGAAATCTTCAAGGGCGGCATCCGGCCGCATTACTATTGTCTGCCCGTGCTGAAACGGGAAACCCACAGGCTGGCGCTGGTGGCGGCGGCGACGTCCGGCAGCGACAAGTTTTTCCTGGGCACCGATTCCGCTCCGCATGCGAAAGGCGTCAAGGAAAACGCATGCGGTTGCGCCGGCTGCTACACCGCTTCGCATGCGCTGGAATTGTATGCGCAGGCCTTCGATCAGGTCGGCGCACTGAATAAACTGGAAGCGTTCGCCAGTTTCAACGGTCCGGCGTTTTATCAATTGCCGCGCAACAGCGGAACGGTGACCTTGCAGCGCCAGGAATGGACGCTGCCCGGGGATTATCCGATGGGCGGCAGCGTGGTGGTGCCGCTGAATGCCGGCGAATCGATGCAATGGCGGCAGGTTTGACGCCTGCCTTGAATTCAAACTTGAATCAAGCCTGATTCAGGCCTGTACGCCGTTGCGGCCGTTATCCGCATCCGGCGGCGTCGCCGTCTCTTGCGGCGTGCAATGCGGGCAGGATTTGCCCGGCACGTAAGCCGGCGACAATTGCTCGCGCGGCGTCACCACATGGCGGCAAACGAAACATTGCGTGGTCGCCGTTTCTTCCAATTGCGGATTGAGCGCGGTACGGTAGTCGAATACAAAACATTCGCCGTCGTAGTGCGCCCCGCCGACATCTTCAAAATACTTCAGAATGCCGCCGTCCAGCTGGTAGACGCTGTCGAAGCCGACATTCTGCATGTGGATCGCCGCCTTTTCGCAGCGTATGCCGCCGGTGCAGAAAGTGACGATGGTCTTGCCTTCCAGCGCATCCTTGTTGGCCGCGATGACCTCCGGGAATTCGCTGAATTTTTCGATGCGGTAGTCAATGGTGTCGTGGAAGGTGCCGACGTCGACCTCGAACGCATTGCGCGTATCGAGCATCACCACCGGCTTGCCGCCATCGTCGTGCCCCTGATCGAGCCAGCGCTTCAGCGTCTTCGGCTCGACCGACGGCGCGCGCCCCAGCTCGGGACGGATCAGCGGGTGCTTCATCGTGATGATTTCGGCTTTCAGCTTGACCAGCATGCGATTGAACGGCTGCTTTTCGGAATAGCTTTCCTTGACCGGGATATCGCTAAAGCGCGGATCGGCGCGCAACCAGCCCAGGAATGCATCGATGTCGGCCCGTTTGCCGGCCAGAAACAGATTGATGCCCTCCGGACTCAGCAGAATCGTGCCTTTCAGCCGATGCTCGTTGCAGAAGGCGAGAAACGCGGGGCGCTGGGCCGTCGTGTCATCGAAGCTGATGAATTTGTAGGCGGCAATATTGACGTATTCGGGTGTTGACGGCATGGCAATGAATCGCTAAGTCTTTGAATTGACGACATTATAAACTTGCAGGAGCGGCTTGCCGAGCGAACTTGCCCAAACGGCGGAGTATTTAGCTTCGATCCCGCTTTCATGGCTGTAAAATATACCGGATGAATACCTCACAAACCGAATCGCCGGCCGCCGCCGCAACGCTGTCGTCGCCGCCGCTGTCATCTGCTGCTCATCCCTTCATCCATCTGCGGGTCCATTCCGAATATTCGATCGTCGACGGCCTGGTGCGGCTGGACGATCTGGTCGACGCCGCCGCGGCCGACCGCCAGCCCGCGCTGGCGATGACCGACCTGGCCAATCTGTTCGGCATGGTCAAATTCTATAAGGCCGCGCGTGGCAAAGGCATCAAGCCTATCGTCGGCTGCGACGTCTGGATCACCAACGAGCAGGAACGCGAAAAGCCGACGCGTCTGCTGTTGCTGGTGAAAAACAATGCCGGTTATCTGCAATTGTGCGAATTGCTGTCCAGGGCATGGCTGGAAAACCTGCATCGCGGCCGCGCCGAAATTCGCACCGAATGGCTGGCGCAGTTGCGCGAGCAAACCGCCGGCAACGGCCTGATCGCCTTGTCCGGCGCGCATTTCGGCGACATCGGCATGGCCATCGAAAACGGCAAGCCGGAACTGGCGCAGCGCTGCGCGCAACGCTGGGCCGAGATTTTCCCCGACAGTTTTTATATTGAAATCCAGCGCGCCGGCCAGCCCAACGCGGAAGCCTTGCTGCGGCAATCGATCGCCGTCGCCGCCGCCGTCGGCGTGCCGGTGGTGGCGACGCATCCGATCCAGTTCCTGTCGCCCGACGAATTCACCGCGCATGAAGCCCGTACCTGCATCGCCGAAGGCGAAATTCTCGGCAATGCGCGCCGGGTCCGCCGTTTCAACGATCAGCAGAGCTTCAAGACGCAGGCCGAAATGGCGGCATTGTTCGCCGATCTGCCGGCCGCGATGCAAAACACCGTGGAAATCGCCAAGCGTTGCAATCTGACGCTGCAACTGGGCAAGCCGAGACTGCCGGATTTCCCGACGCCGGACGGCATGACCATCAACGATTTCCTGGTGTCCGAGTCGAAGCAGGGCCTGGAAACGCGGCTGCTGCAATTATTTCCCGATCCGGCGCAACGCGAGCAGGAACGCGCGCGTTATGAAGCGCGGTTGACATTCGAGACCGACACCATCATCAAGATGGGCTTCCCGGGCTATTTCCTGATCGTTGCCGACTTTATCAAATGGGCCAAGGCCAACGGCGTGCCGGTCGGCCCGGGACGCGGATCGGGCGCCGGTTCGCTGGTGGCGTATTCGCTGCTGATTACCGATCTGGACCCGCTGCAATACAATCTGCTGTTCGAACGCTTCCTGAATCCGGAACGGGTATCGATGCCCGACTTCGATATCGACTTCTGTCAGGAAGGGCGCGATCGCGTCATCCAGTACGTCAAGGAGCGCTACGGCAAGGACGCCGTGTCGCAGATCGCCACCTTCGGCACCATGGCGGCCAAGGGCGCGGTGCGCGACGTCGGCCGGGTGCTGGATCTGGGCTACAACTTCTGCGACGGCATTTCCAAGCTGATTCCATTCAAGCCGGGCAAGCTGGTGACGCTGGCCGACGCGATCAAGGAAGAGCCGCTGTTGGCCGAGCGGCTGGAAAACGAAGAAGAAGTGAAGCAGCTGGTCAGTCTGGCGCAGCAGGTCGAAGGCATCGCCCGCAATATCGGCATGCATGCCGGCGGCGTGCTGATCGCGCCGGGCAAACTGACCGATTTCTGTCCCTTGTACACGCAGGGCGGCGACGCCGGCGTGGTGTCGCAGTACGACAAGGACGACGTCGAAGCGGTGGGACTGGTCAAGTTCGACTTTTTGGGTTTGACCACGCTGACCATTCTCGACCGCGCGGTGCGTTACATCAAGCAACTGGATCCGGCCATGGCCGATTTCAGTCTCGACAAGCTGCCGCTGGATGACCGCGCCTCTTACGATCTGTTGACCAAGGCCAAAACGGTCGCCGTATTCCAGCTGGAAAGCCGCGGCATGCAAGGCATGCTGAAGGATGCGCGGCCCGACCGCTTCGAGGACATCATTGCGCTGGTGGCGCTGTATCGTCCGGGTCCGATGGATCTGATTCCGGATTTCTGCAAGCGCAAACACGGCGAACGCTTCGATTATCCCGACCCGCGCACCGAGGGCATTTTGTCCGAAACCTACGGCATCATGGTGTATCAGGAGCAGGTGATGCAGATGGCGCAGGTGGTCGGCGGCTACTCGCTCGGCGGCGCGGATCTGCTGCGGCGCGCAATGGGTAAAAAGAAGGCCGAGGAAATGGCCGAGCATCGCCAGATCTTCCGCGACGGCGCCGCCAAGGACGGGCTCTCCGAAGCCAAGGCGGACGAGATTTTCGACTTGATGGAAAAATTCGCCGGCTACGGTTTCAATAAATCGCATGCGGCCGCTTACGCGCTGCTGTCGTATCACACCGCGTATCTGAAAGCGCATCACCCGGCCGCGTTCATGGCGGCCAACTTGTCGCTGGCGATGGACGACACCGACAAGATCAAGATTCTGGTCGAAGATGCGCTCGACATCTGCGGATTGAGTTTGCTGCCGCCGGACATCAACCTGTCGGAATACCGGTTCACGCCGGTCGGCGTGCCCGGCAAGAAAGCCACCCAGATCCGCTACGGGCTGGGCGCGGTCAAGGGCTCCGGGCAATCGGCGATCGAAGCCATCGTCGCGGCGCGCCAGGACAAGCCCTTTGTCGATCTGTTCGATTTCGCCAAGCGCGTCGATAAGCGGCAGATCAACCGGCGCACCGTCGAATCGCTGATCCGCGCCGGCGCCTTCGACAGTTTCAACGCCGATCGGGCGGTGCTGCTGGCATCGGTCGGGCTGGCGCTGGACAGCGCGGAACAGGCCGAGAAATCGGCCAATCAGGTCAGCCTGTTCGGTGGCGACGACAGCGATCTGGAAACGCCGCTGAGCTATGTGAATGTGCCGCCGTGGACCGAAAAGCAGCGGCTGACCGAAGAAAAAGTCGCGTTGGGATTTTATCTGTCAGGCCACTTGTTCACTGCGTATGAGGAAGAGGTCAGGAAATTCGCCCGGACCCGGCTGTCCGCGCTGGAGCCGTCGCGCGAGCCGCGCATGATTGCCGGTATCATCGTCGCGGTCCGCACCCAGATGACGCAGCGCGGCAAAATGGTGATCACGACGCTGGACGACGGCACCGGCGTGGCCGACGTGACGATTTACAACGAGCTGTACGATCCGAACCGCGCCTTGTTCAAGGAAGACGAATTGCTGGTGGTGCAGGGCAAGATATCGGAAGACCGCTTTTCCGGCGGCATGCGCGTGACGGCGGAAAAAGTGATGGATATCGGCATGGCGCGCGCGCAATACGGCAAGCAGATGTCGATCGTATCGTCGTCCAGTTTCGACCCGGACCGGATGAAAAGCATTTTGTCGCAATATCGCAGCGACAGCGGGCTGCCGCTGGTGATGCGCTATACGCACAACGGCGTCAGCTGCGACGTGCGCTGGCCCGCTGCATGGCAGGTGATGCCGGCCGACGAGCTGAGATCGGCGTTGATCGACAAACTGGGCGTGGAGAACGCGACCATCGATTACGCGTGAAGCGCATCTTTCAACGAAGCTGCCGATAAGCCGCCATCGCCAGCAGAGCCCAGGCCAGCAAAAAACAGACGCCGCCGATCGGCGTGATCGCGCCCAGCACGCGCACGCCGGACAGCGCCAACGCATACAGGCTGCCGCTGAAAATGATGATGCCGGCCAGCATCAGGATGCCGGCCCATCCCAGCAGAGCCGATTGCATGCGCGGCATGATCAGCGCGATGGCGAACAGACCCAACGCATGCGCCATCTGGTAAGTGACGGCGGTTTGCCAGACGGCGAGCAGGTCGTCGCTGAGTATTTTTTTCAAGCCGTGGGCGCCGAACGCACCCGCGGCGACGGCGATAAACATATTGATGGAGGCTATGAGAATCAGCAGACGTTCGGTCATGGTCGTTCCGGGAATGGTCGGGGGAGGGCGCTGCGGGTCGTCCTGACGACATGCATGGCATGACATTGTAACGGCTTGCGAATAGCCGGGGGCAGGGAAGTTGTTTGGGCCTACACGCCGAACACCGGCGCCAGGCGCAGGATCGCATCGCGCCACTCGCGCCGCTCCGGTTTGCCGGGTTCGGGTTTGCTGAATAAGCGCGCGATGCCGATGCCTCGGCGATTGAATAATTCAAGCGAGGTCATCATGCCGTCGGCAGTCGGCTTTTTGGCGACCCAGACGGTATCGATATGATCTTCGCGCAAGCGCAGCCGATAGTCGCGGTTGAGAATATCCAGCCATGCATCGCCGCTGCGGATCTGTTCCGGTTGTCCCTGATACGCTTGCATCACGCCGGCATTGCCGGTCAGCGTGACCACCGAGCAGCCCAGATCGGCCATTTTCTGCAATACGATGCGCACCGAATCCTTGCCCACCTGATGAGCGAAGGCTTTGCCGACCAGGCGCAGCTTATGCAGCCTGCCGCTGTCGAATTCGGTCTGGCCCATGAAACCCACCGCGGTCTGGTCCGCGCAAGCCCAGTCGGTGCGTAATGCATCGACGTCGACGCGCAGTATCTTGCCGGTCGCGGCGCTCAACGCGGTATGAAGAATATCCAGCACCGGCGACTGTTCGGCGGCGGTAAACTCGCTCACGATGGCGTGGAATGCGTCGGCGCTGCCGCTGTCGTGCAACAGGATTTTATGCACGCCGTTGCCGTCCGCATCGAAGAATTGCAAAAGGCGCCCGACATGGCCGTCGTCTTCCCGGCCGTCGACGGCGAAACCGTATTTCCATTGCTGATGAAACGGACGCGGCGGGTGGGCCGATTCGCCGCTGCATAGATCACCGGCGCAGCGGCAGGCGGTGTCATCATAGATACCGGTGTGTTCCTGAATCACCGAATCGTTACCGGTCAGCACCGTCACCACCCCCAATTTGCCGATGCGGCCGAGCAGCGCCGAAAACGGGCCTTTCAAACGGACCACGCGATGCGGGATGCCGGCCGCCATGCGTTGCGCCGCGGTCAGCGGAGTGCGGATTTGGTCGGGACTGAGATGGCCGGTATTGTGCATGATGAATCCCACTAGGTAGTGCGACGTGGAGACGGACCGGAGATCAGGCGTGTGACGAAAGCAGACGGCGTCGATTTGCGAGCCTGTTGTTCTAGCAGCATGCCCCATTGCTCAGACAGTTGCTGACAGGTGGCTTGTAGAATTGGTTCCATGTCGGGCAAGGCGGCCAGTGTTTTCAAATGCAGTTCGATCGCCGCCGCCGATCGCATGGCCGCTTCCGAATCGTTGGCGGCCACCGCGCCATATTGCGAAATCAACTGCAAGACGGAACAAATTAATAATTCCGAAGCGACGCGCGGCCTGGTTGCCGACTTGCCGGCGGGGATGTCGATGACATCCGTTGAGTGACGAACTGGCATGGAGACTCCTTTCGAACGGTTTGATGGCGGCCCCGGTCAGGCGCAAGTGCCGCTATGCGGCCGGCGCCTGTGTAGCGCCTGCCGGCCCAGATGCGAGTGGATCGCTCGATTCAAAACGCATCATAGGCAATACAATGAGAATGATTCTTATTTGATTATTGGCGAAATCGTACTCAGTGGCAAGTCTTAAAATGGTTTTTTACATCGGTAAGGGGCAGATGAGGCTTGAGTTATTTTCATAATTCAATAATAATAGAACTGTTGATTCTTGCGGAGACCTGCAGGGAAATGAGCAATCCAGCGTTTCCGATTAATTCAGACGAGCCCGGGAAGGCATGCCGGCCAAGAGATAGGGATACAAAATGACAAGCACTCAGAACGCCAAGCCTTATAACGTTCTTTTCCTCTGCACCGGTAATTCGGCGCGCAGCATCATGGCTGAAGCATTGCTCAACACCATGGGCAAGGAGCGTTTCGCGGCGTACAGCGCCGGCAGTCATCCCGGAGGGAGGGTCAATCCCCTGGCGATCGAGCAGATCAGGAGCACCGGTTATCCGGAAGAAAAATTGCGCTGCAAGAGCTGGGACGAGTTCGCCGCGCCCGGCGCGCCGAAAATGGATTTCATCATCACCGTCTGCGACAACGCCGCCGGCGAAGTATGTCCGATCTGGCCTGGCCAGCCGATCTCCGCGCATTGGGGCTTTGAAGATCCGGCTGCGGCCACCGGCACGGAAGAAGAAAAGCGCGCGGTGTTTTCAAAGGTGGCCCGCCAGATCGCCGCTCGTGTGAATGTTTTCAACAGCTTGCCCTTCAGCACCCTGGAGAAAAGTGCTATCAAACGCGAGATGGACGCCATCGGCGCAAATAAACTGTGGAATCTTTAGTCGGGAAGTCTTATGAGCGTCCAATGTGAAGTCACCGGCAAGCGCGCCGCCGGTGCATCCATGAACTTTTTCGAACGCTATTTGACCTTGTGGGTAGCGCTTTGCATCGTTGCTGGCGTTCTGCTTGGACAAGGCTTTCCGGACGCGGTGAAAACGATCGGCACATTGGAAATCGCCAAGGTGAACCTGCCGGTCGGCGCGCTGATCTGGGTGATGATTATTCCGATGCTGCTCAAGATCGACTTCGCCGCCTGGAATCAGATCAGGGGACATGCGCGCGGCATCGGCGTAACGCTGTTCGTCAACTGGGCAGTCAAACCGTTCTCGATGGCCTTTCTGGGCTGGTTGTTCATCCGTCACTGGTTTGCGCCGTATTTGCCGGCAGGACAGTTGGATTCTTATGTGGCCGGCCTGATTCTGCTGGCGGCGGCGCCCTGCACGGCGATGGTGTTCGTCTGGAGTCGCCTGACCGGCGGCGATCCGTACTTTACGCTGTCGCAAGTGGCGATGAACGACTTGATCATGGTCTTTGCGTTTGCGCCGCTGGTCGGGCTGTTGCTGGGCGTGTCCAGCATCAGCGTGCCGTGGGCGACGCTGTTGACTTCCGTGCTGCTGTATATCGTCATTCCCGTCGTCATTGCGCAAATCTGGCGCAAATCCTTGCTGCGGCGCGGACAAGCCAGCTTCGATAGCGTGATGGAACGCATCCAGCCATGGTCGATTTCCGCCTTGCTGCTGACCCTGGTGCTGCTCTTTGCGTTCCAGGGCGACGCGATCGTCAAACAGCCGCTGGTCATTGTCTTACTGGCGATCCCCATCCTGATACAGGTTTTCTTCAATTCCGCGCTCGCCTACTGGCTCAATAAAATTGTCGGAGAAAAACACTCCATCGCCTGTCCTTCGGCATTGATCGGCGCATCCAATTTCTTTGAATTGGCGGTGGCGGCGGCAATCAGCCTGTTCGGCTTCGAATCCGGGGCGGCGCTTGCGACCGTCGTCGGGGTGCTGATCGAGGTGCCGGTCATGCTGCTGGTGGTCGGGATCGTCAACAGAACGCAGGGCTGGTATGAAGCCAAGGCGTAAATGAAACTCCCGGGCATGCCAGGCAGCCGCCTGATACAGGCCCTCTGGCCGCGTCGCTGCTATATTCGGCCACGGGCGGTTATGCGGGCACGATACTGGCCTTGATTGGCATCGGCTCGCTTGGCGCGATGCTGTTTATTTACACCGTTCCCCGCTCGCGAAATGCGCATCGCCAATACGATGGCGCCGGCGCTCAGGCTAGCGAATAGGGTCCACCATCCGAACGGACAGCGTCAATACCTTGCCAGCGCATCGGACATGCTCTGCGCCAGGGTTTGTACGGAAAACGGTTTCAGCAATACGTTCGCTTTAAACCCGACGGCGTCGTTCAGCGCCTCGGTATTCGAGTGGCCGCTTGCAAAAATGACCGGCATATTGAAACCGTTTTCCCGCGCGCGCTTCACCACTTCGGCGCCGTTGATTCTCGGCATCGAGAAATCGATCAACAGCACATCGGGCAAGCATGCGCCCATCATTTCAAGTCCGACAAAGCCGTCTGCGGCTTCGGAAACATCGTATCCCAACAAGGTGAGGCACTCTACCAAATGGCTTCTCACATCGTCGTCGTCGTCGATGACCAAGACTTTTGCCGCTGCTTTGATCAAATCGAGAATGCCTTCTTCATCGCCTTCTTTCTCCGCAATGGCAGGGATGGAAGACTGGCGCAGTAAAAGCGTGACCGTGGTTCCGGTTCCCGGTGCGCTGCGGATGCGCGCCGTCCCGCCGGCTTGCCTTGCGATCGCGTACACTTGGGCCAATCCCAATCCCGTCCCTTCGCCTACGTTTTTGGTCGTGAAAAAGGGATCGAAGGCCCGGCTGCGAACGCTGTCCGGCATGCCGGAACCGGTGTCAGTGATACTGATGTCGAGATACTGGTCGGGCAATAATTCCGGGTCATCGCTGATGTTCCTCAGTTGGGTAGCGATGCGAAGCTGGCCGCCGCAGGGCATCGAATCCCTAGCATTGATCGCCAGGTTCAGCAGCGCCAGCTCTAACTGGGTTTTATCCGCCAACACGGAAATGCCGGCTTCATGCAGATCGTATTTAATATCGATGTCGGTCCCAAGCGTCCTCAGTAACAGATCGGACATGCCGGTAATGAGTGCCGTCGCATTCACCGGCTGCAGGTCGATTTGCTGGGATCTCGAAAACGCGAGGAGCTGTGAGGTTAACTTGGCGCCCCGGTTCGCAGCCTTTAAACCGTTATCCGCCCACTTTTTCACGCTGGCCAGATCGTCCGGCTTCATTTTTATCAAGCTGAGGTTGCCGCAAATGACTTGTAAAAGATTATTGAAGTCGTGAGCCAGCCCACCGGTCAGCTGGCCGACGGCCTCCATTTTTTGCGCCTGATTGAAACGCGCCTCCATCTCCTGTTGCTGGCTCAGGTCAGTGATCACGCCGCCAATTAATCTCGGTGCGCTTTCTTCGCAAACAATATCGTTGAGCGATATGAAGATCGGAATTGTAGAGCCGTCGGGCCGCTGCGCCAGAAATTCGGCCCTTAGCGGTTCGCTTCCCTTGGTCGCCAGGAGGCTTTCCAATCTTGCCAACTCATCAGTGGAAAAATAACGCTTGATGTTGCTGCCGACTATTTTCTCCAACGGCGTGTCGAGAATTTCGCTCAGGCGACGATTTCCGTAAAGAATAATCCCCTCGTCGGAAAGCGTCAGAGCGCCTTCTTTCATCTGTTCGATCAGGAAGCGGTAAGGACGATCGGCGTTGACCAGCGTGAAGATCTTGCTTGAACCAGACTGCTTTACGAGAACCGCATCCACCTCGCCATAACGAATCGCATCGAGCGTTTCTTCCGCTTCGCGCAACTTTGCGCGAAGATCGGCAATGGTGTTCTGCGCCCCTATTAAGCTGAGGACTAAGGGGTCGCTGTCACGATCCATAGCGGTCGTTAGCCGGGAGGTTTAACGCGAATAAAACCTTATCCTCGTTAGACAGGTCGCCAATGGCACGGCGCAGCGGGGCCGGAGAAAGCTTGATGAGCGTCGGTGCGGCGATAATCTGGGCATGCGCCGCGGCCTCAGGATATTGGTAGATATCGATGACTTCGAGGTCATACATGCCAGCCAAGTGTTTTTCACAGATGCGCTGAAGATTTTTTATGGCAAGCATGGACCTCGAAGTCGTCCCCGTGACGTATAGCCTCAGAGTGAAGCGCTCCGATGGGTCCTCGGTACCGGCCTGCTGCTGACGTGTTTGGATTTCAGCCTTTGAGGTATCTATCATTTTGGAATGTCCCGTGGTCGAATGTCCAAACCGACAATTACCCGTTCGGTATTCGATAAGTCGCCGATGATTTTGATCAGCGGTGATGGAAGACGACGCACCAGTGTCGGCAGTGCGAGGATTTGATCGCCTGCGGCTAGTTGAGGATGCAAGCGCAAGTCGATGACCTCAATCGTGTATCGACCGGCTAGGTGCGATTCGCAAATGACATTCAGATTGCGGATCGCGGCAAGCGATTTCGGCGTGTGTCCCGCGACGTATAACCGCAATGAATAATGACTTTGCAGGTCTTCTTCCGGAAATATCTCTGCGGCAAGATTCATCATAATTTCCGTTTCGTTAATTCCGGCGCTGTGCCATGATCGAACGGTCCGAGGCGATCGTATTCTGTTGCAGCGCACGATGGGTAGACAGTCCCATCGCTTCTTCTTCCGCCGCCGCAAGTTCGGCGCGCATATCCTCGATTTGCCGCTCGACAATTTCCCTGTTACGCGCCAATACGCGGACGCGGGCTTCGGTCTCCTGCTTCGTGGTCGCGGCCTGCTCCCGTTCGCTGGATTCCTGCGTCACGCGCGCGGAGCCGGTTAAGACACCCGATGCGCCGATGTAGGCCGGGATGACGTTGATGCCATTGGAAGTGATTTGATATTCGCGCAATTGATTCGAATGCCCCATGCCGCGCGCCTTCAAAACATACAGAATTCTGTTGCGCTCACCATTGGAGGAGACATTCGATAGCGAAATCCAGCTGTCCATCAATGAGGAAATGCAATGGTCAGCCTCGTTCATCGTTTCGTCGACGCTGGCAAGGCTGGTAAACAAGGCAGTGATGCCGTGAGACTTCAGAAGGTCGATCAGCCGCAGCAAAATCGAATTGACTTCGATAGTCGGGCCACGGAATGCCGAAATCGGATCGATGACGACAATCGACGGCTTGAAAACACTGATATCCCTGTGCATCTTCGCCAAATGCATTTCCACGCCGTACAAGCTGGGGCGGGCAGCTTCGAACTGTAAAAGCCCCGAGCTTAAATGCTTGCTCAAATCGATGCCGATCGAGGCCATGTTGCGCACGATCTGATTTGGCGATTCCTCGAACGCAAAGTACAAGCATTTTTCGCCCCGGCTGCAGCACGCGTCGATAAAGCTGGAGGCAAACGTCGTCTTTCCCGTGCCGGCAAGTCCGGAAATCAGGATGCTGGAAGCACGGAAATAACCCCGGCGGTCGAACATGTTATCTAATTCGTCGATGCCCGAAGGGACAATTTCATCGGAAGTATGATGGTCCAGTCCTGCCGCGGTTACCGGAAATACGCTGATGCCTTGTTCGTCGATCAGGAATGGATATTCGTTTGTGCCGTGCGAGGACCCGCGGTACTTGACGACTCTCAGCCGGCGTGTCGTCACCTGATCGACTACCCGATTATCGAGAAGCACCACGCAGTCGGAGATATACTCTTCGATGCCGTAACGGGTGAGTTGCCCCTCGCCGCGCTCGCCGGTGATAATGGCGGTGACGCCACGCTCCTTCAACCATTCGAACAAGCGGCGCAACTCGGCGCGCAGCAGCCCCGCATCGGAGAAGCTTGAAAACAAGGTCTCGATGGTGTCAAGGACCACCCGTTTGGCGCCGACCTGCTTGATTGCGTAGTCCAGACGGACAAAAAGACCTTCCAGATCGTAATCCCCCGACTCTTCGATCTCGCTTCTATCCAGTTGCACATGATCGATGATCAAATGCTTTTTGCTGATGAGACTTTCCAGGTTGTAACCCAGAGACGCCACATTGGCCGCCAGATCCGCTGGCTGCTCCTCAAACGACATGAAGACGCCCGGCTCGTCATATTGCTCCCCGCACACCAGGAAGGTCATCGCAAACAGCGTTTTCCCACAGCCGGCCGCACCGCAGAGCAGGGTGGGCCGACCGGTCGGCACCCCCCCTCCGGTGATCTGATCGAATCCGACTATACCGGTTGGCGTCTTGGGAAGTTGCTTTAATTGCATTTGAATCTCTCGGTTTGGCATATCTGGACTTGCGGCGGCATGGAGTCTATAGCCGCCGTCACACATTCACTTCGTAGCAGTGCGTCCGTTATACGCGCTTTGTTTTTTCCAGAGGGATATATCTTGCAAAGCAGCAGGATATTTGCCATTTGGCAATCAAACCGGTTCGCACTGATCCTAACATGGCCAAATCGGGCGGAGCGTTAAATACGTCCGGCCGTACGTCTGATTCCGGTGTAGGAGATGCGGAGCTTAAAACTGTTCCCAGTTGTCGCCGCCCGCAGTCGCCGTGGCGGTCTCGGCGATGCGCGCGGGTATCTTACTGGATGGCAAGCTGACGGTTTTCGGCGTGATATCGACCATTTTCCTTGTCGGTGGAGGGGCGGCCTTGCGTATGGCGGCAGGCGCGTTCTTGTCCAGTTTGAATACGCTGATCGCCTGGTTCAGTTCGGAAGCCTGCTCGCGCAGGCTTTCCGCGGCGGCGGCGGCTTGCTCGACCAGCGCCGCATTCTGCTGCGTGATCTCATCCATCTGCGCAACGGCGCTATTGATTTCCTCGATGCCGAGGCTTTGTTCGCTGCTGGCGGCGACGATCTCGCTCATGATGCCGGTGACGCGCTTGATCGATTCGACGATCTGTTGCATCGATACGCCGGCGTGATCGACCAGCTTGCCGCCGGCTTCGACTTTCTCGACCGAGTCGCCGATCAATACCTTGATTTCCTTGGCCGCACCGGCCGAACGTTGCGCCAGATTGCGCACTTCGGAAGCCACCACGGCAAAGCCGCGCCCCTGTTCGCCTGCACGCGCCGCTTCCACCGCCGCGTTGAGCGCCAGGATATTGGTCTGGAACGCAATGCCGTCGATGACGCCGATGATATCGACGATTTTGCGGGACGCATCGTTGATCGCGCTCATGGTGTCGATGACATCGCCGACCACGCCGCCGCCCTGCACCGCCACCGCC
>JAQGLY010000067.1 GCA_028292625.1 Herbaspirillum sp. | reverse complement strand
TTGCCCTTGGCGGTGCCGGCCGCGAGCTTGGCTCCGGTCGTGATGTCGAACGCGGATTCAACGTTCCCGGAGTTGGCCGCAGCCATGGCGTCCACTACGAACTTGTTGCCCGCCAGCACGTCTGCGCGACCGGCCTGGACCAGCCGCAATTGGCTGGGAATATCCGGAGAAGTGATGACCTCGACCGCCGGCTTACCGGCGGCGGTGCATTTAGCGCTCGCCTCGCGCAGCATCGCTTCCTGCGTGGTGCCGAGCGCGGCGGTGGCCTGCAGACCGCAGAGAGTATCGAGCCCTTTTATATGCTTTGGATTGCCCTTGGCGACCAGCATCCCGGTGGCGGAATTCATATAGGCGATGAAATCCAGCCGCTTGGCGCGTTCGGCCGTGTACAGCAGTTGATCCCACATCACATCGATACGGCCGGCCATCGTTGCCGGGATCAGGCCCGACCACTGGCCCGTGGTGAACTCAACCGGCACGCCCGCGCAGGCGAACACCGCGCGCGCCATGTCGGCATCGAGGCCGATCAATTGATTGAAGTCTTTCGGGTCGCGCATGCTGAACGGCGGACTTTCTCCATCCTGTCCGATCTTGATGGTCTTGCCCTTCAGACCCGGGTATTTGCTTGCAAGCTTCGCAGGTTCGCACGCCGCGTCATCGGCGCGCGCGGCGGTCACCACCACACCGAACAAAAGACCGGCTACGACCAGCCGCCCTGCCCATTTATGAATAACTTGCATGGTTTCCCCCAAAGATTTGGAATGCGCAATTAATACTATTCACTTTAAATGCATATGACTAATGAATAATTGACATGAAATCCATGCGGACTTTTTATATGAAGGCGCTACTATGGGTCCCGAAGTCGGGGTGTTAGGCATGATAGTTGCTAGTAATCCAGCATCTTGCCGAGCTGTGTTCGATTACATTTGGGAATGGATTCCTATGAACGATGGCCATCTGAAAACCTTGCTGTGGGTGGTTCGCCTGGGCGGGATCGGTGCCGCCGCCCAGCATCTGAATATGACTCAGCCCGCTATCACGCGCCGGATTCAAGAGCTGGAGAAAGAACTGGGCGCCCAGGTCCTGCGCCGGGAGGGTCGGCATGTGGTGCCGACCGCGCTGGGACACACCTGCCTTGCCAGCGCGGAGCGGATCCTGTCCGAAGTCGCAGTGATGCGCGTGGCTGCGAGCGGCAATGCCGTCGCGGGCACGATACGCGTGGGGGTCGGAGAAATTGTGGCGCTGACCTGGTTTTATCGCCTGCTGGCCCGGATCGAGGAACGCTATCCAAACGTCCGGCTGCAGGTCGACGTTGACCTGTCGACCAGGCTGGTGACGAAGCTCAGACGTCATCAAATCGATATCGCGCTATTGCCCGGTCCGGTGACGCTGCCCGGCGTCGTCAGCACGGATCTCGGGCGCTGCACGCTGGATTGGATGTCGATACCGCGGCGGCCGCTCGGTACCGGGCCGCAAAATCTGACGGCCGCCGCTCTCGCCAATTTCCCCATCATTACCCTGCCGCAAGATGCGAACTCGTATGATCTGATGATCAACTGGTTCGAACAGGCAGGGGTGAAACCTCCCCGCGTCCATTATTGCAACAGCATAAGCGTGGTCGCGTCGCTGGTTCGCAAGGGCGTGGGGATCAGCCTTCTGCCGTCCGATCTGCTCAAGGACGACGTGCAATCCGGCGCATTGGTCATTCTGCCCGTCACGCCGGGCATGCCGAAGGTCGGGTATGCCGCGGCCTATTTCCCGAACGAAGACCTGTCGTCGGCAGCCGAGCTGTCGATATTGCCCGAAATCGCGGAATTCGCGCGCGAGGAAAGCTGGTTCCTGCGCAAGTCCATGCCGGGCGATGCAAATGCATGGCCGGAAGCCTGACGGCGGACAGCCGGCTTATTCAAGCGCGGTACGGCGGCGAAGATAAAGCAGAACCAAAGCAAAGGCGGAAAACACGGCGCCCGCGTAGAAAGTCGTTCGCGGCCCGTGAAATTCCCACAGCCAGCCGGCGATCACGCTGGCGAACAGCAAGGAAACGCCGCTCACCAGGTTGAATACGCCGAATGCCGTTCCTTTCAGCTCCGTGGGCGTGGTGTCGGCAACCAGGGCGGCCAGCAGGCCCTGACTGAAGCCCATATGCAGTCCCCATAAGGCCACCCCCAGCATCAATCCGGCAATCGACTCGAACCTCGCCAAGGCAATATCCGCGACGATCAACAGCACGAGGCCGATCCCCAGCAGCGTCGAGCGGCTCATGCTGTCCGACAGTTTCCCGACGGGATAGGCCGAAACGGTATAAAACAAGGCCATCACCACCATCACGGCGGGCACCCAGGTAGGCGACAGGCCAAGCTGTTGCGCGCGCAATACGAGGAATGCTTCGCTGAAGCGGGCCAGTGTGAACACGGCCCCGACCATCACCACCCACCAGTAAGAAGCGGAAAATTCGCTTAACACGCTCCACCGGATCGGCGAGCGAAAACGATGCGGCGATGTATCCCGTGCGGGTTCGCTGAATCCGACGGCGATGATCCCCACCGACACAAATGCGGGAATGACGGCGAACCACAACACCAGCTGAATGTTGCCTGCCAGCGCGGCCATCAGCAGGATCGCCGCCAGCGGACCGAGGAATGCTCCCACGGTATCCATCGACTGCCGCAAGCCGAAACAGGCGCCGCGTATTTCCGGCGGCGCGATATCGGCCACCAGGGCATCGCGCGGCGCGCCCCGGATCCCTTTTCCGATCCGATCCAGAAATCGCGCGGCAAATACGGTTTCCACCGAGGTCGCCAGCGGGAACAATGGCTTGGTCAGCGCGGCCAGGCCGTAACCCAATAACATCAAGCCCTTGCGGCGGCCGATAAAGTCGCTGATGGCGCCGGAGAAGATCTTGAGAACCAGCGCGGTTGCTTCCGCGACGCCCTCGATCACGCCGACCGTCAGGGCGCTGGCGCCGAGGGTTCCGACCAGAAACAAGGGCAGCAGGCTGTGCGTGAGCTCCGAAGACAGGTCCATGAAGAGGCTGACGAAACCCAGTGCCCAGATGGCGCGGGGAATGGCGGGCTTCGCTACAGCCGCCGTCAGCGGCCGCGATTTATCGACGGACATGCGCCGTCAGCCGCTGACGGCAATGGTCTCGACCCAGCGCTGAAATGCCTGCAAATACTTTTCCATGAACTCCCGGGTCGACGGCACCAGGGAGCCGTCTTCGGCGAAAATCTTTTCGGCGTGGCCGATGTAGGCTTCCGGCTGCTGCAATGCCGGCACGTTCAGAAACACCAGCGACTGGCGCAAATGGTGGTTGGCCCCGAAGGCTCCCACTGCACCCGGCGAGACCGAAATGACGCCGCCGGGCTTGCCGTTCCAAACGCTTTGCCCATAGGGACGCGAACCCACGTCGATCGCATTCTTGAGCGCGGCCGGCATTGAGCGGTTGTACTCAGGAGTGACGAAAAGCAGGCCGTCGACCTTGGAAATCGCCTCGCGGAAAGCCACCCATGGCGCCGGCGGCGTCGCTTCCATATCCTGATTGAAAAGTGGAAGATCGCCGATCTCCACAATGTCGAGTTGCAGGCCGGCCGGGGCGATGGCCTTCAGCTGTAGCGCCAGCTTTCTGTTGAAGGATCCCTGCCGCAGACTACCGACAAGGACGGCGATTCGCTTGGTGGTTGACATGTTGAATCCTCCTTTAAAACGTTAAGCAGCAAAGATGAGGTTTCTCATTGCATGACGCATGGGAACGCGGAGAAGGTATCCCGGCAAAACCGTTTAGCTCAAGCCAAGCTTCACCACGTGCTCCTGAAATCCGGGCCGCTGGCAAATCAGCTCGTACCAGCGCTGCAGATGCTTGTATCCCGGCCGCTCGACAGGCAATGTGAACCAGCGGTAAGCCAGCGGTCCGAGCGCGATGTCGGCCAGCGTCAACGCCTCCCCGCCCAGATATCTGCGGCCGTCCAGCGCCTGATCGAGCACATCGAACAGTTTGGCGTTGCGCTGCCGGTGAGCTTCGATCAGATCCGCCGAACGCTGTTCGACCGGGGTGCGTACGATGCTCTGGAACAACTGCGAATTGGCAGGACCCAGCGTCGATAACTGCCAGTCCATCCAGCGCTCCACCCAGGATCGGTGCACTGCGTCCGCGGGATACAGATCCAGCGCGCCGAACCGGTTCGCCAGGTAGCGGAGAATGGTATTGGATTCCCAGACCACGATATCCATATCGATCAGAGTCGGCACGACGCCATTCGGATTCTTCCGCAGATACTCCGCTTCCTTGTTGCCGCCGAATGTTCCGCCGACGTCGACGCGCACGCAAGGCCGGCTGATTTCGGCAAGCAGCCACATGACCTTCTGCACGTTGGACGAATTTGCCCGCCCCAGCACCGTCAGCATCGCCTCGTTCATGCGGGCACCTGCGTATAAAGCTCGATCATAAATCCACTCCAAAAAATTTTAAGCTTCCTGTAGTTTTGCATAGAAACGCACTATTCGCTGCGGCTGCAAACGCCGGCCTCATGATGAGCGCATGCCGTCGAATGCATGCTCCATGCATTCGCATTATCGCCCCCTTTTCAAGCGGCCGTGGCGCGCATCGCATCCGGGCCGGCGCCTAAGAGGCGATGCGCCGGATATCGCGCTTTTTACCGAGCATCGTGTTGTATAGCACCGGCATGACAACCAGCACCAGCGGCAACTGGACGATCAAACCGGAGATGATCGCAATGGCCAGCGGCTGCTGCATCTCGGACCCCGCACCGAGCGCAAGCGCCAACGGCAATAACGTCAGTATCGCCGCCAGCGTGGTCATTGCAATCGGCCGCATCCGGTTTTTGCCGGCCTGAATCAGCGCCGTCTGCCCATCGCCGGAACGCACCAGGTCTTGCTGCTCGGAAAAATAAAAAATCGCGACTTCGGTCACAATGCCGATGATCATCGTCATTCCCATCATGGCCGAAATATTCAGGTCGGTGCCCGTGAGCGCCAAACCGACGAATACCGCGGAAACCGAGGTCAGCGACGTCAACAAAATAACGCCCGCGACGCGGAAGCTTTCATACATGAACAGCAGCAGCAGAAACACCAGCACGGCAGCCGCGGCGAAGACCGTCATCAGCCCCTGAAACGCGATTTGCTGCTGCGCATACAAACCGCCCAATTCGAAATAAGCTCCTTTGGGAAATATGCCCGGTTGCGCCAATACCGCCTTCACATCGGCAACGGTGGATCCGAGATCCCGGCCGCTGATGCGCGCGGTCACGGCAACCATCTGCTTCAGATTTTCCCGCGCGATTTCCGCCTGCCCGGTCAGTGTATCGATCTTGGCGATCCGCCTCAACGGCACCATGTGTCCATCCAGCGCGCGTATGTTCAGATAGTCGAGCTCCTTGTCGGTGCTGCGCATTTCCATCGGCAGCCAGACGCGCACGCCGACGGTTTTCACGCCGGACAATATGGTTGTGGCGACATTGCCGCTCAGGCCATCGGTCAATATCTTGGCGACCGCCGCGGGATCCAGCCCCTCTTGCGCGGCCTTGACCGGATCGATATGCACCTGCAATGCGTCTCCGGCGGGATTGATGCCGTCTTGAATATCCACGACGCCGGTGACCTTGGCGATCCGGCTCGCGACGTTTTTCGCGATGCCGGCCAGGGCGGCCGGATCGGCGGAGAAGATCTTGATCTCCACCGGCTGCGGAACCGCGGTCAAATCGCCGATCAGGTCTTCCATCAACTGCGCCATTTCGATATGCAGGCCGGGCACCTGCCGGTCGATCTGCGACCTTACCTGGGTCATGACCGTATCGACCGACTCACGTTTTCCGCTGATCAGCTTGATGAAGAAATCCCCGGTATTCGGTTCGCTGATGCCGCCGCCCAGGCCGGTCCCGGTGCGGCGCGAATACGTCAGCACATTCGGATTGGCGCGCACGATGGCCTCCACCTGGCGCACCAGGCGATCCGTTTCGGTGACGGCTGTCCCCGGCGCGCTGCGATAGTCCAGGATAAAACCGCCCTCGTCCATCGACGGCATGAAACCGGAGCCGACTTTCTGAAAGCCGATCGCGCCGACGATCAACAGCGGCACGATCGCCAGCAAGACCATCCATGGCCGCTTCAGCAGTTGGCTCATCAATCGGTCGTAGCGATCGTGCGTCCATAAGGTCCAGCGGCCATCCTCTTCCTGCTTTACGTCTTTTTCAGTCAGAAAATGGGTGGCCAGAATCGGCACGGCAAACCAGGTGATCAGGAATGAAATAAACAGTCCCGACGCCATCGTGACCGACAGGGCCTTGAAAAACGCCCCGGTGACGCCGGTCAGAAAAGCCAGCGGCGCAAAGATGATCAATGTGGAGGCGCTCGATCCCAGCAAGGGACGGAAAAATTCCAGTGCGGCGTCCATCACGCTCTTTTCGATATTGCCGGTCTTGCCATGCAGGCGGCGCACGATATGTTCGATCATGACGATGGCGTCATCGATGATCAATCCGACCGCCGCGGCCATGCCGCCCAGGGTCATGATGTTGAAATTCATGTTCAGCAGCGACAGCAGCACCACGGTGGTCGACAGCACCGCGGGAACGACAATGATGGCGATCAGCGTAATCTTGAAATTGCGCAGGAAGATCAGCAGCACCAGCGCCGCCAGGCCGATACCGATCAGAATGGCGTCGCGCACGCTGGAGGCCGAAGCGGTCACCAGTTCGCTCTGGTCGTACCAGTTGGCGATGGTCACGCCGGCGGGTAACTGGGACCGGAAAGCGCTTAATTTATCTCTGACGTCCTGCGCGATCTGCACGCTGTTGCTGCCGGGCTGCTGGTAAATCGACAGCAATACCGAATCCTTGCCGTCGGCGGTGACGCGTATCCATTGCGGAACGGTGGAATGCCGGATCACGGCGACATCCTGCACCCGCGTGACGCCATTGCCGTTGCTGCCGACGATGGTTTGCTGAATCTGTCTGATATTTTCCAGCCGGGTATCGGCCATCACCAGGTACAGCTTGTAATGATCTTCCAGCCGGCCCACCACGCTGATGACATTGCTGGCGGCCAGCACCCGGGCCACGTCGTCGGCGGTCAGGCCGCGCGCCAGCAGCTTTTGCGGATCGACCGCCACCTGGTATTCCTCCAGCGCGCCGCCGCTTGCCTGCGCCCGCGCCACTCCTTTGATGCCGGACAGCAGCGGACGCAACTGATATTCGGCCAGATCGCGCAGCTGGGTCGGCGACAGCGAAGTCGACGTCAGGCTATAGGCAATGATCGGAAAAACCGTGGGATCCATGCGGCGCGTCTGTGTCACCGTCCCCGGCGGCAGTTGCGACAGGATCTGCGCCACGGCGGCATTGACCTGCAGGGTGGCCGACGCCATGTCCAGCCCCCAATCGAAGTTGATCGACACTTCGGCCGAACCGCGCGTCGTCGTCGAGCGCACATTGTTGACGCCGGGAACGCGCCGCACCGCTTCTTCGACCGGCCGCGTGACCAGCATCTCCATCTGTTCCGGCGGCTGGTCGCCCGCATCCAGCGACAGCACCACACGCGGAAAATCGACGGTAGGGAACAGCGAGGTAGGCAGGCGGAACGCGGTAATCGCGCCGCCGATCGCCAATATGGCCAGCAGAAAAAGAATCGAACGGCGATGGCTCTGTACCCATATGTTCATGCTCATCGGCTGGCCTCGCGCACCGCCATGCCGTCCTGCAATTCATAGTTGCCCACCACGACCACCGGCGCATGCGGATCGATGTTGCCGGTTACGCCCAATAGGCCGCGGTTGTCGATCACGGTCTGCACGTCGACACGGTGCGCCTTGGCCTGCGCCACCTGGAACAGGTAAGCCCCTTTTTCGTCATTGAGAACGGCCTGCCGCTGCACCGCGAAGGCCTTGCGCTGTTCGGCGGCAATATCGGCCCGCACCCGCATGCCGGGGACGAAGCGCCTGTCGGCGCCGTCGATCTTGACCACCACATTGCTCAATTGGGTCTTGGGATCGATCGCATCCTGCACGTCCGTCACCGTTCCTTGCAAGGTCTCGGCCACGTCGGCCAGCGCAGCGATCGTCACGGCCGCGCCTATCTTTACACGCTGCCGATCCGATGGATCGATGCCCAGCAATACCTTCAAGGAACCGACCACGCCCAATTGCATGATCGGCGCCGCCGCGGCAATCCGGTCGCCTTGCGCCACCGTCAATGCCGTCACGATGCCATCCGCCGGGGCTCTCAGCGTGGCGCTCGCTACCCCGCCCAGATTTTGCTGCGTGGCCAGCGCCGCCTGTGCATCGTCGAAGGCTTTTTGCGCCGCATCCAGTTGCGATTGCGTGGCCAGTTGCAGGCGTAATAATTCCCGGGTGCGGTCCAACTCGGCCCGGCTCAACTTCGCCGCGCTCTGGGCCTGCTCGTAAATCAACCGCGCCGCGGGATCGCTGGCGATGACGGCAAGCGGGCTGCCTTTTTTCACCATCTGGCCTTGTATGACCAGCAAATTCGTAATTTGCGCGGGATAGGCACTGCTCACGCCAAGCGTGCGCGCCGGCAGGACGTCGCCGAAAGTTGAAATCGTATTCGCCAGCGAACGCTGTTCGACTGCCTGCGTGACGACCTCCGCCGAGACCTGCTGTTGCTCGTCGGGCTGGGCCGCCTGCGACCGGTGGTAATCCAGGGTCAGCGCCCCGATGCCTATCACGCCGATGACGCCGGCGACGAAAAAAATGATCGTGTTTTTTTTCATTATTGATTCCCTTGCAATTGAACAGGCAATTCGCCGCCTAACAGGCTTTGCAACGCGACCCGCTGCTCCAGCGCCATCTGCTGCAACGCAAGTTGCTCGGTTTGTTTGGCCAACAGCGCGGTGTCGATGGTGGACAACATCAGCTCGTCGACGCTGCGGGCGACGAATGCGCTCAGCAGATTTTGTTTCTGCGACTCCAGTTGCCGCACGCTGGCGTCGACTTCGGCCATCTGACGCCGGTCTATGCTTTGCGTGGACAAAATGCGATCGATATCGCTGCGCGCAACGTCGATGCGCTGCCGATAATCGTCGTACAGTTTTTGCCGCGTCGCCTTTTCTATCGCGATGTTGCCGCGGTTGCGGTTGAAAACGGGAAGAGACAGCGAGACGTTAAAGCCCTGCGAAGACAGATTGGCGGTGTCCCGCGTGCGCGTGAGACCGATCGTCATGGCCGGGAATTGCGCGATGATCGCGGCCCGATATCGTTCGTCCTGCGCTGCATAGCCGTATTGCAAGGCCAGCAGATCGGGGCGGCGTTGCGCGATGTGCGACAGCATCTCAGCGATGCCCCCGGCGTCCAGCGGCGGCAGCACCGCCGTGCCGTACAACGGCACATCCACGCCAGGAGCCAGGCCCAGCAATGCATTCAAATCGTGTCTGGACTGATTGTTCTGCCGCTCCAGATCGTTGATCTGCTTGTCGATGTCCTGCAATGAAGCGAACGCGGTGGTCGCCGTGTCCGCCGTAATCAGGCCGCGCGCCAAGGCTTCGCTGTGATGCCGATACCGTTGCGCGAAGAAGTCGCGATGCTGCCGCAACAATTGCGCCAGCTTGTCGCCCTGCGTCAGTTTGATGAACAATAGCCGCGCCTGTGCGACGACCTGCCATTCCTGCCATAACAGCGTCAGATCGGTCTTGCGGCTTTCCGCATCGGCAGCCGCGCGCAGCGTCGAATGCGTGAGCAGAGAGCCGAAATCGTAACTGGGCCCGATCGAGTAGCCTCTGGTCGAGGTCGAATCCGGGTTGCGGTTGAAATCGGCCGACATGGCCAATTGGGGATCCGGCAGCAATGAAGCCGAAAACGCCTGCGCATGGGCGATAGCGACGTCGTTTCGCGCTGCCTTTAAATCCGGATTATTCACCACCGCCAATATGGCGACGTCGGTGATGTCCAAGCCCCGGTTCGACGGCGCAAAGGGGTGCGCCGGCAACTCGGGCAAAGGCAATTGCTTCACGTCGACCGTCAGATGGGGAATTTCATCGAGCGTTGCGGGGCGGTCGTTGAGCGGCATGGACTGGTAAGTGGAACAAGCGCCCAACATCATTACCGTCAGCAAAATTATTACTGGCTTTCCCATCATGTCTTGCGTCACTCCATCATTATTGAAAGAATGCAGTACGTAAACCGTGACACGACGGAATACACCACGGTCGATAATGTAACAACTGAAAATTAGCCGGAAATTAGCGCCCTCTAATTAAAACGCCGGACAATCGCATAAACGGCTTAATCTGCGTTAAATTGCAATGAATCGAGCCCATTCCGAGGAGCATGCGCCGCATGAGAGTTCTATTAGTGGAAGACGACCGAATGATCGGCGAGGCAATCGAGTCGGCATTGAAGGACGCCGCTTATGCCGTCGATTGGGTGCGCGACGGCGTCACCGCCCTGACCGCGGCCGAAAGCCAGCCATACGACGTCGTTCTGCTCGATCTCGGCTTGCCGAAAATGGATGGCTTCGAAACCTTGCGCTCGATGCGCAGCAAAGGAAATTCGGTGCCGCTGCTGGTCATCACCGCGCGCGACGCGCTGGAGGACAGGCTGCGCGGCCTGGATGGCGGCGCCGACGACTACGTGTTGAAACCGTTCGAAATGGCGGAACTGCTGGCGCGGATGCGCGCGGTGATCCGCCGCAAGGGAGGCGCCGCCGGTCCTGTTCTGAGCAACGGCGTACTTTCCCTGGACCCCGTCACGCGGGAAGCCGATCTGGGCGGTAAAGCCATCCGTCTGTCGTCGCGCGAATTCTCGTTGCTGTTTGCTTTCATGCTTCGTCCCGGCGCCATTCTTTCGCGTTCCGAACTCGAAGGCCGCATTTACGGATGGAATGAAGAAGTGGAAAGCAATGCGGTCGAATACCTGATCCACGCCCTCCGCAAAAAACTCGGTAGTACCGTCATTAAAAACGTCAGAGGTGTGGGATGGATGATTTCAAAAGAAAGATGAAGCAGTCGCTGCAATTCAAGCTGTCGGTCTGGCTGGCGACCTTCATTCTGGCTATCGCGCTGGCCGCCGGACTCTTTTCTTACTTCTCTGCCTTCGATTGGGCGCTTGAATTCCAGGACGATCAGTTGCGCCAAGTCGCGGCATTGATCAACCGTCACGATTTGCCTATCGAACAGGCGAAAATGCGCCAGCGGGTACCCGGCACCGATCCGGACTCGGAGCTGATTGTAGAAGTAGTGCCTAGCGCCGGCGGCCAACCGCATTCCAGGCTCGGCAACACCCTGGAACTGCCGCCGGATGTGGTAGAGGGCCTGCAGACCGTTACCGTCGATACCGAGGTATGGCGGGTGTATGTGAAGACCCTCGATTCCGGAACCAGAATCGCCGTGGCGCAGCAGACCGCGTCGCGCGACGAGGTCGCCCATGACAGCGCGATCAGAACGCTGACGCCGTTCATTTTTTCGATTCCGATCTTATTGCTGCTCGTCGGCATGCTGATGCGCGGCACGTTCATGCCGATCAGACAGCTTGCCTCCGATATCGACCAGCGCAGCGAACACGATCTGCGTGCCGTCAGCGATAAAAATCTGCCATCCGAAATCCGTCCGTTTCTGGTCGCCATCAATCGATTGCTGGCGCGCGTCGCCTCGTCGATCTCGGCGCAACGGCGGTTTATCGCCGACGCGGCGCACGAACTGCGCTCCCCGATGACGGCGCTTTCCCTCCACGCGGAGCGGCTTTCGTCCGCCGCCATGTCGGCGCCCGCGCGTGAGCGTCTCGACACCTTGCGCACCGGCGTGCAACGCACCCGCACGCTGCTGGAGCAACTGCTGGTATTGGCGCAGGCGCAGGAATCCATCGCACCGGACTTCGCGCCGATATCGCTCTGGCGGACATTGCGCTCGGTGATCGAAGATCTGATGCCGCTGGCGGAAGCCAAGGACATCGATCTCGGCGTCACGAATCAATCGGACGCGCTGGTGTCGGCGCGCGAAATCGATCTGAAAATGCTGATCAAGAATCTGGTCGAAAACGCCATTCGCTATACGCCCAACGGCGGTTTGATCAATCTGTCCATCCATGCGGATCGCCAGCGCGCGATTTTACTGGTCGACGATACCGGTCCGGGCATCCCGGAGCAAGAGCGCGCGCGCGTATTCGATCCGTTTTACCGGATATTGGGCAGCGATACCGAAGGGTCCGGCCTGGGCCTTTCCATTGTGAAAACCATTGCGGCCAGAATCGGCGCCACCATCGCACTGGAGGATCTGGACCATCATCATGCCGTTTCCGGTCTGCGGGTGGTAGTGGAGTTTCCCGTGGCGGAAGAGGCTTCCCCGTAAAGCAAGCCATACGGAAAAACCTCCATGTTGGCGAGCCCTAATTCAACGTGAAATTAAAGGTCTGATCCGCGGCCACGATATCGGTCGAATTGTTCTCGCATTGATATCGCATCATTGCGCTTTTCACCGCCGCGTCAAACACCCCGGGCGGTTCGGATTTGAGGATGTCCACGCTGATGACTTTGCCGGACTGGATCTTCGCGCGGGCAACCACGCGGCCTGCGATCCCCATCGCCAACGCCTTGGCCGGCATTTCCGGCGCCACCTGGACCGGGCAAGCCAGCGTCATCGCGACCGGCGCCGATGGCCCATGGGCGGGACCGGACGCGGGCTTCGGCGTGGCGACCGCGGGCGCGTCCGCGCTAGGCCGTTCGGCCGCCGCGATCACCGGCTCGGGGGTGGGCAGGGTGGGCTCCACCACCGGTTGAGGGGGAACGGGCTTGGGCTGCTCCATCACGATTTTGCGCGTGATGGTCTTTTGCACGATCGGCTTTTGCTTGACGATTTCCTTCGGCGGCGGAGGCGGTGGCGGCGGCGGTTTCGGCGGGGCCATCTCCACCTGCATGATGATTTCGGGCTGAACCGGCACCGATTCCGTCATCGCCATGGCGCCCAGGGCGCCAAGCAAACCGGCTTCGATCAACAAGCCGCCCAGAATCGCGCGCGTCCAGGAGATCGGGCGGGTGGTGTCCGCTTCCTTGGGCGTCGCCCATAAAGCGCCCGGCAGGACGCTGCTGTTTGAAGACATGTTGGTTGTGCTCCCTGGCAGCTTATTTTCCACTGGTCGCCAGTGCGACCGATGTGACACCCGCTGTCCGCACCACATCCATTGCTTTCACAATTTTCTGATATTCGGTGCCTTCATCGCCCATGATGATGACGTCCACCTTCTTTTCCTCCTTCAGCGACTTCAGGCGGCTGACGAGTTCGTCTTCCGTGATCGGTTGCGACTCCACAAAAAATGCGCCGTCCTTGTTGACGCCCAGCGTCAGTTTCGCGCTTTCGACCTGCGTCGAGGTCGACGACTGCGGCAGGTTCAGCTTCAATCCGCTGCTCTGAATCATGCTCAGCGTCGACAGGATAAAGAACACCAGGAGAAACATCATGATGTCGATCATCGGAATGATCTCGATCCGGGGCTTGGACTCGGCGCCGAAGTAATGGCTGCGATGGTTTTTCATGATTGCTCCGATACCGCTTACGGCTTAACCGCGGAAAGATGGGCTTCGACATTGCGCGTGGCTACCAGACGGATCGTCAGCATCGATTGAATCAGATCCAGCTGCAGTACGGTATTGCGCACTTGCTTGTTAAAGAAATTCAGGAAAACCAGACCCAGGATGGCAATGGTCAGACCGAAGCCGGTCGCTATCAAGGCATTGGCGATGCCGCCGGACACGGCCATCGGATTGCCGGTGCCGGTTGATCCCAGTACATTGAAGGAGCTGATCATGCCGGCGATGGTGCCGAACAGGCCGACCAGCGGGCCGAGCGTCACCGCGGTATCCAGCACCCACAGGTTGCGGTCGAGTTTAGGCATCTCGAACATGATCGCGTTTTCGATTTCGCGCTCGAACTCTGCTTCCGCATCGCCATGATGGGCAATGCCGGCGCGGACCACCGCGGCCTGGAGCGTGCCATCGTAATGTTTCGCGATTTTTTGAATGTCGACCAGATTGCCCCGTTTGACTTTATCGAGGTCGTACTGCAGATTGGCGGCCGATCTCACGCTTCTGGAAAAAAAACTGAGGCGTTCGACGATGACCGTCGCGGCGACCAGCAAAATGAGGGCCAGCAGGGGCAACAAACCGTAGGAGTCTGCGATTAGTTTAATCATGGTATTCATAGTGTGTCCTATTAAAATCAAGCCGGATCGGCGCCTGAATTGATGAAGCCCAAAAGGCCCCGGAGAGCAATCAAGGCTCAGGGGCCGAAAAACAACGATTGGACGTTCCATCGCTCATCGGCTGCCTGAGAGATGGAACGCGCTGCAAATGACAAACGGCCGGGCCTCGCGGTTACTTGACGGTGCTCGGCTCCGCCACCAGAACGACCACGGTATCCGGCACGATGGCCGGATGCGGATGCGGATTTTCCGCAGTGGCGGCCGGCGCCGGGCTGAACTGCGAGCTCACCAGATACACACGATGCGTCTTCGGATCCAGCGCCATGGTCTTGGCGCCCGGCATCGTGGTCAATTTGCTTTGCACCGTATAAGCGTTGGGCGAGTCCTCCCGCACCACCATCAGCGCACCCTCGCCGTTGGAGCTGTAAACCAGATGCTGTTTGGGATCGAAGGCGGCGGCATCGGCGAATTTGGCGCTCGCCACCGTGCTGACCACTTTGCCGGACTTGGCGTCGACGACCATCATGTTCGCGCTGTGGCAAACCGAGAACAGGCGCTGGTGCTGTGTGTCGAACGCCAGGCCGGTGGGCGCATCGCACGCCGCGATCGGCCAGCGCGCCACCACCTTGCCGGCCTGCGCATCGATCTTCAACAGTTCGTTCTTGTCTTCCAGATTGACATACAGATACCGGCCGCCCTTGTCGCTGACCATTGCCTCCGGGCTGCCGCCCAGATCGATGGTCGCGACCACCTTGCGGGTGGTCGCGTCGATGGCGGTGATGTTGGCCGAGCCGCCGTTAGAGGTATAGATGCGCTTGTGCGCAGGCTCGTAGTAGATGAAATCGGGTTTGACGCCCGACACCTTGATGGTGTCCACCACGGCCAGGGTGTCCAGATTGAACACCGAGACCGTATTGGCCTTGCCGTTGCTGGTGAAGCCCAGCTTGAGATCCTGCGCGAAGGCGATCCCATGCACGCCGTCCGTATCGGGGATCTCGCCTATCAGCTTGCCGCTCTTGGTGTCCATCACCTGCACATGCCGCCCCCGGCTGATGAAAAGCCGGCTGCGTTTGCCGTCGAACGCCATGTAATCCCAGCCGTCGGAACCGCCGATGGGGTATTGCGCCGCCACTTTGTAAGAAGCGCCGATGCTGTCCGCCTGGACCGCCTGGGCGAAATCCGGCGCGACGATGGCGCCGGCTGTCAGGGCCATACAGAGTGTCGTCTTGTTGATGATGCGCATGCTATTCCTTGTGGTGAATTCGATTAAAAATTAAAGGTGGCGCCCGCTTCCACGGTCTTGCCATAGGTCTCGCGCTGAATCACGCGGTCCGATGTGCCTTCGGTGAATTTCATAGGCGTGTTGGTGAGGTTTTTGACGGTGAGGAACAAACCGTAATTTTTGGCGACCTGGTAGCTGGCGCCGAAGTCGGCCGAGAATCGCGCCTCGGAATAGATGTCCTGGCTGCCGGTGGCGCCGACGCCCAGCAGATTACGGCTGGTGTAGTAAGTGGCCAGACGCAGGTCCAGCCCGCCGCGCTCCCAGAACACCGCGGCGTTGTAACTGTTGCGCGAGGTGGATGGCAACTTGGTCGTTTCGCCTGGACGAATCATCACGGAGGAATCCACGTAGGTCCAGTTGAAGGAAGTTCCCAGTCCGCTCAGGATGCTCGGCAGGAAGCTGTAGCGCTGCTCGTAGTTGAGCTCAAAACCGCGCGCCCGCGCCGAAGCGGCATTGGTGAAGGAGATCACCTCGGTATTCCCGGGCAGGCCGGCGTACGGCCCGGTGTTCGGCAGGTTTTGGAAAGAGACGTTGCCAATGACGTAATCGGTCATGGCCTTGTCGAATACGCCAAAGGAGACAATGCCGGCATGCTCCAGGTAATGCTCAAAGGAAAGGTCGAAATTGTCGGACAGGGTCGGCTTGAGGTTGGGATTTCCCGTCGTCACGATATTGTTGCCCGTATCGATCGTCGTTGCGGCGCTGGTCTGGTTGAACCCCGGCCGGGCGATGGTGCTGGAGTATGTGGCGCGCACGATCGTCTTCGGCGCCAGTTCATAGCGCGCCTGCAGCGTCGGGAAAAAATTGGTGTAGTTACTGCTGTTCGATACCGGCGTGATGACGGTTCCCGCCACGGCATTGCCGTCATACTGGGCTCTGGTGTTCTCCACCCGCACTCCCGCCAGCAGGCCCAGCTTGCCGAATGTCATCTGCTCCTGCAAGTAGGCGGCGAACACATCTTCCGTGTTGTGCGTCCTCTGGGCCGCCGCGCTCAACGCATCGGCTGCCGTATTCTGGACAAAGCCGGCGCCCTGGGCAACCAGGTTGTCGATAACGGCCTTGTTGATGTTAAAGCCGTTCTGATAAGTGCCATCGTAGTATGTGATCGGCGAGCCGCTGATGGCATTGATCAATGCCAGTCCAGGCACCGAGCTATAGGTGGTCGGCGTCACGATATTGTCGTTCTTGCGCAAGCGCGCACTCGTGCCGAACTTGAATTCTTCATCCTGCGCCGACGTCCAGTGCGTCGGCGTGCTGACGTTGGCCGCAGCGGACCATTCGGTGGTCTGGGTCAGCACACTGGTGTTGTTGAAGTTCGACAGGGTATAGCCGTTCGGGTCGGCTGGATTGAGGCCGCTCACGCTGTATTGCGGGAGGTTGGGGTTGGCGATGTTGTTGTATGTCACCGTCGCCGAGGTCGGGTTCGTGAACGTGCTGTTTTGATCGTAAGGACGGTTATCGGATCCCTTGGTGTGCGCAAGGTGATAATCGACCTTGGTCTCGCCGAGCGTATCCTTGCCGCCGATCGTGAAGACCTGGGAGCTGATGGTCTCGTGTTCGTCGCGCAAGGCCTTGCTATAGGTCACACCGGATTCGGTGATGGAGCCATCGGCGTTGCGTGTCGCGGTACCGGGGAAACTAGCGTTGAGCGCCTGGCGGTTAACCGTTTCGGTATAGCCCGAATCGTAATAGCGCACATACCACTTATTGTTTGCGTCCGGCTCGAACGTGAGTTCGCCGCCGACGCCATAGCGCGTGCGGTGATAGTTGTAATAGCGCTGCTGGAGACTGCTGTAGGTCTTGGGATCGGCGGTAGTGCCGCCGTCGCTGGCGTAGCCCGCTTCCAGATCGTCCACGCCGCGGTTGTCTTCGTAGCGGGAATAGCTGCCGACGAAGCTGAACGGCTTGTCCGAATAGGACGTCAATCCTGAAGCCGGGTCGGAAGATCCAAAACCGAAACGCGTGCCGCCGCTGACCGATACATCGCTCACGCCGGATTGACGCATGAGTTCCTTGCCGCCGCCGAGTTTCCCATCCAGAAAGGCACTTTGGCCGGGCGCCAGCGTTTTGGGCGTGATCTCGATGGTGCCGCCGAGCGCCTCGGCGTCCTGGTCCGGCGTATTCGTTTTAGTGACGGTGATCGATCCGATCATGCCCGCCGGGATGGTATCGAAAGCCACCGCGCGGCCGCCGCTGAATGGACTCGCCGTATTGGTCGGAGGCAGACGCACGCCGCCGAACGTGGTGCTGGTCAGATCGGCGTCCAGGCCGCGGATGTTGACGAAGCGGCCTTCGCCGGTATCGGTTTCCAGCGAAATGCCGGGCAGGCGGCGCACCGCCTCACCCGCGTTCACATCAGGCAGTTTGCGGATTTCTTCGGCGGTGGTGACGTTGATCAGGTTGGGAGCGGTTTCCTGCTGGGCGCGGGCAACGGCTTCGGGATTGCGCTGGGATTGCACGTTCACGTCGGTCAGCGATGTGACATTTTTACCGTCGGCGGCCGGCGTGCCGTCCGCATCGGCGGCCATCGCTACGGAAAACACCATGTTCGCCATTAATCCCGATATGACAATGGCAATCTGCTTTCGCTTCAAATGATTCAGGTGCGTCATTGGTAAACCCCTAGTTTGAAATATGTCGTTTGCTTTGCGCTTTATGGCTTTTCACCGCATGAATCGCACCCTGCCGACGGGCGTTTGCGATAAATTGAAACGGATGTTAACAAGTGAAAATTAGGCGAAAATTAAGCAAGGAGAAAAATAAAAAATGCTGAAAATGTCATCAAGCGGTCATTCTTTTTCTTTATTCTGACCGGTGATTTCAGGAAGAAAAAACAAAAAAACCCGCATGAAGCCTGAGGCTCCATGCGGGTCTTCGTTGTTGCAAATGAATATTCTCGCGGCAAACCGGCCGCCGACGGACTTCCCTGCCTTCAGCCGCCGCTGCCGCTAAACCGCGCCAGGAATTGACGCGCGCAATCGGTCTGCGGGTTACTGAAGAACTGCTGGGGCGGCGCCGTTTCCGCTACCCGCCCCGCGTCCATGAACACGATCTTGCTGGCGACCTGGCGCGCGAATTCCATTTCGTGCGTCACGATCACCATGGTCGCGCCGTCGCTGGCGAGCAGCTTCATCGTCGCCAATACTTCACCGACCAGCATCGGATCGAGTGCGCTGGTGGGTTCGTCGAACAACAGGATATCCGGTTTCATCGCCAGCGCGCGCGCGATGCCGACCCGCTGCTTCTGGCCTCCCGACAGGCGCGCCGGAAAACTGTCCTTTTTGTCGCTCAGTCCCATCCGCGCCAATAAGCGTTCGGCCTCCTCGCGCACTTCGGCGCGGTCGCGTTTTTGCACATGCAGCGGCGCCTCCATGACGTTCTGCAGCACGGTCATATGCGGCCACAACGCAAAATGCTGAAATACCATGCCGATGCGCGCGCGCATGCCGGACAGGTCGGCGTCGGTCATCTTGATCGAGGTTCCCGGCCGCACGCCGATGCGCTGTCCCGACAGGAAGACCGTGCCGGCATCCGGCTGCTCCAGCCAGTTGATACAGCGCAGCAGCGTCGACTTGCCGCAACCGGACGGGCCCAGCAGGCAGACGGTCTCGCCCTTCATGACCTGCAGCGAGACATCGTTGAGGACCTGGTTGGCGCCGAACGATTTGCAAATGCCGCTCAGGTTGAGAACCATTTCGGATGCCGGATTATTCAAGATTTGCGCTCCTCGGCAAGTCGGTTTAACAGCGCGACGCCCCCTTCGATCAATAGGCAGACGCCCCAATAGAGCAGCACCGCCGTCAGGAATGCGGCGAAGGGGATGAAATGCATGGATTGGATGCCGGTCAGTTCGTGCGTCAATTCCGACACCGCAATCACGGTCAGGAACGCGCTGTCTTTCAGGATCTGGATCAGCTGGTTGCCGATCATCGGCACCGCGCGCAGGATCACCGGCGGCAGCACGATGCGCCGCAGCAGCGTGAAGCCGGTAAAGCCGAACGCGTGCCCGGCTTCGATCATCGACTCGGGCAACTTTTGCCATGCGCCGCGCAGCAATTCCGCCATATAGGCCGCGTTGTACAGCACCAACGCCAGCGCGCCGGACCACCAGCTGGAAAAGCGAACGCCCAGCGACGGCAAGCCGAAATAAATCAGGTATACAAACAGCAAAAAAGGCACGCAGCGCATCGCATCCACATAGATGGTCGCGATGCGTGCAATCGCTTTGCGGCGGGACATCAGCATCGGCGTCACCAGCGCGCCCAGCAGCAGCGACAGGACGGAACCGATCGCCACCAGTCCCATCGTATTGAGGAGACCTTCGAGCACGCCCGCACGCTCGCTCCAGATAATGGCGAAGTCGCCCATCACGTCCGGCTCTCGATCGGCTGGCGCTGTTCCAGCAGCCGTTGCGCCTTGACCAATACGTACACGATCAGACTGTACAGCACCAATGCAAACATGAACGGCGGCAGCGGATCGTAGGTGCGCGCGCCGACGCGCAATGCCGCGCGCGTGATTTCCACAATGCCGATCACGGCGATCGCCGGACTGGACTTGACCTGCAAGGTCATTTCGCTGACCAGCCCCGGCAGGCTGGCGCGCCATACCTGCGGAAACACGATGCGCCGGAAACGCAGCGCACGCGGCATCGCGAACGCGCGGGCGGCGTCGTACTGGTCGACCGGGAAATTGATCAGGGCGCTGCGCCAGATTTCGCTATTGAACGCGGCGGTGGAAATCGTCAGCGCCAGCACGCCGGCGGCCATCGGGCCCAGCGAAATGCCGAATTGCGGGAGCGCGAAATAGATCAGCAAGATCAGCGTCACCGCCGGACAGGAGCGCACGATGCTGACGTAACCCGTCACGATCTGGCTGAACACCGGCACCCGGGCCCAGCGCAACAGCGCCAGGCCGAGCCCGATCGGCACGCCGAACAGAATGCTGACGAACGAAAACGACACCGTCGTCAGCGCAGCCTGCACGATACTCCAGTAATCGTATGCGCTCATGCGATCCGGGGTCGATCAATTGACCGAAAGCGGCATTTTTTCAAAGCTGGTTCCCAGCCACTTCTTTTGCAGCTCGTACATCTGGCCGCTCTTCTTCAAGTCGCTCAACGCGCCGTTGATGAGTTCCAGCACGCCGGCATTGCCTTTCTTGACGGCCCATGCGATATAAACCGGCTTGCCGACGCTCTGGCCGATGACGAACATATCCGGCTTGGTCGCCACCAGCGAGTTGAGGTTGATCAGCGTATTGGCGACGGCATCGAGGCGGCCGATGCCGAGATCCTGATACGCTTCCGGATAGCTCTGGTATTCGATGATCTGCTTGATGCCCTTGCCATGCTTGGCGATCAGCGTTTGATTAAAGGCCTTCAGGTCGGCCAGCATCGCGCTGCCTGTCTGCGCGCCCACCACCTTGTCCACCAGATCGTCCGCGGATTTGACGGCGCTGCCCTTCTTGATGCCATAGTAGGTGGTCGACTCGGCCAGCGGCATGGTGAAGTCGAAAGTGCTCTTGCGTTCGGGACTGACCAGGATCGCGGTCAACGCCATGTCGAACTTGCCGGTGGTGACGCCCGGCAAGATTCCCGGCCATGGCACGATCTGCTGTTTGATTTCAAACGGAAGCTTCTTGCGCACCAGCGCCAGCATCTCGTTGTCATAGCCGGTGGGAACGCCGTTCTCCACAAACTCGAACGGCTTGAAATCGTCTTCCGTGACGACCGTGATAAAACCGCGCGCCTTGACTTCAGCGGTGGTTGCCGCTGCCGCCGGCTTGCCGATGCCCGCCAATGCCGCCACCAATGCCACCAGAACCGCGCTGCCGCCGACCCAATTGCGTTTACCAAATACGGATGTTGTCATGAATGCCCCCTGAAGGAAGAACCGCACCGGACAGCAATGCCCGCGCGCGAAGGTTGAAATCGCTGAAACGATGCCTACTGACGAACAAACGGAATTCAGCAATATGCATGCCATCGTTGAGCCGCCGCGGCGCATTGCGATTGGCGCACCGATATCGACAGCGGCGCGCCGAAATCTCCTGTTTTTGGCGCAAGGACTCAACAAAAAAGTGCATGGACAGTGCATTCCGGTGCGTTGCAAAAAAACCCGCCGACGGCTGTTGATCTGCTTTCATGCGACTGATAGGATGTGTACGAACCAATTCGGCCAGGAGCCAATTCATGTCGACCCTTTCTCAGCAAACCCCGCCGTCCAGCCCCACCGCCGAACCGTTCGGCAACGTGCTTTTTCACGAGGTAATCGCGGCCGGCGGGCGCTGGTCGCGCCGCATGGAGCCGGGCGAACGCCTGCGCATCATCGATCTCGAAGGACAGCAGGCGGTCGATTTCCTGTGCTACTCGCCGGAGCTGCCGATGGACCGACTGAACATCCCCAACACGGTCAAACTGAACAAGTCGCTGTACATCACCGAAGGCTGCAAGATTTATTCGGACCATGCAAAGGTGATGTTTTCGGTGGTGTCGGACAGCTGCGGCTTTCATGACACGCTGGCCGGCTGCTGCAGCAACGAGATCGATCTGGTGCGCTACGGCGTGGTCAAGACCAAGAGCTGCCGCGCCAACTTCATCGCCGAACTGGCCGACTGGTCGATGGCGCCGTCGGAAATCGTGTCCAACATCAACTTTTTCATGCGCGTCGCGTTCAGCGAGGACGGCAGCGTCGCGATTGCTCCCGGCGTCTCCAAACCCGGCGACCATGTCGAACTGCAGGCTGAAATGCCGGTCATCGCCATGCTGTCGAACTGTCCGCAGGAACACAACCCCGCCTCCGGCTTCAAGCCGACTCCGATCGAAGTCATCGTCTACCGGCCGTAAGCGCCGCGGCGATGACTGCGCGATCGAAACCGGAACCGGACTCGGAAGACATGCCGACATCCGGCTGGCGCCATACCTCGCTGGAAGAACGTCCGGGCTTTCTGATCCGGCGGCTGCATCAGATCCATGTCGCCTTGTTCATGGAGGAATGCGCGCCGGAGGGCATTACGCCCGTGCAATACAGCATTCTCACCGCCATCGAGCAATTGGGTCCATCCGAACAGATCGCCCTGTCGCGCGCGGTCGGCCTGGATCGCGCCAACATTGCCGACGTGCTGGCCCGTCTGACCGAACGCCGTCTGATTCAGCGCCGCGTCTCCCGCATCGACAAACGAAAAAAAGTGGCGGAGCTGACCGAAATCGGCCGCGCCACGCTGGCCCGTCTGGAAACCAACGTGGCGCGCGCGCATCAGCGCACCATCGCCGCGCTGCCGGCTTCACGCCGCAAGGAATTCATCAGCGCCTTGCTGTTGCTGGTCGAAACCAATAACGGCTTGAGCCGCACGCCCGTGCTGGAGGCGCGCAAGCCGGGCTCCGAGGAATAAAGGAATCCATCCGGGGTTTTTATGGACATTCTTTGAGTTTTCCTGTTGCGGCGATCCTTCGATACGCCTTCGGCTCCTCAGGACGAACGGGCTTTTGTGAAAATTAGAGAAAAGCCGTTCGCCCTGAGTAGGGCAACGCCCGTATCGAAGGGCCGCCGGGGAAAGCCGCTCAGGCCGCCGCGGCGCGGCGCGCCTCCAGCACCCGGCGCACCGCCGCGACCAGGCCGACGTAGCCGGTGCAGCGGCACAGATTGCCGGACAGCTCCAGCCGGATCCGCGCCTCGTCCGCATCCGGCAGACGGGTGACGATATCGCGCGCCGTGGCCAGCATGCCGGGCGTGCAGTAACCGCACTGCAGCGCATGCTCGGCGCTGAACGCCGCCCGCAGTTCCATCATGATCGCATCGCCGTCGAAGTCTTCGATGGTGCGCACTTGCGCATTGGCGCACGACACCGCCGGGACGATGCAGGAACGCATAGGCACGCCGTCCACCATCAGCGTGCATGCGCCGCAGACGCCCTGCTCGCAGCCGAGATTGGTGCCGGTCAGCATGCGCTGTTCGCGCAGGAAATCGGCCAGATGCGTGCGCGGCTCGACGCTGACGCTGAGCGCCTTGCCGTTGACGGTGATATCCAGCCGGCTCATGCGGTGCCTCCCTTTCCATTGCTCTGCGACAACCGGGCGGCGGCGCGCGACAGCGCGGTCTGGTGCACCCGGTATTCATAGGTATCCGGCGTCAGTCCCGCCGCCTTCAGCTGGGCGGCGGCAAATGCGCCATCCCAGCCGTCGAGCAAGGGCGAGGCATCGGCGATCACATGCGGCGTGCCGTCGGTCGCGCCGACCAGGCCGCGCCGCACGCCGCGCACGGGATCGTCGACAAAGGCCGCGATCGCATCGGCGAACTCGCCGGTCTTGCGATTGCTCTTGTAATAGCTCCAGCGGGCCGAGGCCGACAACAGCGGGATGCGCACCGCCGTCAGAATTTCGTCGTCCAGCAGCGCGGTGGTGAAAGCGCCGGCCATCCATTCGCCGCCGGCGACAGTGCGTGCACCGCTCGGTCCTTGCAGCAGGTACTGCGCATCCAGCAGCAGCATCAGGTTGACCCAGTCAGCGGCAGGATCGGCATGCGCCAGGCTGCCGCCAAGTGTGCCGCGGCTGCGTACCGCGCGATAGGCGATGCCGGCCGCGACATACGGCATCAGCCCGCGGCTCGGATCGGGAACCCGGCCGTCCTCGATGTCGGCGTGCGTGGTCGCCGCCCCCAGCGTGATCGCGTCCGCCTGCTCCGAACAGACGCGCAGCGCCGCGATGCCGCGCACATCGACCAGCAGCTCCGGCTGCGCCAGCCGCAAGTTCATCATCGGCCCCAGCGACTGTCCGCCGCCGACGATCTTGCCCATGCCGGCGCTGGCCTTCAACAAGGCGATGGCGTCGGCGCAGTTGTCCGGCCGCGCGTAATCGAACGATGCGGCCTTCATGCGGCGTCTCCGGCGCGCGCCGCGGCGATCGCGTCGACCACGACCCTGGGCGTGATCGGCAGCACGCCGATCTCGACGCCGAGCGGGCGCAGCGCGTCGTTGACCGCATTGGCCACCGCCGCGGTAGAACCGATCGCGCCGCTTTCGCCTATGCCCTTCTGGCCGAACTCGGTATACGGCGCCGGGGTTTCCATGTGCTCGATACGGATGGCCGGCACCTCGGTTGCGCCGGGCAGAATGTAATCGGCCAGCGTCGACGCCAGCGGCTGGCCCTCGTCGCTATAGCGCATCTCTTCGTACAGCGCGGTGCCTATGCCCTGCGCCGCGCCGCCGTAGATCTGGCCGTCGACCACCATCGGGTTGATCAGCACGCCGCCGTCCTCGACGATCACGTAATCCAGAATCTCGGTTTTACCCAACTCCGTGTCGACCGCCACCACCACGGCGTGGCAGGCATAGCTGAAGGTCCCGGTGTCGCGCTTGGCCTGGTAGGTGGTATGCACTTCCAGGCCGCGCGGATCGGCGTCGGGCGGCAAGGTCTGCGGCGCGCGATACCAGGCATGCGCCAGCGCGCCGATGCCGATGCGGGCGCCGCCGGCGGCCACGCCGTCGCCTTCCCATCGCACCTCATCCGCCGCGCTCTTAAGCAACCACGCGCCGATATGCTTCAGACGCCCCTTCAATTCCTTGCACGCCTGGCCGACCGCGCCGCCGGCCATCACGATGGAGCGCGAGCCCCAGGTGCCGGTGGAGTACGGCGTGACGCCGGTATCGCCCAGCACCACGCGCACCCGCGACGGCGCGATGCCCAGCACTTCGCTGGCGATCTGCGCCAGCGTGGTTTCCATACCTTGTCCGTGGGAATGCACGCCGCAGCGCACTTCCAGTATGCCGTCGGGCGTCAGACGCACCACCGCCGGTTCGCGTCCGGGCACCATCGGGATGCCCCAGCCGTGATAGACCGAGGTGCCGTGCGCGCCCTGTTCGCAGAACACCGCCATCCCGAAACCGATGCGGCGTCCATCCGCTTCGCCGCGCAATTGACGCGCGCGCACTGCAGGCAAATCGATGGACGCCATCGCGCGCCGCACCGCCTCGGGATAATCGCCGCTGTCGAAATGTTTGCCGGTGATGTTGTCGAACGGCATTTCGTCGGCGCGCACCAGATTGCGCAAGCGGACCTCCGACGGTTCCAGACCGGCTTCGACCGCGATCGCATCCATCACGGTTTCGATCGCATAACAGACGCCGGTCCGGGCCACGCCGCGGTACGGCAGGATGGGCGGTTTGTTGGTCGCCACCGACCAGGTACGGCAGCGATAGCGCTCCATCTTGTAGGGTCCAGGCAGAATGCTGCCGATCTGCGCCGCTTCCAGACAGGCCGAGAACGGATAGGCGGAATAGGCGCCGGAATCGACGGTCGCTTCGCAATCGATCGCCAGCAGGCGGCCGTCGCGGTCGGCATAGCCGGTAATGTCGTAGTCATGTTCGCGGCAATTGGCATTGGCCGTCAGTTGTTCGCGACGGTCTTCGATCCAGCGCACCGGGTGGCCGCAATGCATGGCCAGCCAGCCGAGGCAGACTTCCTCGGGCAGCAGGATGCCTTTGTAGCCGAAACCGCCGCCCACGTCCGGCGAGATCACCCGGATGCTGCCCTCGTCCAGGCCAAGGCAGGCGGCCAGGCCGGTGCGGTTGATATGCGGCATCTGGGCCGAGGTATGCATTACCAGTTGTTCCTGCGCCCGGTCCCAGTGCGCGACCACGCCCCGGCCCTCCATCGGCGCCATGCTTTGGCGCGCGGTGCGCAGGCGGCGCCGGACCTTGATCGCGGCGCCGGCGCATACGCTGTCGAAGTCGCCGCCGGCGTCCACACCGACGGCGGTTTCCAGAAAGACATTGTCGGCCCAGTGCTCATGCACCAGCGGCGATGCCGGTCCGCGCGCGGCCAGCATGTCGACCACGGCCGGCAGTTCATCGAAATCGGCGAACACCTGCGCCGCCAGATCCTCGGCCTCGGCGCGGCTGTCGGCCACGCACATGGCGATCATCTCGCCGACCTGGCGCACTTTTCCGCCGGCCAGCACCGGCTGCTCCGACGAACGAAATCCGGGCAGGCCCGAGTCGGCGACGATGGGCCGCACGCCGGACAGATCGGACAGGACGAACACCGCATCTTCCGCGCCTGCCGGCTTTTCTATGCTGCGAATGCGCGCATGGGCGACGGGGCTGCGGACGAAGGCCACGTCGCGCATGCCGACCATCCGGATATTGCCGACATACTGGCCGCGACCGCGCAGGAAGCGATCGTCTTCCTTGCGCAACAGCGAAGCGCCGATGCCGGTTTCGCTCGGCTTCCTGTCTTCAATGGTATTCAATGCGGCTCCCTTTCCAGGTGGCATTCATGACATTGCCGTCAGCGGCGCAAGGAACATGCCAGCGTCCGGCGATGCGCCTGCGCTCGGGCAAGTCCCACAGGGAGGCGATGGCGATTGCGAGTCCATTCCCGCACATATAATGTGGGGTACCCCCTATTTTCGATGCACCGTTTTATCGCAAGCTTTCCCTATGCCGCCCTATTCCGACAGGCAAATTCCCTCATCTTGTGCAAAAAGGGGTGTACCACGGATCTGGGCGAATTTCGCACTGGTCCGCTAATTGCATATGCTTCACGGTCAATCTCATAGGACAGTCATGACGACCCCAAACAAAACCTCCGGTCCCAGCGTCAAGGAGCAGCTTCAAGATGCCAGGCGCAAATCGCCGTTGCTGGCCCGGCCGGGCTTCCTGATCCGCCGCCTGCATCAGTTGCATTGCTCGCTCTTCATGGAGGAAACGCGCGACTTCGGCATCACGCCGGTGCAATACAGCCTGATGACCGCATTGGCCGAACGCGGCGAACTGGACCAGAACGGCCTCGCATTGGAAATCGGCCTGGAACGCACCAGCGTCGCGGAAGTGGTGCTGCGGCTGCACGACCGCGGCTTGCTGGAACGCCGACAGAGCGCGATGGACGGCCGCGTCCGGCTGGTCAAGCTGACCCGCAAGGGAAAGGCCCTGATGAAGAAGATGGCGCCCGCCGTACAGCGCGCGCACGACCGCACGGTAGCCCATCTGCCGGAGGCCGAACGCGACATCTTCCTGTTGCATATGGTGATGCTGGTCGAGGTCAACAATGAAAACGGCAGCGTGCCGTTCCGGCTGCCCTAGGCATAACAACTTTTCGGCGAGGAATTTTCCAATGGAAATCGAACAAAGCTTTTGCGTCCCGTTTGCAATGGACAGCGTCTGGCATTGCTTTCAGGATATCGAGGGAATTGTGGGCTGCCTGCCTGGCGCGGCGCTGACCGCGCCGCCCGACGACGGCAAGCTGAAGCTGTCGATGACGGTCAAGCTGGGACCCATCGTGGCGGCCTTTGCGGGTGATGGCGAGATCGTCTTCGACGACGCCCTCCGGCAGGGCAAGGTGAGCGGCAGCGGCAATGACCGCAAAAGCGGATCGCGCGTCAAGGGCGAGGCCGTGTTTTCATTGCATGATGCAGGTCAAACGGCACCCGAGGGCGCGCCGTCGACGCGTGTCGACGTGCGGGTCGACTATACGATCGCGGGCAGCCTTGCGCAGTTCTCCCGCGGCGGCATCGTGCGCGAACTGGCTGAAAGACTCACAAGCGCGTTCAGCGACAAGCTGAAGCAAAAACTGGAGACGGAGCATGCGTCGCCCGCCACCGACGCTACGGCGGCGAATGTGGATCCGGCGCCGCCCGCACCCTCGCATGCGGCGCCGCTGGATCTGGGCGGCCTGTTCTGGCCGATGCTGCTAGGCCGTCTCAAGCGTCTGTTCGGCATATCGCCCAAACCATGAGGCATTAGGTTTGCGCATGACTTCTTAGCACCGTCTCTGAAGCCCGCGCAAACAATTCCGCCGGGGCAAGGTAGACGCCACGCCCGAGCAGTCCATGTTGCGCGTCGGCATCGATCATTCCGATGGCGGTGACGGGCGCGATATCGCGCCGCCCCACTGCCGCGGCGTCGAGACCGACGCGCAACCCGACCGGTGCAAACGCCGGATGAACGCCGCTCAATCGCTCCGGCACGTCGCGCCAGCCGGCGGGCATCCAGGGCAGCAACGCGGCCAGGATGTCCGGCGCAAACGTCAAGGCCTGCCCACCGAATCCAAGCGCATCGATCACGCCGCTGTCGCCGATGACCGCAAGCGCGTCGGCTTGCAACTGCGGATTGAGCCGCGGTCCCGCCGGAGGATGCGCGGGCGCGGTAAACCATTGCGCCGGCCGGCCGGCCAGACGGATCCCGACGTCCTGCCCGTTGGCGGCCAGCGCCACCACCAGTGTCGATGCGGCATCGCGGCCGTTATCGGCAGCGGCATCGAGCATCAAATGGCATGCCGCCATCCACAGCGGGAGGAAAAACGCCGGTGTGCCGTTCAGCATTTCGGTAATCGCTGCTTCATCCTCGCCGCGCAGCAGCGGGATCAGAACATCACACAATGCCGCGGTGGCGGCGCCGGTGTTCGCATGCAAATCGTCGCCGTCGGTGAGCCCGAGCAAGGCTGGACCGAGCAGGTCGATCGGCCTCGCTTGCAAGGCCGCCGCCAAGCCGGCGGCCAGCGGCCCGTCGCGCCAGGCCAGTCTTTGCAGGATGGCCGGGTTGCGGCTGCCGAAACGCAGTTCAGGCCCGGCGCCGCTGCCGAGCATCGACCACGCGCGTCTGCGCTCGCCGGCGCTGTCGAGATCGCTCACTTCGACCAGCGCAGTGCCCGGCGAAATGACCGCCGCCAGCGGCGTGACCGCGCCGTATTGCTGGGCCGGCAACAGCCTCACCCGGCCATCCGCGATCAGACGCCGCGCTTGCGTTTCGTCTTGCGCCCATCCTTCGTGCATGCAGCAATGCACCGCGGATGCCAGCACCGGCGCCGGCGGCCGGCAGGGATCGGTGAACGGCGGCCCGGCATGCAGCAGCGTGAAGCCGGACAGGCCGAGCGCCTCGCGCGCGGGACGCACCGCCGTCCAGGCCGGCCGCACGGCGCACAGCCGGGCGAAGGCCTGAAGATTGGCTTTCTCGTTATCGATGGCGATCTGGCTCATGCGCAGTTCTCAAGCCGTCTTCAACATCGGCAGGATAGGCGCGTCGGCGTCGAAACGTTCGCCGCCGAGCAGACAGAACAGCGGCTCCAGCATGCGATCGGTCACCACCTGCGTGCCTTCGTTGTCGGTCTGCACCCACTTGCCCCGTTTATCGGCCAGCACCGTCACGTCGGCCAGCCGGCCCGGCTGCAGGCTGCCGGCGCTGTCGGACAGGCCGGCCATGCGCGCGGCATTGGTGGTGACCATCGGCACCACCTGTTCCAGCGTCAGCCCGAGCGCCAGCATGCTGGTCATCGCCGAGACCAGACTGAACCGCATCTGTCCGGTGAACATGTGTTCTTCGTCCGGATGCTCCGCCGGCGTGCCGGCCGGCGCCGGCACCTGCGTGTTATAGCCGTGCATGTCGGCCCCCAGCGTATCGGGCATGATGCCGGCGTCGAGCACGGTGCGCGCCATCTTGTAGCTGAAATGCGAACCATGTCCGACGTCGATCTTCAACCCGCGCGCGACCGCTTCGCGCACCAGCGGATGCAGCCGGTTATTGCGGTCGACGAAGCCGCCCGGATGCCGGCTGAACGGATGCGCCAGCACATCGCCCGGTTTCAGCATGTCGACCACCTGCGCCAAGATGGTGTCGGGGTCGACCGGGAGGCCGCCTTGCGTCGGCATCGGCCATAACTGGCCGAAATGGATATACACGGGCAGGCCGGCTTCGGCGCCGATCCGGGCCGAGGCGCGCATCGCTTCGACGCCCCAACGGGCGAAGCCGCCGAGTTCGGCATGGGCCTTGATCCCCTTTACCAGATCCGGATTCGCCTTGCACGCCTTGACCGTCGCATCGACGTTGATGCATTCCGGCCGATACAGCTCAGGATAGAAATGCCCCTCCAGACCGCCCACCAGATAGGCGGACAGGAAAACGCAGATGCGGCTCTTCGATTGCGCGACGACAAATTCGCGGAAACCCGGCAGCGTCATGCAACTGGGGCCGCCCTGGTCGACCAGCGTGGTCACTCCTGAACGCACGCCGCACAAGTCGGCATTCATGCCGAAGCGGCCGGTCACGTATTGATAAACGTGGGCATGCGTGTCGATCAGACCGGGCAGCACCAGGCGCCCGCTGCAATCGATCACTTCGGCCTGCTCCTGCGCCAGCGACTCGCCCACCGCCGCAATGCGGTCGCCGCTGATCAGTACGTCGCATACGGCGTCGATGCCGGAAGCCGGATCGATTACGCGGCCGCCTTTGAGAAGAATTTTTTTCATCATGATTTGACATTCCGGAAAAGAGGTATCCAACCAATGTGCAAGAGATGTGCCCGCCGCCAGCGCAGGCAAAGATGGCGCCGGAAATGCCGATGCGAAGGGATTTCGGCCGTAGCGCTATCCAATGTTTACGGGGCATGCCTCTTATTCCGGGGGCGCCGATCGATGCGCCGCCGCTTGTGCGCATGCAACGGCGCCCCTCCTTTTATGCAGATTTCGACGGGGAACCGCCATTCCAGGGGCGCACCGTTTTCCGCACAAGTAAGGAGCGCGACGCGTCCCCAGGAAGCGCCGGTGCAGCAAAGTGGTGCGGGGGTAAATACGTGGTGTGCCCCATATATTTTTACAATGTTGGCGCCGGACAACCTTAACGACGGCGATCGGGGCGGTTTTTCGCGACCTGCGCCTGTGGCACATCTCTTGCTCTCCCCCTGCATGCTGACATCCAAGTCGAACTCAAACCAATGGAAGGCGCCTTATGAACAAACGCACGACCCTCCGACGCGCTGCCCGGTTTCTCGCCGCCGGCGCGGCGACCGCGCTGCTGTCGCTGTCGAGTCTCACCGCCAACGCGCAATCGGCGCCCGTCAAAATCAAATTCATCCTGGATTGGCGCTTCGAGGGTCCGGCCGCGCTGTTTCTGCTGCCGCTGGCGAAAGGCTACTTCGCCCAGGAAGGCCTGGACGTCACCATCGACGCCGGCGCGGGGTCCGGCAGCACCATCAACCGCATCGCATCGGGCACCTACGACATGGGTTTCGCCGATCTGGGCACCATGATGGAATTCATCGCCAACAACCAGGCGGCCGCCTCTAACCGCCTGCAAGGGGTTTATCTGGTGTATGAACAGGCGCCGCTGACCGTGTTTTCGCTCAAAAAGTCGCATATCGACAAGCCGTCCGACCTGGTCGGCAAAACACTGGGCGCGCCGATTTTCGATCCGACCCGCAGGCTGTTCTCGCTATTCACCGCAGCCAACGGCGTCGATGCCAGCAAACTGAAATGGAAAACGATGGATCCGACGCTGCGCGAAACCATGCTGGTGCGCGGCGACGTGGATGCCGTCGCGGGCTTCTATTTCACCAGCCTGCTGAATCTGAATGCGCGCGGCGTGAAGGATGAAGACATTTCGAGCATGCAGTTCGCCGATTACGGCGTGAAAATGTATGGCAACGCCATCATCGCCAATCAGGCGTTCATCGACGCCAACCCGAAAGCCGTGGCCGGCTTCCTGCGCGCCTTCACGCGCGGCGCGCGCGAGGTGGCGGCCGATCCGGACGCGGCGATCAAATATGTGAAAGACCGCGATCCGCTGATCGACGTGGAGGTCGAAAAACGCCGTTTGCGCATGGCGCTGGCCGTATCGATCGCGACGCCCAATTTCAAGGCGAACGGCATCGGCATGGCGGACAAGACGCGCATCAAGGAGATGGTCGGCCAGATCGTCTCCGCATTCGATCTGAAACAGTCGCCGAATCCCGATCTGATGTTCAATCCCGCTTTCATGCCGACCCAGGCCGAACGCCGGATTTTTACCAAATAGACAGAATTCACTCATAAAAAAAAGGTCCAGATGAACGCTCATCACAAACTTCCCGCCAGCCCGCAGACCATTCACTGGGGGTATTTCGACTCGTCCATCGCTCCGGCGATGCGCATCGCATCGGGCGACCGCGTCACGATCGACACCCTGAGCGGCTCCAAAGAAGAGTCGGCCCAGACCCCCACTCTGTTGCCGGAGCATGCCGCGGTGCTGGAAAACTGCGCGCCGCAGCTCGGCCCTCACATCCTGACCGGGCCGATCTGGGTGGAAGGCGCGGAGCCGGGCGATACGCTGGAGATCCGCGTCGAATCAATCGCGCTGCGCCAGAACTGGGGTTACAACGTGGTGCGGCCGCTGCGCGGGGGATTGATAGACGATTTCCGCACGCTGCAGATATTGAATATTCCGATCGATATCGAACGGCGCGAAGCCCATCTGCCATGGGGCCTGACGGTGCCGCTCAAGCCGTTCTTCGGCATCATGGCGGTGGCGCCGCGCCCGGAATACGGCAGAGTCTCGTCGATCGAGCCGCGCGAATACGGCGGCAATATGGATAACAAGGAACTGGTCGAAGGCAGCACGTTGCTGTTGCCGGTGCAGGTGCCGGGCGCCTTGTTTTCCGTAGGGGACGGCCATGCGGTGCAGGGCGACGGCGAAGTGTCGCTGACCGCGCTGGAGACCGCCCTGACCGGCACCTTCCAGATCGTGTTGCACAAGGCCACCGGGCTCAACTTTCCGCGCGCCATCACGCCCACTCACTACATCGCGATGGGACTCGATCCGGATCTCGACGACGCGGCCAAACAGGCCGTGCGCGAAATGGTCGCATGGCTGGTCGAACTGAAAGGCTGGTCGCCGATCGATGCGTATGTGAGCTGCAGCCTGGCCTGCGACCTGCACGTGACCCAGATCGTCGACGGCAATAAAGGCGTGCATGCGATGTTTCCGCGCGCACTGCTCGATAAGCCCTAATCCTTACCAGGAGAATTCCTTGTCCAAACCCAGCTTGAGCTTGGCCGTATGCGATTATGACCGCACCAAGGCGCTTTTCGACGGCCGCGTAGGCATCGAAGGCTGCGATATCAATCCCATCATCATCGAACCGGAAGAGGCGTTTCACCGCGCCTTCCGCGACCAGGATTTCGATATCACCGAAATCTCGATCAGCAGCCACACCATGACCACCGCGCGCGGCGACAATCCGTATGTCGCCATCCCGGCGTTCGTATCGCGGGTGTTTCGCCATTCCGGCATTTACATCCGCACCGACAGAGGCATCAAGACGCCGGCCGATCTGAAAGGCAAAACCGTCGGCATTCCGGAATACCAGATCACCGCCAACGTCTGGATCCGCGGCATCCTGCAGGAAGAATACGGCCTCGATCCGGCCTCGATTCTGTGGCGCCGCGGCGGCACCGAGCAGCCCGGCCGCAACGAGCGTTCGCCGATCCAATTGCCGCCCGACATCGAGATCAAGCAGATCCCGGCCGACCGCAGCCTGTCGATGATGCTGGAATCGGGCGAGATCGACGCGGTGTTCAGCGCCCGCGCACCGTCCTGCCTCAGCCGCGGCGCGCCGAACGTGGCGCGGATGTTTCCCAATTTCCGCGAAGTGGAAGCGGACTATTTCCGGCGCACCGGCATTTTCCCGATGATGCACATGATCGGCATCCGGAAATCGCTGGTCGAACAGCACCCGTGGCTGCCGGTCAGCGTGTACAAGGCCTTTATCGAAGCGCAGCGGATTGCGATGCAGCAGGTGCAGGACATCGGCCAGCTGTGGGTCAGCCTGCCGTGGAGCGTGGCGGAATACGAAGCCACCGTCGCGCTGATGGGCAAGGATTACTGGAGCTACGGCGTGGCGGAGAACTACCATGCGCTCGACACGCTGACCCGCTATTCCTTCGAACAGCATCTTTCGTCGCGCAAGGTAGCGGTGGAAGAGTTGTTCGCCCCATCGGTATTGGATCTTTCCCGCATCTGATCCATGAAACCGGCGCCCTTTACCTACCACCGCCCGGCCAGCCTCGATGCGGCGCTGGTCCTATTGGCCGAACAGCCGAATGCGCGCATTCTGGCCGGCGGCCAATCGCTGATGGCCATGCTGAATCTGCGCCTCGCCAATCCCGACCATCTGATCGACGTCAGCTGCATTCCTGATCTGGCCGTCATCCGCGAGGAAGACGGCGCGGTCGTCATCGGCGCGATGACCAGACAGCGGCAGATCGAAAAATCGGCGCTGGTGCGCGAACGCCTGCCTTTGCTCGCCGAGGCCATCGCGCACGTCGGCCACCAGCAGACCCGCAACTGGGGCACCGTCGGCGGCAGCCTGTGCCATCTCGATCCGTCGGCCGAAATTCCGGCCATGGCGATGGCTTACGACGCGGTGCTGACCGTGCAGAGCGTGCGCGGCGTCCGCATGATCGCCATGAAGGATTTTGCGCTGGGCATGATGATGCCGGACCTCGGCGCCGGTGAAATGCTGACCTCGATCCGTTTCGCTGCGTGGCCGCAAGCGCACGGCGTCGGTTTTTCCGAATTCGCTCGACGCCACGGCGATTTCGCGATCGCCGCCGCCGCGGTGCTGGTGGCGCTGGACCAGTCGGGAAAAATCACCCGCGCATCGCTGACCTTGGCCGGCGTGGCCGATGTGCCGCTGCGGCTAAGCGCCGCGGAACACGCGCTGATCGGATGCGCCGCCGGCGCCGACGCGCTGCGCATCGTGGCCGACGCCATCGCCCCTATCGACGCGACGGACGACCCCTTCGTCCCTTCCTGGTATCGCAAGCGGATCGCGGCTGTGGTGATGCGCAAGGCATTCGAGACAGCCATTTTTCAAGCGGAGGAACCGCGACCATGAGCAAGAGCACGAACGCATATACCAGCGCCATTACGCTCAGCATCAATGGCGAAACCATTACGGATACGGTCGAGGACCGTGTTTCGCTGGCCGACTATCTGCGCCATCAGCGCCATCTCACCGGCACCCATCTCGGCTGCGAACACGGCGTGTGCGGCGCCTGCACGGTGCTGGTCGACGGCTGCAGCGCACGATCCTGCCTGATGCTTGCCGCGCAAGCCGACGGCCGCGATGTCCGCACAGTGGAAAGCCTGGCGGTGGACGGCGCGCTGCATCCGTTGCAGCAGGCATTCTGGGACCATCACGGACTGCAATGCGGTTTCTGCACATCGGGCATCCTGATGACGCTGGTGGAATTGCTGCGCGAAAATCCGGATCCGAGCGAAGCCGAGGTGCGCATGGCGCTGACCGGCAATCTCTGCCGCTGTACCGGTTACCAGAATATCGTCGCCGCCGCGCTGGATGCCGCTGCTCACTTGCGCGCCGAAGGAGTTGCGCGATGAAGCCAACGCCCAAGTATTTCCAAGCGCCGGTCAGGCGTCAGGAAGATCCGCGCCTGCTGACCGGCAAGGGCTGCTATCTCGACGACATCAAGCTACCCGACACCTTGCACGCCACCTTCGTGCGCAGCGCGCATGCGCACGCGTTTCTGCGGGACATCGACACCTCCGCCGCGCTGGCCATGGCCGGCGTGATCGCCGTCTATACGGCTGCCGACCTGGCCGCGGAGCTGGTGTCGCTGCGCATGCCGATTGCCTTTCCCGAAGGCCAGTTGCCCGAGCATGTGATGCCTTACGTGCTCACGCTGAAAGAGGCGGTCCATGTCGGCGAAGCGATCGCCATGGTGGTCGCCGTTTCGCGCCATATTGCCGAGGATGCGGCGGACGCGATCGTGGTCGACTACCAGCCTTTGCCGGCCATCGTCGACGCGCGCGAAGTGCTGGCAGCGGACGCCCCGTTTTCGCGGCTGGAAACCGGCAGCAACACCTACAAGACCTTGAATTTCGGCTACGGCGATTGCGCGTCGGCGTTTGCCGGCGCGGCCCATGTGTTCCGGCAGGAACTGAGCACGCACCGCGGCCTGGGCAGTTCGATGGAAGGACGCGGCGTGCTGGCCCGTTTCGATCCGGCCACAGCTGAAATGACGGTATGGTCGTCGACCCAGATGTCGCATGAGCTGTCGCATACCGTGGCGCACATGCTGCAGCTGGACGAAAACCATGTCCGCGTGATCGCGCCCGATGTCGGCGGCGCTTTCGGCGCCAAGTATCTGGTTTATCCAGAGGAGATTGCGGTGCCTGCCGCCGCACGCAAACTGGGCCGCCCGGTGAAATGGATAGAGGACCGGCGCGAACATTTTCTGTCTGCGATCCAGGAACGGGATGCTTTCTGGTCGCTGGAGATCGCGCTCGACGCCGACGCCAGGATTCTCGGCGTGCGCGGACGCATGGTGCACGACCAGGGCGCCTACGCGCCGCACAGCTACAACGTGCCTTACAACGCCGCCACCTCGCTGCCCGGCGCCTATGTGGTGCCGCATTACGATCTGGAAGTGGTGCTGGCGCAAACCAACAAGGTGCCGGTGATCCCGGTGCGCGGCGCGGGTTATCCGCAAAGCAATTTCGCGATGGAACGGCTGATGGATTGCGCAGCGCGCGAGCTCGGCCTGGACCGCACCGAGATACGCCGCCGCAACCTGATTGCTGCGACGGCGATGCCATATGTAACGCCGCTGAAGAATCGCGCCGGCACGCCGATCGTGTACGACAGCGGCGATTATCTGAAGACGCAGGAGCATGCTTTGGCCGCAGCAGCCTATGCCGATTTTCCGGCGCGCCAGCGGGCCGCGCGTTTGCAGGGACGCCACATCGGCATCGGCATCGCGCAGGCGGTCAAGGGCACGGGCCGCGGTCCGTTCGAGTCGGCGCGGGTCAAGGTAGCGTCCACCGGACGCGTCGCGGTGTATACCGGCGCGCTCGAAATGGGACAGGGCATCAAGACCTCGCTGGCCCAGATCTGCGCGGACGAGCTTGGCGTGGCGATGGACATGATCGACGTGGTGGCCGGCGACACCGGCCACATCCCGTACGGACTGGGCGGATTCGCCAGCCGCCAGGCGATCACCGCCGGCACATCGACGCTGCTGGCCGCCCGCGAAGTGAAGCAGAAGGCGATCAAGGTCGCCGCGCACATGCTGGACGCCGCGGAAGAGGCGCTGGAAGTGCGCGACGGCCGCGTGCAGCGCAAGGACCGCGACGAAGATGGGATACCGCTGGCGAAAATCGCCGCCCAGCTGCGCGGGCTGCCCGGCTATGCCTTTCCGGCCGGCGTCAGTGCGGGACTGGAAGCCACCAATATGTTCCGCATCGATGCCCTGGCCTATGCCAATGCCTTCCACGTATGCGAGGTGGAAGTCGATATCGACACCGGCGAAGTCAAGATCCTGCGTTACATCGCCGTACAGGATTGCGGCAAGCTGATCAATCCGCAGATCGCCGCCGGACAGATTCACGGCAGCATCGCGCACGGCATCGGCAACACGCTGTTCGAATGGATGGCGTATGACGCCGACGGCCAGCCGATCACGACGACCTTTGCCGACTACCTGCTGCCTACCGCACTGGATGTGCCGCATATCGAACTGATCTGGCTCGAAACGCCGTCGCCGATCAACCCATTGGGAATCAAGGGCGCGGCCGAGGCGGGGATCGTATGCGTCGGTTCCGCGATCGCATCGGCGATCGATCATGCGCTGGAACCGTTCAAGGTGCATATCGCCGACGTGCCGATCAGGCCGATGAAGCTGCTGGAACTGATCGATGCCGGCCGCATCCCGGCGGCGTCGGCGACGCCACGGCCGCAAGCGCTGGAAACGGCGGCCGCGGCCGAGCCATGGCGCAACGCGCAATGAAGCCGTTCATCGATTTCCGAAACGTATCGCTGCAGTATTCGGCGGAATCGCCGCTCGCCATCGAAGGCGTCGACATCGCCATCGGCGAACATGAATTCGTCGCCATCGTCGGCCCGTCCGGCTGCGGCAAATCGACCTTCATGAAGTTATGCACCGGCCTCAAGCCGCCGTCGGCCGGCGTCGTCATCGTCGACGGCCGGGAAGTGGCGGGGCCGCTGAAGATCACCGGCATGGCGTTCCAGGCAGCCAATCTGCTGCCGTGGCGCACCACGCTGGACAACGTCCTGCTGCCGCTGGAAATTGTCCAACCGTACAAATCCACCTTCCGCGCCAAGCGCGCCGAGTATGTGGCGCGCGCCATGCGCCTGATCGAAACCGTGGGTCTGAAAGGCTGGGAACATAAATATCCGTGGCAGCTTTCCGGCGGCATGCAGCAGCGCGCGTCGATCTGCCGCGCACTGATACACGAGCCGAAACTGTTGATGCTGGACGAACCTTTCGGCGCGCTCGACGCCTTCACCCGGGAAGAGCTGTGGTGCGTGCTGCGCGATCTGCACGCCGCCGCGCCGTTCACCGTGGTGCTGGTGACCCACGACTTGCGCGAAGCGGCGTTTCTTGCCGATACCGTGTACGTCATGAGCACGCGCCCGGGCCGGATCATCGCCAGCAAGGAGATCGGCCTGCCGCGCCCACGCGACCTGGCGATCACCTACACCCCGGAATTCGGCGCCATCGTGCACGAGCTGCTGGGGCACATCGGCATCGTGCGCCGTTCCTGAAACGAGAGCGAGATGAAAAAACAACTGGCAAGACTGACGCCGCTGCTGGCGATATGCGCGCTGTTCGGGATATGGGAAATCGTGTGCGTCGCCTTCAAGATAGATTCCTTCATCCTGCCGCGGCCATCCGCGATCTTCCGTTCACTGATCGAGAACCGGGGACCGATTGCCGAGCACTCGTGGCAAACCCTGTGGACCACCATCGCCGGCTTCGCGATCGCCATCGGCGTCGGCATCCTGCTGGGCTGCGTGGTAGGCGTATCGGCCTCCATCTACCGCACGCTTTATCCGCTATTGGTCGGCTTCAATTCAATTCCGAAGGCCGCCTTCGTGCCGATCCTGGTGGTCTGGTTCGGCACCGGCACCAAGCCGGCCATCATTACCGCCTTCCTGCTGTCGTTCTTTCCGATCGTCGCCAACGTCGCCACCGGTCTGGCGACACTGGAGCCGGAACTGGAAGACGTCCTGCGCGCGCTGGGCGCGTCGCGTACCGAAATCCTGATGAAAGTCGGGCTGCCGCGCTCGATGCCGCTGTTCTTCGCGTCGCTGAAGATCGCCGTGACGATGGCCTTCGTCGGCACCGTGGTGGCGGAAATCAGCGCGTCGGACAAAGGCATCGGCTATCTGATGATGTCCGCGTCGTCCAGCATGAAGACCGACCTGATGTTCGCCGGCATGATCATGATCTCGGTGATGGCGATGGCGATGTACGAATTTTTCGCGTGGATGGAAAAGCGCGTGACCGGCTGGGCCTATCGCGGCGAACACGCGCACACCTGATCGATACCCAATCAAAGGATCACCATGCAATTAGCAGGCGAACAGCTCATCCCTCAAACGATACAAAAAGTCTGGGAGGCGCTTAACGATACGGAGATATTGAAAGCCTGCATTCCCGGCTGCGAAGAACTGATCAAGATCAGCGATACGGAATTCAAGGCCACGATGCTGTCGGTGATCGGGCCGGTGAAGGCCAGGTTCAACGGCAAGCTGTTCATTTCCGACGTCACTGCGCCGACCACTTATTCGCTCGCTTTCGAAGGAACGGGCGGCATGGCCGGCTTTGTCAACGGCACGGCGCGCGTGACGCTGGCGGCACAGCAACCGGGCACCAAACTCGACTATACGGTCGACGTGAAGATCGGCGGCAAGATCGCCCAGATAGGCTCGCGGCTGATTGACGGCGTGGCGACCAGGACTTCCGCCGAGTTCTTCAACCGGTTCAAAGAGGCCGTTGGCGGGGCGGCTGCGGAACCGGCAATAGAATAAATAAAAAACCGGCTCGCGCTGTATTGCGCGGGCTTCCAACGGGCCCTCAATCGATCTGTTATTTACCGATCGGTAAAGCCCAGTAGGTATAAAAAGAGAATTCAAGCGAAATTTACCGATCGCGCAATTTATTGACGTTGTTATAGCCTGGCCGAATATATCGAATATCATGCGATCAGCCTAAACAAAACCACTAATGAACATGGACCAGATAGAAGAACAAGCCGGCGTTGACAATGCAGCAGGGGATGGCGGATTCCAGATAAAACTCGCCGCATCGGACCGGATTTACGATGTGCCGGCGGACCGGAGCGTGCTGGAGGTGCTGCTGGAAAACGGCGTCGACGTGCCGTTTTCCTGCCAGCAGGGTGTGTGCGGCACCTGCCTGACCCGCGTGCTCGAAGGCACGCCCGATCATCGCGACATGTATCTCAGTGAGGACGAGCAGGCCACAAACAATGAGTTCATGCCCTGCTGCTCCCGTTCAAAAAGCAAGTTGCTGGTGCTGGATCTTTGAGCCCAGCGCGGATCGCCAGGTCAAAACTTCGAAGCGATCCCCAGATTCCATTTCTTTTCGCGGGTGGCGGTGTCGGGCAGCAGGCCATTCGAATAATTCAAGCCTAAACCGACATGTTGATTGAAGTTATAGGTCACACCGACCTTCGTATAGTGGATGCTCTGCGATCCGGTGATGGCCTTCAGGCCGGTGTAGGTCGCGATGAGATCCATGGGGATGTTCGGATTGTTGCTGACCAGCGCAAAGCCGGCCTGTGCGCCCAGCCGCAGAAAATCCTGATGGATGTCGGTGACGCTCGGATCGCCGCGATCGATGTAGGTACCGTTCCGGCTTTCGCCGATCAGAATCGGTTTGACCGACAAGCCCCTCGATAGCGGAACCAAATCGTTCAGGCTTCCCTTGCGGATCGGGGTAAAAGTGAAGTTGATGCTGAGCAGACGGCTGCCGTCGCTGCTGTCCATCAGATAGTCCGGCCGCACGTTCAGGTCTTCGGAATTGGCGTCGCCGGCGTGGGCGAAATGGAAGCTGCTCAACAGCCCGACATCGCTAGTGCGGGAGGTGGTGATGGCAGTGGAGCCCGCCGAGTTGACGGCGACGCGGTTTTGCTTGAAGCCGACATAAGGAATCGCCTGATACGTGCTGCCGTTGTCGCCGAACGACGACTTCAACCACGCGTAACCGGCGTAGCCGACTATATCCGTGGTTTTCGAACCGGCGACATCGTCGTTGGCGAAATCGAGCTGCGCCTTGTCGACCGAGGAGTAGCCGCTGGCGTCGTTTCTGTCGATGGACAGTTGATCGGGATTGCCGCGCACACGGATATCGTCGGTCCAGGAACGCGCCGGCGGCGGTCCGGGATTGGCGGCCGGCGCCGCCGCGGCGGATGCGGGGATGGGAGCAGCCGTTGTCGCCAAGGCCGGCGCCGCTACCGCCGGCGCGGACAAATCCGGCGTCGCATCGGCGGCGGCGCAATGCACCGCGAAGCCGGGATTCTGCGTAGCGAAAAAATGCACCGGATCGGTTTTGGCCGAAGGCGTCAGGCGACCGTCCCTGCCATCCAGCATATTCTGCATGTCGGTCGCGATATGGTCGAGATTGCAGGCGTCGCCGCCATCGCAATTGGCGTCAGCGGTGCGCGCGGCGGCTCTCTTTACCAGCAGCCAGTGCAGCAGCGCCTTGTTCGACTGCAGCGGCGCGGGATGCGCGCCGGCGGAAAGATAGGCGGTGCTGACGGGATATTTTTGTAACATGTACGCCGCCAGTTTTTCCTTGTCGATATTTAAATCGGGCGAACAGAGGCGGTCCGAAGTTTGCTGATCGGCGGCGTAGCTGTGCGCCATGGTCGAAGTTAGACTTACAAATAAGGTGCAGCAGGCAATCGTGTGCAGTGGAACGCGCATGGTTTCCCTTCAATCCGGATGGTAAAAGCGGGCGCATCGGCAGAGATGGGAAAGAAAGACGAATGCTGTCGCTGCCGCTTGCGATCATGGTATGAGCAAGCTCGGCAGTTAATGTTCAACAGAAAGATTTTTTTATCGGGCTGGTCGGTGAATATTCTTGATGTAACACGATTGTTACACGCCATGCCGGCACACGTTTTGGTTTGAACGCATCTCCTAAATCAGGCGGGAACAGGCCCTAATCAAGGTCTTTCAACAAACCTTCCGCAGCCAGGATATCTTTCAGGCTTTGTTCTTCCAGGTCATACACTCCGCGAGACGCTTTCCAAACGAGCTTTTTTTCCTGCAACGCATACAGTGCTTGCTGTGCGCTTGGCACGTCGATCTTCACTTCTTCCGCCGGCACTCCTGTCGATTGCATCGCGATGCGATACTTGTCCAAGGTCGCCGCTTCGAAGGGGGCAAACTTTGGCCCGGCGGCAGCCATGACGCGAAGGACAGCTTGCTGGATTGGCGTAAGGTTGTGAACGACCTTGCGCTGTACGTTATTCATTTCTTCAGCCAGCCGGCGCACTTCTGCTGAAAACCTGTTGAAGACGGTCTTCGCATCCGCCTCAAAATCGAATCGGATTTGGTCGGCCGCGGCGCCGAGAAGCTCCGGCCGGTACCCAGCTTCAATGAACAATGGCCAAACTTTCTCCGCATCGAGTTCGGCCGCGAGACCGGCTTTCTGACAGAACCATTCAACGAAATCTTTCCCCAGCATCGGAAATTTGACCATTGGGGCGCCGAAGAAAGCTTGATCTTTGCCATTGCGCAGCATCGCAAGTTTGTCCTGGTTTGAACCTGTGCATAGGATGCGCAACCCAAAATGCTGGCTGCTATTGAGTTCATCACGCGCGGCCTTCAGCGCAAAAAGAGTATTGATCCCAGCCTTGGTCGTGATGGCGTGTTGCGCCTCATCGATGATCAGCACGATCATTTTTTTGGTTTCATCCGACAGGGCAACCAGCGCATCGGTGAGGGAGACTTCTTTGCCAAGGCCCAGGCGGTCGAGATCGAAACTGAAAGCGCCGCCGACCTGGACTTTGCTTAACCCCGCCCCTTTGAAGAGGCGAAGTAAGGCACCTTCGGAGGTCGCCAGCGCGGCCCGAATGGCCGCGACAATGACCGTACCGGGGTCGGCACTTGGATTCGCCCAAAGGTCAGCATAGACGACCGACGCGTCTTCAGCTTCAAATGCCGGTCGGAGATCTTCGCGCACGAATGTTGATTTGCCGGTGCGCCGTGGCGCGGCAACGAAAACGCCGGAACTTGCGGCGCTGCTCGCGCCAGGATGAAGAACCTGCTTAGCCAGATTTTTGGCTAATGCAGGACGGTGAAATAGTTCTGCCATGGAGCACCATAATATAGCTAATTATAAGTAATTATAATTGACTATATGTGATTATAGATGAGACGCCGAAAATGGCTGACCAGAAATATTAAAAGTTATTCGTGATTATATTAATATATTGACAATTATAGGATAGTATAGTTAAAGTTGCATAATAGAAATATATGGCAGTAGCTCTCCAATCTGACCGTAGCGGGCGATATGGCCTCAGAAGTTGCCTCGTTGTATGGACAAGAAATCGTCATCGTTAGGAGTCAATGACGCAAACTTTTCTGCTCATGATGAGTCGCAGCTTTTCAAGTATATTTCCACATCCGGTGAACGCTATATTTACCGGACAGATTTTTTGGCGTCAGATCGACCCCATTTCCCAGCAATCCGACCAGGAGCCTTATATGAACAAAAACCAAGCAATGCGTCCCATCGTTTCGGCTTTGCTGCTTCTTACGTTGGCCGCATGCAGCACGTATCCGATGAATCAGCAGGCGAATATGGCCGGGTCAGCGGCGCCCGTCGCCGCCGCGCCCGATCCTTCCATGATTCCGCCCATCCCCGCGCCTGTACCGGTGACGCTGGATGCCGCCACCACCGCTTATCTGGTTCTGGATATCAATGCGGTGGTTTGCCAGCCGAATCCGGCTTGTACCGCCACGGTGCCGGCGATCTCGTCGCTGCTGCGGAAAGCGCGCGCGGCCAAGGTGCCGGTGATCTATTCTTCCACCGTCGGCGCCGCCGGGACGTCGCCGATGCTGGCGGAAATCGCGCCGCAGGGCAACGAGCCGACCGTGGTGTCGCGCGCCAATAAATTTACCGGCACCGCGCTGGAGGAGTTGCTCAGACAGCGCAACGCCAAAACGCTGGTGATCGTCGGCAGCGCCGCCAACGGCGCGGTGTTATATACCGCCTTCCATGCCAATACCAGAGGCTTCACGGTGGTGGTCGCCGAGGATGGCCTGTCCAGTCCGGTGCCGATCAATACCGTGCTGGCGCGCTATCAGATGCTGAATCAGGCCGGATTCTATAATTCGAACAATACGCCGCTGGCCGATCAGCGCGTGACCTTGAGCCGTAGCGATCTGATCAATTTCCGGTAAACGGAAAACGGCCCGGAAGCCGCCGCTGCCGGGCCATCCATGTACTTTGCCGACGATTCCGTCGGCATTTTTTTTATGCATTCAATGCTTGGCCGGATAGGCCCGCCGCAGCGCCTCGAAGCTCGTAATCCGGCCGCTCAACGCGCTGGCCGCCACCGTATAGGGGCTCGCCAGCCACACGTTGCCCGGACCGGAACGGCCTGGGAAATTGCGATTGATCGCGCTGATCGTCACGTCCGTGTCGCTGGTGGACTGCCCCGGCCCGCAATTGGCGCAGGAGCCGCAACCCGGCATCACGATGTTGGCGCCGGCCTGCTCAAACACCGGCAGATATCCCTGCGCTTCGCAATAGCGGCGCACGTCCATCGTGCCAAACTGCAAAAACAGCGTGGTCCGCGGCGGCACCGATAATCCCTGCGTCAACCCCCATTGCAATACTTCATGATAGGCATCGAAATCGGCGCGCTTGCCGGCGGTGCATGAACCGCCGTACGCGATGTTGACCGGCACCGCCTGTTCCAGCGCGTCGGCGGCGACGCCATTGCCGGGATCGCCTGGCCGCGCCAGCATCGGCGCGATGCGATCGCCGTCGATGAGAATGACGTCGCGATACACGGCATCGGCATCGCTGTGCATCCAGTCCTGCAAGACAAAGTCGATGCCGCGCCTTTCTTTCAAAAAGGCCACCGTCTTTTGGTCCGGTTCGACGATGCCGGTGAAACCGCCCAGCTCGGCCGCCATATTGGTCAGCGTCGCGCGTTCGTCCACGCTCATCGCGCGCACCGCGCTGCCGCCGAATTCGAACACCAGCCCGATCGCGCCGCCGCCGCGGATCGCTTCCATTTGCAACAAATGCAGCACCACGTCCTTGGCGGTGACGCCATGGCGCAGACCGCCGTCGACTTCGATGCGCAAGGTCTCCGGCACTTTGCAGCGCACATAGCCGGTCACCCAGCTATTGGCGACTTCGGTGGCGCCCGCGCCGAACGCCAGGCAGCCCAACGCGCCGGAATGCGGCGTGTGCGAATCGGTGCCGACCACCACTTGGCCGGGCAGCGCATAGGTTTCCGCCATCATCGCGTGGCAGATGCCTTCGGAGCCGGCGCTGTGCGCCAATTGCCCGTGCGAGCGCACCGGATAGCGGCGCGCGAAGTCATGATGTCCGGCGGTCAGATTCGCCACGCCGGGCAGCAAGCCGTCGCGCACATGCGGAACGCTCTGCGCCGCCAGCACCAGATGATCCTGGAATGCGATGATGCTGTCGGGCGCATGCAGCGGCGCCGGTTTGCCGAACGCGCGATGCATCAGATGCGCGCTCATGCCGGTGAAATAGTCGTGACTGAAACGCCAGTCGGCGGCAATGAAAACACCGTCGCCATACGTTGCGGCCGGCGTATCGGGATGCAGATGCGCGGCGATGATTTTTTCGACCAGCGTTCTCGGCGTGCGCATTTTGGCGGGGGTGGCGGGGGCGGCGATGTGTTGCCGCGACGGTGACGGCCACGCCACCGATTTGCTGTACGCTAGCAATCCGCCGCAACGAATGATCTGCTGCGTCAGGCTGTCGCGGCCTTTCAGAAATTCCTCTATCGGTATCGCCTGGCCGGCGCGTATCCGGTCCAGAATCGCAAAATCGGTGGTCGTCAGCACCCCGATGTTGTCGCAATTCTGCTGGTATATCCGCTCGAAGCTTTGCGCCACGATCAGCCGGATGCCGGCCGACAGTTCGGCCAGCGGGCTGGATTCGCGCGACGAGCCTTTACCGTAGCGTTTGCCGGCCACGGTGATCTGGAAACCGCCGTCGCGGATCGCGTTTTTGGCGATCGGCATGGCGCCGCCCGCGCGGAAACCGACATAGGGCACATCGGCCAGGCGCTCGTCGTAGACCATCATCACCGTCACCGGCGTGATTTCATCGGTGGAGATGTCGTCGCGCAACGGCGATGCCTGCGCCAGCTCCAGATCGGCGCCGTTCAACTGCGCCGTCACCGCCGCCGGATCCTGCGACAAATATAAAATCCTGCCCTCGAAACGGATTTCGTTTTCCATTGCTTTTTCCTTGAGTCAGAACGTCTTCAACAGCCATGGATGCGCCGCCAGATGCATCTGCTGGAACTGCGCGATCGTGTCTTGCTTGCGCAAGGTCAGCCCGATGTCGTCGAAGCCGTTCAGCAGACAGTATTTGCGGAAGGCGTCGACATCGAAATCAACATCGACCCGCCCGTCCGCACTACGCATGTTCTGCCTTTCCAGATCGATTTCCAGTTGCAAGCCGCCCGCCGCCGCGACACAGCCGAACGCATGCTCGACCTGCGCTTCGTCCAGCACGATAGGCAGCATGCCGTTCTTGAAACAGTTCTCGAAGAAGATATCGCCGAAGCTGGGCGCGACGATCACGCGGAAACCGTATTGCAGCAGCGCCCACGGCGCGTGTTCGCGCGACGAGCCGCAGCCGAAATTTTTGCGCGCCAGCAGAATCGATGCGCCGCTGTATTGCGGCAGATTCAGCACGAAATCCGGATTCAGCGGCCGTGTTGAGCAGTCTTCGCCCGGCTCGCCGTGATCCAGATAGCGCCATTCGTCGAACAGATTCTGGCCGAAGCCGCTGCGCTTGATCGATTTCAGGAATTGTTTGGGGATGATGGCGTCGGTATCGACGTTGGCGCGATCCAGCGGAGCGACCAGGCCCTGGTGGCGAATGAATTTTTCCATGCGTTTTCCTTTACAAGGAGCGGATATCGACGAAATGTCCGGCGATGCCGGCCGCCGCGGCCATCGCCGGACTGACCAGATGCGTGCGTCCGCCCGCGCCCTGGCGGCCCTCGAAATTGCGGTTCGACGTCGACGCGCAACGCTCGCCCGGCTCCAGACGGTCGGCGTTCATCGCCATGCACATCGAGCAGCCCGGCTCGCGCCATTCGAAACCGGCGTCCAGAAAAATCCGGTCCAGCCCTTCCCGTTCGGCCTGCGCCTTGACCAGCCCCGATCCGGGCACCACCATCGCCAGCTTGACGTTGGCCGCGCGCCGACGCCCGCGCACGATGGCCGCGGCGGCGCGCAGATCCTCGATGCGCGAATTGGTGCAGGAGCCGATGAATACCTTGTCGATGCGGATATCGGCGATCGCGGTATTGGCTTCCAGGCCCATATACACCAGCGCTTTATGCATGCCGTCGCGCTTGACGGCATCGCTCTCCTGCGCCGGGTCCGGCACGTGGCCGTCGATTGTCGTCACCATTTCCGGCGACGTGCCCCAGGTCACCTGCGGCTTAATGCCGGCGGCGTTCATGGTCACCACCGCGTCGAACTGCGCGCCGGCATCCGATTGCAGCGTGCGCCAATGCGCCAGCGCCTGATCCCACAATGCGCCTTCCGGCGCCAGCGGCCGGCCTTTGACGTAATCGCGCGTGACGTCGTCGAATGCGATCATGCCTGCACGCGCGCCGGCTTCGATCGACATATTGCAAATCGTCATCCGTCCTTCCATCGACAGTGCGCGTATCGTCGAGCCGGCGTATTCGATCGCATGGCCGGTGCCGCCCGCCGCGCCTATCCTGCCGATCAGCGCCAGCACGATGTCCTTGGCGACCACGCCCGGCATCAAGTCGCCGTCGACCTGCACCAGCATGGTTTTCGATTTGCGGGTCAGCAGCGTCTGCGTCACCAGCACATGCTCGACTTCCGAGGTGCCGATGCCGTGCGCCAGACAGGCGAACGCGCCGTGCGTGGACGTATGCGAGTCGCCGCACACCACGGTCATGCCGGGCAGCGTCGCGCCCTGCTCGGGGCCGATCACATGTTCGATGCCCTGGCGCTTGTCGGCCATGCCGAAATACGTCAGGCCGTAGGCGCCGGCATTGGCCGACAGCGTATCGACCTGCAATTTCGAAATCGGATCGGCGATGCCGCCGCTGCGGCCGGTGGTCGGCACGTTGTGATCGGCCACCGCCAGATTGGCGTCCGGCCGCCACGGCTTGCGTCCGGCCTGCGCCATGCCTTCGAAGGCTTGCGGGCTGGACACTTCATTGATGATGTGACGGTCGATGTAGAGCACGCTGGCGCCGTCTTCTTCCGTCGCCAGCACGTGCGCGTCCCACAGTTTGTCGTAAAGGGTTTTAGCCATGATCGGTCCGTTTTCATTGCGGCTGCAATAATTCAGCCATGAAGCGATGTTAGCGGGGCGGGCGTCGGGCCGAAAGTGATGGATTGCGAAGACAGAATTCTCGTATCGAGAAGGCAGGCGGGGGCCGGTGCGCCTCCTTCGATACGCCTTCGGCTACTCAGGACGAACGGTTTTCTTTGAGCTTCACCAAAACCCGTTCGTCCTGAGTAGCCGCTTTAGCGGCGTATCGAAGGAAGCGCACGGAGAAAATACCTTAAACAGACCGGATCGATAACTATTGCCGATTAGCCAAGAAACTAACCAACGAAGCAGCCGTCGCCGTCAATTGCTCACGATGGCGGAAGATGACGATCAGTTGCCGCACCGCCCACGCATCGCGGATCGGCACCAGTTTCACGTCCAGCGTATCGATATACATCTCGCCGATCTGCTGCGGCACCACGGCGATGCCGAGGCCGACGTGCACCATGCGGCACAGCGCATCCAGGCTGCTGACGCGGATCTTGATGTTGAGCACCGCGCCGAGCCGGACCGCTTCCTGCGCCAGCAACTGCGTCAACTGGCTTTCGTCGCCGAGTCCGACAAAGTTTTCATTCAGGACATCGGCCAGGCCGACCGCCTTGGCGTCGGCGAGCGCATGGCTGCGCGGCACCATCAGACACAGCCGGTCGGTGCGGTAGGGCAGCCGTTCGAAATGTTCGGCGCCGGCGATGGTGTTGCAGATGCCGATATCGGCCGCGTGATCCTGGATGCTGCGCATCACCGCGGCGCTGGACTGCTCTTCCAGATCGATGTCGACGCCGGGAAAGATGCGCTGAAACGCGGCGATGTCTTCCGGCAGGAACTGCACGATCGACGACAGATTGCCGACCAGCCGCACCTTGCCCTTGGCGCCGCTGGCGAACTGGGACAAGGCCGCGCCCATCGCCTCGATGTTGCCGATCACCGCCTGCGCATGCCGCAATACCGTTTCGCCGACCGGCGTGACCGAGATCCCGCGCGATTCGCGGTGAATCACCGGCAGGCCGATGATCGCTTCCAGCTCCGCGATGCGGCGGCTGATCGCCGATGGCGCGATGAATTCGCGCTCGGCGGCGCGGGCGATGTTTCTTTCCTGGCAGACGGCCACGAACAGGCGCAATGACGTGAGATCGATTTTTCTGAGCAGATCGTTCATGGCGGCTCGATGAAGGGGCGGAGGATGGGCGAATATTAGCAGTCATTGGCAGGCGCCGGTCTACGGGGCCATGCGCAGCGAATCGCCGTTGCCGCCATCGCTTTGGGTTAAACTCCTGCTTGCTTTCCGGTCGCCGGTGGAACAATGCGCATCGCGGCGCAACCGGATTCATGCGTATTTCAGCTCATCCCCGTTTTATTTTTAGCATGCATATATTTTTCTTCGATTGGTTCGGCTGGTCGATCTTGTGGCTGAGCCCGCTGGTCTGGCGCTTATTCGGCAAATTGGCGGGCGGCGGGCCGGTGCGGCAACGGGGAGCGATCCGCTTGTGGCTGGGCACCCTCGTGATGTTGGTGACGAGCAGCGCGCTGGAGGCGATGCTGTTCTCCGGCCACGCCTCCATCGGCGCCGCCGTGGCCGCGCGCCTGACCGGCGTCGGCGGGGCTTTTTTCGCCGGCGCGCTGCTGCTGGTGCTTGCCGCTGCATCGCTGCCCTGGATTTTTCGATCTCCGCAAGCGGCGCGAAGCGCCAGCCGTCCGGCGCCGCGCGCGGAAAAACTTGCGCCGCTGGATATCGGCAAGTTCGACTTCAAGCGGCCGATGCCGGCTCCCGGCTTAAGCGCCCTGCCCGTGACGCGCCGCGTCGAAAGAAAACCGGGTCGCCATGGCGACTCCACACCGCGTCGGCCCGAACCGTGGAAGCTGTCGCCGTCGGCCGCCGCGACTCATAATAAGAATGCAAGCAGGCCGGGGCGCTGGCCCTTGCCTTCCCGGCAAGATCCGGCCAAACCGGCGGCACGCGCCGAAAGAGAATGGGCGCCGTTCGAAAGCCTGCGGCCGACCGGGCCGATGATCGCGCGCTCGCGTGCGGCCGTTCCAACGCCGCAGGCGTCGCCACCGCCATCGTTCATTACCGTGCGCCGGCCTGCCGTTCCCACGCCCGCGCCGCTCCGGCCGCCATCCATGCCGGCGCCGGCCTTCACTTCCATTCCGACGCCGAAACCAACGCCTACGCCGGCCCCGCCGACCATCGTGCTGCCGCCGGCGCGAAGCGAAGCTGTCGAAGCCGTGGTCTTGGCGCCGACGCGCATCGCGATGTCGGAGACGGTCGATACCGTCAACGATTTGCCGCCTTCGCCGGCCGCGGCCGCGAGCGTCATACCGGCGCTGCCGCTGACGCCTGCCGTTCCGGTACTGGAGGCCGCGCCAGCCGCCCCGCCTCCGGTTTTCCGCACCAACGCGTCCGATCCGGCCCCGGCTCCGATGCCGCCGCCGGCATGGCATTGCTCCGATGCGATGCTGCCCGGCCTCGATCTGCTGGATGCCGGCAACGACGCCAGCGTCGACATCCCGGCCGAACAACTGGCCGAAACCGGACAATTGATCGAGCAGCGTTTGAAGGAATTCAAGGTGCCTGTGACCGTGCTGGGCGCATATTCCGGCCCGGTCATCACGCGCTACGAAGTGGAGCCGGCGCTCGGCGTGCGCGGCGCGCAAATCGTCAATCTGATGAAGGATCTGTCACGCGCGCTCGGGCTGACGTCGATCCGCGTGGTCGAAACCATTCCCGGCAAAACCTGCATGGGGCTGGAATTGCCGAACGCCAGACGGCAGATGATCCGCCTCGCCGAAATATTCGAATCGGACGCATATCGCCACTCCGATTCGCATCTGACGCTGGCCTTGGGCAAGGACATCACCGGCATGCCGGTGGTCACCGATCTGGCCCGTGCGCCGCACATGCTGGTGGCCGGCACCACCGGCTCCGGCAAGTCGGTGGCGATCAATGCGATGATTTTGTCGCTGCTGTATAAGGCCACGCCGGAACAGGTGCGGCTGATCATGATCGATCCGAAAATGCTGGAGCTGTCGGTCTACGACGGCATTCCGCATCTGCTGGCGCCGGTGGTGACCGATATGAAGCTGGCGGCCAATGCGCTGAGCTGGTGCGTGGGAGAAATGGATAAGCGCTATCGGCTGATGTCGGCGCTCGGCGTGCGCAATCTGGCCGGTTACAACCAGAAGATCCGCGACGGCATCGCGGCGGAAAAGTATGTGCGCAATCCGTTTTCGCTGACGCCGGATGCGCCGGAACCGCTGTCGACATTGCCGCTGATCGTGGTGGTCATCGACGAGTTGGCCGATCTGATGATGGTCGCCGGCAAGAAAATCGAAGAGCTGATCGCGCGTCTGGCGCAGAAGGCGCGCGCCGCCGGCATTCATCTGATCCTGGCCACGCAGCGGCCTTCGGTCGATGTGATCACCGGCCTGATCAAGGCCAATATCCCGACCCGCGTCGCGTTCCAGGTGTCGTCGAAAATCGATTCGCGCACCGTGCTCGATCAAATGGGCGCGGAGGCCTTGCTGGGGCATGGCGACATGCTGTTCCTGCCGCCGGGCTCCGGTTATCCGCAGCGGGTGCATGGCGCGTTCGTGTCGGACCAGGAAGTGCACCGCGTGGTCGAGCATCTGAAAAGCTTCGGCGAACCGGATTACGAAGAAGCGATTCTGGCCGGCCCGGTCATCGAAGAAGCGCAGGGCGACATGTTCGGCGGCGCGCCCGATGCGGAGGCCGATCCGCTGTACGACGAAGCAGTGGCCTTCGTGGTCCGTTCGCGCCGCGCGTCGATTTCGGCGGTGCAGCGGCAGTTCCGCGTGGGCTACAACCGTGCCGCGCGGCTGGTCGAGCAGATGGAAAGCGCCGGCATTCTGTCGGCGATGGCGACCAACGGCAGCCGCGATGTGCTGACGCCGCCCATGGTCGAATAAACAGCCTCAGCCGTTCTGGTCGTCCTCGTCGCCCTTGATCGGGTATTCGATCTGGGTCACCAGCAGGCGATCGATGCGGTTGCGGTCCATGTCGACGACCTCAATGCGGTAATTGCGCCATTCGAAATGTTCCGATATCTGCGGAATGTGTCCGAGCCAGGTCATCACGAAACCGGCCATGGTGTGATAGCTGCCCGATTCCTCCTCCGGGAAACGCACGTCGGTGGACAGCAATTCGCGGAAGCGGTCGAAGGTCACCCCGCCGTCGATCAGCCAGGAACCGTCTTCGCGCCGCACCGCGTCTTCTTCATGATCCTCGTTGATGACCGAGACCTCGCCGACCAGCGCGCCCAGCACGTCGCTGAGCGTGACGATGCCTTCGATTTCGCCGTACTCGTCGATCACCAGCGCCAGTTCGGCGCGATTCTTTTTCAGGGTTTCCAGCAGTTGCATCGCGCTGATGGTTTCCGGCACGAACAACGGCGGCCGGGTGGCGGCGACGATGTCGATCGACGTAAAGGATTTGCTGCGGATGGTCTGTTCGAACAGCATGCCCGCATGCACGATGCCGATCACGTGCGAGATATCGCCCTTGCAGACCGGGAAGCGGTTGTACGAACTGTCGGCGATCTTGGCCAGGTTGACTTCGATGCTGTCCTCGATGTCGATGAAGTGCACATCCATGCGCGGCGTCATCAGCGCCGCCACGCGCTGATCGTTCAGGCGCAGCGCGCGCGACACGATGTCGTGTTCGGTCTTTTCGAACAGGCCGGCGTTGGCGCCTTCGCGGAACATGCCGGCGATTTCTTCTTCCGTGACCGAATCGTCCTTTTTATGATGCAGGCGCAGTATGCGCAATATAAATTCGGTGCTGACGGTGAGCGTTTTAACGAAAGGGCCCATCAGTTTCGACAGCAGCAGCATCAGCGGCGAAATCAGCGATGCGGCGGCTTCCGGATACTGCAAGGCGATGCGTTTGGGCACCAGTTCGCCCAGAATCAGCGAGGCGAAGGTGATGCCGACCACGACAATGGCCAGCGACACTTCGCGCGCATACGGGCTGATGAGGTGGATGTTGGCCATTTCCGGCGTCAGGGAGGCCACCAGCGAGGCTTCGCCGAACGCGCCGTTGAAAATGCCGATCAGGGTGATGCCCACCTGAATGGTGGACAGGAAACGGCTTGGATTGGCCGACAGATCGAGCGCGGCCTGCGCGCCCCGGCTGCCGTTTTCGGCCAATTTTTGCAAACGCATCCGCTTGGATGTCACTACCGCGATTTCGGACATGGCGAACACGCCATTGACCAGAATCAGCCCCAAGATTATTAGTATGTCCACTAGGAAAGACTACGCGGTTGCCCGTCAATCTTCATTATTGAAAGCAGGTATTGTAACGGCAACCGGAACCGCGCCGCCATTTCCAGTCCGAATGGGGCGACAGGAAGCGACAGATCCGGCTTCGAAGCCGACAAGCCCCCGCAAAACGGTGTTTTTTTGGCCAAATAATTTTCCCGCCCGCGATGGACGGCGCACGGTCTGCACGTTAGACTGGGCCGCCATCGAATCTGCTTTCGGAGAGCGCATGCATGCCGTTTTATCCTTTTCCCCGAAACCGCAACGACGCCGGGCGTCCATCTTGAGCGCCCTGCTCGGCGCAATGACGGCCATCGCGGCCCACGCGCAAACGCCGCCGCGCATGCCGTGGCCCGATTCCTACGTCGGGCGGCTGCAGGCGCAGGCGCTGATCCAGACGCTGAACGCGGAACTCCTGGGCAGCAACAGCGCCACCCTGACACTGGAAAAATGGTGCCGCGATCATCGCCTGGCCAGCGAACCGAAGATTACGGCCACGCTGATCCGTGGCGTCGATAAGGCGGCCACGGCCGAGCAACGCGAGCGGCTGCAGGTGGGGCCGGCGGAGCCGATCAAATACCGGCGCGTGCAATTGCGCTGCGGCGCTCTGGTGCTGTCGGAGGCGGATAACTGGTATGTGCCGGCACGGCTGACCGCGGCGATGAACCAGGCGCTGGAGCAGACCGATACGCCGTTCGGCAAAGCGGTGCTGCCCTTGCATCCGTTCCGCCGCACGTATGCGGCGGCGGTGCTGTGGTCGCCGTTGCCGCCGAACTGGGAGATGGCGACGTCGCCGGCCCCCGCCGGCGGCGGCCATGGCGTCCTGAACATACCGGATGCACTGTTCGAACACCGGGCGCTGGTGTTCGAAGAGAATCTGCTGCCGATCGCGGAAGTCGTCGAAACCTATCGGAAGGACGTGCTGGCTTTTCCACCGCCACCGTAAGTGCCCGGCAAAACGCAATTCCGACAAAAATGATTTATATCAATCACTTAAGGCTGTTCGCCCAGAGTTATCAACAGGCTTAACCACAAAATCTGTGGGTAACTCGGCGCGACGGACGAGCTCGGAAATGAAGCGGGACCTGGCAGCCACGCATAATCGTTAATCTCCTTGAATCGTAACGGTATAATGCGGCGAACAGCTCATTCGCCGTTCCCGGCTCAGGCATTCAACACAGCTATTTATGCAAAAACCCCGCAAACCGATCGAAATCAAAATCTCCACCGTCGTCGCCATCTCGGCGCTTCTGCACGACGCCGCGCCGACGGTCATCGATGAAGCATTGCGGGCCATGACCGGCGGCGCGTCCGACTTCTTCGAGGATGAATTTGCGGTGCTCGATATCGCGTCGCTGCCGGCCGACGCCGCCATCGACTGGCCGGCGCTGATCGCCGTCTTCAGATCCTATCGCCTCAATGCGGTGGCCGTGCGCCATGCGCCGCCCGAGCTGCATGCCGATATCGTCGCGAACGGGCTGAGCATCGCCGACGGCTCGGCCAAAACCCCGGAGCCGGAGGCCGAACCGGCGCCCGCGCCCGCCGCGCCTGCCGCGCAGCATCAAATGCAGGCGCCGTCGCAAAACACCATGATCGTCGATACCCCGGTACGCGCCGGCACCCGCATTTATGCGCGCGGCGCCGATCTGGTGGTGATGGCGGCGGTCAACAACGGCGCTGAAATCATCGCCGACGGCAGCATCCACGTGTATGCGCCGCTGCGCGGACGCGCGCTGGCAGGCGCCAGCGGCAATGCCGACGCGCGCATCTTCACCACCAGCATGGAAGCTGAACTGGTTTCCATCGCCGGCATCTATCGTACATTCGAAAACAATCTGCCGGCCGATCTGGCGCAGAAACCGGTGCAGATCAGACTGACCGGCGACCGCCTCGACGTGCTGGCGATCAAGAATACTTAATCGCTACCATTTACGGAAATAAATCAAGGAGCTCTTTGTGGCAAAAATCATTGTTGTGACATCCGGCAAAGGCGGCGTCGGCAAAACCACGTCCAGCGCCAGTTTCGCGTCCGGCCTGGCCATGCGCGGACACAAAACGGTCGTCATCGACTTCGACGTCGGCCTGCGCAATCTGGATTTGATCATGGGCTGCGAACGCCGCGTGGTGTACGACCTGATCAACGTCGTCAATCAGGAAGCCACGCTGAACCAGGCGCTGATCAAGGACAAGCATTGCGACAACCTGTTCATCCTGCCGGCTTCGCAAACCCGCGACAAGGATGCGCTGACCGAAGCAGGCGTGGAGCGCGTGCTCGGCGACCTGGGAAAAATGGATTTCCAATATATCGTCTGCGATTCGCCGGCCGGTATCGAACACGGCGCGGTGATGGCGCTGACCTTCGCCGACGAAGCCATCGTGGTGACCAATCCGGAAGTTTCGTCGGTGCGCGACTCGGACCGCATCCTGGGCATCATCCAGGCCAAATCGCGGCGCGCGCTCAACGGCGGCGAACCGGTCAAGGAACATCTGCTGATCACCCGCTACTCTCCCAAGCGCGTCGACGCCGGCGAAATGCTGTCGTATACCGATGTGCAGGAAATCCTGCGCATTCCACTGGTCGGCATCATTCCAGAATCGGAATCGGTGCTGCACGCGTCGAACCAGGGCAATCCGGCGATCCATCTGAAGGAAAGCGACGTATCGCTGGCCTATCATGACCTGGTGTCGCGTTTCCTCGGCGAAGAGCTGCCGCTGCGCTTTACCACGTATGAAAAGCCCGGCCTGCTGCAGCGTTTCTTCGGAGGAAAATAATATGGCTTTGCTTTCATTCCTCTTCAACACCAAACCGAAGTCGGCCGTCGCCGCCAAGGAAAGGCTGCAGATCATCATTGCGCGCGAGCGTGGCGGACGGCAGGGCTCCGGCAACGACTTCCTGCCTGCGCTGCACAAGGAATTGCTGGACGTGATCTCGAAATACACCAAGGTCAACCCCGACGACATCAAGATTTCGCTGGATCGCCAGGGTAACCTGGAAGTGCTCGATGTCAACGTGGTGCTGCCAGACGCAGACGCTTCCCACTAACCGACGGGCTTTTCGATGATGGCCGACGCACCGATCAGAATAGCCATCCTCGACAGCGACGCTGTGCAACTGGCCTCGCTCAGCCTCACGCTGGCCGCGTATCGCTGCGAAAGCTTCAGCGATCCGGCCGAACTGCGGTCGCACGCCCCGCCCGCCGATCTGCTGCTGCTCGATCTGAAAACCCTGCAGACCGATACCGACGCGGCGACCGCGCTGATCGCCGCCGCGCGTGCCGCCTCCCGTCCGGTGCTGCTCAGCGTCGGACGCAGCGAAATGCAGGCCTTGGAAGCCGCGTTCGACGCCGGCGCCACCGATTACGTCCTCAAGCCCTTGCGGCTCAACGAAGTGCTGTTGCGCGTGCAATTGCTGCTCAAGCGCGCCTATCCGCACTACCAGGCGCAACAGCAGATCCGCTTCGCGCAATATGTGTTCGAGACGCCGTCCCACCGGGTTACCCGCGGCGAGGCCGCCATCGACATGACGCAAAAGGAATTCGAACTGGCGCTGTTGCTGTTTCGTAATCTGGGCCGGCCGCTGTCGCGCGCGACCATCCAGAACGCGATCTGGGCGCGCGACAGCGATCTGCCTTCGCGCACGATGGATACGCATATCTCTCGCGTACGCAATAAATTGCAGTTGAAGCCGGAAAACGGCTTCCGCCTGACGCCGGTCTACGGCTACGGCTATCAACTGGAACAATTGACCAAATAACAGCAACCGGCGGCCGGCAAAACCACCAGTCCTACTGGTTGTCCATTAGACATATCGGCGCTATTGCGCGCATGCCATCACCCTCCGGCGCCAAGAGGTATAATAGCGCCCTGTTCCAGTTACCAGCTATTGCGTGCCGCTCATGGATTTGCTCGCCGTCGGACTCAACCACACCACCGCGCCTGTCGCTTTGCGCGAAAGGGTGGCGTTTTCCGCCGATCAGATCGGTCAGGCGGTAGCGGCCGCGCGCGCCTGGTTCGGCCGCCACGAGCCCGATGGCCAGCAGGGCGAAATGGCGCTGCTGTCGACCTGCAATCGCACCGAACTGTACGCCGCCAGCCGCATTCGCGGCGGCGTCGACGAAGCCGTCGACAGCACCGCGCATTTTCTCGCCGATTACCACAAGCTTTCCCACGCCGAACTGCGCCCGCATCTGTATGCTCTGCCGCAGGATAATGCGGTGCGCCATGCATTCCGGGTCGCCTCCGGCCTGGATTCGATGGTGCTGGGCGAGCCGCAGATCCTGGGGCAAATGAAAGACGCGGTACGTCTGGCGGACGCCGCCGGCGGTCTCGGCACTTATCTGCATCAAATGTTCCAGCGCAGCTTCGCGGTGGCCAAGGAGGTCCGCTCGACCACTGAAATCGGCGCGCACAGCGTGTCGATGGCGGCCGCGGCCGTGCGCTTGTCGGAACGGATTTTCGATTCGATCTCCCAACAAAATATCCTGTTCATCGGCGCCGGTGAAATGATCGAATTGTGCGCGACGCATTTCGCCGCGCAAAATCCGCGCTCGCTGACCGTCGCCAACCGCACCATGGAGCGCGGCAATGCGCTGGCGCATCGCTTCAACGGCAACGCGATCGGGCTGGGCGACCTGTCGGATCGCCTGCATACCTTCGACATCGTGATCTCCTGCACCGCGTCGACGCTGCCGATCATCGGCCTGGGTCTGATCGAACGGGCGGTCAAGGCGCGGCGCCACAAACCGATTTTCATGGTCGATCTGGCGGTGCCGCGCGATATCGAACCGGAAGTCAGCCGGCTCGACGACGTGTTTCTGTACACTGTCGACGATCTGGGCGCGGTGGTTCGCAGCGGCCAGGAAAACCGGCAGGCGGCGGTGGCGCAGGCCGAAGCGATCATCGAAACCCGCGTGCAGTCGTTCATGCATTGGGTCGACAACCGCGCCGTGGTGCCGCTGATTCAGGATCTGCATGAATCCGGCGAAAGCCTGCGCCTGATCGAACTCGAACGCGCCAGGAAGATGCTGCTGCGCGGCGACGATGCCGATGCGGTGCTGGAAGCCTTGTCGCGCGGCCTGACCGCCAAATTCCTGCACGGCCCGCAACAGGCCCTGCATCATGCCCAGGGCGACGAGCGCGCCCGTCTGGCGGCGCTGCTGCCGCAACTGTTCCGCACCAAGCGTTAGCGGCTTTTCCTCTCCGGCGGCGCGCAGCTCCGTTGCGCCGCCTTCTGCGTTTGTGCTCCGGACGCTGCCCCCGCCTTACCTTCACTTTTCCCGGAATCCGTACACGATGAAACCTTCGATGCTCGCCAAACTCGACCAGCTCACCGAAAGGCTGCAGGAATTGAACGACCTGCTGATGCAGGAAGATGCGACCGCCAATATGGACAATTACCGCAAAATGACGCGGGAGCATGCCGAACTGGGCCCGCTGGTCGCCTTGTACGATACGTATAAACAGGCCAGCAACGATGCGCTGACCGCTCAGGAGCTGTTGTCCGATCCGGAAATGAAGGAGTTCGCGCAGGAAGAAATCGCCGGCGCCAGGGAGCGCATCGCGCAGTTCGAAATCGATCTGCAGAAAATGCTGCTGCCGAAAGATCCCAACGACGAGCGCAATATCTTCCTGGAAATCCGGGCCGGCACCGGCGGCGACGAGTCGGCCCTGTTCGCCGGCGATCTGCTACGCATGTATACCCGCTTCGCCGAACGCAATCGCTGGCAGGTGGAAATGGTGTCCGAGTCCCCTTCCGAAATCGGCGGTTACAAGGAGGTCATCGTGCGGCTGGTCGGTTTCGGCGCGTATTCGCGGCTGAAGTTCGAATCGGGCGGCCACCGCGTGCAGCGCGTGCCGCAAACCGAAACCCAGGGCCGGATTCACACTTCGGCCTGCACGGTGGCGGTGATGCCGGAAGCCGACGAAGTCGAAGACGTCGACATCAATCCGGCCGATCTGCGCATCGATACCTACCGCGCGTCGGGCGCGGGCGGCCAGCACATCAACAAAACCGATTCGGCGGTGCGCATCACCCATCTGCCGACCGGCATCGTGGTCGAATGCCAGGACGACCGCAGCCAGCACAAAAACAAGGCGTCGGCGCTGAAAGTGCTGGCCGCCCGCATCAAGGACGCGCAGCTGCGCGAACAGCAATCGAAGGAAGCCGCCACCCGCAAATCGCTGATCGGATCGGGCGATCGCAGCGAACGCATCCGCACGTATAACTTCCCACAGGGCCGGATGACCGATCACCGGATCAATCTGACGCTGTACAAACTGGACTTCATCATGGACGGCGATCTGGAAGAGCTGACCAATGCGCTGGTCGCAGAACATCAGGCGGAACTGCTGGCGGCGCTGGCCGACGACAATTGATCGGACATGCTACGATCCGGGATTGCCTTTGCCCCTGTTGATTCCCATTCGCCGACCATGAAACTCTCCAAACCACTACTGCTGATCGTCGCCCTCGTCTGCATCGCGCTGCTGGGCGCCGCGCTGTTTTTGCAATACGTCGAACACATGCAACCGTGCCCGCTGTGCATCATCCAGCGTTACGCCTTCTTCGCCATCGCGCTGATCTGCATCGTCTTCCTGTTGCTGCCGCGCGCCGCCGCCGGCGTTGGCGCCGGACTGTCGGCCCTGGTGGCGCTGGCCGGCGCCGCTACCGCCGGCTGGCATCTGTGGGTAGTGGCGCATCCCGGCACCTCCTGCGGCATCGATCCGCTCGAAGGCACGCTGAATGCGATTCCGACATCCAAATTGATGCCGTTCCTGTTCAATGCCGACGGCTTGTGCGCGACGCCTTACGCTCCCATCCTGGGCCTGTCGATTCCGCAATGGTCGCTGATCTGGTTCGCGATCCTGGCGCTGGCGCTCGGCAGCGCCGCATTTAAACGCCGCTGAGATTGGCTTCCGCCCAGGCCGCCGGCGACGATATGAACGCCCCGCAGACGGTGGCGGCGGTTCAGCGGCTATCGCCGCTGGATGCATTGGAAACGCGCATCCTGTTGTGCCATGTCACCGGGCTTTCGCGTATCGAACTGATTACACGTTCCGAACAGACGCTGACGCCGTCGCAGGCAGAGGCATTGCAGCGTGCGCTGCAACGGCGCGTCGCCGGCGAGCCTGTCGCCTATATCGTCGGGCAGCGCGAATTCTACGGCTTGATGCTGCGCGTGTCGCCGGATGTCTTGATTCCGCGTCCCGACACCGAATTGCTGGTGGAACTGGCGCTGCAGCGATTGCCGGCGCGCGGCCGGGTGCTGGATATGGGCACCGGCTCCGGCGCCATTGCGGTGGCCATCGCGCATAGCCGGGCCGACGCCGACGTGACCGCGCTCGATCGCAGCACGGCGGCGCTGGCGGTTGCCGAAGACAATGCGGCGCGGCATCTGGCGCAGCGGGCACAGCCGGTGCGCTTTCTGAAAAGCGACTGGTACGGCGGCGCATTGGGCGATAGCCAATTCGATCTGATCGTTTCCAATCCACCGTATATCGTGGCGCGGGATCCGCATCTGGCGCAGGGCGATCTGCGCTTTGAACCGGTCGATGCGCTGACCGATCATGGCGATGGGCTGTCGGCGCTGCGGACCATCGCGGCCGGCGCGGCGGCGCATCTGGACAGCGGGTGGTTATTGATGGAGCACGGTTACGACCAGGCCGAGGCAGTGCGGGAATTGCTTGGATTGCATGGGTTTGCGGACGTACAGAGTTGGCGGGATCTGGCGGGGATTGAGAGGGTCAGCGGCGGAAGGCGCTAGTGAGCTTGGTCCCACTACGTATTCTTTAAAATTTGCCGGCTGCGGCGGCCCTTCGATACGTTGCTGCGCAACTCCTCAGGACGAACGGGGTTTTGTGAAACTTTAAACAAAACCGTTACGCAGGAAAATGGGGTTTGGTAAGACCTTTAACAAAAACCGTTCGTCCTGAGTAGATCGGAGACCGTATCGAAGGGCCACCGCAGACGGCAAAATTTCAGAGAACCGGCCTCACCGCTCAGCCCCCAGCTTAACCGCCTCCTCCGCCGACATCGCCGCCTCCCGCATCTCCCGCTCTTTGTCGCCCGCGCTCATCCGCGTTGGCCAGCCGATCATGTGCTGCTCGACAATATCGCGCAAGCCGACGATCCAGTCGGCCGAGTCGTTCAGACAGGGAATGAAATGAAATTCCTTGCCACCCGCCCGCAGAAAATCGTGCTTTGCTTCCATCGCGATTTCTTCCAGCGTCTCGAGGCAGTCGCTGACAAACCCCGGACACATCACATCGACCCGGCCGACGCCCCGCCCGGCCAGCGCCACCAGCGTCGGCGCGGTATACGGCTGCAGCCATTCCGCCTTGCCGAAGCGCGACTGAAAAGTCACCGCATACTGGTTTTCGTCGAGCCCCAGTTGCTGCGCCAGCAGCCGCGCCGTCTTGCGGCACTCGCAGTGATACGGATCGCCCAGCATCAGGGTTCTTTTCGGTACGCCGTGAAAACTCATCACCAGCTTGTCGGGCATGCCGTTCATTTCCCAATACGCCAGCACCGATTTCTTCAATGCCTGGATATAGCCTTCGTGATCGTGATAATTGCGGATGAAGCGCAATTCCGGCACATTGCGCACCGTCGAAAAATGCTCGAACACCGCATCGAAAATCGATGCGGTCGTGGTGCCCGAATACTGCGGATACGCGGGCACCACCAGCACGCGGTCGCAGCCTTCCTGCTTCAATTGCTGCAGCACGTCCGCGATCGCCGGCTGGCCGTAGCGCATCGCATGCGCGACCAGCACCTGATGCCCGCGCTCCTGTAATTGGTGGCGCAGCGCGGCGGTTTGCCGTTCGGTATGCATCCGCAGCGGCGATCCTTCGGCGCACCAGATCGATGCGTATTTCGCCGCCGAGCGGGAAGAACGGAACGGCAGAATGATGCCGTTCAAAATACCCCACCAGAGCGCGCGTGGAATCTCGACCACCCGCGGGTCCGACAGGAATTGCCGCAGATAGCGCCGCACCGCGCCGGTGGTGGGCGCATCGGGCGTGCCGAGATTGACCAGCAGCACCGCGGTTTTGCCGGACGCGCCGTGAGTATGGGAAGGTTCTTTACGAAAAGGCATTGGGGATGGGTTCCGGTAAAACTAAAAAAACTGCGGCAAATTAGGGCAAGACGCCCCTAAAGCGCCAGCAATTCCCGCGCATGCTTGCGCGTGATCGGCGTAATGTCGAGTCCGCCCAGCATGCGCGCGATTTCCTCGACTCTGGCCTTGGCGTCCAGCATGCCGATTTGCGAAACGGTCTTGCCGTCGGCTTGAAGTTTGCTGACCTGGTAATGCTGAGTGGCCTGACTGGCGACTTGCGGCAAATGCGTCACGCACAATACCTGGCGGCCCTGCCCCAGCCGTTTCAGCAGGCGTCCGACCACTTCGGCCACGCCGCCGCCGATGCCGCTGTCGACTTCATCGAAAATCAGCGTCGGCGTCGCCGTGGCGCTGGAGGCAATCACCGAAATGGCCAGCGCGATGCGCGCCAGTTCGCCGCCGGACGCGACCTTGGCCAGCGGACGCGGCGCGACGCCGGCATGGCCGGCCACCAGAAATTCCACCTGCTCGACGCCGTATGCCGCCGCTTCGACCGGCAGCAGCGCGATCTCGAAACGGCCGCCGGACATGCTCAAATCCTGCATCGCCGCGGTCACCGCCTGTCCCAGCGCCACGGCGGCCTTGGCGCGCCCGCCGGACAGCTTCTGCGCGGCGCGCATATAGGCGGCATGCGCTTTTTCTTCATTGACGCGCAAGGCGTCCACATCGCTGGCGTCGGCCAGTTGCTGCAATTGCTCGGACAACGCGATGTACATCTGCGGCAGCGCGTCCGGGTCGACATGGAACTTGCGCGCGGTGGAATGGATCGCTTCGAGCCGGCTTTCCACTGTCTGCAGCCGCGCCGGATCCAGTTCCATGCCGCTCAGATAATCGTTGAGCGCATACACCGCTTCCTGCATCTGGATGCGCGCCGGCTCCAGCAATTCGCACACCGCTTTCAGATCGGCGTCGACATCGCTCAATTTGTCCAGTTTCAGCGTCAGCGAGGACAGTTGCGACAACATCGGCGTATCGGATTCGGACAGCGTCGTCAACGCTTCCTGTGCGCCTTCGATCAGCGCCGCCGCATGCGACAGGCGACTGTGTTCGTTGCCGATGTCGTCCCATTCGCCCGGCTTGACGGCCAGCTTTTCCAGTTCTCCGACCTGCCATTCCAGCCGTTCGCGCTCCTGCAGCACGTTTTTGGCGTCGGTTTCGAATTCGATGCGCTGCTTCATCAGCGCGCGCCAGTTCTTGTGCAATTGCGCCAGCGCGGCCGCCTCCGCCGTCAGACCGGCCTGAGCGTCCAGCAGACGGCGTTGCGCGTCACCTTTGAGCAGGGATTGATGTGCGTGCTGGCCGTGGATGTCGACCAGCAGTTCGCCCAGTTCGCGCAATTGCCCCGCCGTCGCGGCGATACCGTTGACGAAGGCCTTGGAACGGCCGGCGTTATCGATGACGCGCCGCAACAGCACGCCGCCGTCCTCGCCGCCGTATTCATTGGCGGCCAGCCAGGCCAGCGCATCCGGCGTATCGACCGTGAATTCCGCGCTGATATCGGCTTTGGCCGCCCCTTCGCGCACCACGCTGGCGTCGCCGCGGCCACCCAGCGCCAGCGTCAGCGCATCGATCAGAATCGATTTGCCGGCCCCGGTTTCGCCGGTCAATACCGAAAATCCCGGCCCGAATTCCAGCTCGATGGCTTCGACAATGACAAAATCGCGAATCGACAGTGTGCGCAACATGGTCTTCTAGGGCCTGTTAATAGTTGATTTAGGAGTGCGAACGGGTCCTAACGTCCCTCGGGGGTCGGATATTCGTTCCAATGGAGTTTCTTGCGCAAGGTGTCGTAATAGCTCCAGCCTTCCGGATGCAGGAAGGTGATGGTGTGGCGCGAGCGCGCAATCGTGATGCGATCGCCATAGACCAGGCTGGTCAGCGATTGCATGTCGAAATTGGCGCTGGCGTCGCGGTCGCTGACCACCTCGATCACGATTTCGCTGGAGTCGCAGACCGCAATCGGACGGTTCGACAGCGCATGCGGCGCAATCGGCACCAGCACGATGCCGCTCAGTCCGGGGTGCAGGATCGGGCCGCCTGAGGACAGCGCATACGCGGTCGAGCCGGTCGGGGTGGCGACGATCAGGCCGTCCGAACGCTGGTTGTACATGAAACGGCCGTCGACATGGACTTTCAGCTCGACCATGCCGGAACGCGCGCCGCGCGACACCACCACATCGTTCAAGGCCAGCGCGCAAAAGATCTTTTCGCCGGCGCGCAGCACGGTCGCTTCCAGCAATGCGCGCGATTCGGTTTCCATCTTTCCGTTGAGCATCTCGGTCAGCGTCGGGATCATGCGATCCAGCGAGATATCGGTCATGAAGCCGACCCGCCCCTGGTTGATCCCGATCAGCGGCACGTTGTACGGCGCCAACTGCCGGGCGATGCCGAGCATGGTGCCGTCGCCGCCGACCACCACCACGGCATCGGCATGCTGTCCGATCTGCTCGGGCGTCATCCGCTCATAGCCTGTGAGCGCGATGTTTTCAGCGGTCTCGGTCTCGAACACGACGACCAGCCCGCAGCTTCCCAGAAAGTCCGCAAGGTCGGACAGGGCCTGGGCGATGCCCGTTGCAAAATGTTTGCCTATAATGGCAATCGTTTTGGGCGCGAACGGGACGATAGGAGATTTAATGGGCAGCATGCCGCCGATTAGACCATAATTTGCGTTCTACGAACAAATGCTCTCGCAATTGATGTGATGAATATGAAAACCGACCGTCCGGCGCCGCCGTGCGCCATCGAATCCATCTCCGCCGCCCCGATTCGGGCGGTGCTGTTCGATCTGGACGATACGCTGTGGCCGATCGTCCCGGTGCTGACCGCGGCCGAAGAACTGCTCTATGAATGGCTGCAGCAGCATGCGCCGTCGGTGGCCGCCGCCCATACCGTGGACAGCCTGCGCACCCGCCGCACCGAGTTGCTGGCGGCCGAGCAGCGCTACCGCTTCGACATGATCGGGCTGCGCACCGCGGTGCTGGCGGAAGCCTTCGAAGCCTGCGGCGAAGATCCGGCCAAGGTCGCGGTCGGCATGGCGCTGTTCAATGCCGCCCGCAACCGCGTCACGCCGTTCGACGACGTGCTGCCGGCGCTGACCCGGCTGCGCGACAAGGTCCTGCTCGGCTCGATTTCCAACGGCGCCGCGGATCTGGCGGCGATTGGCATGGCCGATCATTTCCGGATGTCAATTTCCGCGCGCGAATTCGGCAGCGCTAAGCCGGACCCGGGCATTTTCATGCATGCCTGCGCCCTGCTGCAGGTGGCGCCGGCCGAAGCGGTATACGTCGGCGACGATCCGGCGCTGGACGTGCTCGGCGCGCAACAGGCCGGCCTGCGCACGGTCTGGATCAACCGTTTCGACCGCGCCTTGCCGGCGCACATACGCCCGGATGCGGTATGCGTCACGCTGGACGAATTGGAAACATGGCTGATCGCGGATGCCGGCCGCGCGGCGCAAGGTGCATAATAGGAACGCATTTCATCAGTACCGACATCGCCATCCCTTTCATGACTGCCCAACCAAGCCGACCGCGCCAGCCTGACATGCAACTAGATTCCCGCGCACAAACGCTCTTGAAAGCCCTGGTCGAACGCTATATTGCGGATGGCCAGCCGGTCGGTTCGCGCGCATTGTCCAAGATATCCGGCCTGGAACTGTCGCCGGCCACGATCCGCAATGTGATGGCCGATCTGGAGGAGATGGGTTTCGTGGCCAGTCCGCACACCTCGGCCGGCCGGGTGCCGACGCCGCGCGGCTATCGTATTTTCGTCGATACCCTGCTGACGGTGGATGCCATCGATGAAAACGCCGTGGTGGCGCGGATGCAGAAACAGGGCAACAATTTTCAGAATTCGTCGCAAAAAATCATCACCAATGCGGCCCAGGTATTGTCTTCCCTGTCGCAATTTGCCGGCGTGGTCTTGACGCCGCGCAAGGAATCGGTATTCCAGCAGATCGAATTTCTGCGCCTGTCCGAAAAGCGCATCCTGCTGGTCATCGTCAGTCCCAACGGCGACGTGCAGAACCGGCTGTTGATAACCGACGTCGATTACACGCCGGCGCAACTCGTGCGGTCGGCCAATTACATCAATCTGCATTACGGCGGCCTGAGCCTGGAACATGTGCGCACGCGGCTGCAAAAAGAGTTGCGCGAACTGCAGGACGACATGACGCGGCTGATGCAGGCCGCGGTCGAAACCGGCAGCGATGCGATGAGCGACGACAGCGAAACCATGGTGATTTCCGGCGAACGCAATCTGCTCAGCGTGACCGACCTGTCGTCGAACATGAGTTCGCTGCGCAAGCTGTTCGACATGTTCGAGCAGAAGACCGGGCTGATGCAGTTGCTGGATATTTCAGGCAAGGCCACCGGCGTGCAGATCTACATCGGCGGCGAATCGCAACTGGTGCCGATGGAAGAAATGAGCATCGTCACCGCGCCGTATCAGCAGGGCGGCAAAGTGGTCGGTACGCTGGGGGTGATCGGTCCGACGCGGATGGCTTACGAGCGGGTAATTCCGATTGTGGACATTACGGCGAAACTGCTGTCGAACGCGCTGGCCAATAATCATTAAATCGGCGCCCGCGCAGGTCTTCCGGCGTCGCCGGGAAACTATTCGGAACGCTTATGGCCGGTTTTTTTCAGGCAATCCTGGCAATGCCCGTACAGCGCCAATGCATGCTCGACAATGGTAAAACCGCGCTCCTGGGCGATTTTTTTCTGACGCTCTTCGATTTCGCTGTCGAAAAACTCTTCGACCTTGCCGCAACCCAGACAGACCAGGTGATCGTGATGGGTGCCTTCGTTCAGTTCGAACACCGCCTTGCCGGTCTCGAAATGATTGCGGTGCAGCAATCCGGCTTGTTCGAATTGCATCAGCACCCGGTACACCGTTGCCAGACCGACATCCATGTTGTCGGCGATTAAGATCTTGTATACGTCCTCGGCGCTCAGATGACGCACCTCGGAATTCTGGAAAATTTCAAGAATTTTCAGTCGCGGCAGCGTGGCTTTCAGTCCGCTGGCTTTTAATTCGGAGGGGTTGTTAGGCATGGTGGTGTCGCAATCATTTGGTCACAAGCGGGATAACTGCTTTATGATATAGCGTTTTAGCACAATTGCTCAATCAATTGAGATCCTTATGCGCACGCAGCTCGTTTTCCATTATCGCACTTCCGCACTGGCTTTTTGCCTGATTGCCGCCGCCGCGCTGGCCGGATGCGCAAGCAAAAATCCATTGATCGACGACGGTGCGCCGGCTACCCCGACCGCGGCCAAACCGGCGGACCCATCCGCCACGGCCGACGCCGCAGCGCAACCGGTCGCCGTCGGCAGCGCCAATGCGGTGACCGATGCGAACAAGGGGGTGCAAGCCACCGCCAAGCCTTTCCTGAGCTTCCTTTCCCCTTATAAAATCGATATCCAGCAGGGCAACTTCGTGTCTGCGGAAATGTTGGCGCAATTGAAAGAAGGCATGACGCGCAGCCAGGTGCGCTTCGTGCTGGGCACGCCGCAATTGACCGACATATTCCATTCCGATCGCTGGGATTACGATTTCCGTCTGCATAAAGGCAACGGCCAGATGATCGCCAGCCGAGTGACGGTCTTTTTCAACGGCGACAGCCTGACCCGCTGGGAAGGCGGCAACCTGCCGACCGAAAGCGAATACCTGGGGCTGATCGCCGGCAGTCATCCGGACCTTCCGGAGAGTCCATCATCGCCAGCGCCGTCCGGCCGCAAGGGCAAGAGATAATCGCAACACTTACTTGTAACGCCATGAACCGAATCAAAATCGCAGTCGCCGGCGCGTCCGGCCGCATGGGCCGCATGCTGGTCGAAACCATACAAGCGAGCGACGACGCCGTCCTCAGCGGCGCGCTGGATCGCGCCGGCGCGCCCGGCATCGGCGCCGACGCCGCCGCCTTCCTCGGCACGCCGTCGAATGTGACGATCGCCTCGGCTCTGTCCGACGGGCTGAGCGGCAGCGACGTGCTGATCGACTTTACCCGCCCGGAGGCCACGCTGGCCCACCTGGCGTATTGCGCCGAACACGGCATCAAAATGGTGATCGGCACCACTGGTTTCGATCAGGCCGGCAAGGACGCCATCGCCGCCGCCGCGCGCAAGACCGCGATCGTGTTCGCGCCGAATATGAGCGTGGGCGTGAACGTGACGATGAAATTGCTGGAACTGGCCGCGAAGAGTTTTTCGCATGGCTACGATATCGAAATCATCGAAGCCCACCACCGTCATAAAGTCGATGCGCCTTCCGGCACCGCGCTGAAAATGGGCGAAGTCATTGCCGACGCGCTGGGCCGCAAGCTCGACGACGTCGCGGTGTATGCGCGCGAAGGCATCACCGGAGAACGCGATCCGTCGTCGATCGGCTTCGCCGCCGTGCGCGGCGGCGACATCGTCGGCGACCATACGGTGCTGTTCGCCGGCATCGGCGAGCGCATCGAAATCACGCACAAGTCGTCCAGCCGCGCCACCTACGCGCAAGGCAGCCTGCGCGCCGCGCGCTTCCTGCGCGACAAGCAGACCGGGCTGTTCAATATGCAGGATGTGCTCGGTCTGAACTGACCATGCGACGTAATCCGCTTACGGTATAGAATGCGTCCCATCATATGCATCCCATGAGCGTCTTACCATGATCGAAACCAATGGATTTGCCCAATACTGGGCGCAAGGCGACGCCATTTCTCATAGCGTCGCCTATGTGCTGGCGCTGATGTCGCTGTTCAGCTGGTATTACATCCTGTCCAAAGCCTGGAGCGCGTTCCGGATCCGCCGCAGCGCCGGCGCTCTGGAAGGTTTCTGGAAAGCGCCATCGCTGGCCGACGCCATTTTCGTGATCCGGCGCGCCGACAGCGAAGAAGTCTATTCACCGCTGGCCATTCAGAGCGCCGAAGCCGCCAATCAGACCAGCAAGCGCGGCGATGCCCCGTCGCTCAACGCCGCCACCGATCCCGGCGAACTGATCACGCGCACGCTGCGCCAGGAAATCAACCGCGTCTCCTCCCGTCTCGAAAACGGTCTGACCCTGCTCGCGTCGGTCGGCTCCACCGCGCCGTTCATCGGCCTGTTCGGCACCGTCTGGGGCATCTACCATGCGCTGGAAGCGGTCGGCGCCAGCGGCACGGTGCAGATCGACAAAGTGGCCGGCCCGGTCGGCGAAGCGCTGATCATGACCGCGCTGGGGCTGGTGGTCGCGATCCCGTCGGTGCTGGCCTATAACGCGTTCGTGCGCATCAACCGGATCACGCTGGCCGAGCTGGACGGTTTCGCCCACGACCTGCATGCGTATCTGACCACCGGCGCCCGCGTCATCCCACGCACGGAAGGATAAGACCATGTCTTTCGGCGGTTTCAACGATCAGCAGAACAACGCGCCCATGGCCGAAATCAACGTCACGCCGATGGTCGACGTGATGCTGGTGCTGCTGGTGATTTTCATCCTGTCGGCGCCGCTGTTTACCCATGCCATCAAGGTCGACCTGCCCAGCGCGCAGGCCAAGCCGGCCGAGGAAAAGCCGCAAACGGTGACCGTGACCGTCGACCCGGCCGGCAAACTGTTCTGGAACGACGCGCCGGTGAACGAGGCCGAACTGCCGCTCAAGCTGGCCGCCGCCGCGCAGCTCAAGCCCCAGCCGGACATGCTGATCCGCGCCGACAAAAACACCCGCTACCAGATACTGGCCGACCTGATGGCGGCGGCGCAGGCGCAGGGGCTGAACAAAATCGGCTTCGTCACGGTGCCCAAGGCCGGGCAGTGAGCGAAGTCACGCTGGACGGCGCCTTGTTGACCGACTGGGACGCCTTCCATGCGATATCGCGGCAGGCGTTCGGCTTTCCTGAATTCTACGGCTGCAACCTGAGCGCCTGGATCGACTGCCTCAGCTATCTGCGCGACGACGACGGCATGTCGTCGATCCGGCTGCGGGACGACGAACTGCTGACCATCACGCTGTCGCACAGCGAACAGGTGCGGCAGCGCTTTCCCGAACTGCTCGATGAATTGCAGTTCTGCGTGGCGATGATCAACGAGCGTTACGACGACTACGGCGAAAAGCCGGCGCTGCAACTGCTTTTGCTATGATCCCCGGATCTGCTACTGAGGGCGGGGCCGACCCGGTATAATGCCCGGTTTAGATAACACTCATCCGTCATCGCATCCCATGCAAGAAAAATACAGCCCGGCCGAGGTAGAACAATCGGCGCAGACCCACTGGACCGCCATCGACGCCTATAAGGCGCTGGAAAACGATCCGCGCTTCCCGAAAGGCAAGTTCTACGCCTGTTCGATGCTGCCCTATCCTTCCGGCAAACTGCACATGGGCCATGTGCGCAATTACACGATCAACGACGTGATGTACCGCTACATGCGGATGAACGGCTACAACGTGCTCATGCCGATGGGCTGGGACGCGTTCGGCATGCCGGCGGAAAACGCCGCGATGGCCAACGGCGTACCGCCGGCGCAATGGACCCGGGCCAATATCGCCTACATGAAAAAGCAGATGTCGGCGATGGGGCTGGCGATCGACTGGTCGCGCGAATTGGCCGCCTGCGATCCCGAATACTACAAATGGAACCAGTGGATGTTCCTGAAGATGCTGGAAAAAGGCATCGTCTACAAAAAAACCGGCAGCGTGAACTGGGATCCGATCGACCAGACCGTGCTGGCCAACGAACAAGTCATCGACGGCAAGGGCTGGCGCTCCGGCGCCGTGATCGAAAAGCGCGAAATCCCGATGTATTACGCCAAGATCACCGACTACGCCGAAGAACTGCTGCAATACACCGAAAGCAAACTGCCCGGCTGGCCGGAGCGAGTGCGCCTGATGCAGGCCAACTGGATCGGCAAATCGACCGGCGTGCGCTTTGCGTTTACGCATGACATCCGCGACGGCGGCGAACTGATCCAGGACGGCAAGCTGTGGGTGTTCACCACCCGCGCCGACACCATCAAGGGCGTCACCTTCTGCGCCATCGCGCCGGAGCATCCGCTGGCCGCTTTCGCCGCGCGCGACAAGCCGGAACTGCAAGCCTTCATCGCCGAATGCAAGCAGGGCAGCGTGATCGAAGCCGATATGGCGACGATGGAAAAGAAAGGCATGCCGACCGGGCTGACCGTGTCGCATCCGCTGACGGGGCAGCAGATCGATGTCTGGATCGGCAACTACGTGCTGATGGGCTACGGCGACGGCGCCGTGATGGGCGTGCCGGCGCACGACGAACGCGACTTCGCGTTTGCGCAAAAATACGTGTTGCCGATCCGTCCGGTCATCGCGGTCGAAGGCAAGGCCTACTCCACCGCGACCTGGCACGACTGGTACGGCGACAAGGAAATCGGCCGCTGCGCCGATTCCGGCAAGTACGACGGCATGACCTATCAGGAAGCGGTCGATGCCATCGCGGCCGATCTGGCGGCGCTTGGCCTGGGCGAGAAGAAAATCACCTATCGCCTGCGCGACTGGGGCATTTCGCGCCAGCGCTACTGGGGCACGCCGATCCCGATCATTCATTGCGACGACTGCGGCGACGTGCCGGTGCCGGAACAAGACCTGCCAGTGATCCTGCCGGAAGATTGCGTGCCGGACGGCAGCGGCAATCCGCTCAACAAGCATCAGGCCTTCCTCAAGGCCGATTGCCCGGCCTGCGGCAAGCCGGCGCGGCGCGAAACCGACACCATGGACACCTTCGTCGATTCGTCCTGGTATTACATGCGCTACACCTCGCCGGGCGCCGGCGATGCGATGATCGACGCCCGCAACGACTACTGGATGCCGATGGATCAGTACATCGGCGGCATCGAGCATGCGGTGCTGCACCTGCTGTATGCGCGTTTCTGGACCAAGGTCATGCGCGATTTCGGCCTCGTCAAATTCGACGAGCCTTTCACCAACTTGCTGACGCAAGGCATGGTGCTCAATGAAACCTACTATCGCG
>JAQGLY010000062.1 GCA_028292625.1 Herbaspirillum sp. | reverse complement strand
TGTTCTTCAATTCCAGAATTTCGCCTTTGGCGTCGGCGGTAATTTTCTTGGACAAGTCGCCGTTGGCGACCGCTGTTGTCACATCGGCGATGTTGCGCACCTGGCCGGTCAGATTGCCGGCCATCGAGTTGACGTTCTCGGTCAGGTCTTTCCAGGTGCCGCCGACGCCGGGCACATACGCCTGCCCTCCCAGCCTGCCTTCCGTGCCGACTTCGCGCGCTACCCGCGTCACTTCCGAGGCAAACGAGCGCAACTGATCGACCATGGTGTTGATCGTATCCTTCAACTGCAAAATCTCGCCCCGGACGTCAACGGTGATTTTTTTGGAAAGATCGCCGTTGGCGACGGCCGTCGTCACATCGGCGATATTTCGCACCTGCGAAGTGAGGTTGCCGGCCATCGAGTTGACCGAGTCGGTCAAATCCTTCCAGGTGCCTGCCACGCCCGGGACGTTGGCCTGTCCGCCCAGTTTTCCTTCGGTACCGACCTCGCGGGCGACCCGGGTCACTTCGGACGCGAACGAACTGAGTTGATCAACCATTTTATTGGCCGTGGATGCGGCGCTCAAAAACTGTCCCTGCAGAGCACGGCCATCCACGTCCAGCGCCATCGATTGCGACAAGTCGCCTTTCGCGACCGCGCCGATGACGCGCGCCATCTCCGTGGTCGGGCGGACCAGATCGTCAATGAGCGTATTGACCGAATTGACGATGGTGCCCCAGCCTCCCGTGACGTGCGGCACTTGCGCGCGTTCCAGCAGACGCCCTTCACGGCCGACGACATCGCTGACATTGACAATGCTGTCGGCGATGCCGGCGCTGTTCTCGATAATGTCGTTGAGCGTGTCGGCAATTTTGCCGGAAAGACCCGTAAGACCGGAGGACATACGAACCGAAAAGTCTCCCTTTTTTAATGCAGTCAGAGCAAGCAGCAGGGATTTTGCATCAAGTGTTTCAAACGTATCGGCGGCTAAAGTCATCGGTACCTGCTCCAGTTAGAATTTTTGTCATTCTCATATGGTATTGCACACCGTGCAAGTTTTGTTTACGGACAAGCTCACCGTTTTGATGATTGCAATAATTGTAACAATTTTGACTGGAAAAATTTTGGGCTTTCTTGCAGAATACGCGGGCGTCTGGGTTTCCAATTAAAGCCAACCACGATCTAATAAATGTTAATGCATGACGCCCCGAAAATTCTGATCGTCAATGACGATCAGGCAAGCCTGATTGCATTGTCCAGCCAGTTGATCGAATGGGCTAGACAACACGACTGCGAAATCATCACCGCCCTCTCTGGGGAGGACGCGTTGCGTCGCGTGTTGCAACACGATTTTGCGGTCATTCTGCTTGACGTGAACATGCCGATGATGGACGGGTTTGAAACCGCCGAAGCGATCCACATGCGGGAGCGCTCCGCATCGGTCCCGATCATTTTCGTCACCGCGCTGCTGGCCGACGAGATGAACGGCCTCAAGGGTTATCAGAAGGGCGCGGTGGATTATCTGTTTACGCCGGTCATTCCCCAAATCCTGCAAGCCAAAGTCTCGGTATTCGTTGCGCTGGCAAAAAAGAATGCCGAACTGCGGCGCCGGACCTGGGAACTGAATCGCCGCAGCGAAGAGCTGAGCGCGAGCAACGCCCGCCTGGAAAAGGAAGTGGCGCAACGGGTGCTGGCGGACCGGGAAAACCAGGCGAAAGATGAATTCCTGGCGATGCTGGGTCATGAACTGCGCAACCCGATCAATGCCATTACCACGGCCACGTCGCTGCTGAGAATGTCCAACGTAAAGTCAACGGTGGCCGAGCGGGCGAAAGAGGTGATTCATCGCCAGAGCGCCCATCTGGCGCATATCGTCGACGATCTGTTGGACCTCAGCAGAGTCATATCGGGCAAGATTTTGTTATCGTGCAAAACCCTGGACCTCGCCACCGAGGTAGCCAATTGCATGGAGACATTCCATTCGACTGCCCGCGCCGCCCATCATCGTCTGACATTGAATTCGGCACATGTGGCGGTCAACGCCGACCCGACGCGGCTAGAGCAGATTATCACCAATCTGCTCGATAACGCCCTGAAGTACACCCCTGCGGGCGGTGACATCGACATATCGGTCGGAGAAGAAAATGGTTGCGGCATCTTGGAAATCCGGGATTCCGGCATTGGCATTTCAGCTGAATTGCTGCCGAACATTTTCGACGTATTCGTCCAGGGGGAAAGATCGTTAGACCGGTCTAACGGAGGACTTGGAATCGGATTGGCGCTGGTGCAACGCCTGGCGCGCTTGCATGGCGGCGAGGTGTCGGTAACAAGCGCAGGCATAGGCAAAGGGAGTTTATTCAAGCTCTATCTGCCGCTCGGCATCCACCCCCGCGATACGATGACCATCGCGCCTGTCAGAGAAAAAGCCAAAGCACGGCGAGTGCTGATCGTTGAGGACAATGACGACGCCCGCGAGATGCTGCGCGAGACCTTGATCGCCCATGGCCATCATGTGATTACCGCGCCAAACGGCAAAGACGGTTTGCTGCTGGCCGAAAGCGAACGTCCGGACCTCGCCTTCGTCGACATCGGGTTGCCGGGAATGGACGGATACGAATTCGCGCGCCGCCTTCGCGCCTCGTTGTCAACGTCAATCCATCTGATCGCGCTGACCGGGTACGGCCAGGAGCAAGACAAACGGAAGGCGCTCGAAGCCGGGTTCGACTCGCATCTGATCAAACCGGTTCATATCAATCGTTTGCTTGATGCGCTTTTGTTTTAGATAGGGCAACGCCCGTATCGCTGGATCACCGCAACAGATAAAACTTAAAGAATCATCGAAAGCGCAAAGGGCTTACAGATCCACTCTGTAAGCCCTGTGTCTTTCAAACGCCGCGCCAAGCCCCGCTTATATGTCTTTCAGAGACATGGTCAGAGCCGTAGGCGGCACTCCGGGCGGAGTGGTCAGGATCGCATTGGTATAGCGATCCGTGTTGAGAGGACGCGGTGCAGGCATGCTCTGCACGCTCTTGATCGAACGCCCCCATCCTGCCGCTTCCGTGATCAGCTTGCTGTCGCGCATCACGAAGCGGCCGCGAACCAAGGTATGGACCGGCGCGCCATGCACGTTGCGGCCATGCCATGGAGAGATTTTGCTGAGGCTCTGCAGCTTGCGTTGCGAGACTGTACCCTTCTGGCCCATGTCGACGATGGCGATGTCGGCATGCGCGCCGGGGGTGATCGTGCCCTTGGTGCCGTACAGGCCCCAGGCCTTGGCGGGATTGACCGAGCTCCACCGCACATAGTCCATCAGGCTGGCGCGGCCGCGCTGGATCTCGGTGAGCATCACCGTCATCTGCGTCTCGATGCCGGGGAAGCCGCAGTCGCATTCCCAAATGTTTTCCCGGAGTTTTTCTTCGGGATTATGCGGCGCATGATCGGTAGCGATCATATCGATGACCCCTTCGGCCAGCGCATCCCACAGCGGCTGGTTGTGACGCGGTTCGCGGATCGGCGGATTCAGCCGCAGCAGGCCGCCCATGCGCATCATGTCGTCGGTATTGAGCAGCAGGTATTGCGGGCAGGTCTCGACGGTGACGTCGACGCCGCGGCGCTTCGCATCGCGGATCAGATACAGGGAATCGGCGGCGCTGTGATGCGCAATATGAAGACGGGCGCCGGTCCATTCCGCCAGCGTGATGACGCGGCCGACGGCTTCGATTTCGCAGACTTCAGGGCGGGCCGCCAGATGGGCGAAGGCGTCGATGCGCCCTGCTTCCTGCATTTTCTGCTGGCGCCGGGCCATGATCGAGGAGTTCTCCGCGTGCACCACGGTGCGGATGCCCAACGGCGCGAGTTTCTCGAAACCTTCAAGCAGCGCGCCGTCGCTTGGCGCCGGCAGATGGCCGAAGGTGGTGCCGACAAAGGCCTTGAAGCTGGTGACGCCCGCGTCCAGCAGTTCTTCCAGACGGTCGATGGTATCGTCGTTGAACAAGCCGTGAATGCCATAGTCGACGTACGAGGATTCGGCGGCTTTGAGCTTCATGCGCAAGGCTTCGACCGTGCCGGTCGCCGGCTTGGTGTTGGGCATGTCGAAGACGGTGGTGACGCCGCCGCAGGCTGCCGCGGCCGAGCCGCTCTTCCAGGTTTCCTTGTGCGGGAAGCCGGGGTCGCGGAAATGCACGTGGCTGTCGATCGCGCCCGGCAGCAGGAACAGGCCGTCGGCCCGCATTTCCTCACGCGCCGCGGGCATCATGTCGTCATGTCCCACGGCGACAATGCGTTCGCCATCGATCGCGACAGACGCGCTGATGATCTGGTCGGCCGATACCACCTGGCCTCCCCGGATGATGAGATCTACTTTTTCCATTTGATTCTTCCTTTCAGTTTAGCCAGTCATTTGCGGCGGGCAGACGCGAGACATCATCGCGCTTGCCTGCCGCCACGTTCATTCATCGGCGGCGATGCAATCCGCCCATATACGCTTCGCGCAAGGCGCCGGCCCAGGCCGTCGTCACCTGTCGCCAGTCGCGATAGGCCGGGGCGCCGTGCCTGACCTGCGCCATCAATTCCTGCTGCAGCGCCGGCAGGTCCAGGCCCTGCAACACGCCGTCGCGCACAATCTCGCGCCCGTCGACAAAAAGATGACGCAGCGCAGCCTTGGTCGCCCTATGCGCCACCAGCACATCGTCCGCGACCTCAAGCACCAGATCGTGCGCCAATGCAGCGCGGTCCAGCACCATGAAATCGGCCGGCGCCCCGGCTTGCAGCAGGGTCTGCGCGCCGCCGTCGCCGGTCACGATCCGGCGCCCGCCGTGACAGGCCGCATGAAACAGCGCAGCCAGCGGTATGCCTTCTTCGAAGCCGGTGCCCCGGTGCAGCATGTAGTTCAGCCGCAATTCCCGGAAAGCGTCGTCGTCATCGTCCACCGAGAAGCCGTCCAGGCCCTGTGCCAGCGGCACGCCGCGCCGGTATAGCTCGGCGACGGGCGCCGTCCCGTTGCGCAGGTCGAGGTTGGAGCTGGTGTTGATCGAAACGCTGACGCCGCGCTCGGCCAGCAGGTCCATTTCATCCGGCCGCAGCCAGACCGCGTGGGCGATCGACAGCCGCGGCGAAAGCAGGCCGATGCTGTCGAGGAAACGCAGCGGTCCCTGCGGATAGCGGGCGTCCAGATATTCGCGCTGCACTTTCGATTCCATCAGGTGCATGTGGACGCGCCGGCCGTTGCGGGTCGAGGCCTCGGCGACGGCGGTGAGCAGCGCGTCGGAGCACCACTCCGGACCGTACGGTCCATATTGCACGTCGACCAGGGGCCCTTCCACCTGCAGCGCCACTTCATCCACCAATTGCACTTGTTCGGCCGGCGAGCCGGGCGGGCGCGACAGCAGACGCTCCTCGATCGCGGCGCGGGCTGCCGGCGGCAGCTTGGCGAGCACCTGTGCGTCGACGGCATAGCCGAGCGCATTGATATCGCGCAGCGCCGGGGCGATGGCCACCCGTACCCCGACCGCGCGGGCCGCGGCCGCGACGACTTTCAATTCCTCGACGATGCGCGCCGGGTCTTGCGGGCGGGTGTAGTGCACCATGATGCTGCCGCAGCCCGACAGCGCTTGCCGCCCCAGCGCGGCGGCAGCGATCAGGAAAGGATCGCAGGCCGGCGGGCCCGACATCTGCGCCAGCCACAGTTCCAGCGGCAGGTCGAAGGCCGCAAGCGCGGTGGGCGGCACGCCGCGGACGTGGTCGTGGCCGTTGGCGAACGCCGGCATCAGGATCTGCCCTGCCGTGTGCGGCGCATCGGGTTCGGCCGCCGTCATCGTCACGATGCGGTCCGCGCCGACGCTCAGATCCACCGCGTCGCAACAGGCGCAGTTTCCGGGAAACTGCAGCCGCCGTCCGGAAAAGCTGAACACTGCATCGCCCGCCGGCGCGGAGCCGGCAGGCGGGGCGACAGAAAACGGGGACGTTTTTTTCATTTGCATCGATCTACTCGTCGTCGCCGGTTCAGGCGATATGCCCGGCGATGGCCTCGGCCACCGCGAACAGATCGGCGTTGCGCAAACGCAGGCTGCGCGCCATGTCGCGAATTTCGGTGCACAGGCTGTGCGTGTCGAAGCGGGTCGGACGCCCCTGCTCAAGCACGACCGCGCCGCCGACCAGCACAGTGTCCACCGCCGCACCGGTTTCCGCGAACACCATTTGCGCGATCGGGTCGTTCAGCGGCAGCCATGCGGGCGTGTCCATGCGGTACAGCGCGAGATCGGCCAGCCAGCCGGGCGCCAGCTTGCCCAGCAGCGGCTGGCGCAGCGCCGCAGCGCCGCCGATGGTCGCCATCGTCATGGCTTGCAGTGCCGATGGCCAGTCTTGCGGCTTCGGCAGCGAAGTGCGGTGCAAGGTGGCGGCTCCCCGCATCGCTTCCTGCATGGAAAGGTTGTCGTTGGCGCCGGCGCCGTCGGTGCCCAGCGCCAGGCGCACGCCGGCTTTCAGCATGGCCGGAATCGGCGCCGTGCCGGAGCCCAGCCGGGCGTTGCTTTCCGGATTCAACACGGCGACCGCGCCGGACTTCGCCATCAGGGCGATGTCGTCGTCGTCCAGCCAGCAGCAGTGCGCGCAGGACCAGCGATCCGACAGTACGCCGAGCCGTTCCAGCCGGCCCAGAGAGCTCACGCCATAGCGCTCATGCGCCAGCCGCGCCTGTTTTTTCGTTTCGAGCAGATGCGTGTGAATGCCGGTGTCGTAGCGCTGCGCAAGCTCCGCGCACAGGCGCAAGGCGTCGTCGCTGCAGCGGTCCGGATTGGACGGCGCGGGAAAGACGCCGAGACGCCCCGCCTTGCCGTGCCAGCGCTGCATCGCGGCTTCCATCAACTCGCGCAATTCCGCGAGCGGCTGCGGACGCAGCAACTCGACCTGACGCAATTGTTCCAGCAGCGGAGGCGACAGCACGCCGGGAGCCGGGTAGATATCGTCGAACGCGCCGTCGAAGAAGCGCAGGCCGAGCGTGGCGCGCATGCCGGTTTCTTCCCAGGCGCCCAGCGCGGCGTCGATATCCGCCGCGACGAAGCGCTGGCCCGGGAAGTGATCGATCACAGCGGTGGTTCCGCTGCCGAGCGCGGCCCAGGCCGTCAACAGGACCGCAAGCCGTGTCTCGTCGGGCGTGCGCCGCGAGGTATGCGCCTGTGTCAGCCACATGAAGGCCGGATGGCTGAGCCGGTCGCCGAAACCGGGCAGCGTCGCCGATTGCGAGTGCGTGTGCGCGTTCACCAGTCCCGGGGCCGCCAGCTTGCCGGCACCGTCGATGATGCGCGCCGCGGGCGCAACCGGCGGCGCCGCGCCTGCGCCGAGCGCCACGATGCGATCGTCTTCGATCAGCAGATAGCCTTCTTCGATAAACGTGTTCTGTTCATCCAGCGGCAGAATCGCCACATTGCGGATCAGGGTCTGGCTCATAGTGGTTCGGTTTCCTTGGGAAGGGATGCGCCCTCGGCGTCGAATGGCGTGCCCAGGCCGCGCGCTTCGGCGCGCGACAGCAGCGCGTGCGCCAGCACCAGATCCTGCAGCGCGATGCCGATGGATTTGAAAACGTGGACCGCGCCGCGTGCCGGGGCGGGTAAGGACTGGCCGATCAGCGTGCCGATTTCGCCGGCGATGGCGCTCTTGTCGATGACGCCGGCGGCAAGCGGAATGATCAGGTCGCCGGCCTTTTCCAACGCGCCTTCGGTATGGTCGGTATAGATCACGGCGCGGCGCATCAGCGCATCGTCCGCCTCGCGCGCGACGGGACGATTGGCCCCGCCGAGAATCACCAGCGTGCCATCGCGCACCGCGTCGCCGGGGAAAACCGGCGTATCCGAAGTGGTGACGGTGACCAGAATATCGGCTTGCGCGGCCGCCTCGGCGGCATCGCGCATGACGCTGACTTCCACGCCGGACAATTGCGCACACTGCCTGGCGCGGGCCGCCATGGCCTCGGCGCGCTCGGCATTGCGGCCGACGATCAGCACGCGCCGAATGCGGCGCACCTTGAGCAGATACAACAAGGCCGGCATGGCCATCTTGCCTGCCCCGAATATCGCCAGCGTGGATGCATCGGCCGGCGCGAGCACCTTGGCGGCCGCCGCGAATCCGGCGGCGGTCCGATGGTCGTTGAAGCCCTCGGCCGACATCAGCGAAATCGGTCTGACCTCGGCCATGTCCCACAAGGTGAGCAGGCTGCGCGTGACGCGCGGCCCGTCCGTCCGCGGCCATCCGTGGCAGTTGGTCTTGATCATCAATTGGCTGTCGTCGTGGCCGAACCCGGCCACGCCCAGCACGCCGGCCCGTGGCGAAGCCCGCCGCATGTCGAGCCGGCCCCGGACCAGCGACGCGCCGGATACCTGCTGCGCAAACGCCGTTTCAGCGCACTGGATCGCCAGCTCCGTATCGATCAACTGCTCGACATCGTGTTCCGACAATAGACGCATATTATTCCTTCAGATTCGAGCCGGCCTGCTTCCAGCGGGTCGCATAGGTCTCGCCCCAGGAAGTCAGTCCGAAGACCAGCAACGCGACCAGAACCGAGGTCAGCACCGCCGCCCACAGCATGCCCGTCTCGCGCATTTCGCCGCTGTCCAGAATCAGTTTGCCCAGTCCGTGCGCGCCGGTGATCCATTCCGACAGCATCGTGCCGAGGACCGCGCTGGCTCCCGCAATGCGCAGCCCGGTGAACAGATACGGCATGGCGTACGGAATGCGCACCACCAGAAACTGCTTCCAGAGACCGGCGCCATACACATGCAGCAGTTCGATCGCGTTGCGGTCGGCGGTGGACAGACCGCGCAATAAATTGACCATCAGCGGGAAAAAGGAAACGATGGTGACCACCACCACGCTGGTCCCCATGCCCCGCCCCATGCCCAGTGTGATCAGCGGGGCCACCGCTGCCACCGGCGCCGAGCGGAACACCAGCAACACCGGCATGGCGGTCTGCGATGCCTTGCGGCTGACGGTAAACAGCAACGCGCACGCCGCCGCGAACAAGGTGCTGATGAAGAGGCCCAGCATCGCAGCGCCCAGGGTCAGCGCGGTCTGTCCGGCCAGCACATCCCAATGTTCCAGTACGGCCGCCAGCACGACGCCGGGCGTCGGCACCAGATAAGGAGGAAGCGCGAATACGATCACCAGGCCCTGCCATAGCGCCAGCAGGATCATGACCGCGAGGATGGTTGAAGCGATGCGTTTCATGATCTTGTGCGCTCCCACGTGATGACCTGGCGTTCCAGCAGTGCGAGCAGCCCGTAAGCGGAGCCCGCCAGCGCGCAGCACAGCAGAACGGCCAGCCAAACCTTTTCGATGTCGTAGGAAAACAGAGCGTACAGCATCATCGCGCCGATGCCGCGATCGGCGCCGGCCCATTCCGAAGTGATGGCGCCGAGCACGGCGAGCGGCGCGGCGACCTTGAGGCCCGCAAAAATATAAGGCAGCGCGGTCGGCATGCGCAGGTACCGGAAGACTTGCCAACGCGACGCGCTGAGCACGTGCAGCAGTTCCCGTTGCCGTTCGTCGACGGTCGCCAGGCCCTGCATCGCGCCCACCAGCAGCGGAAACTGCGTCGACAAGGCGGCAATGACGATTTGCGTGCGTCCTCCGGTTCCCAGCCACAAGGCCAGCAACGGCGCGGCCGCGATGACCGGAATCGCATTGATGACGATGCCGGTGGAATAGATCGGCCCGCGCAGCCGGTGCAGCATGACCCCGATGCATGCGGCCGTGAGCGTCAGTGCGACCGCGATGAAATAGCCGACCGTCGCCGTGTACAGCGTGGGCAGCAGGTTGCCGCTGATCAGGGTCGGGTTATTCCACGCGACGCGCGCGATCTGAAAGGGGCCGGGGATGAAGACCGGCAACAGACCCGCCCTCTTCAGGGCCTCAAGCAGCAGAACCAGTACGGTGGCCGACAGCAAGGGCAGAAGAACAGGCATCAGACGGCGCATCACCAGGTCTCCACCGGCTCGACGTCCGTGGCTGGCGCAGGCTCGGACTCGCGTCCGAACAGGCCGTCGCGCACCTGGTTCACACAGTTGAAGAATTCGGGCGTACGCATCATGTCCAGCGTGCGGGGACGCGCGAGCGGAATATCGATGGTGCCGACCATGCGGCCGGGCCGCGCCGACATGATGAACACGCTGTCGGCCATGAACACCGCTTCGGCGATGGAATGCGTCACCAGCAGCGCGGTGGTGCCGCTTTCGGCCCAGATCCGCAGCAGTTCGAGATTCATGCGCTGGCGAGTGATCTCGTCGAGTGCGCCGAACGGTTCGTCCAGCAACAGCACATCGGGACGCAGCACCAGCGCCCGGGCGATCGCCGCGCGCTGCTGCATGCCGCCCGACAGCTCGCCCGGCAGCGCATTCTCGAAACCCTTCAGGCCGACCAGCTCGATCAGCTCGGACGGCGTCAGGCGGCCGCGGCGCGTATTGCCGCGGTCGGCGATCTTGATCGGCAGTTCGACATTCTGTTTCACCGTACGCCACGGCAGCAGCGTTGGCTGCTGGAACACGAAGCCGAGCGCATTTTCCTTGCGCGCCGACGCCGGGCTCTCGCCGCCGATGCGGATGTTGCCCGCGAACGGCTGCATGATGTCCGCCACCAGCCGCAGCAAAGTGGATTTGCCGCAGCCACTGGGCCCGATGATGGCGCCGAAGCCTCCGGCGGGCAGCGACAGATCGACTTTATCCAACGCGATCGTCGGCTCGCCCCTGCCGTTGAAGACCATCGTGACCTGCTTGACTACAATATCTTTAGGCATATTCGCTCAACCGCCGGACTCAGGAAGACGCCAGCGCGGCGTCGATAAAGGAAGAGTCGCACAGAGAAGCCGCGCTCATGTCGGACTTCACGATGCCGACCTTGCGGTAGACGCCGATGATCTTGTCGTAGAGCGGGAGGTCGAGCGCCAGCAGGCCCTTGGTTTTCGCCGGACCCGCCGTGATGAAGGGGTCGCTGGCGACGATTTCCGCATACTGGGCCTTGTAATCGAGTCCGGGCGCGCCGTATTTTTCCACCATCAGATGCGCGATCTGCTCTTTGTGCGACAGCGCCCATTGCCAGCCGCCGACGGCGCCCTTGAGGAAGCGCACTACCTGATCGCGGTTGGCGTGCAGAAAGTCTTCGCGGCCGTAGATGGTGCCTGCCGTCTCGGGCATGCCGAGGTCGTGGGCATTGAGCGAGAAAATCTTGACGCCGCGCGTCTCCAGCATCACGCCCTGATTGGTCGAATAGCCGCTATAGGCGTCGATCTGGCCGGAAACCAGCGCCGACGGGTCGGGTGCGGAAGGCACAATATTGACGCTCATCGGGTCGAGGCCGGCATCGCGGATCAGATTCAGCATCAGCGGCTTGTTGGAAGTCGCCACGGCGACAGTCTTGCCTTTGAGCTCCTGGACCGTGCGGATCGGCTTGGACGCCAGGCTCATGATGCTGAGCGGACTGCGTTGGAACACCGTCGCGATAACCTTGATCGGCATGCCGCGTTCACGCGCGACGATCAACGGCCCGATGGGGCGGTCGCCCAATTGCGCCTGACCGGCGGCGACGTTGGCGACGGGATCGATGTTCGGCCCGCCCGAGTTGAAGGCGACCTCGATGCGATTGCGGCTGAAGGCCCCGGCTTCCAGCCCGGCGAAGTAACCGCCGTACTGAATGCTCTTGATCCAGGAGAGTTGAAACGTCAACGGCGCTTCCGCCGCCAGCGCATGGCGCAACGGCGACATGGCCGCCCCGAGACCCAAACCGAGACCTAAACCAAGCACGCGACGGCGCTGCTGTGACAGATGAGAAAATGACATCAATGGCTCCTTCAGGCATTAGCCCAATATAAATAAAATACTTGCTGGCGATTCTCGCTGTTTGCGTGCGCTACGCACCACCATGGCGCAATATCCGCACGTTTTTGATGCGCTCGCCGCGTGGATCCGCATCAATCGATGGCACCACGTCTTGCTCTGTGGAACCAACGGCAAATAGCGTGGAAGCGCCGGAATGGCTATGGCTTATACGCAATAGCCATGCCATAGACTGTTCTGAAGTGGTGGTTTTTTGCGTTATGTGCGTTGCCGTCGCGGCAACGATCGATGCACCGTCAATGCCCGCATACCCGATTTGGGTGCATGCGAACGAGGTGCCGCACCAGGTTTGGGCTTGTCAGAAAAAACCGAGAGATTGCGGCTCGGTCCCGCAAGTCGATGACTGTTTTAATGACCGAGCGGTGTAAATGAGCGATTTCTGCATGTTCAATTGGATGGGGAATGCTTCAATCATAAAAATTCTTTTGCTGTTGAACTGGCGAAGGCCATGTCAACGGCGAAGAGTTTTGACAGCGCCATTGCAAGTCCTATTACTATCAACCAATAGATCTGCAGCAAAAAGGGCTGAGTCCTGCGTAATACAGAACTCAGCCCAATCAGGCCAGGCTATCCAACCATCCAGCTTCATGCGATCAAGGCAGACGGTCGATGGCGTACGCTAGCTTTTATAGAAATACCAGCCGGTCAACAATGTCCCAATGACAATCACGATGGTGCGCAGCACTGTCTTGCTCAAGCGCTTGGCGAGTTTTCCGCCGTACAAGCCGCCGATGGTAGCGCCGACAATCATCAACAGGCCGTATTTCCAGATAATGAAACCCTTGAACGCCAGCACGATGACCGCGATCAGCGAAACAATCGTGGCGATAGCGTTTTTCAATGCATTCGCTTCCTGCACATCTTCGATACCCGACAAGGTAAGAATCGTCATCAGCACGATCCCTTGACCGGCGCCGAAGTAACCGCCATAAATGCTGGCAAGGAAATAACTGATGCCGCCCGACACGCCAACGCCGTCGGTCTTGGCTTGAGCAATCGGAGTAACAGGGGCAGCGGCTTTTCTGGATTTGATAAAGCTCTGCAAGTAAGGCCCCGCTGCGAAACTGACCGTGGCAAACAAAAGCAGCCATGGCACCAGCATGTCGAATGTATGCACGGAGGTAATCGTCAGCAGATAGGCTCCGCCAATCGCCCCCAGCGCCGATGACACGCCAAGGATCAGCAAACGTTTTTTGGAACGGCCGAGCACGTCCCGGTAGGTGAATGCGGCGAGCGCATGTCCCGGGGTCACCGCGACCGCATTGGTTGCGTTGGCGATTAGCGACGACAAACCGCCTGCGATCAGGGCGGGAAAACTAAAAAACGTCCCTCCACCGGCCAACGCATTGGCAAGGCCGGCCAAGATGGATGAAACAAATAGAATGGTGAGGTGTAGATTATTCACTTAAGGCCCTCTGTCGAGATACGGAAAACATAAATCAGAAGCCTCCCGTTATTAAAGGATGTCAGTATTTATGGATGGAAATAAACGTTTCACTAAACAGCCACCAATAAAGTAGGTGGTTTCGGGAGGGTCGCAGAGGGCTGAAGTCCACCTTCTGCGGTCCCGCCCTGAAAACCGGCATTGACCTGCGTAAAAAAGCCTGTCTCAAAATTATGTTTTTTGTGGGTGTCGATCCAGATCGGTTTAACCCCGCATACCGCTTATTGCAGAGCCAAATCCATCTGCGCCTGCGCGGCGGGAGACGAATCAGTCTGCCACGGCCGAGGTTAACGACACGTTAACGAAAGATGAACAATCGTTCATACGGGATTTAGTGGGGAATTTTTGAAAAACGGGATTCGCCGAGCATCATTACCGCATGGCATCGCCCTTGACATTTTCAGATTGCATGCGGCGTTACCGGAATCGGAAAGCTCGGCATGAAACCGGAAAGCAATTTGGCGGTCAACCGTCCATCGATTGCAAAGGAACCGCCATGCTGGAAGAACTCGATGGCTCGTCAATAGCCCGCTTCCATGACCGTGCGCTGAGCGACGGTGAATCAAGCGATACCGATGGCGCCGAAGCGAACGGCGCGTGGCGCTGGATTAAAGCCAATCACCATTACAACGGATTGCTGTGGCGCGAGGAAGACAAGGCGCGCCGCACCGATGTCGATGCCGCCGAGATCGCCGCGAGCAAACATCTGATCGACCAGCACAACCAGAAACGCAACGATGCGGTCGAGGCGATCGACGAAGCGATTCTGACGGAGCTCAGCGCGGTGGCGCACGCCGCCGATGCGCGCTTGAGCAGCGAGACGGCAGGCGCGATGATCGATCGCCTGTCCATCCTTGCGCTCAAGATTTACCATATGCGCGCGCAGACAGAACGCAGCGACGTCGACGCCAGCCATATCGAAATCTGCCACGCCAAGCTCCAGCGTCTGATCGCGCAGCGGCGCGATCTGGCGTCCTGCCTTGACGACCTGCTGAGCGAAACCGCCATCGGGCACGCCTACTTCAAGGTCTACCGCCAATTCAAGATGTACAACGATCCTGCGCTTAATCCCTATCTTTATGGACGCGCTCGCAGCGGCGCGGACAAGGCGGCGCCATGAGCGATGCCGTCGATGCGCCGATGCCGGCCCGGACCCTAGCGCCAATCCGCCTCCGACAATACCAGACGCGCCAGTGCCAGCACTTCGTTGCCGTATTCGCCGGCCGGGTCCCGGATGCAGCGATGCAGGCGGCGGTCGAGCGGCGCCCAGCGGTCCATGTCGGCCTGGTTGAAGATCACCACGCTTTTCAGCCCCAAACCGGCGGCAATGTGGGACACCCCGGTATCGTTGCACACCAGAAGCCGCGCGCCGCTCATCAGCGCCGCCATGGCCCCGATCGAAATCGGCGCGGCCGCATTGATCGCAGGCGTTTTCATATAACTGGCGACGGCGCTGGTCAGGGCGATTTCCCTGTCGGAGCCGGTCAGTACGGTCGCCAGTCCGAATTCCAGCGCCAGGCGGTCGGCAATCTCGGCGAAACGTTGCGGCGGCCAGCATTTATCGCTGAATCTTGCTCCCGGATGAATGCAGACATAAGCGCCGGGCTTCAGGCCGGCGCCAAGGCCGCTTCGCTCCAGCTCTTCCCAGTCCCGCTCCGTCAGCGGAAATTCCAGGTGGGTACCGAGCGCCGGCGCCCCCAGCAATGAGGCCAGCTCAAGCAGGCGCAGCGGCTCCGGACCGCTATCGGGATAAGGGAAGCAATGAAACCGGCCGTCGCCGAACATGCCATGCACGGCATGGCCGGCAGCCACATGCGCGCCAAAGGATTTCACGATGCCGTTGCTGACCTCGCCGCTGCCATGCATCTGCAATGCCAGCGAAAACTTGCGCAAGCGCATCGTTTCGTAAAACCCGGGCAGCAGATTTTTCTGTACCGGCTGTTCCGGAAATGCGGGATGTCCCGGAAAGACGAAAAACTCGTCGATATACCGGCTGAAGCGCGCGGCGAATTGCTTGCCCCAAGGCAGCCCCACCAGCGCAATCCGCGCATGCGGCACAGCCGCACGCAGCGCCCGCAACGCAGGCACAGAGCACAGCATGTCTCCCAACTGCAGGGCGCGGAAAATGACCACGCTTTCCGGATCGAGCTGCTTTAGTACAGGAAGTCCGCTCATGCTTCGCCGCTTCAGAATGTCAAAGGATCGGCCGTTACGCGAATGCGCGGCCTGGGTATGGTGGAGCTGGAGGCGGTGCGAATAGTTCCGCTGTCCGCCGCGCGCGCACATTCTTCAGGAAGGCCTGACAGTATGAAACCGAACAGCAAAATCTCTCGCAAGAAAACCGATACGACCGGCGCAGCCCGGCGCAAACGGTGGCGTCCGGATCAGGGCGACATCGCGCACGACTTATGGCAGCTATTGCTTTCATACCGCCGGCGCGTCGGCATCGCGCTGCTGTTCCTGATCCTGGCCAAAGTGGCCAGCGTATGGGTGCCGCTGATATTAAAGCGCATCATCGATCAGCTATCGCGGCCGGAGCCGCTGTCCGCGCTGCCGGTCTATCTGCTGGTCGCTTATGCACTGCTGCGCTTTTCCAGCACACTGTTCAATGAATTGCGCGACCTGCTGTTTTCGCGCGTGGCGCAGAACACGGTGGCGATCTACGCGCAGCGGGTGTTTACCCATCTGCATGCGCTGAGCCCGCGTTTTCATGCGCAGCGGCATATCGGCGGCCTGCTGCCCGATATCGACCGCGGCACCGCCGGCATTTCATTCTTGCTCGGCGTCGGTCTGTTCACTTTAGTGCCCACGATCATCGAGATCGGCATGGTGCTGTCTATCATGCTGTCCAAATACAGCAGCTGGTTCGCCGCGATCATCGGTTTGACCTTTGTCGGCTACACCGGCTTCACCTTGTATTTCACCGTGCATCGGACCATCCATCAGCGGCGCGTCAACCGGCTCGATTCGCACGCCAAGAACCGTCTGGCGGACAGCCTGATCAATTACGACACGGTCAAATATTTCACCAACGAAGCACTGGAGGCGCGCCGCTTCAAAGCCATCACGGCGCGCTGGAGCAACGCCGCGGTGCGCAACCAGAAAGCGCTGTTCACCTTGCATGTGGGACAAAGCGCCATCATCGCCGTCGGCGTGGCGGCGGTGATGCTGCTGGCCGGCGATGAAGTCTTGCTGCACAGCATGACAGTCGGCGACCTGGTGCTGATCAATGCCTACATGCTGCAAGTATGCCTGCCGCTCAATGCGCTCGGTTTTGTGTATCGCGAAGTCAAGGATGCCTGGGTCAATGTCGAGCGCTTGTTCGCCTTGCTGCGCACAGCGCCCGAAATCGAACAGCGGACGACGCTGCCGGAACTGCACACCAGCGGCAGCGAAGTGGTGTTCGAACATGTCGGCTTCCATTACGACGCGCAGCGCCCGATCCTGTCGGACGTCAGCCTGCGCATCCCTGCCGGCCATACGCTGGCGGTAGTCGGCGGCAGCGGCTCCGGAAAATCGACGCTGGCGCGCCTGCTGTTGCGCTTTTACGATCCGGTTGAAGGCCGCATCCTGATCGACGACCAGGACATCTCGACCTTGCAGCCCGATAGCGTGCGGCGCGCGATCGGCGTGGTGCCGCAAGACACGGTGCTGTTCAACGACACGATCGCCTACAACATCGGATACGGCCGAGCCGGCGCCAGCCGTCAAGCGGTGATCGCCGCCGCCCGCGCCGCGCACATCCACGCGCTTATCGAATCGCTGCCGCAAAAATATGACACCCGCGTCGGCGAGCGCGGGGTCAAACTTTCCGGCGGAGAACGGCAGCGCGTCGCGGTAGCGCGCGCCATACTGAAAAACCCGCCGCTCCTGATTTTCGATGAAGCAACCTCCGCGCTCGACTCTCATTCCGAGCAAGCCATCCAGCAGGAACTAAACAGATTATCTGAAAATCGAACCGTCCTGATTATTGCGCACCGCTTGTCCACCATCATCGACGCCGATGAAATCGTGGTGCTGGAACAGGGACGCATCATCGAGCGCGGTAGCCATGCCGAGTTGTTGAAACAACGCGGTCGTTATTTTCGGTTGTGGCTGTTGCAGCAGCGCATGGACAAGGAAAAGATGCTTCAGCGTGAAGCATGAAGATTGCCGGCGACGCACTTTCATATGGATGAGCATACCGATTGGGAGTGCATATGAACGACTATGCGGTGTCAGTAGTGGTGCCTACCTGCGGCCGGCCCGAGCTGCTTAATCGTTGCATCGAGGCCTTGTGCCGCCAGACGCTTGCGCCAGCACGCTACGAGATCATCATCGTCGATGACCGCCCGCATCGGCAAACGGCGGACATCGTGACGCAATGGCGTGACAGCAGCGCCGCCCCATCGCTTCGCTATCTTCCGAACCATGGGCAGCACGGTCCGGCCGCCGCGCGCAACCTCGGCTGGCGCAGCGCGCAAAGTTCCATCATTGCATTTACCGACGACGACACGGTCCCCGCTCCGCAATGGCTTGAAAACGCTCTGGCAGCTTTGACGCCGGATGCCGGCGCCGCATGCGGGAGAATCGAGATGCCGCTGTCCGGCACTCCCACGGATTACGAGCGCGACGCCAAGCAACTGGAAACGGCGGAGTTTGTCACCGCCAACTGTCTGTGCCGGAAATCGGTTCTGCAAAAACTGGGCGGTTTCGATGAACGTTTCAGACTGGCGTGGCGCGAAGACAGCGATCTGTATTTTCGTCTGCTGGAAATGGGCGTGACGGTGGTCCATGCGCCGCGCGCGCTGGTCGTGCATCCGGTCCGGCCGGCGCCTTGGGGCGTCAGTATTTCACAGCAGAAAAAAATTCTGTTCGATGCGCTGCTATACAAAAAACATCCACGGCTGTACCGGCAAAGAATCCGCGGCCGTGCGCGCTGGGACTACTACGGCATTGTCGCCATGCTGATCGCGACTCCGCTCGGACTGGCCGCCGGATATGCGCCGTTGGCGCTGGGCGCGGCGGCCGGCTGGCTGTTCATGACCGGACGCTTTTGCATTAAGCGGCTGCGCGGCACATCAAAGTCTTTTTCGCATGTAGGAGAAATGATCGTCACCTCGGCGCTTATTCCGCCGTGCGCGCTGTACTGGCGAATGGTAGGCGCGGTGCGCTTCCGGGTTCCTTTCACATAACGGAACAAATTGCTTCGTTTCGCACTCGACCAGAATAACCATGGTAAACGCGGCGGTCTTCCGGAGCGCTTTGCTTCGCCCGAAGCAACGACTTGAAAGAAAAAAATGCGGCCTTTGAATATTCTCACGTGGCACACCCATGGCAGCTATCTCCATTACCTGAGCCAGGCGCCGCACCGCTTTTATGTAGCGTCAAAGCCGGGCCGTCCGCCCGGATACGGCGGCCGCTGCGGCCACATTCCGTGGGGCGACAATGTCATCGACATGCCGATCGACCAAATCGAGAATCATCAGTTCGACTGCATTATTTTTCAAGACGATCATCAATATTTTCATGACCAGTTTGCGTTTCTGACGCCGGCCCAGCGCCGCTTGCCGCGCATCTATCTCGAGCACGACACCCCGCGCGAACACCCGACGGACATGCGGCATCCGGTCGACGCCGCCGATGTCCTGCTGGTGCATGTCACGCCCTTCAACGCGCTGATGTGGGACAACGGCCGCACCCCCGTGAGAATCATCGAACACGGCGTGATCGCGCCCGAGGGCGTGATTTACCGCGGCGGACATGCGCTCGGCCTGGTCGTCATCAATCATCTTGCGCAGCGCGGCCGCCGGCTCGGCAAGGACGTGTTTACGGCGGCGCGCGCGCAAGTGCCGCTCGAGCTGGTCGGGATGGACGCACAAGCGCTGGGCGGCCTGGGCGAGATCGAGCATGCGCAATTGCCTGCCTTCATGGCCGACTATCGCTTCTTTTTCAATCCCATCCGTTACACCAGCCTGGGACTGGCGGTCATCGAAGCCATGATGATCGGCATGCCGGTCGTCGCGCTGGCCACCACCGAGATGGCGACCGTGATCGAAAACGGCAAGTCCGGTTATGTCGATACCGATGTCGACGCGCTGATAGAAAAGATGCAGGAGCTGCTGCGCTATCCCGCCCTCGCCCATCAGCTCGGCGAGCAGGGACGCCGGCGGGCGCTGGCGCGCTTCGGCATCCGCCGCTTTGTCGATGACTGGAATGCGGTATTGGCCGACGTGACCGGCATGGCGCCGCCGCGGCCCGCCAGCCGCACCGCCTGCCGGAGGTATCCATCATGTTGAAAATTGCGCTGGTAAGCGATCATGCCTCTCCGCTGGCAGCGCCCGGAAGCATCGATTGCGGAGGACAAAATGTCTACGTGGCCCAGCTCGCCTGCCAACTGGCGAAGCTCGGCTATGAAGTGGACGTCTTCACGCGGCGCGACAGCGCCTTGCAAAAACAGGTCGTGCGGTGGAAGCGCAACGTGCGCGTCATTCACGTTCCCGCCGGGCCGCCGCACTATGTGCCGAAGGAAAGGCTACTGCCTTACATGGATGCGTTCGCGCGTTTCATGATCCTCTTCGCGCACGGCCAGAAAACCGCCTACGACGTGGTCCACGCCAATTTTTTCATGTCGGGGATGGTGGCCGAGCGCGTCAGGCATGCGTTGGACATTCCCTACGTCATCACCTTTCACGCCCTGGGACTGGTCAGACGCTTGTCGCAGGGCGCCGCCGACGGCTTTCCGGACGAGCGCGCGGCTATCGAAAGCCGCCTGATGCGGGATGCCGACCGCATCATCGCGGAATGTCCGCAGGACCGGCTCGACATGGAACGCCATTACGGCGCCGAACGCGACCGCATCGATATCGTGCCTTGCGGTTTCGACCCGGAAGAATTATGGCCGATGCGCGAGCGGGCGCGCCGCCGGCTGGGACTGGCCCCGGACCAGTTCGTCGTGCTGCAACTGGGCAGAATGGTGCCGCGCAAAGGCGTCGACAACGTCATAGAAAGCGTGGCCGTACTGCGCGATCGTCATCGTATCGATGCGCGCCTGCTGGTGGTGGGCGGCGAAACCCCTCCCGGCGAATTGCACAATTCGCCGGAACTGGAAAGACTGATGGCGCTGTCGGCAGCGCTCGGTTTGCAGGACCGCGTCGACTTTGTCGGACAGAAGGCGCGCAGCGAATTGAGTATTTACTATAGCGCCGCCGATGTATTCGTCACCACGCCGTGGTATGAGCCATTCGGCATCACGCCGCTGGAAGCGATGGCTTGCGCCACGCCGGTGGTGGGTGCGGCGGTGGGCGGCATCAAGACCACGATACAGGAAGGCGTCACCGGCTATCTGGTGCCGCCCAAACAACCGCGGGCGCTGGCCGAACGGCTGGCCTTGCTGTACCGCAACCCGGCCTACGCGCGGGAATTGGGCGCGGCGGGATGGCGGCGCGTCCATCGCCTCTATACCTGGCGCAGCGTGGCCGAACGCATCGCCGCGATTTACGAAAAAGCGGCCGGCGACGCCAGGACCGGCGTCGCCCTGCCTTACCGGCGGCCGGCCAGCGCGCAGCTTTCACAACTTAATCAGGGACGATAACCATGCCTGCATCCGAATCCACGCAACAAGCGAAAGATCAAAGCCTGGCCGGCAAGACGATACTGGTCACCGGCGGCGCCAGCGGCCTGGGCGCCGCGCTATGCCGGCTGCTGGCCGATTCCGGCGCCGACGTGATGGCGGGAGATCTGCATGGCGATAAAGCCGAGGCGCTGGCGCAATCGCTGCAAGAAGGCAGCAGCGGACGGATCGGCGCCATCGGTTTCGACGTCGGCGATCCGGCCGCGGCCGAGCAGGCCGTCGCCAGCACCATTGCGCATTTCGGCCATCTCGACGTACTGATCAATAACGCCGGCACCGACATGACGCTGCCGATGGCGGAGCTGACCCCGGCCGACTGGCTGCGGGTGATCAATACCAATCTGAACGGGCCGTTTCTGCTCGCCAAGTTCGCTTCCGAGCATATGAAGAAAGCCGGCGGCGGCCACATCATCAATATTACGTCGACCGCCGCCAAGCGCGCATGGCCCAATGCGTCGGCTTATCACGCCAGCAAATGGGGACTGCTCGGCCTGTCCCATGCGATGCACGCCGAACTGCGGCCGTATCGCATCAAGGTGACGGCGGCGGTGGTCGGCGGCATGCGCACGCCTTTTCTGCTGGACCGCTTCCCCGATATCGACGCCGGCACGTTGCAGGACCCGATGGAGGTGGCGCGCGCGATCAAAGCGGTGCTGCTGTTGCCGGAATCGGTGGTGGCGGAAATCACGGTATTGCCGATGCAGGAAACCTCGTGGCCATGAATTCTTGAAGGGGCGTTCCATGGAAGCCAGGAAAAAAGCGGTATTTCTCGACAAGGACGGCACATTGATCGACGACGTGCCGTATAACGCCGATCCGCGTCTGATCACGCTCTCCGATAAAGCGGGCGCCGGTTTGCGCCTGTTCGACCGGCTCGGCTATCGCTTGCTGGTGGTGAGCAATCAGCCCGGCATCGCGCTGGGCCGCTTCGACGAAGCAGCGCTGGCAGGCGCGCATCGGCGCCTGGATCGATTACTCGAGCGCGAGGGGGTGCGGCTGGACGGTTACTACTATTGTCCGCATCATCCGGACGGACCGGTCGGCGCCTATGCCCGCAGCTGCGATTGCCGCAAGCCGCAGCCCGGCATGCTGCTGCGGGCGGCGGCCGAACACGGTATCGATCTGTCCGCATCGTGGATGATCGGCGATATCCTGCACGACATTGAAGCCGGCCGGCGCGCCGGCTGCAAGACGATACTGATCGATAACGGCAATGAAACGGAATGGATGCTGTCGGCCATGCGCATGCCCGACCTGACCGCCCCGAATCTGCAGGCCGCGGCGCTGCTGGCGGCCGCATGGACCGATGCGGCCAACACGCTCCATGGCGAGCGCGATGAAGCGCGCTGACTGGGAGCACGCCGCCAATGTGCTGTGCGTGCGGCTGGACAATATGGGCGATGTCCTGATGTGCACGCCGGCCATGCGCGCCATCCGCCAATCCGTCTCCGGACGTTCGGTCACGCTGCTGGCCTCGCCCAGCGGCGCGGCCGTCGCGCCTTTCATTCCGGAGATCGACGCCGTGCTGACGTATGCGGCGCCGTGGATGAAAGACAGCCGGCCGCACGATGCGGACGACGAGCTGGCCATGGTGCGAACGCTGCGGGAACGGGCTTTCGACGCCGCCGTCATCTTCACCTCCTACAGTCAGAGCCCGCTGCCGGCGGCGCTGCTTTGCACCCTGGCCGATATTCCGTTGCGGCTGGCCCATTGCCGCGAAAATCCCTATCGCATGCTCACGGACTGGGTTTCCGAACCGGAGCCGGAACAAGGCATCCGGCATGAGGTGCGGCGCCAGCTGGATCTGGCGGCAAGCATAGGCTGCCGCGCGGAGAACGACCGGCTATCCTTTTCGCTGCGGGACGAAGATCTGGCGTGGATGCGGCGCAGGCTGGCGGCGGAGCGGATCGGTATCGGCAGGCCGTGGGTGCTGCTGCACCCGGGCGCCACGGCGGAGTCGCGCCGCTATCCCGCCGCGCACTGGTCGCGCGCGATCGCCTTGCTCACCGGCGAACTCGGCATCGACATCGTATTGACCGGCGACGCCAGCGAAGCAGGCCTGATTCAATCCATCGTCGGAGCAGTCGGAACGACCTTGCCGGCGGCAGTGACGTCGCTGGCCGGCGAACTCGACTTGGGACGGCTGGGCGCGGCCATTGCGCTGGCGTCGGTCGCGGTGTCGAGCAACAGCGGACCGGCGCATATCGCCGCGGCGATCGGCACGCCGGTGGTCGACCTGTACGCACTGACCAACCCGCAGCACACGCCATGGCAAGTGGAGAGCCGCATATTGTTCCACGATGTGCCTTGCCGCTTTTGCTACAAGAGCATTTGCCCCCAGGGGCATCACGACTGCCTGGTCAAAGTCCACCCGGCGCGCGTGGTGGGGGCAGTCCGCAGCCTGTTGCAGGGTTCGCCGCTCATCGATCCCGCGCCACCGGCGTAGACGCTTCTCCGTGCAGAGCGTGGTACAGGCGCGCAACGGAAGGCGGCACCACCTTGCGCCGCCGCAATGCCCACGGCAAGCCGCGCAGCGCCGCCAGCAGACCGGCGCACAACACCCGATCGCGGCGGCCGGACCGCAGAATGCGCCAGGTCTGGATCGCCGCGACGCGCCAGGGCAGACGTATCCAGCAAATCCAAAGCGCATTGCGCATCAGACATTTTCGGCGGCTGGCGCTATCGCGCTGAAGCGAAGGATAGTGATGTACCGTGAGCTGCGGCACATAAGCCAGACGCCACCCGCGCGCGGCGAGATCCAGCGTCAATAAAGCTTCTTCACCGCCGATAAACAGCTTCGGCTCATAACCGCCGACCTCCAGAAACGCATGGCGGCGGCATACCGAAGCGCCCGCCAGAAACCCCAGCAGCGCCGGTCCCGGCAAGCCCTCGCTCGGCAGTGGGCTGGCCACCATGGCGGCGCAGGCGGGATCTTCCTTTTGCTCCGCACCGATCACTACCCGCGCGCATAGCACCGCCGTATCCGGATAGGCGTCCAGCAGCGCAACGGCGTGTTCGAGAGAACCGCTCTCCCACCAGGTATCGTCATCGCAAAACGCGATGTAATCCGTATCGGCGGCGCGCACACCGGCATTGCGCGCCGCGGCGCCGATATTGTCCGGCAGCGAGACCAGGCGGATGCATGGGAACCGCATTTTCATCAACAAATCGGTGCCGTCGGTGGAGCCATTGTCGACCACCACGATCGCCGGCTGCGCCCGCAGCGCCAGCATGTGCTCCAGTGTGCGGCGCAGTTCGCCGGCGCGGTTATGCGTCAGAATCACGACGGCGATCCGCTGCATGAGCGCGCCCTCTTGCCGCGTGTTCACGTTGCGGCCTCGCTGCCGGGGGCCGGCGACGGGGGGTCCAGCCGCCAGTAGCGCTCCGGCAGAAAGGCATCTGCATACCCGTTGGCGGCGCCGGTCAATGCACGCAACTGGCTGGCGTAGCATGCCAGCGCCCGCCTTTTCAATGCACGCACATCGTCGCGCCGCTCGAATTCGATCGGTGTGGCGCAGATCCCGTCTTGCGCCAGCTCAGCCAATCGGCGCTGCAGCAGCCCCGGAATGCGGCGATAAAGCGCGTCTTCATACATCAGCCAAACCGTTTCCGCATGCTGAGTACGTTCCTGCACCGACAGCAACGCCCGATGCAGCAATGCATGATCGGAATGGAACAGACCGGCTGGCAGCAGTACCGTATCCGGCGCCTGCATACGCAATACCTCCAGCAAACGTATCCTCAGGCAGTCCAGCGACGGCGTGGCGTCATACTGGCTATCGCAAAAATCCATCCATATCGGATGCGCCGACAGCAAGGACAAAGCTCGATCATCCTCCCGGCGGCGCTGTTCGGCCGCCTCCCGCGCACTGTGAAATCCGGACGCGAAATCCCACGAAGTCAAGCGAGAAAAGCGCTCGGGCGCGGCAGCGAATACCGTGACCACGCAAATGCCCGGGTAGCGCGCCATCAATTCTCCGCACGACAGCACAGCATCGTCCGGATGCGGCGAAAAAACCAGCAGCTTCCCTACGGAAGACGCGGCGTTCACCGGAAACACTCGGCAAACGGCGCGCCGGACATGTCCAACGGAATCATCTCGGAGCAGAAAGTTTAGGTGTCAAATTGATGAGCTTGGCGGTCCGGGCCCCTGGCCCCGACCGCGCCATATCGCGATTCGATGAACCATGCCCGCCTTAGTTCCACGCAGATCCGCGCGCATCGCCATGCATACGCGACTGAACTTTCCGGACTGCGTCAGTCTTATCGATAATGGTTCCGACATGGTTCCAACAGCGTCCGCAAACCGGCTTCACCCAACGCCGCTGCAACGCGTGGCTCGGGCACATCTTCAAGCTCCACAACAGGAGGCCGCAATGTATACGCTTGGCATCAACGCCGCATTTCACGATTGCTCCGCCTGCCTCGTCAGCGATGGAATCGTGATCGCGGCAGCCGAAGAAGAACGCTTCACCAGAATCAAGCACGGCAAGCGGCCGCTGCCTTTCACAGTATGGCAATTACCGTTTCATGCCATCGACTATTGTTTGGCGGAAGCGGGCATTACCTTGTCGGACGTGGCGCATGTGGCCTACTCCTACGATCCTTTTCTGCAACTGGGCGAGCATGCCGGGCAAGCCACGATTGCGCTGCCGCTCGAGCCTTCCGCGCATGCCGGCGAATGGGATGCGCCATGGGATCCGCTGGCCCTGTGTTACGTCGTCAACGCGCCGCGCCAGCTCGCCAGCGGCGCCCCGCATCATCTGCAGCAGCGCTTTCGCAAGGTCGCTGCCGGCGGCGCCGGATCCGCGCCTTATCGCTGGCATTTCGTCGAACATCATCTGGGGCATGAAGCCAGCGCCTTTCTGGCGGCGCCATTCGCGCAGTGCGCGGTGCTGACCATCGACGGCCGCGGCGAACGCGCGACCACCAGCTATGGCGTATTCCAGGATGGCGAATACCGCAGGCTCAGGCAGATCGACTATCCGCAGTCGCTCGGCCTGCTGTACGAGGAAATCACCGAGCACCTCGGCTTTTTGCGCTCGTCGGACGAGTACAAGGTCATGGCGCTGGCGTCTTACGGCAAACCGGCGTTCATTTCGCAACTGCGCGAAATCGTCCGGTATGACGGCGAAGGCGCCTACTCCGTCGCCAAAGTCAAATGGAGCGAGGTCTTCGGACCACCACGGCAACGCGGCGCACCGCTGGCGCAGGCGCATATGGATATTGCCCACTCGTTGCAGGCGGTGCTGGAAGAGACCGTGCTGCGGATGACAGACTGGCTGTATCGCGAGACCGGCATGGCCGACCTCGCGATGGCCGGCGGCGTCGGGCTCAATTGCGTGATGAACGCCAAGCTGCGCGACCGCGGGCCGTTCAAGCGGATATGGGTGCAGCCGGCGGCGGGCGATTCAGGCACCGCGTTGGGCGCGGCGTTGTGGATCGATAGTCAGCACCGCGCGCCGCGCAACCGGCGCTGGCAAATGGAGCATGTCTTTCTCGGTCCCGCGTATGACGACGCCGCGATCGAACACCTGCTGCGCGAAGCCGGGCTGCCGTACCGCCGCGTGCCGGACATCGCCGAGGCCACCGCCGAGCTGCTGGCGCAGAACAAGGTCGTGGGCTGGTTTCAGGGACGCATGGAATTCGGCCCGCGTTCTCTGGGCGCGCGCTCCATCCTGGCCTCGCCGATCGATCCCGACATGCAAAGCCACCTGAACCAGATCAAGGACCGGGAAGACTTCCGGCCGGTCGCGCCCGTGGTGCTGGAAGAGGAAGCGGCCGAATGGTTCGTCAACGGCGGCGTATCGCCGTTCATGCTGTTCGTCTATGACGTACGCGCCGACAAGGCGGACCGGATACCGGCGGTGCGCCACGTGGACGGCACCGCACGCGTGCAGACCATCAATCGCGCGCAGCATGCCGCCTACTACGATCTGATCAAATCGTTCGCCGCGCGCACCGGGGTACCGGTACTGGTCAATACATCCTTCAACACCCGCGGCGAACCCATCGTCTGCACGCCCCGCGATGCACTCGAATCGTTTTGCACCACGCCGCTGGACGTGCTGGCGATCGGCCCCTTCCTGCTGGAAAAGCATACCTTGATGCGCGGGCGCGGGACGCATGAAGCGGCGCGGCAAGCTATGGCGGCCAGACCATGAAAGAGCGATATTGCAAGCGCATTTTGGTGACCGGCGGCGCCGGCTTTCTCGGTTCGCATCTGTGCGAATTTCTGATCGCGCAGGGGCACGACGTCCTATGCGTGGATAATTTTTACACCGGCAGCAAACGCAATATCGCCCATCTGCTCGATCATCCGATGTTTGAACTGCTGCGCCACGACGTCACTTTTCCGCTCTATGTGGAAGTCGACGAAATCTATAACCTCGCCTGCCCCGCGTCGCCCGTGCATTACCAGCTGGACCCGGTGCAGACCACCAAAACCAGCGTCCACGGCGCGATCAACATGCTGGGCCTCGCCAAGCGCGTCAAGGCCAGGATTCTGCAGGCATCGACCAGCGAAGTGTACGGCGATCCGGAAATTCATCCGCAAATCGAAGGCTATTACGGCCATGTCAATCCGATCGGCCTGCGCTCCTGTTATGACGAAGGCAAACGCTGCGCCGAGACGCTGTTCATGGATTACCGCCGCCAGCACGGCATGCGCGTGAAGATCGCGCGCATCTTCAACACCTACGGCCCGCGCATGCATCCCAATGACGGACGCGTGGTGTCCAATTTCATCATGCAGGCGCTGGCCGACGAGCCGATCACCATCCACGGCGACGGCCAGCAGACACGCTCGTTCTGTTATGTCGACGACCTGATCGACGGTCTTGACCGGCTGATGCGCAGCCCGGACGATTTCTGCGGGCCGGTCAACTTCGGCAACCCGGTCGAATGCACCATGCTGCACCTGGCCGAAACCATCGTGGCGCTGTGCGATTCCCACTCCACGCTGCGCTTCCTGCCGCTTCCCGCCGACGATCCGGCGCGGCGCCGTCCCGACATCGGCCTGGCCCGCGATCGTCTGGATTGGGAGCCGAAGATTGCCATGCGGGAAGGGCTGGCCAACACCATCGATTATTTCAAGGCTCTGCACAGGCCGGCGCTGCCGGCGTATGGCGGCAATGTCATGCGACGGTAATATTCAAAAAGTATTCTGAACACCCCTAATAATTTGGTGATGTTCATGACTTCTTTTTCATCCCGCCGCCGCTTCCTGCTTCAAGGCGGCCTGGTTGCCGGCAGCTCCGCCCTGTCCGGCTCACTCCTTCTAACCGCATGCGCCAGCCCGAACGGCAATGCACCGATGATCGGCGCCAGCGAAAGCGAACGTCCGAAGATGCCGTCCGGCATCCAGTTGGGCGACGTCAGCGGTGACCGCGCCATCGTGTGGGGCCGCAGCGATCGGGTTTCGCAGATGATTGTCGAATACGACACCACCGACCGCTTCGCCAACCCCAGCCGCGTGATGGGCCCGATTGCCACCGCGGCCACCGATTTCACGTCGCGGGTGGATCTGTCCGGTTTGCCGCTGGGACAATCGATTTTCACGCGGGTGCGCTACGTCGATCCAAACAATAGCCGGATCCAGAGCGAAACGCTGGCCGGCCAGTTCCGCACTGCCCCGCTGCCGGACGGCAAGCGTCCGGTGCGTTTTCACTGGAGCGGCGACATGGCCGGCCAGGGATGGGGCATCAATACCGAATTCGGCGGCGTCAAGATCTATGAGGCGATGCGCCTGCGCCATCCCGATTTTTTCATCCATAGCGGCGACACCATCTATGCCGACGGCGTGATTCATCCGGAGCAGAAAGCCGAAAACGGCCGCATCTGGAAAAACATCGTCACGGAAGAAGTCAGCAAGGTCGCCGAAACGCTGAAGGAATACCGCGGCCGCCATTCCTATAACCTGATCGACGAACATGTGCGGCGCTTCTCCGCCGAAGTGCCGCAGGTCTGGCAATGGGACGACCATGATGTGACGAACAACTGGAGCGCCTCGAAGGACCTGAACAACTTCCCGGCCTATAAGGAAAAAGATCTCAACAAACTGATCAGATTCGGACGGCAGGCTTTTCTGGAATATTCGCCGATGCGCTCGGACAATCTGGGCGGCGTGCAGCGTATTTACCGCACGATTCCCTACGGCCCGCTGCTCGACGTATTCGTGCTCGATATGCGCAGCTATCGCGGCCCGAATTCCAGCAACAAGCAAACCACCGAAAGCCACGATACCGCCTTCATCGGCGATACTCAGCTCGACTGGCTGGTGGCCGAATTGAAGGCGTCGAAGGCGACATGGAAAGTGATCGCCGCCGACATGCCGCTGAGCCTGGGTGTGCCGGACGGCAAGGATGCAAAAGGCGATGAAAAGTGGGAAGCGGTCGCCAATACCGACGATGGCGCGCCGTCAGGACGCGAACTGGAAATCGCGCGCCTGCTCAAGAACATCAAGGACGTTCCCAATGTGGTCTGGATCACCGCCGACGTGCATTATTGCGCCGCGCATTATTACGATCCGGCGCAAGCGCAATTCAGGGACTTCAGCCCGTTCTGGGAATTCGTCGCCGGACCGCTCAATGCCGGTGCGTTCGGGCCGAACAAACTGGACAAGACTTTCGGTCCGAAAGTGGTGTTCGAAAAATGCCCGCCGGCTCCGAACGCGTCGCCTTTCGCAGGCTTCCAGTTCTTCGGCGAAGTCAATATCGATCCGCAATCGAAGACCTTGAGCGTCGACCTGATCGATCTGGACGGCGTCTCGCAATTCAAGCAAACGCTGAATCCGATCGGGATTTAAGCGCCGGCGCGAATGCACCGATTCGGGTGCGTTCGCGCCGCAATGGCATCGGGATTAGAACTGCTCCCAGTCATCTCCCTCAGGCGCAGCATTTTCTATACGCTTTGGCTGTGCAACAGCGACAGCGACCCGCGGCTTGAGAGGCGCCTTTTTGGAAAGCGGAGCGGCTCTCACCGGTGTACGTGGAAGACTGGCTTCCCGCGCAATCGATGAGACCGCCGCACTCTGCATGCCATCCAGTTTGAAAGCGCCTACCACCTGCCCCAGCCTGTTCGCCTGATCCTGCATCGACCCTGCGGCGGCGGCGGCTTCCTCGACCAGCGCTGCATTTTGCTGGGTAACCTGATCCATCTGTGCGATGGCCCGGTTAACCTCTTCGATGCCGACACTCTGTTCCTGGCTGGCGCTCATGATTTCGGACATGATGTCGGTGACGCGCTTGACGCTGCCCACCAGCTCATTCATCGTGGAACCGGCTTCGGCCACCAGCTTGCTGCCCGTGTCCACTTTGCCGACCGAGTCATCGATCAACGCCTTGATCTCTTTTGCCGCAGCCGAAGAACGCTGCGCCAGGTTGCGCACTTCACTCGCCACGACCGCAAATCCTCGCCCCTGTTCACCCGCGCGCGCGGCTTCCACCGCAGCGTTGAGGGCCAGAATATTGGTCTGGAACGCGATACTGTCGATCACGCTGATGATGTCGACGATCTTTTTGGACGAATCATTGATCGAGCTCATCGTTTCGACTACCCGTCCGACCACCGTGCCGCCCTTCACCGCGACTTCGGAAGCCGTGACCGCCAACTGATTCGCCTGCCGCGCATTGTCGGCATTTTGCTTGACGGTCGACGTCAATTCTTCCATCGCCGACGCCGTTTCCTCCAGCGAGCCGGCTTGTTGCTCGGTGCGGGAAGACAGATCGAGGTTGCCGGCGGCGATTTCGCTGGATGCGGTGGACATCGTATCGGTCCCCATCCGCACTTCGCCGACGATTTTCTTCAGGCCGTCGTTCATTTCCTTCAGCGCCGCCAGCAATTGGCCGCATTCATCCGACGACCGCACGGTGATTTCATTCGTCAGATCGCCGTCGGCCACGCGGCGGGCGGCATCCACGGCGCTCTTTAGCGGGCGCGTAATACCGATCGTCAGGCGCCATGCGTAGAAGGTGCCGAAGACCAGAACCAGCGCGGCAAGCACCATCAATTGCATGGAGCTTGCGGACTCGATGGTATTTACCTGCGCCTCGCCCGAATCCAGCTGCTTGCGCTCCAGCGCCACAAAATCGGCAAAGACCTTCTTGAAGTTATCGGCGGCCGGCAGGAACGTCGCATCGAAAAATTTCGCCGCATCCGCATCGTTTCCTTCCGTTTTAAGCTTCGTCATCTGATCGCGACTGGTTAAAAAGGCTTTGCGGATCTCGATGGCCTTTGCGTACAAATCCTTCTCCTGGTCGCTACTCAGCAGAGGTTCGAGCTTCTTCATGATGTCCATGGACTGCTTGGAACCCTCAACGCCGAACTGTGCGGAAAATTTCGCGAACGAGGGGTCAGCGCTTTTCGCCACGCCAATGGTCCGCGTGATGCTTTCCCGGGTGATCGCGGCCCAGTCGCTGACCATTCTTTCCTTCGCGATCGGCTGCTCCAACATGCTCCGCGTGATAGCGGCGATCGCATGCAGCTCCCGGATGCCGTTTGCGGTGATGAGGATGGTCAGGACCAACACCACGCCAAACCCAAGGGTTAGCCGCGCGCCGATTTTCATATTTGTAAAAACATTCATTAAGTTGCTCCGTAAGTGGTGGTTCCTTTACGGCAACATGAGCGAGTACTTTAGCTTTATAAATTAAATTTAATGTTTGTAAAAAACCGCGCCGTACTGTATGGAAACCGGGTGTTGCCGGGCCTTGCCTTACGGGTGGGAATTAAGGCGCCTGAAAGAGATCGCTTCATGAACGAAGGCTGGGATAAGGTTGTCAAAAAAGCATCAGCGCCATCGCCGGCGACCAGTACTGACGCGCTCGATGCCCTCAAAAGTATTCGTAGCCCAACAGCACGTTATGACAGGAGTGAAGACATGAGCGAGACTTATAGCGGCGGATGCGCCTGCGGTGCGATCCGTTATGAAATTTCCGGCGAACCGATAGTGATGCTCGACTGCCAGTGTCGCGACTGTCAGCGGGAGAGCGGCACCGGGCACGAATCCCACCTGGCCTTCCCGCGCACGGCGGTGAAACTCAGCGGCGAAGCGACGCATTGGGACATGGTCGGCGATAGCGGCAATGCGAAGACGCGCGCCTTCTGTCCCACCTGCGGGTCGCCGGTCTATATGACGTTTGCGGCCATGCCTGAGATTTTCGTGGTGCGTCCTGCGAGCCTGGACGATCCAAGCCGGTACACGCCGCAAATGGTGACGTACGGCGCGCAAGGCTACGTCTGGGACCACATCAATCCGGCGCTGCCGAAATTCGATAAGATGCCGCCGAGGTGACTCATTCCACCTCAATGACCGCGCCATACTGATCAGCGCTTATCAGGGTGATGGTTTTCCCCGATAAGGTGTCATAGAGGGATTTGCCTGGCATGAGCGGGGCATCTTTCATCCCTCCGCTGCTGCCCGGCGTGGTATCGACAAGCGTGCTCCGAATGGTAACGGTGCCGTTGTAACGCACTATACGGACAATCACGCCCCGTACGAAAGGATCCTCGGGCGACCAATCTTCAAATGGATATGATTGCGGCTGACGGTATTCCAAAAGCAGATACGATCCATCGCCGCGCCGAATACAGTAGCCTTGCTTACCTCCCCCTGTCCATAATGGCGCGATGGTGTAACGTCCAGCTTTGCCAATCAATGCACGCTGTCTTCAGATAGCCATCTGGCATAGAGTTGGTAACTAACGGGAAAGAGCCGACGGGATCGGTAGGGTCATTGATGCCGCCTGTCTGGCATCGACTTCCCACCTGAACAACACCGTCGATAGCGGGACAGTTCTGCAAGGTATCGGGATGATTCGCGCCTAAATTATGCCCAAATTCGTGAGCCCACGTCCAGTATTTATGACCAGTCGCATTAGCGATAATCCAGTTGCCCGGCGTAGCTGCTATGGCGTCCCATTTGCACTGAGAGCTGCGTGAAATATCCACAAATAAGTAGTTATATTGGTCTGGCTCTTCCCCTCTTGCGCGCGCGGCTTTTCTGGCCGCATCCAAAATAGAGGTGGTGCTGCAAGTGGAAGGCCGATCGCCAAGGTCTATATCATAGAGAAAGGTGCCTTCCAAAGTGAGTTTGCCATGGGAAGCCAGCTCCAGATAACGACGCAATGACGCATGGTCATCGCCATAAACCGCTTTGTTCATGGTCCCTGTTTAACGTCGAATCCTGCGGCTCAGATTGTAGAAGCCGTTCTTACTGATGCGCCAAATGGGTAGTTAAAGCCTTGGCATTGATTGCGTCGGCGGCATCCATTTGCTTGGATTGAAAATTTATTAGGATCAAACCGCATAGTTCTACAGGTTGATTCGCTGTACATTTCACTTTAAAGTTTTTCGCGGTGCTGAACACACTCTGATAGCGGAATCCTCGCCCGACAGTCGTGGTTTTTTTACGTCTATGGTTTAAGGCCGGGTAGCGTGCAGTGATACAAGACCTTCGGGGAAAGCTGCAGGCCGGCTATCAGCGGTGTTCAAGTACCCGGCCACCTTCGGTATGGAGGTGGATTTGAACAACCAATTGGAGTTCTTCATGGCCACCACGACACGTCCCCCTCGCCCCTCACGACGTAAAGTTCACGTATCACGTTCCACCACCACTCCCTCTCCTTCTCCCACTGTCAGCAAACCGCTTAATGCCAATGGCAACGACGTTGCGGTTAAATTAAAGAGGGCGTTGGATGCCGCGCAGGCGGGCGATACCGCCGGGGCGCTTGTTATTGCGCTTGATAAGGATGGGGGATGGACTGCTGATCTGGCTGGGCAACTGGTCTATGACGAGGCCATGCGGTGCTTGATTGCTTGTCGGGTTTTGGGGGCTTGTTTGGAGGGTAAATAAGCGGCTCGGGCTATCATAACGGCCTCTTTGGAAGAGCATAATGACCAAAGGAAAAGTCTCACACGCCACGATCGTCAGTCGCGCCAGTATCAAACGCACTGACGATGCGAACCTGCAGGCATTCCGTGCGCTTGCATTGGAACTGAAAAGCAATCCTGCCGAACGCCGCGAAATCGTGATGAAAGCTGGCATTGTCACCGCCACCGGTCAGCTCAAGAAAGCATATCGCCAAAAATGATCGATACCGGCACACGGTCGTACAATATCAACCAATTGCCAGCCTGACCGGTTTTCCCACCCTGCTTAGCATCTCCACCAACGTATCGATAGTGAACTTGGCCGCCTTCTTGTTCACTACATCGGACACGCGTGGGCGCGACACCATCAGTATCTCGGCCGCTTCGGCCTGTTTTAGGTGGTGCTCCTCGATCCATTCGGCGAGCACCGCCATTAACTGTTCCTTCAACAATCGCGTGTCATTAACTTGCTTGCGGGAAGCCGCTTGTAAACGCTTCGCTTCCTCGGCCGAAAACCCAAGTTCCAGGAACAGATTTGCGCCCGGCTTCGTTACATGACGGATTTCAGTGTCGATTTTCATTTCCTAACTTTCCTCGCATTAACCACAGCACGGTAGCGCGCCTCGGCAATTTCCTTGTCATGTTTACTGGTCGCCTGCGTTTTCTTTTGGAAGCAGTGCAGAACATAGACCGCCTCCTCGAACTTGGCGATATACATGACCCGATAGGCACCGCTATTCTCCCGAATTCGAATCTCTCTAGTACCGGCCCCCACATCGTCGAACGGCTTCCAGTCAGCCGGGTCCATGCCTGCCTGTACCTTGCCCAACTGAAAGCCGGCTTGCCGACGCGGCTCATCCGGAAATGCCAGCACATCGTCATAGGCGGAGCCTACCCAGCGAATCTCTTTTTCCTGGTTCATGAGTTCATATTTTGTACAAAATTTTATACACGAAAGTTGATTGAGTCAATATCCAATCGACTGAGGGTGAATTGAGTTCGCCCGCTTACTCCTAACGTCCGCAAGCTGGTAAGGCTTGTTCTTCGGTTTGGCAGTTTTATTACGAATATCTGTTGGGAGCACCAGTTTTGACATTTGTACCCATGGTATTTGGCACGTTGCGATGCACGTGTACAAGCATGGGTTAAAACATTTAGGATTTCATCGGAACGAAAAAACCAGCATAAAACAAATAGCCCGCACCAACACTGTGTACTTTCGCAATCTAGGGAGTGATATCGAGACACCAGCCGGCAGGCTGGGCTAAACGATGCCCCAACCAAAAACCGCATAAGCATCTATTAAAACCTTCGTTGTGAACATGCAGGCAGATATCTATGCTTCGCCTTCACTACTGAGGAAATCATCCATGTTCAGATCGTTGCCGCGCGTCCGGTTGTTGTCCACGCTGTTACTCTCCGCCAGCTTGCTTGGCGCCGTCGCTGCATACGCTGCCGATGCCCAGTCCGGCTGGCCCAAGGAAATCCGCATCGGATACCAGAAAGGCAACAGCCTGGTCATCCTGAAATCCAGCGGCGATCTGGAGAAAATACTCGGCAGCCATGGCGTGACGGTCAAATGGTATGAATTTCCATTCGGTCCGCCGATGGTCGAAGCCATCAATACCGGCGACATCGACCTCGGATTTGTCGGTTCGACGCCGCCGGTATTCGCCCAGGCAGGCAGCGCGCCGGATATCCGCTATGTCGGCTACGCCGCGGCCTATGCCGAGAACTACGGCATCGTGGTGCCGAAGACGTCGACCGCCCGGAGCGTGCGCGATCTCAAGGGCAAGCGCATCGCTGTCGCCAGGGGTTCGGCCGGGCAATACCTGTTGTTGAAGGCGCTGGAAAAGAACGGACTGAAACCGGAGGATGTGTCCCTAGCCTATCTGCAATACAGCGAAGCGCGTTTGGCGTTGGAACGCGGCGACGTGGCGGCGTGGGTCGTGCCCGATCCGCGCCTGGCCGACGTCGAAGCTTCCAGCGGCGCACGCGTCCTGATCAGCGCCAGCGGCCTGCCGGCGAACTATGGCTTCTATATCGCCCCGCGCAAATTTGCGGTCGACTATCCGGCCGTATTGCGGGCTACGCTAAAGGAAATCGATCAGACCGAACAATACGCCCGCAAGCACCTCGACGAGACTGCCCAATTTCTGGAGAAGGACACCGGCGTCAAGCAGCAGGTCTGGCGCCAGGCCCTGGCGCGTCAGCCGTGGGGCGTCTCGTTCCCGCTGACGCCAAAGGTGATCGCGGCGCAGCAAGAAGTTGCCGATACGTTCTATCGCTATCAGTTGTTGCCGAAACCGGTTCGGGTCGGCGACGCCATCGTCGACATCAACTAAAGCCCGAAGCGGCTTTGCGTTCCGGCGGCGCGCTTTCGCCGCTTCTCAATCCATCTTCCCTTTTATGAGCTCTCCAGCAAGACAACTGCATCTCGGCGCGTTTCTGATGTCGGTCGGCCATCACGCGGCCGGCTGGCGTTTTCCCGGCGTCGAACCGGCCAACGCATTGAACTTCCAGTACTACAAAAAGCTGGCGCAAACTGCCGAAGCTGGCAAATTCGACATGATCTTCTTTGCCGATCGCCTCGCCATCTCGGATCGCTACAACAACAATTTCAATGCCTCGGTCAGTTATCTCGCACAGGGCAGGCTGGAGCCCATCTCCTTGCTTGGCGCCCTCAGCTCGGTGACCGACCGCCTCGGCCTAGCGGCGACCGCGTCCACCACTTATAACGAACCGTATTTTCTGGCGCGCGCGTTTGCGACGCTGGATCATCTGAGCAGCGGCCGCATCGCCTGGAACATCGTGACGTCCACCAATAACGGTGAAGCCCTGAATTTCAGCCAGGCCGAGCACCCGGAACACGAAGTGCGTTACGAGCGCGCACATGCATTCGTCGATGTCGTCACATCCCTGTGGGACAGCTGGGAGGATGATGCGATGGTGCATGACAAGCAGCAAGGCGTGTATGCCGATCCTAGCAAGGTGCATTACGTGAATCATCGGAGCGACTGGTTCGCCGTGCGCGGGCCGCTGAATGTGGCGCGACCGCCGCAGGGCCATCCGGTGCTGATCCAGGCCGGCGCATCCGACACCGGGCGCGACTTTGCCGCACGCCACGCCGAAGTGATATTTTCGTCGCAGCCGGTGCTGGAAGATGCGCAGCGTTTCTATGCCGATATCCAGCAACGCATACTACGATACGGCCGCCACGCCGACAGCATCAAGGTCATGCCGGGCGTGATGCCCATCATCGGCGCCACCGAAGCCGAAGCCCGGGAAAAATTCCGCGTGCTGGAGGATCTGGTGCATCCGCTCGGCGGACTGGCGCTATTGTCCGACAGCATGAATCACGACCTGTCTGTCTATCCGCTGGACGAGCCCTTGCCCGAAATGGACAGCGTCAGCGGCAATCAGAGCCGTTTCAAGCTGGTGCAGGCCATGTCGCGCAAGGACAACCTGACTCTGCGTCAACTCGGCAAGCGCTTCGGCGGGAGCAGATCGCACCGGGTGGTGTGCGGCACCGCGGAACAGGTCGCCGACGATTTCACGCACTGGTTCGAGAGCCGCGCCTGCGACGGCTTCAACCTGATGCCCGCGTATCTGCCGCAAGGCCTGGAAGATTTCGTGGAACAGGTGGTGCCGATCCTGCAAGAGCGCGGCTTGTTCCGTCGCGAATACGAGGGGACGACCTTGCGCGACCATCTTGGGCTGGAGCGTCCGGCCAATCGCCATCGGCACGGAGCCGATTTACACACAAGTCAGGAGTAATACGGCATGTCGGCAGAAAAAAGAATACGCGAATTGGGAATCCAGTTGACGCAAGCGTCCGCGCCCGCGGCAAATTATAAAAATGTCACCAGGTGGGGCAATACCGTTTACCTCTCGGGCAAGGGGCCCTTGCCCGAAAACGGTGTGCTTCCGCAGGGAAAACTGGGGCGGGAGTATACCGTTGAGCAAGGGCGTCGTTTCGCGCGCGCGGCGGCATTGGAGCTTATTGCCGTATTGAGGAACGAGCTGGGTTCGCTGGACGAAGTTGCGCAAGTTTTAGAGCTGCAGGGATTCGTCAACGCAACGGAAGATTTCAAGGATCATGCGGCTGTTTTAGACGGCGCATCGAATCTTTTCGTTGAAGTCTTCGGAGAGTCGGGCGTGCACTCGCGCTCGGTGCTGGGCGCGAATTCGCTTAGAGGGGGCCTGCCTGTGATACTCAGGGCGGTTGTCGGGACGAAGAATTAAGGGCGGAGTCCATCGTTAAGCAGAGAGCGATCGCATTGGCATCCAATTTTCTTGGATTGAAAAGTTATTCGAATCAAATCGCATAGTTCTACAGGTTGATCCACTGTACATTTCACTTTAAAGTTTTTCGCGGTGCTGAACACACCTCTATTGGCGGAATCCTCGCCCGACAGTCGCGGTTTTTTTTGCGTCTATAGTTTCTATGGCCGGGTAGCGTGCAGTGATACAAGACCTTCGGGGAAAGCTGCGGGCCGACCAATAGCGGTGTTCAAGTACCCGGCCACCTCCGGTATGGAGGTGGATCTTGAACAACCACTTGGAGTTTTTCATGGCCACCACGACTCGCCCCCCTCGCCCCTCACGACGTAAAGTTTCAGTATCACGTTCCAACCCTACTCCCTCTCCCACTATTAACAAACCGCTCAATGCCAATAGCAATGATGTTGCCGTTAAATTAAAACGGGCGCTGGAGACTGCGCAAGCGGGCGATACCGCCGGGGCGCTTGTTATTGCGCTTGATAAGGATGGGGGATGGACGGCTGATCTGGCTGGGCAGCTGGTTTATGACGAGGCTCTGCGGTGCTTGATTGCTTGTCGGGTTTTGGGGGCTTGTTTGGGGGATAAATAGGCGTTTCCATGTGCCGTGGCGCAGATCCCAGAGAATAATAGGAAATAAGTATCGAGGGGCCGATTGACGTCGCCAGAACGAATATCTCTGGTCTTTGCATCGGGGGGAATCAGCAGACTAACAGCCCCATACGGACCGCTAACTGTTCCGGCTCTTTCTTATTGCAATCTGAGATTGGCCCATATTCGCCTCATGAAGTCTTTGCGGTGGTGTGGCGAAATCGGTGTTTTTTCAGCTGGCGACAATGTGCAATGTACGATAACTGAGCGATTCGCTGGATAACTTTCATAGCACAAAGGAGCAATTGGCATAGAGTCAGAAACATAGGCTCCCGACATCTGAGCGCAATGCTAATACCCTGCATTGGAAACCGGATCAATTGACGAGGCCTAGCGCTGCAAGCAGAAGAACATTCTATTCAAATAATCGTCTGTACAAGAATCTAAACAGTAGCTGGCAAAAATACAAGAACCGCCCGAACCATTCGCTTTTCGCTATAAGTGTCCCGGCAACCCCGAGGCCGACGAGGCTGCCTACCCCTGCGTAATCAACGGCCAAGAATAGCAAATCGGGCAACACATGATCGCGTCCGATTTCTGAATGAAGAATTCTCTTGACCTCACTAATTCCGGAAATCCGCGCACTCACCGAGAGTTCGGGGATTGTTCCGTCGTCCTCATATAGAAAACGTATTGATATGCTGTCCCCTGGATTGAGCAGCAGTGGGGCTAATTGGATTCCATATTCAGATCCTGGGCCTATAGGGCTTTCGATTACAGGAAGATTCCCGGGCTTTACATCAATTATTTGGGAGCTAACAATTCGAACAGGACTAGAAAACAGAATTTTAATGGGCCCGGCAAAATCTGCCTCATTGATAGGCATATTGCCCAGGTTTTTTAGTCGCAGGTCGATGGTAATAGGCTTCTTCACTTCGATTTCATCAAATAAAACCTTGACACGCGTATGATTTTTTTCATCATATAAGAGATAGAGGGGATACTGGTCGCCGACTGTGTAAATTAACGATTTTTTCGCTATCTGTTTCTTGATGCCGTAGATCGTGACGAGCAACGCCGCGATCGCCAGTACAACACCTACAAACGTCCAACTCGCATCTCTAAATATGTCCAAGCTCTACTCTCTTATTTTTCTGATATGGGAACACCGAATTCTGGGCGGACTAAATTAGGAAGCAGTTCACCCCGTACAACGGGCCAGCTACCGCAGCAAAGTTGCAAGATTCCTGGCTTTCACCGGTAGGATCTACGTTTTTCCACCGAAGATGAGTTGATCAAAGGCATCCGCCCTTGATATCGATCCATCCATCCGATATTGCAAAGCAATATTTGCACTTCTTCCCCCTTGTCATTAGCGTCGCAATTTTTCTATTTTTTCTTTAACTATTAGAGGTATTGAAGTATCAGCGATGTCTCATGTTCCAATGTGATGGATAATTGCTCATTGGAGGTCAGCGGAACATTGAATGAATTCATTGAAATCAACTCCGCGTATTATTTTAATGTTACGGTACATCCAGCACATCCCCGTTTTAAATAACATCATTTATAACTATAACAATCGGGCCATTAGTACTTTGCCATAATGCGACGTAAGCCGAACTATCTGATCTGGCTCAACAGAATTGAGAAATGCTAAATAGCCTTTCAGACTTTCGATGGCATCGGCATCTAACCGCCCTTTCTGGAAGTGATCAATCTGGCTTCTCAGCAAGCGCTTTCTATTTCTTCCTATAGATATAGAATTCTCTGCCGAAATGACCAAACCTGTTATGCGACGCCCACGCTTTTTCGAAGCATGCACTGTTTTCTCTGGATTTATTTTTAATTCCAAGACCGGGTAGTCAGCAATTATCGTATAAAGCTCGCGTTCAAATGCTGGAAGCAACCCCATCACACTGGTTGAAAAACTAAGATCGTCCGCATACCTTGTATAAATAATCCCCAAAGCATCACAACGTTTAGAAATTTGAACATCTAGCGCATACATGAGCATATTAGAAAGCGTAGGCGAACTGGGAGCACCAATAGCGAGCCTCAATATTCCGCTTGCCCTATCGTATTTGAAAAACAAATTCGTCATCATCGCGACATCGTTTGCTGGAGTGCCCCGAGCGACCATGAATCGTTGAAAATTTCTGGATGTCATTGATGGGAAAAAATTTTCAAAATCAATTTTCAACAGAAATCGATTTTTTGCATGTGGTTTCACATTGTCCAGCAAGCCAACCGAAACTTTGTAAGCAGTGGCGGCTGGATGGACTGGCAACTCTTGCAGCTCATTAGCAATCAGCCATCGTTGCAACAATTTAAGCTCGGGTGTTGGCTGCGCGATCTTCCGATATCGACCTGGCTGACGTTTCGGTATTGTGTATTCTTTATAACGAAATGGTGCGGTACCCGTCAGGAGGATAAGTTCGTCTTGCGAGAAAGGTAAAGCAGCGAGCAGTCTCTCTTTAAGCGCCATTCACAACCTCGCTTTTTGAAATATCTTTGCTCTTCAACGTTCTAAATGCATAAGCTCGCCATTTATCTCCTAAAGTATTCTCAAAAGCTCTTGCTTTCCAAGTCACTCTTTTTCCGGGTGATTTGACAAATGCATACTCAATAGATGCACGGGGAGTTGAGATTGCACTAAAACATCGCTCCGAAAGCATTTTATCTTCGCGAATCAATTCTGCATTTTTTAAGGCAGACAACAACTGTTCTAAACGATTTTTTGAATAGCTGATGCCTAGCTTTTTCAACATGAGCTGAATATCACTAATACGTGCTACTTGGAGGATATCGATAAAGTCGACGATCAGATAAAAAATATGACGTAAGTTTTTTTGCCGGAAAGACTCAATTTTTGGCTGCTGCTGGGATCGCTGCTCCAGTAGCTTAAGGATGTGGTCAAGTTCAGCGCGGATTAAAGGATTGTTATGTGCAACAACAATATTATCGCTGCCTTTATGAGCAGCTTCTAGATAACGCAACAAACCGAGCTTAATGAATGAATCGCTTTCATAATGCTCTTGATTAACTACTATGAGCAATTTTGGCGCAATATTTTCGTGTTTAATCAATGCAGCGAACTCTGCGATAGCGCCTTCGGTTTCAAGGAACACTAAGACCACATCAACTAGCGTACACACGTCTTCTTCAAACGAAAGAAGATCGTTATACATTCCGAACTGATTCCAATTTTTATAATTTTCCGGAACAACTAACGAATCGGCCAATTTACCCGCGATACATAAAAACGTTCCGCGTTGGGACAAAACCTGCCCGTTGGAATTCGTGATGTGGCCGCCGAATAAGGTAATTTTCTGCGGACCGTTTTTGACTTTACTTTGCGAAAGGTCTATTGCCTCGCAAAAGTCATTTATTATTTTCAGCAATTTAAAGTCTCAACTACCTAAATTACGGCGTAGAAAGGTCCACGCGGCACGGCAAGCACTAACAGTGCGCAGTCCGGGCCGTGTGGGCCTTTCTACGCTGTTAATGCTGCCAATAAAATCAGTCTGGCGAAACGCCCGACATTAATGAACATAAAAATGTACATCAAAACGCGTAATTGAGGACTCGATACTACCATGTTCAATATTATAATCTGCAACAATTATCTAGAAATGGTCTCAGCAAACACAAAATCCCGCATGAACAATAGGTTTCATGCGAACTTTACAATCACTGGACATCTAAAACATATTCGAGAAGGGAAGCCGAATCATCGCTTGAAACGCGCATGGATAAACGATCTGCGTTTTTTAAAAAACGATAATGCCCCCAAAAAAATTCCATTAATGAATGACCATCTGAGGTACCGATGAAATACCCCGCCACATTTTCACCTGATGTCGAAACCGGCGGTTTTGTCGTTACCTTCCGAGATATACCGGAGGCGATCACTCAGGGCGATACTGAAGCCGAAGCACTCGAAATGGCTACCGACGCGTTACTCAGCGCGATGGGCTTCTACTTCGAAGACAAGCGCCAGGTGCCGCTGCCATCGAAACAGAAAAAAGGCGAACGCCTCATCAGACTGCCGCTTAGCGTCTGGGCAAAGATTCTGTTACTGAATGAAATGCTGGCGCAGAAAGTGCGGCCGATTGACCTGGCGAAGAGTCTCGGCATTTCGAAGCAATTAGCAAACAGCTTACTCAACTTGCACTCACCGACAAAGATCGATCGTATCGAAGAAGCTATGGCCGCACTTGGCTGCGAACTTGAGCTGACTTCATTTAAAAGGCTATGAATGGCGGGATAGTTGACCGGTGCGCGTGCAGCATCCTCTGAACCGCGCACGGCCTTACGCACATGGGCGGACATGGGTTCCGCCAGAGTAGCCTTTGTGGGTTTGGATCACGGTAGGATTCCTTCTTTTGCGCAAGAAGTAGTGTGATGGCAATTAACTTTCCAAGGCTTTCTGCTGTTGACGATTGCGAAAAATTGACCCGTCGTTTTCGTGTGTGCCTGACCCGTTGAATGTTTAAGAGATCACATGGTTGCTGTGTTTCTTTGCTTCGATGTAGGGTCAGTCGGTGGCGATAATGTTCATGATAATTGGCTCAATTTCATGCGATTGCCAACCGCCGGGCTGCAATTTTTCAAAGTAAACAACTAAACAAACATCACCCCAACAACGGCCCCAGCGCCCCAACGCACATAGTCAACAACCCCAGAATCAGATTCGTCCCCACCAGCGAGCGAATCTGCCCCAGCGCCGCGCCGCCGGCCGGCCAGTCCTGTGCCGCGACCGCGCGTTGCAGCCGCTTATACGGATTGAAGAACACATAGCCGAAAATCAGCAGCATGGCGATGCCCAGCCCCATCATCGCCATGACGTAGGCAGGCGGCTTCCCGAGCAGGGCCACCATATGGAAGCCACTGGCAAACAACAGCGCGACGGCCACCCATACCCAGAAAAAGAATTTGCCGAACACGCCCTCCCATAGCTGAAGACGCTGCGCCGGCTGCAGCACGGCGACGGCGACCGGGCGCAATGTCATATACGCGAAGAACATGCCGCCTATCCAGACGGTGAAACCCAGGATGTGTATGAATCTGGCAATGAGCATCATTTTTTCCTGCCTCCGATTGGCGGCATCCAACATGCCGCTGCGCCTTCTGCCCGGCTGCTTGCTAGATCAGCCGGGGCGTTTTAACACGGTCACTTTATAGGGTTCCAGGGAATCGATGTCGGCCACGCTGTGCTTATCGCGATCCCATTGGAAATGACGCACCACCACGCCCCCGCTATCATAATCCGCAATGATGAAGCCATGCTTTTCCTCGGCTTTCAACACCTCATTGAAGTCGATCCCGGCCGGTATCTGGGGGTTCATTCCGCGCGATGCGGATACCCACATGATGGTGTCCGTTCCCAATGGCCCGGTGATGATGGAATGAACCGGATTCTTCGCCAGATCATGTTCGCCCGTGCGGGTCATGACGCCGTATCCGGTCGCATGCAGGTCGCCGCTGATGAACATCGGAATGCGCTCTTGCATCGAAGAGGCGGCGACCACCAGGCGGTCGTGCTGCGATCTCCACCCCGTTTGCCAGAACGCCTTCGGTTTTGCGAGCGTGAGTTTGCCGTCGCCCTCCATGTCCTGATACCACTCGCCGTATTTTCCGGCGCTCCAGCCGAGCGGCACCGAGGGGACATTGACCACATGGGCGGCGTCGGAGTTCTTCATGCGGTCGACCAGCCACCCTTCGGCCTCCTTCTGTACGAAAGTGGCGGTCGGACCGGTGAGCGTGAGGCCGCGCCGGCAATCGTACATCAGCATTTCGGCGATCTTGCCGTAGCGCAGCGTGCCGTAGCATTCCGATAGATTTTTAAAGCGGTCCATGGCGCTTGCGCCGGTGATGCCGGTCGGCCGGGTCTTGTCCGGCAAAAATTCGGGGTAGTACATCCACTGCGTCGTCCGCCCGGCATTGAGCATGAACGTATCGACCGGAAACGTGACGAGCTTGTCGTCGGCCTCGTCATTGTCGTAGTAGTCGTGGTCGTCGGTGATGAAAAAGACCGGAACCGAGCGGCACCGGGTACCGTAGAGGGGTACGATTTGCGGACCTGCCGAGCGCTTCAGGACTTCTTCGTTCTGGGTGCCGTAAATGGCCTGCGTGCGGTCGAAACGCCCGGCGCTCGCGATTTGTTCGGGCGCCATGCCGAGCCTCGGCGATTTCTTGGCCCGCTGGTCCAGATAAATATGATCGCCGTTGGCAATCATTGCATCGGGCTTGAACGACAAACCGCGCTCCAGAAGACGTATGCGCGTGGTCATGGGTAGAAAGATTTTTGTTTCGTCGCTGCCGCCGGCGCAGGTAAACATCAGCGCGCGAAACGTTTTCGGCGTGGCATTCGGGGCGGGGAAAGTCTTTAGCGGCCAGCTGTCGCACAGGGCATTGCCGTGCGCATCAATGAGGTTCAGGGTGTATCCGGCATTCGGCTCGAGGCCTTCCGCATAGAAGGCCCACGTCCGCCCCGCGCTGTCGGTCCGGCGGCCGGTGAAGTGCTTGCGATCGACCACAAGTACCGGAGGCTGGGACAGCGCGTTCTTCAGCGATACCTTGATCAGCATGCTGGTGTCGTTCACCGTCGGGAGCATATGCTCAAGCTGCCCTGCTCCCCAATGTTCGGTCGCCGTCGCTGCCGAGGCATGTCCAATAGTGGAAATTGTCAAACCGGCGGCGCCGACCGCGCTGCTTCCCTTCAGAAAATCCCTTCTGTCCATGTCGCTCCTTATGGGTAGTATGGTGCCGCGCCGGTTGCTTATATTTTCTGGCGCGTCGGTTACAAAGTCTTAGTGCAAATTTTTTCTCGCAGGTGTGATGTCTATCGTGCGATGAGCAAGTTGCGACGGCGCGGCATCGCCGTCGAGCATGAATATGCTGACCAGTTGCGCCAGATTGCCTGCCTCCGACTGCATCGAGGCCGCCGCGGCGGCGGCCTGTTCCACCAGCGCTGCATTCTGTTGCGTGACCTGATCCATCTGGCCGATCGCCTGATTTACTTGTTCTATACCGGCGCTTTGCTCCTGGCTGGCAGCCATGATTTCGGCCATGATGTCGGTGACTCTTTTTACGCTATTGACCAGCTCTTCCATCGTGGCGCCGGCTTCGGCCACCAGCTTGCCGCCGTTGTCCACCTGCTCGACCGAGTTGCCGATCAGCGTCTTGATTTCCTTCGC
>JAQGLY010000048.1 GCA_028292625.1 Herbaspirillum sp. | reverse complement strand
CAGGATTGGTGCTTCGTCACGAAGGGCGAGACGGCGCGGGAATTGTGGGAGCGCGCGCTGGCGCCGATGGGCCTTGCGCTGTTGAGCAAGGTGGTTCATTTCGCGCGTTTGCACGGTCACCTTCCGTCCAACACGCAAGATCCGCGCTTCGCCACCAAAGCGCCGATGATTCGCCGCTCGGTCGTGCTGAGCGAAGAGATCTGTCCGACAATGACGTCGCTGGTGGTCTCGATCGTGGGCGCGGACCGTCACGGCATCGTCAGCTTGCTGGCCGACCGGGCGCAACGCTTCGGCGCCAACTGGGCGGCCAGCCGCATGACCAGGCTGGCCAGCGAATTCGCCGGCACGGTTCACTTCGAGGTGCCGCGCGAGAACGTGGACGCACTGGAGGCCGCCCTGCGCCAACTGGAGGCCAGCGGCTTGCAGGTGGTCATCGCCAGAAGCGACGGCGCCACCGTGCCCGCCGCGCTACGCACCGTCGAGCTTGAACTGGTCGGCGACGATCGGGTCGGCATCGTCAGCAATCTGACCAAGATATTGGCGGAGCGCGGCATCAGCATCGAGAACATTCATACGGAAATCGTCCGTAGCAGCGGCGTATCCGGCAAGCAGATCTTCAAGATCGGCGCGCACTTGCTGATACCTGCCGCCCTGGCCATCGATGACTTGCGGCAGCAGCTGAGCACGCTGGCCCGGGAAATGATGGTCGATATCGCTTTGGGCGAGGGTCCGAGTTCCGATCTTTCGCTTTGAATTGACCATACCGATTTTTATTCTTTTTTACCGGAGCACACTTGCCTAGTCTATTACCTGACGTCGATCCCGACGGACTGCTGGAATACTCAGTGGTTTATACCGATCGCGCAATAAACCATATGTCGCAGTCTTTTCAAGGAGTAATGAGGGACATCTCCAGAACCTTAAAACAAGTCTATAAGGCGCAGTCGGCCGTTGTTGTTCCCGGCAGCGGCACTTTCGGCATGGAAGCGGTGGCGCGGCAGTTCGCGACGAACCAGCCATGCCTGGTCATTCGCAATGGATGGTTCAGCTACCGTTGGACGCAGATTTTCGACATGGGCGGCATTCCTTCCGGTTCCCAGGTGCTCAAGGCGCGCCCGGTGGGCGAGGGCAGGCAAGCGGCCTTTGCGCCGCCGCCTGTCGAAGAAGTGGTTGCGGCGATAAAGGCCGGCAAACCGGCGGTGGTTTTCGCTCCGCACGTCGAGACGGCGTCCGGGATCATGCTGCCTGACGAATACATGCGCAAGGTCGCCGACGCGGTGCATGCGGAGGGAGGACTGTTCGTACTGGATTGCATCGCGTCCGGCACTCTGTGGGTCGACATGCAGGCTACCGGCGTGGATATCCTGATCAGCGCGCCGCAAAAGGGCTGGAGTGCGTCGCCATGTTGCGCGCTGGTGATGCTGAGCGCCCTGGCGCGACAAAAAATCGATTCCACCGTGAGCACCAGCTTTGCCTGCGATTTGCGCAAATGGTTGCAGATCATGGAGGCTTACGAGCAAGGCGGCTTTGCCTACCATGCGACGCTGCCCACGGATGCGCTCACCATTCTGCGCGACGTCATGCAGGAAACGGCAGCTTACGGCTTCGATAAAGTCCGTGCCGAGCAGCAGGAGCTGGGCAACAGAGTGCGCGCGCTGCTGGTCGACAAAGGCTTCAAGAGCGTAGCGGCGGAAGGCTTTCAGTCGCCGGGCGTGGTGGTCAGCTACACCGACGATGACGCCATGCAATCGGCCAGGAAGTTTGCCGAGGCCGGTATCCAGGTCGGCGCCGGCGTCCCGCTGCAATGCGATGAACCGGCTGATTTCAAGACTTTCCGTATCGGCTTGTTCGGGCTGGACAAGCTGCATAACATTGAACGGACGGTCGGGAGTTTGGCGAAGGTTTTGGATGGAATGAGATAGGGGTCGTGGCGTTTCAGGCAATTTTTGGTATTTTTATCTGCATTGACCATTAAAGCTTATGGCAAAGATTGACTTCCTGACTGAATAATTTGTTAAACATTTTTTAGGTCACTTGCTTTGAAACGCGCATTGCCTTCTCATGCATCCAGCTTTGGCGCCATGACCTCGTGAATATTGCTGTCGTGCTCCATCAACACGGCTTTCAGTAAAGGGTGGTGCTCGCGCACGTATCGGCCAACTCCATGCACGCTGTCCGATACATGCGCATTCGACTTCGGCGAGGGCGGCGTATTCGAATTAGCGCATCGCAGAATTGGTTACGCGTTCGTTCGCCGCACGCAACACCGCCACCCTTAATCATTCGCGCGCAGGCCCGGGCGAACCGTCCCAGAGCCAGTACGGCGTCATGGCCAGAATGCCGCATTCCGACTGTCGCTCACGACCGTCCTTCCACCGATAGCTAGTTAATTTCCCTTACGCAATTATGAGGTCAGCCGTGCCCTGATAACGGTCACAGCTTGCAGCCGCACACCTGAGTGCTTCAAGCTTGTCCGGGCGATCAATAACGACCGCTAAACGTGATGTTTGTTTTTATCGGAGGAATAGACGATGAACGAAAGCGATGTGAGAGAAATCCCGTAAAAAGAACAACATTGCAATCGAATAAAAAAAGCCCGGAAATTTCTATTGGGTGCCGTGGACCTGTCAGGAATTTTGTGTGCGGGATCAGAATTCTTAATTAGTTAATCGCGTTCGTGAAGCGCTCACCGAACATGATGGCGAACTGGTTGGCCGCTTGCTTCCATGTTTGCTGTGGCAAAACTAGTAATGGCGAAAAACTCAGGTATAGGAACGAATTTTAAAAAAATTGCGTGGGAGAAAGGTACTCTGCCAATCCTTGTGTTCGCAATTATTTCTGTAATAAATTTCTTCCGAATCGGATATCAACTCGTATTAACAGCATGGTTCGCCGTTCAGATCACAGGGAAAACGAGCGCGGTGGGGTATGCCTTGCTGACGGCGAGTTTGGTAAATCTGATTTTTTCGCCAGCGATCGGGCAGTGCATTGATGCAATCCCAAAGAAGAAAGTTCTTATTATTTGCGGACATCTCGGCATTGCGGTGTCGGGCGTCATACCGTTAGCCGGCAGTCTTTTCCTTCCGATTGCTAGCCGCTTTTTCGTCCTTATTGCAACGGTGGTTTTCGCGACAGTCGCTGGAATATTTGCAGGCGCTGCGATGGACTATTTCATGAAAGCGTATGTGCCGGAAGCGGAACGCATGCAGAAACTTGCTTCGCTCAATATCGTGGCGCAAATTGCGCTCATTGCCGGAACCGGTTTTGCCGGTGTGATTATCTCTTTGCTTAGTTTCGATCATGCGTTTCTCGCCATTTCCTTTTGCGGTCTGCTCGCGGCTTTAGCGGGCGCGCGTTTTTTACCGAATTTGACGGTTGTCGATCGGACGTCCGCGGCGCGCAGGAAAGGGGCTTTTTCGGTAGGCCCGTTGATGTATTTCAAATATCCTTCGCTGTTTTCCGTGGCTTGTTGCGCGGCGTTGGTCTTTTCCATAGGACAAATTACCAATACCTTATTGCCCGGGCTGATCAATATTTATTTTCAGCGAACCAGCATCAGCTACTCACTCGTCGAGGCTGCCTGGGCAATCGGTGCATTTTGCGTCAGCGCTTTTCTTGTCGGGAAAATCAACAATTTCTTTGGACGAAATGCGCAGGATTTGCTTCTCATCGCTGGGATGGCCGGGATGCTGGCGATCGTTCCGTATCTGAAAGACTTTGCCATTCTGTTGGCCGCGCATTTGTTATTGGGCGCCGGTTTTGCCTTTGTCCGTATCCGAAGCGAAACAAGATTTCTGGCGAGTTGCCCGATGCCGTTGCTGGGTCGGTTCAGGGCGAACGGTCTGTGTCTGGCAAATCTGATCGGATTGATGGTTTTTTCGGCGCGTATCGTTTTCCATGAGCTATCCGTTCCCGGTTTATACCTGCTGTTGGCCGGGGGGTGATTACGGGGGTAGCGGCGATTTCGCTTTTCGTAAAAATCAATGAAACGGCTGTGGAGGGCGATGGATGAGGCCGGAAAGTGAGCACTTCCGAATCAACTCTGTCGCTAAAGTGAAACAGATTGCAGACGTTATAAATTGAGGGCGCGCTGGCTGCGCCAATGACTGCTGCGGGAAACAAGGTAGGTTTAAATGTTTTCGTCTGAAAACGTTTGCCAAACCATTCCTCCGCTGGTATTTTGTATACGGTTCCGTAGAGAACCTCTAAAAACGATTCACCAAAAAAATTCAGTCGGATTCGTGCCCGCAGGGTGCGAATCCTTTATTTTTTTGGGCGGCTGGTTTTTTACGGATAATTGCCGGGCGGCCACATTCGGCTCGCGACAATCCGATGAGAGCATCCTCGCAATGAATGACCGCAATATCTGGCGGTTTGAACGTTCTTCCCCATACCGCAATTTGCAGCGAATTTTGCATAAACGCTTCCGCCGCCACAAATTAGTGTGTATGCTTTCGTCGGTAAAAGTACGATCGTGCTAAATTTCGGCGTACAGGCATTTTTGATTCTATAATCGCGGACGGTTTACGTTCGCGTCAATTCGATTTTGCAAGGGCCAAGCGATGAAAGTTTTAGTTCCCGTCAAGCGGGTAGTGGATTACAACGTGAAAGTGCGTGTCAAGACGGACGGCAGCGGCGTCGATATCGCCAACGTCAAGATGTCGATGAACCCGTTCGATGAAATTGCAGTGGAAGAAGCGGTGCGCTTGCGCGATGCCGGCAAGGCCAGCGAAATCATCGCGGTGTCGTGCGGCGTGACGCAATGCCAGGAAACGCTGCGCACCGCGATGGCGATCGGCGCGGATCGGGCCATCCTGGTGGAAACCGATGTCGAATTGCAGCCGCTGGCGGTTGCCAAGCTGCTCAAGGCGCTGGCCGACAAGGAACAGCCGCAACTGATTATTCTCGGCAAGCAGGCGATCGACGACGACAGCAATCAGACCGGCCAGATGCTGGCCGCGCTGCTGGATTGGCCGCAGGCGACGTTTGCGTCGAAGCTGGTGCTGGAAGACGGCAAGGCCATCGTGACGCGCGAAGTCGACGGCGGTCTGGAAACGGTGGCGCTGACGCTGCC
>JAQGLY010000065.1 GCA_028292625.1 Herbaspirillum sp. | reverse complement strand
CGGAATCATGTCCGGCAGCATGGTCGCCAGTTTCGCGCCGTACAGATTGGCGACGAACAGGGACACGATCCAGCTCGCCAGCGACAGGATTTCCTTCACCAGGCCGCGCATGGTGCTGATAATCACCGAGCACACCAGTACGAACAGCACAAGATAATCGAAAATCGTCACTCTCTACCAATCCATCCGCAAATCCAGGGTCATTTACCCGGTCCGCCGATCAGTTGGCGACCATCGGCGAAATATCAAGTCGGCACCACGCTCGCACTCAAACCGAGCTTGGTGATTTTCGCGCGCGCCTTGTCGGCTTCGTCGCGGCTGGCGAACGGTCCTACGCGAATCCGCGTCCGGGCGCCGGCCTTGGTCGCCACCTTCTGCGTATACGACTGGATGCCGGCGGCCGTCAGTTTATTGCGCAGCTCATCGACCTTCTCCTGCGTCGCCAGCGCGGCGACCTGAATCACGAATTTGCCGGACGAACCGGCTGCCGTATTAGCGGCGGCTTTGTCGGACGAAATCGCTTTGCCCTGCAGGATCGCCAACGCGCGTTCTTCCTCCGACGGCTTCACCGCCGGTTCGGCTTTGGCGATCTTGGGCGCGGCATGAGCGGCGGGTTTCTCGGCTTTCGGTGGGGCGGCGATAGCGGCGGCAGGTTTCTGCGCCGGCTTTTCAGCGGCTTTCTCCTGCTGCCCGCCGGTCGCGTTGGCGGCGGCATTGCCAGCCTGCTTATCCTCGGGTTTTTCAGCGGCGATCGTTTCCGCGACCGTTTTGCCGACGGCATTGCCGTCGGGGGAGTTGCCGGCTGCGTTGCTGGCTGTATTGCCAGCGGTTTTCGACGCCGCCTGCTCGTCCGCCGCGGCCGGCGCGCCCGCATCGGCCGGCGCAGTGGACGCAGCCGGCGCATTGACGTCTTTTCCATCCTTCGATGGAATCCGGATTTCGATATCGTCGGCCACCGGCTTGGGTTCCGGATCAAGGATCATCGGCAGCACGACGATCACCGCCAGCACCAGCACCACGGCGCCGATCAAACGGCGACGCGCCCGCTTTTTTTCCGGCAGGATGGGATCGGAGGCCGCATCCCTGCCCCCTTCCTTGCTGCGCTTTGGGCGGTTGCGGGTATTGCTGAACGGTTCGTCGGATTGCGAACGGAATTCGCTTTTGCCGGGAGCGGCATCCTGCTTGTTTTTACGGAGGAACGAGAACAAGCCCATGCGTTATCTGTAATGAGTTCGTTAGTGGAGTCCGGACTTTCGCGCTTCCATCACACCGGCGACAGTCAGGAAAGATCCGAAAACGACAATTCTATCATTCTCGCCGGCCCGCCGATAAGCATTTGCGTATGCCGCGCCGGGACTGTCGAAGGTTTCTATGGTGCAGGCGGCGTCGGACGCGAACTCCGGCGTCACGCCGGCTTCCAGCAATTTGGCCTTCAGTTCGGCGGCGCCGGCCGCGCGCGGCAAAGGCAGATCCGTCACGCACCAATGGTCGACGCATCCTTTCATCTGGGCCAGGATGCCGTCGATGTCCTTGTCGGCCATCGCGCCGAATACCGCATATGTGTACGGATGAAAACCCATATTGCCGAGATTTTGCGCCAGCGCGGCGGCCGCATGCGGATTATGCGCAACGTCGAGCACCACCAGCGGCTGGCCGGGCATGACCTGGAAGCGCCCCGGCAGATCGACCATGACCAGACCGGTGCGCACCTCCTGCGCGCCGACCGGCAGCTCATAACGCAGCGCCTCCAGCGCCGCCAGGGCGGCACAGGCATTGAGCAATTGATTGGCGCCGCGCAGACTCGGATACCCGAGCGAGTTGCGGCGTTGCGTGCGCCCGCCGTAGCTCCACTGCTGCTTGTCGCCGGTGTAATTGAAATCGCGCCCCATCAGCCACAAATCGGCGCCGATCGCCTCGGCGTGGTCGATCAGGGATTGCGGCGGCACCGGATCGCTGCAAATGGCGGTCTTGCCGGCGCGGAAAATGCCGGCCTTTTCGAACGCGATCGCGTCGCGTGTATTGCCCAGATACGCGCTATGGTCGATATCGATGCTGGTCACGATCGCCACGTCGGCGTCGATCACATTCACCGCGTCCAGACGCCCGCCCAGGCCGACTTCCAGAATCGTGACGTCCAGATCGGCGTCGGCCATCAACTGGATGATGGCCAGCGTGGTGAATTCGAAATACGTCAGCGAAATATCGCCGCGCGCGGCTTCGACGGTTTGGAACGCCGCGATCAGCGCCGCATCGCCGACCGGCACGCCGCCGAGACGGGCGCGCTCGTTGAAATGCAGGAAATGCGGTTTGACATACAGGCCGACCTTGTAACCGGCGCGCAGCAGGATGGATTCCAGCATCGCGCAGGTCGATCCCTTGCCGTTGGTGCCGGCGACGCTGATGACCGGCCCGCGAAACGCGATATCCATCTTGCGCCGCACCGCGGCAACCCGTTCCAGCCCCATGTCGACGGCTTGCGGATGGCGCACTTCCAGGAGGTGCAGCCAGTCGTCCAGGCTGGCGCCGGGTCCCGGCGCGGCAGCCGCTGGCGCCGCTCCATCCGGGTGGTTTGCCGCTTCGCCGGCTTGCTTGCTTGTGTTCATTCTTGCATCATGCCCAATAGAAACCCCATCACTGCCCACGCAAACGGGGCCGCAAATTGCAGCCCCGTTTCATAAACCGAACCTCAAATGCCTGCCGCCGCGGCGCTGATTCGCTGTTACGGATCAGGCCAGCGAATCGATAGACTGATCCTGCAGCAAGGCCAGCAAATGCGCGATTTCGGAGCGCATCTCACGGCGGTCGACGATCATGTCGACGGCGCCCTTTTTCACCAGGAACTCGGCGCGCTGAAAGCCTTCCGGCAATTTCTCGCGCACGGTGTTTTCGATCACGCGCGGACCGGCGAAACCGATCAGCGCCTTGGGCTCGGCGATCACCACATCGCCCATGAATGCAAACGATGCCGACACGCCGCCCATGGTAGGGTCGGTTAGCACGCTGATGAACGGCAATTTCTTTTCCGACAACTTGGTCAGCATGGCCGTGGTTTTCGCCATCTGCATCAGCGACAACAGGCCCTCCTGCATCCGCGCGCCGCCGGTGGCGGTAATGCAGATGAATGGGACTTTCTGCTCCAGCGCGGTCTGCGCGCCGCGCACGAAACGCTCGCCGACCACCGCGCCCATCGAGCCGCCCATGAATTCGAATTCAAATGCCGCCACCACTACCGGCAGCGTCATGATGGAACCGCCCATGACGACCATGGCATCGGTTTCGCCGGTGGTTTCCAGCGCGATTTTCAGGCGTTCCGGATATTTTTTGCTGTCTTTGAATTTGAGCGTGTCGATCGGCAGGACTTCCTGGCCGATTTCATAACGGCCGCCCTCGTCGAGCAGATTGTCGAGCCGGGTGCGGGCGCGGATGCGCATGTGATGGCTGCACTTCGGGCAGACATGGAGATTCGATTCCAGATCGGTACGGTATAAGACCGCTTCGCACGACGGGCATTTGACCCATAAGCCTTCCGGGATCGATTTCCGGGCGGAGGCGTCGTTGCGCTGTATTTGAGGGGGGAGTAATTTCTCTAGCCAACTCATATATTGACCTCATTCATTTTTGCGGTGGCGCATTGTACCAGAGCCGTTCCCGCTGATTGTAACGAATGTCGGAAGCCGGATTTAACAAATTCCCAGGCCCGGAAATGCTGTGCAATCACGCGGAAACGCCAAATTAGCGTATCGACGTCAGCGCTCGTCCATCGCGCTGCGGATGCCGGCCACGAAGGCCTGTACTGCTTCCACTGCCCTGTCCTGGGGCGTATTTTCCAGCTCCTGAATGATCCTGCTTCCGATCACGACCGCATCGGCCACCGACGCGACCGCCTTGGCAGTGGCGCCGTCGCGAATGCCGAAACCGACGCCTATCGGCAATTTGACGTGTTTGCGAATCGCCGCTATGCGTTGCGCCACTTCTTCCGTATCGATGTTGCCGGCGCCGGTGACGCCTTTGAGCGATACGTAATAACTGAAACCGCTGCTGACCCTGGCCACCTGTTCGATGCGCGCCTCGGTCGAGGTCGGCGACAGCAGGAAAATCGGATCCATCCCGGCCGCCCGCATTTTGGCGGTGAAGTCTTCACATTCCTCGGGCGGGTAATCGACCACGATGGCGCCGTCCACACCGGCTTCGGCCGCCTGCGCGATGAAGGTATCGACGCCCATGCGTTCGACCGGATTGGCGTATCCCATCAGCACCACCGGCGTGTCGGCATCCGTCAGACGGAATTCGCGCACAAACCCGAATACGTCGCGCAGGCCGACGTTGAACTTCAAGGCCCGTTCGCAAGCGCGCTGAATCACCGGCCCTTCCGCCATCGGATCGGAAAAGGGTACGCCAAGTTCCAGGATATCGACGCCGCCCGCCACCATGGCATGCATCAGCGGCACCGTCAGCGCCGGAGCCGGATCGCCCGCGGTAATGAAGGTGATCAGCGCTTTTTTGTGTTGCGCCGTCAGCGCGGCAAACTTGGATTGGATTCGGGACATGGCTTCAAGGATAAAGGCGGATCGGTTCGGATTGCCGCCCGGCCAGGCGGGCGGCGCTGCAACAAAATGATGAATGAATTGCTGTTAAATCTCTGTATCGGGACGCGGCGGCCGGTTCCTAGGCGGAAGACTTGCCCTGTTTCTCCCGTTCGCGCTCCTGCACGGTGTGCATGTCCTTGTCGCCGCGGCCGGATAGATTGACCAGCACGATCTTGTCCTTCGGCAGCGTCGCCGCCAGTTTCGCGGCGTGCGCCAATGCGTGGCTGGATTCCAGCGCAGGGATAATGCCTTCGATCCGGCAGCAGGTGTTGAATGCCGCCAGCGCCTCGTCGTCGGTAATGCAGGCATATTGCGCGCGTCCGATGTCCTTGAGCCACGCGTGTTCGGGGCCGACGCCGGGATAATCCAGTCCGGCCGATACCGAATGCGTTTCGATGATCTGGCCGTTTTCATCCTGCAGCAGATAAGTGCGGTTGCCGTGCAGCACGCCCGGCGAGCCCAGCGTCAGCGATGCCGAGTGTCGTCCGGTTTCCAGTCCTTCGCCGGCCGCTTCGACGCCGATCAGCTGCACTTCCTTATGGTCGATGTACGGATAAAAGATGCCCATCGCATTCGAGCCGCCGCCGACGCAGGCGACCACATAATCCGGCTGGCGTCCGGTCATCTCCGGCATCTGGGTCAGGCATTCGTTGCCGATCACCGACTGAAAGTCGCGCACCATCATCGGATATGGATGCGGTCCCGCCACCGTGCCGATGATGTAAAAAGTGTTTTCGACATTGGTGACCCAGTCGCGCATGGCTTCGTTGAGCGCATCCTTCAGGGTTTTCGAACCGGATTCGACCGGCACCACCTTCGCACCGAGCAGATTCATCCGGTAAACGTTCTGCATTTGACGCTTGACGTCCTCGCTGCCCATGTACACCACGCATTCCATGCCGAAGCGGGCGCAAATGGTGGCGGTGGCCACGCCGTGCTGGCCGGCGCCGGTTTCGGCGATCACGCGCGGCTTGCCCATGCGCTTGGCCAGCAGCGCCTGTCCGATCACGTTGTTGATCTTGTGCGCGCCGGTGTGATTCAGGTCTTCGCGTTTGAAGTAAATCTGCGCGCCGCCGGCCAGCTCCGACCAGCGCTTGGCATGGTAAACAGGGCTGGGACGGCCGACGAAATGCTTGAGTTCCGAATCGAATTCCGCCAGGAATTGCGGATCGCGCTGATATTTGGCGTAAGCCTGATTCAGTTCGGTCAATGCGTGGGTGAGTGTTTCCGCGACGAAACTGCCGCCGTAACGGCCGAAATGCCCATTGGCGTCGGGTAAGCGATACGGTCCGCTATCGGACGCCGTATCGGTGGAAGAGGTGTGGCTCATGCTGATTCCTTAGAAACTTGACGGGTGGATGCAGCGCTCAATCTACGCTTGCGGCGCGTACGGCGTCCACGAAAGCGCGAATTTTATCGCTGTCCTTGATGCCCCTCGCGCTTTCGACGCCACTGCTGACGTCGACGGCGAACGGGCGTACGCGACGCACGGCGTCAGTCGCGTTGGCAGCGTTCAAGCCACCACTCAAAACGACCCGAGACGCGAGTTCTTCTGGACTAAGAGACCAATCGAATACCTTTCCGCTGCCGCCATAACCGTCCGCCAGCGTATCGAGCAGCAGCCCGCTGAAAAACGGGCTGAGCGAACGGCAGACAATTTCGCATTTTACCAAATCCGCGGGCGGCAGCGAAGCGCCGATGCGCACCGCCTGCATATACGGCAGCCGGACCGCCGCCGCGATGTCGGCGCACTGCTGCGGCGTTTCGTCGCCGTGAAACTGCAGCATCGCCAGCGGAGCCTGCGCCAGCACCGCCGCAACCTGCGCCGTCGACGCATTGACGAACAGGCCGACCGGGGTGACGAAAGGCGGCAATTGGGCGATCAGGCCGGCGGCCTGCTGCGCGGTGACGTGGCGCGGGCTGCGTTCATAAAACACGAAACCGAGCGCATCCGCGCCGGCGGCCACAGCCGCGGCGACGTCCTGCGCCCGCGTCAATCCGCAAATCTTGATTCTAGTGCGATGTGTCATAAGCTCTTATCCGTGCCAAAAATAACCGGTTTTATCCCGCTTTGCGGCCTGCCGCACGCGGGCTCAGCCCCAGGGCCAGCCTTGCGCGTCGTGTTGCGGCAACTGCCACTGCGCAGGATATTCCACGCGCGCCAGATACAGGCCGTCAGCCATGAAGGTCGGCGCCGCCCTGCTGCGGTCGCGCTGCGCCAGCAGATCGGCGATCCAGGCCGGATCCTTCCTGCCGTGTCCGACGGCGATCAGCGCGCCGACGATATTGCGCACCATATGATGTAAAAAGGCGTTGGCCCGCAGGGTAAACATGAACATGTCACCGGATTGCGCGATATCAAGACCATACATGCTGCGCACAGGCGATTTGGCCTGGCATTCTATGGAACGAAACGAAGAAAAGTCGTGCGTGCCGACCAGATGTTGCGCAGCCTCGCGCATGGGCTGCAGAGCCAGCGGGCGAAATACCCATCCGGCGCGGCCGACGAGCAGCGGCGCGCGCACCGGATGGTTATACAACAGATAGTGATAAGTGCGCGCCGTCGCGCTGAAACGCGCATGAAAGCCGCCTTCGCGGGCGTAACGCGGGTCGATGGCCTGGCTGGCCGTCGCGATCGGTAGCGGCGCAATGTCCAGCGGCGGCAGTTCGCAAGCCCAGCGCACCGCGATCGATGGCGGCAAAAAGGCGTTGACGCCGCGCACCCAGGATGCGATGTCGCGCGACACGGCGGTATCGAAATGCACCACTTGCTCCAGCGCATGCACACCCGAATCGGTGCGACCGGCGCACACCACGGACAGCGGGATCAATGCGAAGCGCAGCAATGCGGCTTCGAGCGCATCCTGCACGGTTTGGCCATGCGGCTGGGTCTGCCAGCCTTGCCACGGGCTGCCGTCGTACTGGATGCCAAGCACAATGCGCTTGCTTACCGCTTCTGTCACACGCACTCCAAAAAATAAACGCGGCAAGCCGGCGTGTGCGGCCCATGGCCAAGGCTGTCGCCCTAGGCCAATTGCCCCAGCATCTCCTGCGCCTTGCCTACCTGGCGCCGATTGCCCGCCTTGATCACTTCGTCCAGCAATTCCCGGGCGCCGTCCTTGTCGCCGATTTCCTGATACGCGGCGGCCAGATCCAGTTTGGTATTGACTTCCTTGGCAAAGGACGAGGTTTCATCCTCTTCATCGCCGCCTTGACCCGCGGCGGCTGTCGTCTCGACTGTCGTCTCGGCAGCCGGGCTGGCGGCGGGGGCGCCCAGATCCAGGCTGAGTGCCGCGACATCCGGCGGCAATTCCGGCGCTTTGGCGGCGACCTGTGGCGCGGCGGCGGCGGGCGGAGCGGGCTGTTCAGCCTTCTTTTCGGCTTGCTTTTCCGATTGTTGCGCCAGTCCCGCCGCCAGATCGATCCCGGGACCGGTTTCGTCCACGGCTTTCGGCGGTGGCGGATTTTTTTCCAGTTCCAGATCGAAATCGAGCTTGCTCATATCGAGACTGGCGGGCGCTACCGTGCGCGCAGCAGGCTTGTCGAGCTGGCCCAGATCGATTTTCAGCGCATCGGCTTCATCGGCTGCAGCGCCGGCCGACGGCGCAGCCGGCTTATCGACCGCGGAACGCGACTCGGCTTGAGCCGGGGTAACGAACGGCTCTTTCTGATAGGCGGACGCCGCGGCAACGTCGGCGAAGGCAGAGTCTCCGACTACCGGCTCCCGGGCGATGCCGGAAGCCGCTGCTGCGCCGACGGCCTTTTCATCGCCGCGGCGGCGGGCGCGGTACAAGGCCCACGCAATCAATATCACGGCCAGCGCACCGCCGCCCGGCAGCAGCATAGGATTGTCGCGCCAGTCGTCGAAGAAATCCGGAGCCAACACGGCCGCAGGCTTTGGCTTGGCCGGCGCCGCTGCGGGCACGGCGGCGGCAACAGCCGCATCGGCGGGCTTCGCGGCTGTATCGTCGGCAGCAGGCGGGGCCACGGCAGGCGTTGCAGCCGAATGAGCAGCAGCAGCCGTTGCCGCCTCCTTCTGCGCATTCAATTCAGCCAGATTCCGATTTTTTATTTCCAGTAATTTCTGAAGATCGCCGACATTCTTTTCCAGTTCCTTGATGCGCGACGCGGCATCGGCCGCGGCCTTGTCAGCCGCAATCCGGTCTTCACTGTTCATGCCGCCGGATGCGCCGTCGCCGACGCCCGCTTTCGACAATTGCAGACGGTCCTTGGCTTCACCCGTTTGCGCCGCACGTTCTTCGACCCTGGCGGAGATCTTGCCGGCGGCGGCCTGCCCGGCTGCGCCGCTGGCCTTGGCCGGCGCAGCCGCGACGCGGCCGGCCAATTGATTGCGATAGCGACTGAAATCCTGCGCCTGCGCCACCACGATGCTGGTCGCTTCGGGCCTGGCCGTTGCTGTCGCGGCGGACGCGTCCGGCACCCCCAGAATCGATCCGGCGCGCATGCGGCTCATGTTTTCGCCGGTGAAGGCATCCGGATTGGCGCGGTACATCGCCACCAGCATTTGATCCAGCGACACGCCGGCCGGCCGCATCCGATTGGCGATTTCGGACAGGGAATCGCCCGTTTTCACTTTATATTCGGTTTTCCCGGCTTTTCCCGCCGCCTTGGCCTTGGCGCTTTTTTTCGCCGATTTCGGCGCCGCCTCGGACTTGCCCTTCGACGCTGTTTCGACAGCCGGGTGAACGGGAGCATCCGCTTTCGCCTGGGCTGGTGTCTGAACCGCGGCGGCCGGCGATGTTACCTGGGCCGGAACCTGTGCGCTGCGTGGCGCATCCAGCAGAAAACTGTATTCGCGCACCGCGCGCGGCGTGGTGGCGCTGCTCAACTCCAGCACGACATCGACGGCCGGTTCATTGAATGCGTTGGCCGACGTAATATGCACCACCTGGCCCGCGCCGCGCGGCTCGACCGCGAACTGCAAAGCCAACAGCGCCGGATTGAATTCCACATTCGCTTGAGAAAATGCCTGTTTCGATGCCAGCCTGACCTCCAGCGACGGCTTCTCCTGCGCACTGACCGATTGCAGTTCGATTTCGGCATTGAGCGGCTGGCCTATCGCCGACAACACAGTTAATTTACCGAGCGCCCCGGCTTGCGCGCCAGAGGACAGGAGACAGAGAAATACGACTGCGGCGCTGATCTGCTTTAACCGGGACAAAGGCTTAGGTGTCATTGGATGCATTTTTCGATTGGATAGGTAAAGCGCCGGGAATCAAAACCGCGGATTGGGCCTGTTCCTGCCCTAATGTGGTTTGCAACATATCATCAAGAAATAGCACGCGCAAGCGCCGTACGTCCAGCATGGCCCCGGCGCGCCACAAAACGCAGCAACCCCGCCAGGATGTCGAAGTCCGGACGGGGTTGCCTATCGGGGCGCCGGCAGCAGGCAGGGCTTAACCTTGCAGCACGATGCGCAACATGCGGCGCAGCGGTTCGGCCGCGCCCCACAACAATTGATCGCCGACCGTAAACGCCGACAGATACTCGCCGCCCATTTGCAACTTGCGCAAACGGCCGACCGGAATCGTCAGGCTGCCGGTCACCGCGGCAGGCGTCAAATCGGTCATCGATGCCTCGCGTGTATTCGGCACCACCTTGGCCCATTGGTTGCTGCCGGCCAGCATGTCGGCGATTTCGTCGAGCGGCACGTCTTTTTTCAATTTGATCGTCAATGCCTGCGAATGGCAGCGCATCGCGCCGATGCGCACGCACAAGCCGTCCACCGGAATGACCGCCTTGGCGCCGGCGCCGAAGGCCGGGCCGCGGCCCAGAATCTTGTTGGTTTCAGCGCCGCCCTTCCACTCTTCCTTGGACATGCCGTTACCCAGATCCTTGTCGATCCAGGGAATCAGATTGCCGGCCAGCGGCACGCCGAAATGCCTGGTTTCGTCGGCGCTCATCGCATGCTGCTTGGCCAGCACCTTGCGATCGATTTCCAGAATCGCCGAGGCCGGATCGTCCAGCAGCGCCTTAACTTCGGCGTTGATGCTGCCGAACTGGCTCAGGAGTTCGCGCATGTGCTGCGCGCCGCCGCCGGACGCGGCCTGATACGTCATCGATGTCATCCAGTCGATCAGATCGTGCTGGAACAAACCGCCGAGGCCGATCATCATGCACGACACGGTGCAATTGCCGCCGATGAAATTCTTGACGCCGCGCTTCAACGCGTCCTTGATCACATCCAGATTGACCGGATCCAGCACGATGATGGCGTCGTCTTCCATGCGCAGCGTCGATGCGGCATCGATCCAGTAGCCGTTCCAGCCGGCCGCGCGCAGTTTCGGATAGACCGCGGCGGTGTAGTCGCCGCCCTGAGCGGTCAGCACGATATCGCATTTTTTCAATGCCTCGATGTCGTTGGCGTCTTTCAGCACTGTTTCGTTTTTCGCGAACGCGGGCGCTTTACCGCCGACGTTGGAGGTCGAAAAGAACATAGGTTCGATCTCGTCGAAATCGCCCTCTTCCCGCATGCGCTGCATTAGGACCGAACCCACCATACCGCGCCAACCTACCAGGCCAACCAATTTCATCGTCGTTTCCTACAAATTATCAAAAAATAGCGCGCCGGCGCCGGACTCAGGCCAGCGCCTTGACCACTGCATCGCCCATCTGTTTGGTGCCGACCTTGGTGGTGCCCGCTTCGTAAATGTCGACGGTGCGGAATCCCTCCGCCAATACCTTCTTGACCGCATTTTCGATGCGGTCGGCCTGCTCCGCCCTGTTCAGCGAATAACGCAGCATCATCGCCGCCGACAAAATGGTCGCCAGCGGATTGGCGATGCCCTTGCCCGCGATGTCGGGCGCCGAACCGTGCGACGGCTCGTACAATCCCTTATTGTCGGCATCCAGCGACGCCGACGGCAGCATGCCGATCGAGCCGGTCAGCATCGCGGCCGCGTCCGACAGGATATCGCCGAACATGTTGCCGGTCACGATCACGTCGAATTTTTTCGGCGCGCGCACCAATTGCATCGCGGCGTTGTCGACATACATGTGTTCCAGCGCCACATCCGGGTATTCCTTGTGGACGTCGGTAACGATGTCTTTCCAGAACTGAAAGGTTTCCAGCACGTTGGCCTTATCGACGCTGGTCAGGCGCTTGCCGCGTTTCTGCGCGGTCTGGAACGCCACGTGCGCAATGCGGCGGATTTCCGGCTCGGCATAGCGCATGGTATCGAAACCTTCGCGCGCCCCCTTGAATGCGCCGTCCGGCGCTTCGCGCACGCCGCGCGGCGTGCCGAAATAGATGTCGCCGGTCAGTTCGCGAACGATCAGGATGTCCAGTCCGGAGACGATTTCCGGCTTCAGCGACGATGCGCCGGCCAGTTCCGGATACAGGATGGCCGGACGCAGATTGGCGAACAGGCCGAGCTGCTTGCGCAGGCCGAGAATGGCTTGTTCCGGACGCAATGAGCGCTCCAGCGTATCGTATTTCCAGTCGCCGACGGCGCCGAACAAAATGGCGTCGGCATCCTTGGCCAGTTGCAGCGTGCCGTCCGGCAGCGGATGGCCGTGCGCTTCATAGCCGGCGCCGCCTACGGGAGCAGTTTCCATTTCGAATGATTCGTCCAGCGCGTTCAACACGCGCACGGCCTGATCGACGATTTCCGGACCGATGCCATCACCTGGCAGAATTGCAATTTTCATGGTTTCAAATCTTTAACGTGAATCGTAAACAGCTTCAAATGGTATTGGCCAGCCATGGCTGCTGCGCAATATGGCGCGCCTCGAATTCGCGGATCTTATCGGATTGACGCAGCGTCAGCCCGATATCGTCCAGGCCGTTGATCATGCAGTATTTGCGGAACTGCCCGATCTCGAACGAATAGCTGAGGCTGCCGTTGGCGGTGGCGACGGTTTGCCGTTCCAGATCGATCACCAGACGGAAGCCCGGGAACGCCTTGACTTCGTTGAACAGGTGATCGACGTTCTGTTCGGACAGAACGATCGGCAGGAAACCGTTTTTGAAGGAGTTATTGAAGAAGATATCGGCAAAGCTCGGCGCGATCACGGCGCGGAAGCCAAATTGATCGAGCGCCCACGGCGCGTGTTCGCGCGACGAGCCGCAGCCGAAATTCTTGCGCGCCAGCAAAATCGACGCGCCCTGATACTGCGGCTGATTCAACACGAAATCGGGATTTTTCGGGCGCGCGTCGTTATTCATGCCTGGCTCGCCATGATCCAGATAACGCCATTCGTCGAACAGATTGGGACCGAAACCGGTACGCTTGATCGACTTCAGGAATTGCTTGGGAATGATCGCGTCCGTATCGACATTGGCGCGATCGAGCGGCGCCACCAAGCCTTCATGCACTGTAAATTTATTCATAATCCGCTGTTCTTTATGCTGCGCTCGTGTGAGCGTTTTTGATGCTGCGTCATGGGCGGCAGACGTTCTTCCAGCGCCGGCCGCCTGCCGCTGCGCAACCTTACTTCTGGCTGCTCGACTGCATTTTTTCGCCGACCTTTTCGACATCCTGGCCAAAGCCGTGAACCGTATTGCAACCGGCCAGCGCATAGACAGATGCGGCCAGTAGCATCAAGGTAATCATTTTTTTCATACATCCTCCTTTTAGTTATAACGAACGAATGTCCACGAAATGCCCGGCAATGCCCGCCGCCGCCGCCATCGCGGGGCTGACCAGATGGGTCCGGCCGCCGGCACCCTGCCGGCCTTCGAAATTGCGATTCGACGTCGAGGCGCAGCGCTCGCCCGGCTCCAGCCGGTCGGCGTTCATCGCCAGACACATGGAGCAGCCCGGCTCGCGCCATTCGAAACCGGCGTCCCGGAAAATCCGGTCCAGGCCTTCGCGTTCGGCCTGCTGCTTGACCAGTCCGGAACCCGGCACCACCATCGCCAGCTTGACGTTGGAAGCGCGGAATTTGCCGCGCACGACCGCCGCCGCCGCACGCAAATCCTCGATGCGCGAATTGGTGCAGGAACCGATGAAGACCTTGTCGATGCGGATATCGGACATCGGCGTATTCGGTTTCAGGCCCATGTAGATCAGCGCCTTTTCCATGCCGTCGCGCTTGCTCGGATCTTTTTCCAGATCGGGATCCGGCACGCGGCTGGTAATCGGCACGACCATTTCGGGCGAGGTGCCCCAGGTCACCTGCGGCGTGACCTCGGCGGCATTCAAGGTCACCACCATATCGAATTTGGCGCCCGGATCGGAATGCAGCGTGCGCCAGTAAGCGATCGCGCGTTCCCAGTGCGGACCGGCTGGCGAAAACGGACGGCCCTTCAGATAATCGATCGTGACGTCGTCCACCGCGATCATGCCCGAGCGCGCACCGGCTTCGATCGCCATATTGCACAGGGTCATGCGGCCTTCCATCGACAGCGAGCGTATCGTCGATCCGGCGAATTCGATCGCATAGCCGGTGCCGCCGGCGGTGCCGATACGGCCGATCACGGCCAGGGCGATGTCCTTGGCGGTGACGCCTGCCGGCAGCGCGCCGTCGACCTGCACCAGCATGGAGGCGGATTTTTTCGTCAGCAGCGTTTGCGTCGCCAGCACGTGCTCGACTTCGGAGGTGCCGATGCCGTGCGCCAGCGCGCCGAACGCGCCGTGCGTCGAGGTGTGCGAATCGCCGCAGACCACGGTCATGCCCGGCAGCGTCGCGCCCTGCTCGGGGCCGATCACATGCACGATGCCCTGGCGCAGATCGTTCATGCCGAAATAGGTCAGACCGTATTCCTTGGCATTGGCGTCCAGCGTTTCAACCTGCAGCCGGGAAATCGGATCGGCGATGCCGTTGGCGCGGTCGGTGGTCGGCACGTTATGATCGGCCACCACCAGATTGGCCGAATTGCGCCATGGCTGGCGTCCCGCGATCTTCAATCCCTCGAACGCCTGCGGACTGGTTACCTCATGCAGCAAATGCCGATCGATATACAAGATGGCGGTACCGTCTTCTTCGGTATGCACGACGTGCGATTCCCAAAGTTTGTCGTAAAGCGTTTTAAGCATGATCTGGTGGTCTGTGAGAGCGAAAAAATGTTTCTGATTATGCCATACAAGCACGCCGGCCCGGCAGCCTGCGGCCCCCGTTTTTCGGCGCGGCCGGTTGCGCAAAAGCCACTATAGTCAAATGGATTTAGCCCGGCAAAGATAAGGCCGGACTACCCGGGACGTTCTTATTTCTTTTTGAATCGCTCGTATAAAACGAAAATTTGCAAAAACGGACGAGAACATCGCGGAACCATCGATTTTATGCCAATTGCGCGATTTTTGCTCGGTTCGGCGCGATATTTGCCGGATATCCGCCGCTTCAGGCCTTGCGGCGATTGTCGGCGGCGATCGCCGGAGTTTCCACTTTCACGTCGCCGCATTGCGCCCGGTGCCGCAGCGCATGATCCATCAATACCAGCGCCAGCATCGCTTCGGCGATCGGCGTGGCGCGGATGCCGACGCAAGGGTCGTGACGGCCGTGCGTGGCGACTTCGATGGCGTTGCCCGCCTTGTCGATCGAATGACGCGGCGTGTGAATGCTGGAGGTCGGTTTGATCGCGATCGACACCGTGACGTCCTGCCCGGTCGAAATGCCGCCCAGCACGCCGCCGGCATTGTTACTGGCGAAACCTTGGGGGGTCAGCTCGTCGCCGTGCTCGGTGCCGCGCTGCGCGACCGATTTGAAACCGGCGCCGATCTCCACGCCCTTGACCGCGTTGATGCCCATCATCGCATACGCGATATCGGCGTCGAGCTTGTCGTACAGCGGCTCGCCCAGGCCGACCGGCACATTGCGCGCAACCACGTCGATGCGCGCGCCGCAGGAATCGCCGGCCTTGCGCAAGCTATCCATATACGCTTCCATTTCGGCGATCTTGCTGGCGTTGGCCGCGAAAAACGGATTGTTGCGCACGTGTTCCCAGGATTCGAACGGCACTGGCAATTCGCCCAGCTGGCTCAGACAACCGGCGAAGGTCACGCCATGGTGCTCAAGCAGCCATTTCTTGGCGACCGCCGCGGCGCCGACCACCGGCGCGGTCAGCCGCGCAGACGAGCGTCCGCCGCCGCGCGGATCGCGAATGCCGTATTTATGCCAATAGGTGTAGTCGGCGTGACCGGGCCGGAACGATTCCGCGATGTTGGTGTAGTCCTTGCTGCGCTGATCCTGATTGCGGATCAATAGCGTGATCGGCGTGCCGGTGGTCTTGCCCTCGTATACGCCGGACAGGATTTCGACGGTGTCCGGCTCCTGCCGCTGAGTCACATGGCGCGACGTGCCCGGCTTGCGGCGGTCCAGTTCGGGCTGAATATCGGCCTCGGACAAGACCATTCCCGGCGGGCAGCCGTCGATCACGCAGCCGATGGCGGGGCCGTGGGATTCACCGAAGGTGGTCACCGTAAACAACAAACCGAAAGTATTACCGGACATGATGCATTTCTAGAATGGCAAAAAAGCGATTTTACCAGCACACCAGGCTTATTTCGAATCGCCGCGCAATTCGCCCACTTTTTGCTGCAACAGCGCCGGTGTCGCGTATTCCGGCGCGATCGGCGCGCCGACGGCCAGTTCCAGCCGCGAAAATGGACCGCCGCGGAAGGCCCGCTCGAACGGATTATGCCTGCTGCGCGAGAACAAGCCGCCCCACAAACCGCGCAGCGCCATCGGAATCACCGGCGCCGGCGTCTGCTCGACGATGCGCGCGATGCCGTTCCTGAATGCATCAATGGCACCGTCGCGCGTCAATTTTCCTTCCGGAAAAATGCAGACCAGGTCGCCATCGCGCAGCGCGTCCGCAATCTCGTCGTAGGCGCGCGCCAGCACTTGCTCGTCCTCGCGCGCGGGAGCGATCGGAATCGCGCGCGCGGCGCGGAACAGCCAGGACAACACCGGGAAGGTAAAAATCGCATGATCCATCACAAAGCGGATCGGCCTCGGGCTGACCGCCATGATCACCAACGCGTCCAGATAACTGACGTGATTGCAGACCAGCACCGCCGCGCCGTGCCGCGGCAAATGTTCGGTTCCGAAGCTGTGCACGCGATAAACGGTGTGGATCAGCAGCCACGCCAGAAAACGCATCAGAAACTCCGGCACCAGCGAGAAGATATAGGCAGCGACCAGCGCATTGAGAATCGCGGTGGCCAGGAATATCTGCGGAATGTTCAGGCCCGCGCCCAACATCAGCATGGCCAGCAACGCGGCCGCCACCATGAACAGCGCGTTCAGGATATTCATGCCGGCAATGGTGCGGGACAGATGTTTGCGGTCGCAGCGCGTCTGAATCAGCGCGAACAGCGGCACGACATAAAAACCGCCGAACAGGCCGATCAACACGCAATCGAACAGAATGCGCAAACTGCCGTGCTGGGCGACGAAGCCGTAGATGCCGACCGGCGTCGTATTCGTATAGCCGCTGCCGGCAAAATAAAGATCGACGGCGAAAATAGACAATCCGATCGCGCCGAACGGCACCAGGCCGATTTCGATCTTGCGTCCGGACAGGCGCTCACATGACAGCGAACCGATGCCGATGCCAAGCGAAAACGCCGTCAGCAGCAGCACGAACACATTGTGATCGCCATGCAGATACGCTTTCGCAAATAGCGGAAATTGCGCCAGCAGGATGGCGCCGTAAAACCAGAACCACGAATTGCCCAGCATCGCCAGAAATACCGGCCGGTTGCCGCGCGAAAAACGCAGGTTGCGCGCCATCTCTGCGAACGGATTGGCGCTGATCTTCAAGTCCGGATCGGACGCCGGCGTCAACGGAATGCGCAGGCTGGCCAGCCAGCCCAGCACGGCGACGCCGAACGTGGCCGACGCCACCAGCGCCAATCCCCACGGCTTCTGCACCACCAGCACCGCCCCCAGCACTTCGCCCAGCAGGATGCCGACGAAAGTGCCCATTTCTATGACGCCATTGCCGCCGATCAACTCTTCGGCTTTCAATTGCTGCGGCAGATAAGCGTATTTGACCGGCCCGAACAGTGTTGAATGCAGCCCCATGCCGACGATCGCCGCCACCAGCAGCCATAAATTGTGGGTCATCCAGCCGAAGCCGGCGACCGCCATGATGCAGATTTCCAGGACCTTCACGTAGCGCGTCAGCCGCGATTTTTCGAATTTCTCGGCGAATTGGCCGGCGGTCGCCGAAAACAGCACGAAGGGCAAAATGAACAGGCCCGGTATCAGGTTGTTGAGCAGGCCGACATCCATCGCCGTCCAGCTAAGCGCGTCGTAAGTCAGTATCGTCAGCAGCGCGGTCTTGAACACATTGTCGTTAAACGCGCCGAGAAATTGTGTCCAGAAAAAGGGCCCGAAACGGCGCTGGCGCAGCAGGGAAAACTGATTGGAAGACATTAGGGTCTGATAAAAACAACGATTGAAAAACACGGCTATAAAAAAACCGCTCATCGAACGATGAACGGTTTGTCTGCCTGCGGGCGGCGGAAATTCAGTCCCGGCTCTCTTCTTCCGCAGGCCAATCGCGAATATAGGCCTTGAGCATCTTGTTCTCGAAACTCTGCGCCTCCAGCACCGCCTTGGCCACGTCGTAGAACGATATCACGCCGAGCAAGGTCTTGGCTTCCACGACCGGGACGTAGCGCGCATGTTTTTCCAGCATCAGACGGCGCACTTCGTTCAGATCGGTGTCCGGCGTGATGGTGATCGGATGATCGTCCATCGACGCACGCACGGTTTTGTCCCCCACCGTGCCGCCGTTCTCGCACGTCGTCTGGATCACTTCACGGAAAGTCAACATGCCGACCAGATCGCCGAACTCCATCACGACCAGCGAACCGATGTCTTTTTCAGACATTGCATTGACCGCTTCGATCAGCGGGGTATCCGGTGTCACCGTGTAAAGAATATTGCCTTTGACTTTCAGAATTTCGGAAACTTTCATGGCGCGGCCTACCTGTCGGATTTAAAGATCGTTTAAGAATATTGCCGAACACGATCGCGGATGGCCGCGAAGTCGAATACATATTACGAGGCTGTTCCCGGTTCGGCAACCCTTTTTCACCCCGCGGTTTCCATTTGTGGCGGAGCTTTTTGCAATGCAACATCGGACGCCGGCGCAGCGCCTTCATGTTGCGGATCATCATCGAAATAAACCGCCAGCGATCGATGCAGCGCCGCATCCACCGCCGCGCCGACCAGATTCACCGCGGCGGCGTCTGGTTCGCGCGGCCCTTCCGCATCGAATACGAAATGCCGATAGACATCGGCCAGCGTCAAAAGTGCCGGGTTGGCCAGCAAGACCCAGCGATCGATGGTATCGGTCCGGCCGCGTATCCAGCGCAATTTGACCTGCACCTCGATCTTGACCACGCCGACCCAGCCGGCGGTCTGCATCTGCTCCAGCAGCGTTTGCGATTCCTCGTAACCGATATGGGTCTGTTTCCGGATGTCGTCGACATCGATCGCAGACGATGCGCGCCGCTGCGCCAGATACAGCGCGCGCAGCACCGCCAGCGCATCCACGAAGCGCCCGCACGGCGTGGGCCGGTACGCCCACCGCTCGTAGCGCATCACCGGCAGCACCGCTGTCAGCAGCGCGCCGACCAGCGTGATCAGCCATATCATGTAAATCCACAGCAGGAAGATCGGAAAGGCGGCGACCGCGCCGTAAATGACCGTGTAAGTCGGGAATTGGATGATATAAAAGGTAAACAGGTGCTTGGCGATTTCAAACGCGACGCCGGCCAGCAGCCCGCCCCAGATCGCGTCGCGCCAGTCGACTTCGCGATTCGGCACCGTGATGTACAGCAAGGTAAACGCACCGGTGCTCAACAGCACGGAGAACAGCGTGGAAAAGGCCGACAGGCCCGACCCCTCCAGCGAAATGCGGCCGACCGCGCCGATGGCGGCGCCGGACACATACGATGTCGCGGAAATCGATACGCCGATCAACAACGGTCCCAGCGTCATGATGGCCCAGTACACCAGCACGCGCTGCAACAGCGGCCGCGAATTCTGCACGCGCCAGATCCGGTTGAAAGTGCGGTCTATGGTCGCCATTGTCATGCCAGACGTAACAATCAGCGCCACGCCGCCGAAAGCGGACAGACGCGCCGACTTGGCGGCGAACTGATTGACATAGCCCAGAATCGTATTGGCCATATTGGCCGGCATCAGATTATTGAGGAAGTAGGCTTCCAGCGCGGCGCGAAAGGTGCTGAACAGCGGAAACGCGGTAAACAGCGCAAAGGCGATGGTGACCATCGGCACCAGCGCCAGAATGGACGTAAAGGTCAGCGCGGCGGCCACCTGCGGCAGGCGTTCCTCTTCCAGCCGCTGGACGGCAAAACGGATCAATTCGCGAACGCCATGCCACGACAGGCCAGGCAATTTGGAAACCATAATTCAATCAATCCGGAAAAAATGAAATAACGCAAACAAAGACCAATCGGCCAAGCGCTTCACGCGCATGATACCCGGCGCCGCGCCGGATTGGCGGCCGGCGACGCCGAATTTCATTCATAATACCCGCCATGACGAATACCGCGCCTCTCACCCTGTTGATTCTTTACTATTCGCGCAACGGCGCCACGCGCAGACTGGCCGAGGCCATCGCGCAAGGCGTCGAAAGCGTGCCCGGCTGCGACGCCCGCCTGCGCACAGTGCCGGCGGTTTCCGCCGTCAGCGAAGCGACCGAGCCGGATATCCCGCCCGACGGTGCGCCGTATGTGGAAATGAGCGATCTGGAACAATGCGCCGGCCTGGCCCTGGGTTCGCCTACGCGTTTCGGCAATATGGCGTCGGCCATGAAATATTTCTGGGACGGCACCGCGCCGCAATGGTTATCGGGCACACTATCGGGTAAGCCGGCCTGCGTGTTCACATCCACCGGCAGCATTCACGGCGGGCAGGAATCGACGCTGTTGAGTATGATGCTGCCGCTGATGCACCACGGCATGCTGCTGCTGGGCCTGCCGTACAGCGAACCGGCTTTGATGACCACCGGCAGCGGCGGCACGCCGTACGGCGCCAGCCATTGGGCCGGCGTCAACGGCGACAAGGCGTTTTCGGAAGAATCGCGCGCCCTGGCCGTGGCCCTTGGCCGCCGGCTGGCGCAAACCGCAATCAAATTACAGGGAGGCCCATGATGTTGCCGCGCGCCAAAATTTATCATTGGGGAGCGGTCGGCAGCCTGATCGCGCTGATCGCACTTTGCGTGGCCTGGGAGCTGGTGCTGGCGCCGCTGCGCCCGGGCGGCTCCTGGCTGGTGCTCAAAGTCATCCCGCTACTGCTGCCGTTGCGCGGCACCCTCAAGCGCGATGTCTATACGCTGCAATGGTCATCGATGCTGATCCTGATCTATTTCACCGAAGGCATCGTGCGCGCCACCAGCGACAGTGTCCCGCTGTCGGCGGCGCTGGGCTGGGTCGAAACCGCCCTGACCTGTGTGTTTTTCCTGTGCACGGTCCTGTATCTGCATCCATATAAAAAAGCCGCCAAAACCCTCGCCCGGCAAGCCATCAGCAAAGCATCGAAATGAACGTCCTGCTGTCGGCCTGCCGCGAATTGATCGGCGCCACGCACGTGTTGACCGACGCCGCCGACACCGCTCCCTATCTGCGCGATCAGCGCCGCCGTTTCACCGGCCGCGCGCAAGCGGTGCTGCGTCCGGGCAACAGCGCGGAGGTCGCGGCGCTGGTGCGATTGTGCGCGCAGCAACGCGTGCCCATGGTGCCGCAAGGCGGCAATACCGGCCTGGTGGAGGGCAGCGTGCCCGATGCCGGCGGCGATGCGGTGGTGCTGTCGCTGGGCCGCCTGAACAATATTCGCGCGGTCGACGCAGTCAACAATACGATGACGGTCGAATCCGGCTGCATTCTGCAGACCGTTCAGGAGCGCGCCGCCGAATACGGCCGGCTGTTTCCGCTGTCGCTGGCGGCCGAAGGCAGTTGCACCATCGGCGGCAATCTGTCGACCAATGCCGGCGGCACCGCCGTACTGCGCTACGGCAATGCGCGCGATCTATGCCTGGGACTGGAAGTGGTAACCGCGCAAGGCGATCTGCTGAGCAGTCTGCGCGGCTTGCGCAAGGACAATACCGGCTACGACCTGCGCCATTTATTCATCGGCGCGGAAGGCACGCTGGGCATCATCACCGCGGCGGTGCTGAAACTGTTTCCGCAACCGAAAGCGCGGCTGACCGCGCTGGCGGCGTTACGCACGCCGCAACAGGCGCTGACGCTGCTGACCATGGCGCAGGACCGCTGCGCGGCCACGCTGACCGCGTTCGAATTGATGTCCGACGCCTGCCTGCAACTGGTGGGCAAACATTTTCCGGATGCGCAATCGCCGTTTGCCGTCCGTCATCCGCAATATGTATTGCTGGAATTATCGGATAGCGAGTCGGAGGCGCACGCCGAAGCCATGCTGCAGCACACGCTGGGCGCGGCGCTCGACGCCGGTTTGATCGACGATGCGGTAGTGGCGTCGTCGCTGGCGCAAACGGCGGCGCTGTGGGCGCTGCGCGAGCGGATTTCCGATGCGCAGGCGCGTGAAGGCAAGAACATCAAGCACGATATTTCCGTGCCGATTTCGCGCATCGCCGATTTCATCGATGCCACCGACGCCTTGCTGCGGCGGCAGTTTCCCGGCTGCCGCACCATCACCTTCGGCCATCTGGGCGACGGCAATCTGCATTACAACGTCGCCGCGCCGGACGGCATGGACGATACCGCATTCATTGCCGGGCAGGCCAAGGTCAACCGGCTGGTGTACGACAGCGTCGACCGTCACGGCGGTTCGATTTCCGCCGAACATGGGATCGGCGCGTTGAAACGGGATGAACTGCCGCGCTACAAATCGGCGGTCGAACTGCAGTTAATGCGCAACATCAAACAGGCGCTGGACCCATTCAATCTGATGAATCCCGGCAAAATACTGTAATGTCCGGACTCAGCGGCGGTGCTAGCGTCCAACGTTTGTCTATCGTCTGTCGTGCCGTCAATCTTTCGCCCGCGAGCCGGATTCTCAACGCTCCTGTTCCGATCAACGTCCTGTAAAGATCTATGAAAACACGTTCGTCCCCATCCCCGCGCGGAGGCTCTGCTTTCCCTCTTTCAGGCGTTGCACGCGGCATCTGCGTCACCCTCGCCGCATTCGCCGCGCAGCCGGCTTTCTCAGGCGTCGCGATGCTGCAGCCGGCCAAACAGATCGACACCAGCAAGCCGCTGGTGCTGACCTTGTTGTTCGGCGACGACGATGCCGACGGCCGCTACCGGATTCCCGACACGCTGCGGGTGACGGCGTCCGCGGACATGACGCCGCCGGCCCAGCTGGTGCTGACGCGCCGCGACGCAGGCGCCGCCGATATCGAACTGGCAAAAGGGGAATACCGCAAAGTGAGCTACACCGGCATGCTGCCGGCCGCGATGCGCGGCACTGTGCGTCTGGAGCCTACCGATTACGACGCATCCGCGGTGCTGGTCGCATCGGTGCGGCCGGACGCCACGCTGGGGCCGCTAACGCCGATCTCGCAGACCTCGGCCGCCAATGGCGGAGCTGGCGGCGGCGCCGGGCTGGCTTCGACGCCGGCGCTGGCGGCGGGCGCCGCCACCCCGGCCGTCAATACCCCGCCGACGGCCATCGATCTGTTGAACGCCTCGCGCATTTCATTCAATGAGCCGATGTATTTCATTGCCGGCAATAGCGGCGAGCATGCCAGCGCCAAATTTCAGCTCAGCTTTAAATACCGGATATTTCAACCGGACGACCCCCGCTCGCACGGCGTGATCGACAATCTGTATTTCGCTTACACGCAATTTTCCATCTGGGATCTGCAAGCGCCGTCGGCGCCGTTCCGCGATACCAATTACCGGCCCAGCCTGTACTACTATCTGCCCGACATCGGTGTCGCCAACCGCGCCGTGAGCCGCGTCTCGTTTGCGACCGGACTCGAACATGAATCCAACGGCCAGGACGGCGTCAAATCGCGCGGCCTGAATATAGCCTTCGTGCAGCCCAGCGTTTCGTTCGGCAATCTGAACAATTACTCGCTGACCGTCGCGCCCAAGATATACGGCTACCTGGGACCGCTGCGCGACAATCCGGACATCGCCGACTACCGCGGCAACGTCGATCTGCGCCTGACTTTCGGCAAACCCGACGGGTTCAGCTTTTCAACCTTGCTGCGCAAAGGCAGAAAAAGCAATACCGGCAGCGCCGACAGCCAGCTCAGCTATCCGCTGTCGCGTCTGATCCCGGGCACCGCGGGTTATTTGTTTGCGGATTATTTTTACGGCTACGGCGAAAGCCTGCTCAATTACAATCAGAAATCGGTGCCGCAGCTCAGGTTCGGGTTCAGTTTGTCCCGTTGGTAGGTGCGGCTGGCGGCGGCATTCATTGCCGCCGGCTCACACGGGCGTGCGCATCGTCACGAATTCTTCGGCGCTGGTCGGATGAATGCCGATCGTCATATCCAATTGCGCCTTGGTCATGCCGCATTGCATGGCCGCCGCAAAACCCTGCAGGATCTCCGCCGCGCCCGCGCCCACCATATGCATGCCGAGCACCCGGTCGCTTTTGGCGTCGACCACCAGCTTCATCAATACCCGTTCGTCGGAACCGCTCAGCGTATGTTTGAGCGCCCTGAATTCGCTCTTGAAAATGAGGACGCCGTCGCCACATTTGTCACGCGCCGCCGCTTCGGTCAGACCGACCGTGCCGATATTCGGATGACTGAATACCGCCGTCGGAATATTTTCATAGGAAATCTTGCGGCCGCCGTCCTGGAATAGCGCCGACGCCACCACCATGCCTTCGGCCAGCGCCACCGGCGTCAACGCCACCCGGTCGATCACATCGCCGACCGCATAAATCGACGGCACGCTGGTGCGAAAATTCTGGTCGACGATCACCGCGCCGTTTTGCTTGACCTCGACGCCGGCCGCTTGCAGCCCCAGCTTTTCGGTATTGGCGTGGCGGCCGGTCGCGAACAATATGCAATCGGCATCGATTTCATCGCCGTTCTTCAAATACAGTTGTTTCCTGCCGCCGTCTTCGGCAATCGACGCGATCGCCGCATTGCAGCGCACATCGATGCCCTTTTTCTTCATTTCCGCCGCCAGAAACACGCCCAGATCCGCGTCCATCGCGCGCAGCAATTGCGGGCCGCGGCTGAGCAGGGTCACCTTGCTGCCGAGTCCATTCAGGATCGCCGCCAGCTCCACCGCGATGTAGCCGCCGCCCGCCACCACCACCCGCTGCGGCAGCGAAGGCATGTGGAAAAACTGGTCGGAAGTAATACCGTGCTGCTTGCCGGGCAAATCCGGCAAGGTCGGATGGCCGCCGGTCGCAATCAGGATGTAGCGCGCGCTGATACGCCGGCCGTTGACCAGCACCGTATGCGCATCCTCGATCGTGGCGTGGCCGTCGAAAATCGCGACACCGGCGCCGTCGAGCAACTTGCGGTAGATCCCGTTGAGGCGGCCGATTTCCTTGTCCTTGTTGGCGATCAGCGTGGTCCAGTCGAAATGCGTGTCGCCCACCTGCCAGCCGAAATTTTTCGCCTCCGCGAAATCGTCATGAAAATGCGCCGCATACGACATCAGTTTTTTGGGAATGCAGCCGACGTTGACGCAAGTGCCGCCAAGATATTGTTTTTCGGCCAATGCTACTTTCGCGCCGTATTGCGCGGCAAAGCGGCTTGCCCGCACGCCACCCGAACCGCCGCCAATGGTGAATAAATCGTAGTCGTAATCGCTCATTATCATCCTGTTAATTGATCTGGCCTGCCGGCAACGCTTATGCCGGAACCAGACGCCACAGCGAGGTGATTTCGGCGGCGCGCGCGGCATGCAATACATCCGTCGCGTCGTCGACGCGCGGATGTTGCGGCCGTATGTCATGTTTGCCCGCCACCCGCAGTCCGGCCTCGGCGAACATGGCGGTCAAGGCGTCGCGCGTGCGCAGTCCGAGATGTTCGGCCAGATCCGACAAGATCAGCCAGCCCTCGCCGCCCGGCGTCAGATGCGCCGGCAAACCCTGTAGAAATCCGCGCAACATGCGGCTCTCAGGATCATATACCGCATGCTCGATCGGCGCATTCGGACGTGCCGGCAGCCATGGCGGATTGCATACCACCAGCGCCGCGCGCCCCGGCGGAAACAAATCCGCCTGCAACAATTCGACCTGCGGCAATCCCAGCCGGCTCATGTTTTCCCGGGCGCACGCCAGCGCGCGCGGGTCCTGATCGGTGGCGACGATGCGCGCCACGCCGCGGCGCGCCAGCAACGCCGCCAGCACGCCGGTGCCGGTGCCGATATCGAAAGCCAGCGCCGCGCCGCCCGCCGGCAGCGGCGCGGCGGCCACCAGATCCACATATTCGCCGCGCACCGGCGCGAATACGCCGTAATGCGGATGAATGCGTTCGCCCAGCGCCGCGACCGGCACGCCGTTCTTGCGCCATTCATAGGCGCCGATCAGCCCGAGCAGTTCGCGCAGGGACGCCACATATGGCGCGTCGGCCGCGCCATATGCATCGCCGCAGGCCTGGCGCACATCCGGCGCGCGGCGCAGCGGCACACCGTGGTCGCTGTCGTGCGGCAGCAGCAGCATCGCCAGCACGCGCGCACGCTGCGACTGCGCCTGCCGGTGTAGATGAAAGGCTTGCGCGGGAATGGGCGGCTGCGCGGACTGCGCCTCGTTTTTGGCCGGACGCGCGCGCTTGACCTTGGCCGGACGGTCGATGCGCCGCGCCAGCGCCTGCAGCAATTGCCGCGCATTCTGAAAATCGCCGCGCCACAACAAACCCGTGCCCTCGCATGCCAGCCGGTAAGCGCTGTCGGCGCTGATGCGGTCGTCCGCGATCTGCACGCGTTTCGGCGCCGGCATGCCGCTTTCCGAACGCCAGCGCGCGGCGCACGGCCGGCCGTCCTCGATCCAGTGGATCATGGGCGGGCTTTCCGGTACGGCAGGGGTAAGGCTTGAATCAGTCATTGCCGGCATCATTTTCCACGCTTATGAAACGCGTCGGGACGAGATTTGTTTTTTTCCGCAAAAATCGTTTTCGCATCCTGCTCCGCGCGTTCTTGCGTACGCATGGCCGGATCTTCGTCGTGCAAGGTAAAAAAATCCTGCGCCTGAGCGCGCATCACATGCTTGATCGCGGCCGCGTCCGTCAGACCGTAAAGCTCGGTCAGCAAGGTGGTGACCTCGTCCAGATATTCTTCGTATGTCATGTCGTTTCGACCGGTAATGATGGACTTGCGGGAAAAAGTATTGCGCGACGGACGCCGAAGACCAGGGAAATCGACATACATGCCCGTTTCATACCCGTTTGCATCGCTTCGCCGCAGAGGCGCAGAGCTTACCCGAATTCGCGCAGGCGCGGAAAAAACCGGCCCGAGTGTAGCCTCATCCCTACAGCCGAATAAGCCGTTTTCCTACATCGCACCCCGTGCATTACACGGAACATTAGCGATTCAGCGCCGCCTAATTGGCGTAAGAACCATATTTGATCAATTTTAAGGAGGCCACTATGGTAATCCGTAAATCCCTACTCGCTGCCGCCGTCGTGCTGGCTGCTCTTGCCGGTTGTAAAAAGGCAGATCAAACGCCTGCGCCTAGTACCGACACGGCGCCCATGAGTACGCCGGCGCCGGCTACGCCATCGACTTCTTCCACCCCTCCGAGTACTCCCCCATCGTCCACTGCTCCGGATGCGCCCACTAGCGGCTCCACGACTGGCACCCCCGGCAGCACCGGTAGCGCTGCGGGCGGCGGCAGCGCCGGTAGCGCTACAGGCAGCTCCGGAGATACTTCCGGCGGCAGCAAATAACCGGAAAAACGCAGGGCTGCATTGACGCTGAAGCGAATGCAGAATGGCAAACCGCCCGGGGGGAAACCTCCGGGCGGTTGGATTTTGGGATCAGTTTTTTTGCCCCGCCTTATCCTTGTTGTTCGACACGCTCATCTCGTCGTCGAGCCCGGCCAGCGGATCTTCCGTGCCGTCCGGCTCAATCGGCGTCTGCGGGGGCTGCGGCGCGGTTTCCGCTCCGAAATCGTCGACCCGCGTACCGATGTCCCGGCCTAACTGAGCGTTCGCACTGACGCTGGCGTCATCGATGAAATTATCGTCGCGCCGTTCCGGGTCGCGTCCGGTCAAATCGCCGCCGGCCTGCTGGCCGCACATGCTGCCGCTGCCGAACGATATCGGTTTTCCCGCGGGATCGTAATGAATGTCCTTGGGCGTGGCAACGCCGCCGGTCTTGACGCCGCCGCCATGGGTGGGCGCAACGGGCGCCTGTCCCGATTTGCCGCTCAAGGGCTCTTTAGCGGGATGAGATGGATTGATCATGATCGCCTCCTGTTGCTCTCCGGCGGCATTGGAAATTCGTGATGCGGGACACTCTGGATTCAGTGGCCCGAAACCTGCTGGTCGAGCCGGAAACCGATCTTCAACGTGGCCTGAAAATGATGAATACGGCCGTCTTCGACATGACCGGTCTGCTTCACCACTTCAAACCAGCCGATGTGCTTGAGGGTCCTGCTGGCCTCGGCGATCGCATTTTTGATCGCATCGTCATTGCCGGTCTGGGAAGAACCGACGATTTCAATTACTTTGTAAGTGTGCTCGCTCATTATCTTCTGCCGGTCGATAAGTGGAAATTCACTATAAGCAGCAAGGATGACACGCTCCATCGGACAAGCACGTATTGTCCGGTAAGACTTGATGAAGAGCGTGTATTAAATTCGGATCGGGCCAGCCTTGGTCACGCCGTCTGCAAACGTGCCGGCGCGCCCGCGCCCAGCTTGAACACCGCCACCGCCTGCACCAGCCGGCCGGCCTGGTCCTGCAAGGATGCGGCCGCCGCGGCCGCTTCCTCGACCAGCGCGGCATTTTGCTGGGTCGCCTGATCCATTTGCGTCACTGCCTGATTGACCTGCTCGATGCCGGCGCTCTGCTCGACGCTCGCCGCCAATATTTCGGACATGACATCGGCAACCTGTTTCACGCTGGCGACCACTTCAATCATCGTCGTCCCGGCCTCGGCCACCAGCTTGCTGCCGCTATCGACTTTCAGCACCGAATCGTCGATCAGCCCCTTGATTTCCTTGGCGGCCGCGGCCGACCGCTGCGCCAGGCTGCGCACTTCGCTGGCGACCACCGCGAAGCCGCGGCCCTGCTCGCCGGCGCGGGCGGCTTCCACCGCGGCATTGAGCGCCAGAATATTGGTCTGAAAGGCAATGCCGTCGATCACGCTGATGATGTCCGCGATTTTGCGCGCGGACGCGTTGATGCCATCCATCGTGTCGACCACGCGCGAGACCACCGTTCCGCCTTTTTCGGCGACTGCGGAAGCAGTCAGCGCCATTTGATTCGCCTGGCGCGCATTGTCGGCATTTTGCTTGACCGTGGAAGTCAGTTGCTCCATCGACGACGCCGTTTCTTCCAGCGAGGCGGCCTGTTGCTCGGTGCGACTGGACAGATCGAGATTGCCGGCGGAGATTTGCGTCGTCGCCACGCCGATGGCGGCGGTGCCCTGCCGCACGTTGGCGACGGTGGTGGTCAAGCTTTGCTGCATCTGCGCCAGCCCTCCCATCAGCAGGCCCATTTCATCTTTGCGTTTCACTACCACCACATTGGACAAATCGCCTTTGGCGATGGCCGCAAAATGGACCAGCATCTCCTGCAGCGGATGCATGATGGCTCTCATCAAAAACATGGCCGACAAGAACGCCGTCAGCAAACCCAGCCCGATGCCGATAATCGCCGCATAGCGGAATTTCCGATACGTCGCGTTGCTTTCGTCAAACGATTTGGCGGCAGTCGTCATTTGAAAATCGGCGAGTTCGCGGGCGCTCTGCTCAAACGGGGCGAACAGCGCCGCTATTTTAGTCAGCATGATGCTGCGCGCCTCCTCGTTTCGGCCCGCGCGCAGAGCGGTGATCATGGCCAGGACGCCGTCACGCAAATAGATCTCGCGCGTGGCCGTGACATTATCGATGAGCTTTTTCTCATCCGCGTCCGCCGGCAGCGCCAGGTAGGATTTCCACGCGGTGTCGGACAGCAGTTGAAAATTCTCGGCGCGCTTGATGGTCTCCTCCGCGTTCGGCGCATCGGGCTCCATCACCACGCGGTCGAGTGCGCTCCTCGCCTGAAACAGTCGCGTCACCGTCGCACTGATCGCAATCGAGGAAGGGAGCTGATTCTGATAAACACGTTCCAACGCGGCATACGTGGTGTGCATGCCGACGATCCCCATTGCGCCCCCGACCGTCAGCATCAACCCCATGAATCCCATGGTAGCGGCCAAGCGGGTCTTAATAGATATGTTCCTGAACATAATATCTCCGTGCATTATTTCGATGAGGGATGGACGCAATCTTCGGCGGCCGCCGAAAAATAAAATTCGGCGCCAGCTTATTAACGGTGAGTTTTGGGATTACTTTATTAGTTGGAACCGGGCAACTATTGCCGCAAAGATACATTCCGCGCCGCAGTCATTCCCGGCGCTGCCAGCCTGAAAGACAAGCGCATTTTTGTTGTAGTGTGCGTGCTGGCGGGCGGTATGGATGCAGCTTTCTTCACGCCTGCCGTTTAACTTATAACGTTATAATTTATCGCTCTGGATAATTAGCTTTCACTGCAACGATACTCAATGCTCTTCGATGAAACAATTGGCCTAAATATGAACGCTCCGTCCATCAAAACCGCACCGACCGGCATCGGCGACGCCGAATGGCGGGTTCGCCTCGATCTGGCGGCCTGTTACCGCCTGTGCGCGTTAAAAAACTGGGACGATCTGATCTATACGCATATCTCTGCCGCGGTGCCGGGCGAGGAAGGCCGTTTCCTGATCAATCCGTTCGGATTGAGCTTCGATGAAATTACGGCGTCGAATCTGGTGAAGATCGATTTGCAGGGCAATATTATCGGCAACCGGACCGATCGCGTGAACGTGACCGGCTTCGCAATTCACGGCGCAGTGCATACGGCTCGGCAAGATGCGATGTGCGTCATGCATCTGCATAACGAAAACGGCACCGCTGTCGGTATGCAACAAGGCGGTTTGCTGCCCTTGTCGCAACATGCAATGCGTTTTTACCGGCAAATCGCTTATCACGATTATGAAGGCCTGGCGCTGTCGCCGCTCGAACAGGGCCGCCTGATCGAGCATCTCGGCGCATATCCGGCAATGCTGTTGCGCAACCACGGCACGCTGATCGCCGGCCGCACAATCGCAGAAGCGTATGTCTTGATGGATACGCTGGATAAAGCGTGCGCCTTCCAGTTGAAGGCCCAATCCGGCGGCGGCCCGCTGAATATGCCATCGCATGAAATCTGCACGAAAACCTATACAGAACTGCTTGGCGACGGTTCGCCCGAAGGCTGCCTTGAATGGCCCGCGCTGTTGCGCAAGCTCGATGTGCTGTCGCCTTCTTATCGCGATTAAGGCGATTGAAGATCACACACTTTACTCAGTATTTTCAATAACCGACAAAGGGAAATTCATGCCGACTATCAACGTCCAATTATTTGAAGGCCGCACCATCGAACAAAAGCGCGCGTTTGTCAAAGCAGTGACCGAAGCGAGCGTCGCGACGCTCGCTTGCAGTGCCGAATCGGTCGATATCATCATCTAGGATGTCAAACAAGAAAACTGGGCGACGGGCGGCAAACTGTGGTCGGACGTTTAACCGCAATACCGCGATCGAACAATTGAAGGTGCGATGACGGCAGGGATCGCCGCATCGCATCCAGAACCAGCCGGCCACCTACTCAAGCGCCTTGCGTTCGGTATCGACCGCATGAGCAGGTCACAGCGTAAAGATGCTTTTGGAGAAATATGCCCGCTGGATTCCAGGGGCTGATGGAGGCAATGAACGCCCCCGTTTGGAAGCCGCAATGGGCGGAGAATTTCAGAATTCTTCCCTGAATCTTCCCCAGAAATACCAACATCACACTAATTTATTGAAAACCAATGAAAATATTGGTAGGCACGATTGGGCTCGAACCAACGACCTCTACCATGTCAAGGTAGCGCTCTAACCAGCTGAGCTACGCGCCTAAAGAAGCGAGATTATACGAGGCATTTTGTGGGCTGGCAAGCATTGCTTTCGTAAAATCGCGCCCGCTTTTGACCCTCGCCTGGAGCGCCATCCTTCGTTGCGCGCCCCTTATTGCCGTTTCGCATCCAGCACGCCGCCAACCTCGCGGATGACGCTCAAGGCCTTCTGCAATTGCGCCGTCGCGGCGATTTCGACGACGAAGGTCATCCTGGCCGTGCCTTTCGCGCTTTGCGTGCTAACGCCAATGACATTGATTTTTTCGCGCAGCAGGATTTCCGAGATATCGCGCAGCAGGCCCTGCCTGTCGCCGGCCAGCACGAAAATGTCGACCGGATAAACGGTATCCCCCGCCGCGCCCCAGGTGGTCTGGATCACGCGCTCCGGCGCCTTGGAACTCATCTCCGTAAAATTCTTGCAGTTGTGCCGATGAATCGATACACCCTTGCCGCGTGTGATGAAGCCGACGATCTCGTCCGGCGGCGCCGGTTTGCAGCATTTGGCCAGTTGCGTCAGCAGGCCGTCGGTACCGACTACCAGCACGCCGGATTTGGCGCCCTGCACCACGCTGGATGCGCGGCTTTTGCGGGTGATCGCGGCTTCGTCGACGATCGGCGTCTTGTCCGGCTCATCGCCGTGCAAGGCCTGTTCGACATGGCGCAGGCTGAATTCGTCCCGGCCGACCGAGCGGAACAGATCATCGAGTTTGCCGAAGCCCAGCTTATGCGCCAGCTCTTCCAGATTGACCGCGGTCTTGCCTTCCCGCTGCAAGGTTTTTTCGATCAGGCCGCGTCCGACCGCGACCGTCTCCTGCTGTTCTATCGCGTTGAACCAGGCGCGCACCTTGGAGCGCGTCCTGGCGCTGGCGGCATACCCCGGGCTGAGCCAGTCGCGCGACGGCCCCGCCGGACCGCCGGCGCCGCTCTTGGCGGTGATGATCTCAACGGTCTGCCCGTTCTTGAGCACCGTGTTCAGCGGCGACATGACGCCGTCGATGCGCGCGCCGCGGCAGCGGTGTCCGACGTCGCTGTGCAGATGGTAGGCGAAATCGATAGGCGTCGCGCCGTTGGGCAATTCGATCACGCGGGCCTGCGGTGTCAGCACATAAATGCGATCGTCCAGCGTGGTCGATTTGAGCTTTTCAGCCCAGTCCCGACGCACCTCCTCGCGCTCGACGACGGCGTCGGCCACCTCGCTTTTCCATGCCAGCAGTTGCCGCAGCCAGGCGATTTTTTCATCGTATTTTTGCGCCGCGAAACCGCCCCCCCCGTTCTCCTTGTAGCGCCAGTGCGCGGCCACGCCGTATTCGGCGAAGTTGTGCATCTCCTGCGTGCGTATCTGCACTTCCAGCGGGCGATTGTCGTCGCCTACCACCACCGTGTGCAGCGACTGGTAGCCATTCTGCTTCGGGCGCGATATGTAATCGTCGAATTCATCCAGCAGCGGCGTCCAGATGTTGTGCACCATTCCCAGCACCGCATAACAACTCTTGACGTCCTCGACGATCACCCGGAACGCGCGCACGTCGTACAGATCGTCGAAATCCAGCGACTTGGCGCGCATCTTGTTCCAGATGCTATAGATGTGTTTGGGACGGCCGGATACGTCGGCCTTGATGCCGGCAGCGGCAAGTTCGGTGCGCAGCCGGACGATCGCCGCCTGGACGAAACTTTCGCGCTCGACCCGTTTCTCTTCCAGCATTTTGGCGATGCGTTTGTACGCCGCCGGCTCCAGGAAACGGAACGACAAATCCTCCAGTTCCCATTTCAATTGCCAGATGCCGAGCCGGTTCGCCAGCGGCGTGTAAAAATCCAGCGTGTCGCGCGCATATTTGGCGGACAGCTCGTCTTCCAGTTTGATCTCGGCGAAATAGCGCAGCGACGCCACCCGTGACGCCAGCCGCACCAGCACCATGCGCATGTCGGAGGCCATCGCCAACAGCATTTTGCGCAGCGTTTCGACTTGCGCGGCTGCTTGTTGTGCAGCGTTTTTGCCGCGCAAGACTTCCTGCCGTTGATTCAGCGTAACGCTGTTGAAGCGAATCAACTGCCGGATACCGGCGATCAGTTCCGCGATCTCCCTGCCGAAGCGCGCCTCTATGGTCTCGGCCAATGCGGGTTCGATGATCGGCATGCTGAACAGCAATCCCGCGACCCGCGTCTCCACATCGGCATTGAGCGACGCCAACAGTTGCCCCACGCATATGGCGAACGGCAACGCCCCCTGACCCGACGCAATCGTGCGATCGGGATACACCGGCTCGATGAAAGCCAGTGCCTCTAACACCCGAGCGCTTTCTTCGGGCTGCAGGCCCTTGACCAAAGAACTCTGTATATCGGTACTTGTCGATGCTGTCGAAACCATCGGATCCTTGTATTTAGGGCCTGTTCACATCGTTTCCGCGCTGCGCCGCGACGACAACGATTTCCACCAGCCGGTCCGGACGCGCCAACAGCGCTTCAACGGTGGCGCGCGGGGGTGCATTGCCAGCGGCGACCCAGGCGTCCCATGCGGCGTTCATGCCGGCGAAGTATTTGACATCGGATAAATAAATTTGGCACGACAAAATCAACGATTTGTCGCTGCCGGCTTCGGCCAGCAGGCGATCGATATGGCCGAGCACCTCGCGGGTCTGACCGCCGATGTCTTGCGTCGTGTCATCGGCGATCTGGCCCGCCAGATATACCGTTCCGTTGTGAATGGCGGCTTCCGAAAGCCGTCTGCCTACGTGCAAGCGTTGAACTGTCATTTGAGTTTTCCTAAAAAAATAAGTGGTGCATCGATCACCCGACGCCGGCCACGCCGACCGGCGTGCACAACAGCCAATCCCGGATCGCCGCTATCTGTTCCGGCTGCACCAGCGTCGGCGCATGCCCGACATGCGGCCATTCCAGCAGATCGGGCCGCGGCCCGCGTGCGGCCATGGCCTCGGCGGTGGCGCGCGACAGCAGATCAGAGTCGGCGCCGCGAATGAGCAAGGTCGGGCATGCGATCGCGTCGTAGGCAGCCCATAACGCCGCTTCCGACGCTTGCGCCTGGTCTGCCGAGGCGGCAAGGAAGGGCGCCGCCAAGCCTGGATCGTAATGCCGAATCCAACGTCCGTCTTCATCCTGTCGCAGCACATCGGCGGCCAGCTTGTGCCACTGCGCGTCGGAATGCTCGCCGAACGATACCGAAATGGCGCGGATATAGGCCGCGGCCGCGGCAAAATCGGCGAACTTCACCTGCTCGCCGACATATTTGCCGATTCTCGTCAGTGCCTGCGGATCGATCGCCGGCCCGATATCGTTGAGTATCAGTTTATCGATGGGGTTATGCGGCAGCGACGCCAGCGCGAGCCCGATCAGGCCGCCCATCGATGTGCCCAGCCACTGCACGGATCGGGCGTCGGCCCGCGCCAGCAGGGTCACCATGTCGCTGGCGTATTGCGGTATCACGTACAGGCGCGGATCGGCCAGCCAGTCCGAGCGGCCGCGGCCGGCGACGTCCGGGCAAATCACGCGATAGCGCGACGCCAGCGCCGGCGCCAGCGCATCGAAATCATCCGACACGCGGGTCAGACCGTGCACGCACACCAGCACATCCGGATTGGCCGGATCGCCCCACTCCTTGTAAACCATGCGATGCAGGCCGACGGGAGAAATACACTGTACGGATTTAAGCGAGGGAGTCATGAAAGACCGCGGCAGGCGCGCTGAGTGGGCGGAGCGTGCATTTTACTACCCCGCGCATCCGGCATTGCCCGGGACTTCGGATCGAACGCCATGGCCGCCACTCGCGGATAGCCGACGATTGTTGCGGCGGGCGGCTAAATCAGGTATCGTGCGAACCCTGTAATGCAGTCCGCCTGCCGGGCGTCCGTTACAGTCGACTTTGCCCCGATGGTGAAATTGGTATACACAAGGGACTTAAAATCCCTCGCTCTAATAGGCTTGCCGGTTCAAGTCCGGCTCGGGGCACCATACTGGACAATGCTTTCAGGACTTTGCAGATTCTTTTATTTTTCCGCAATTCCGGTTCTTGAACCCCATTCCACCACGAACACATAAGTGACGCAGGCGTCGCCGCGCGCCCCAGTTCGCCGAACACGCCGGTATCGGCGCCAATAGCCGCAAGCGGAGCTTGGCGCTATTGGCGCGTAAGCCTTTAATTTGACTGTACATAGATACGGTGTATCGTAAAGACCTCACGCCCGAAAATCCAGTTTACCGGCGAAATCAGGGAGGCCGTATGCATACATATAAAATTAATTACACCACCGAAACAGCAGAGGGCGAGGCGACCCTGACGCTCGATCGCATGGCGACGAAATTACAGATCATCGAGGCGGTTGCGCGACATTGCCATCCGGATGAGCAGCAGGAAATCGGAGACATATTTGATGAAGCCGACCATGCGGGATTGAAGGATTATCTGGCGCTAATGGCCAAATGGAATATTTTGAGGCTCTCGTACACGATCGACGACGAGCTCGAAGAACACTACCTATAGCGATGTGCGGACGAGTCGACTAAGGACGTCACATCCCTCGCCAAAGCTTGCGTCGGCGATGCCGTCATCTGTGGCATTACGTAACATTTCCTGCAAAATGTTAATGTCGGCCGAACGCGGCAACCTTCAGTTTGCCCTTCTGTCTTAAACCCCGTCGCATTGCACGAGCTGCAAAACGGGGGCTGCCCCCGGCTATAGGCGCGACGCATTCGGTGAAATTACTCTTTTAACAACGTTTCTTTACAGCCTGCCAGGTGTTTTGCGTTGAATATGCAGCAAAGTAGCTGTCACGTAGGAGAATATGGTGCAGAAGTCCCGCCCTGAGATTAGAATATTGCAGTTTTACCAATTTGCGAACCAGCTTGAACGCCAATCAGCCGTCGTAACCAAGCGTATAAAACAAGCATACGGAAACGACACAATGACAGATGACATCAGGATCGAAACGGTATTGAAGCATATCGTAGATATTTCTTGTCATCGCGATCAAGCCTTGCTCGACATTTCTTTGCTGACGGCGATTCAAAATTTGACCGGCGCCAAATACGCCCGGATCCTCGAAATCACGGCCACCCGCGAGGACATGTTCGTTCATGCGCGCGCCTGGCTCGAAAACGAGCGTGTCATCATTCTCAACGAGTATTCGCAGACCCGGCAAGTGCAGCGTTCGCTGTCGTACTACGCGATCCTGGCGGCCGCCATCGAAGAGGGACTGTCCAGCATCAAGGACAATGCTCCCGACGGCACCGAAACGCTGTGGATGCCGGTATGGAACAACAAAACCGCAGTCGCCTGCCTGGAGCTGGCGCACAACAAACCGATTTCGCAACAGACGGTCGGCGTGCTCGAAGGCCTGGTCCAGATATATCGCAATTTCCAGAATATTCTGGATTACAGCGAACGCGATACCTTGACAGGCCTGCTCAATCGCAAAACCTTCGATTCGAACCTGTCGAAAATCCTGAACTTCCGGGATGTCGAATTCGCCGCGGCCAAGCTGTTGGAACAGAGACGCCAGGAGATCCCGAAAACGCACTGGCTGGCAGTGATCGATATCGATCATTTCAAACGCATCAACGACAAGTTCGGGCATCTGTATGGCGACGAAGTGCTGATTTTGATCGCCAACATGATGCAAGCCTCATTCCGCAGCGCCGATCGCATTTTCCGTTTCGGCGGCGAAGAATTCGTCGTATTGCTGCGCTCGACCACGCTGGCCGAAGCGCACAAGGTCACCGAGCGCTTTCGCGCGGCGGTTGAAGAACATACGTTTCCACAGGTCGGCAACATCACGGTCAGCATCGGCTTTGCCGGCATCCATATCAGCGACTCGCCGGTCGATATCCTGGGCCATGCGGATCAGGCCTTGTATTACGCCAAAAATCACGGACGCAACCAAGTCGTCCATTATGAGGCGCTGGTGGAAGAGGGCCAGTTGCAAAAAGAAGTCGCTGCCAATGCGTTCGAGTTTTTCTGAACGCCGCTCCGTGAGCGCTTTTTCAGCAAGGCCTCGGCGGCGGCGTGTCGGCATCGCGGTTTCCGCGTTTCTGTTCGAACATGTGATGATCGGCTACGCGCACCAGCGTTTCCACATCCAGGCCGTCATTCGGATAGATGGCGAACCCAATCGAGGCATCGATGTGGTACTGCTCGCCGTTGCGACCGCCGATCGGTGTCTGCAGGCATAACCGCAGTTTGTCCGCGACCGCTTCCGCCGACGCCCGTTCCGCGTCGTGCAGATAAATCATGAATTCATCGCCGCCGAAGCGCGACACCGCGTCTTCCTTGCGCATCGCCCGGCGCAGTTGCCCGGCCGCTTCGATCAATACCTTGTCCCCTTCGTCATGCCCGTATTTGTCGTTGATCGTTTTGAATTTATCGAGATCGATAAACATCAAGGCAAAACATAAGGGGCGCTCCCGCGACACGCCGCGCAAACGGAATTCGATTTGCGCGATCAGCGATTCCCGGTTCAATATGCCGGTCAAACGATCGATGTGCAAATTGCGCTCCATCTCCTGGAACGACTGCGCCAATTGGCCGATTTCGTCGTTGCGATCGATCTCCAGCGACATGAACGGCTCGCCATTGCCGATGGCCCTGGCGGCCTGGGTCAGAGAATATGATCAGCGAGCGCAGAAATTGGCTCAGCGGACCTAGGAACATACTGCTGGTGGCGACGCCCAACAATTCGCCGTTGTCTTGATAAATCGGTTTGGACAGGGCGATCGCCAACACCTTCCAGCGGTAGTCGGAAAATACCGGCGACCTCCTCCCACGCCCGGTAAAGCAACCAACCGATGGTGGCGACCAGGCAGCACAACAAGAATATGACGGCAGAATAAAAACCCGTTGCAATGACGACGGCTTCAAGCACCCCCTAAGGCGCAGGCCCAGTTTGCCTGGCGGCAATTAGTCCCCAATATGTGATGGAACGCAACATCGGGGCCTGTCACCAGGCCCCGATCGTGGCGCACGCATGTATATCGATGAAATAAGTTCTAAAAAGAAAGCCGCCAGGGCCGCGTCGCCATACCGTTTCGGTGCGGCGAGGCGGCTCGCGGCCTGTTCTGCTTTTCCTTTTTCTTCTACATTCCCAGCTTATTTTTTTTCGCCGCAGAGACGCGCGACTTAGCGCGCCCCGCCCAACGGTTTTATTCTGATTCTTCCGTTTCGGTATGGCGATCCAACATTGGGCACATTCTATCAAGCTTTATCGAATACCAGCATGCCATCCGCGACATGCACGCGAATGACATCCTTGGGGCCGAATTTACCGGCCAGAATCGCCTTCGACAGCGGATTTTCGATTTGTTGCTGAATCGCACGCTTCAATGGCCGTGCGCCGTAAACAGGATCGAAGCCGGCTTCCGCGATTTTCTGCAAAGCCGCGTCGTCGATGATAAAGCCCATATCCATTTTCGCCAGACGGTCGGTCATGATCTGCAACTGCACCTTGGCGATGGCGCCGATGTTCTTTTCGTCGAGCGCATGGAAGACCACGATTTCGTCGATCCGATTGATGAACTCGGGCCGGAAATGCCCGCGCACTTCCGCCATCACGGCCAGCTTCACGATTTCCGGATCGCTGTTTTCCATCGCCTGTATCTTGTGCGAACCCAGATTCGATGTCATCACGATCACGGTGTTCTTGAAGTCGACCGTGCGTCCCTGACCGTCGGTCATGCGGCCGTCGTCCAGCACCTGCAGCAAGACGTTGAACACATCGGGATGCGCCTTTTCGATTTCGTCGAGCAGGATCACGCTGTACGGTTTGCGCCGCACCGCCTCGGTCAGATAACCGCCCTCTTCATAGCCGACATAGCCGGGCGGCGCGCCGATCATGCGGGCCACGGAATGTTTTTCCATGAATTCGCTCATGTCGATGCGGATCATCGCTTCTTCGGTGTCGAACATGTAGGCGGCCAGCGTCTTGCACAGCTCGGTTTTGCCGACGCCGGTAGGCCCCAGGAACATGAACGAGCCGTACGGGCGGCCGGGATCGCCAAGCCCGGCGCGCGAACGGCGGATCGCATCGGATACCGCGACGATCGCTTCGTCCTGCCCGATCACGCGGCGGTGCAGCACCTCTTCCATGTGCAGCAATTTCTCGCGCTCGCCCTGCATCATGCGCGAGACCGGAATACCGGTGGCGCGGGAGACGATTTCGGCGATTTCCTCGGCGCCGACCTGGGTGCGCACCAGGCGCGGCCTTTTATCGATGCCGGCCTCAATATCCGCTTCCGCCTTCGCATCCTGCTTGGACTGCGCCTCCAGGGCGCGCTCCAGCTCGTTGAGCTTGCCGTATTTCAGTTCGGACACGGTTTGCCAGTCGCTCTTGCGGGTGGCCTCGTCCATTTGCAGGCGCACGCGCTCGATCTCTTCCTTGATGTGCTGGCTGCCTTGCACCGATGCCTTTTCGGACTTCCAGATTTCTTCCAGGTCGGCGTATTCGCGCGCCAGCCGGACGATTTCCTCCTCGATCAGCGCCAGCCGTTTCTGCGACGCCTCGTCGCGCTCGCGCTTGACCGCTTCGCGTTCGATCTTCAACTGGATCAAACGCCGGTCCAGCCGGTCCATCACTTCCGGCTTGGAGTCGATTTCGATCTTGATCTTGGCCGCGGCTTCATCGATCAGATCGATGGCCTTGTCCGGCAGAAAACGGTCGGTGATATAGCGATGCGACAATTCGGCGGCGGCCACGATCGCGGGATCGGTGATCTCCACGCCATGATGCACTTCGTATTTTTCCTGCAGGCCGCGCAGGATCGCAATCGTCGCTTCGACGCTGGGTTCGCCCACCAGGATCTTCTGGAAGCGGCGCTCCAGCGCGGCGTCCTTTTCGACATACTTGCGGTATTCGTCCAGCGTGGTCGCGCCGACGCAGTGCAGTTC
>JAQGLY010000024.1 GCA_028292625.1 Herbaspirillum sp. | reverse complement strand
CATCTGCACGATCGACAGCAGCGAATCTTCACCGCGCAGGTATTTGGACGGCACCGGCACGCCGAGTACCGGCACGATGGTCTTGGCGGCGATCATGCCGGGCAAATGGGCGGCCCCGCCGGCGCCGGCGATGATCGCCCGCAGGCCGCGCGCGCGTGCACTGTCGGCGTATTCGAACATCCGGTCCGGCATCCGGTGCGCGGAAACGACCTGCGCTTCATGCGCAATGCCGAATTCCTTCAGAATCGCCACCGCATGCTGCATCACGTCCCAGTCGGACGATGAACCCATCACCACCCCGACCAGCGGCGTATTCGCATCGCCCATGTCCGTCTGTTCGCGCGTCGCCATATCAGTCCTTCAGTTTTTCGCCGGTCAAGCGTTCCAGCGCCTCGCGGTATTTGGCGCCGGTCTTTTCGATGACATCGGCCGGCAGCGCCGGCGGCGGTGCGGTCTTTTTCCAGCTGGTGACCGTTTCCAGATGATCGCGCACGAACTGCTTGTCGAACGACGGCGGCGAAATGCCGACGCGATAGCTGTCCACCGGCCAGAAGCGGGAGGAATCCGCGGTCAGCACCTCATCCATCAAATGCAGCACGCCGTTGTCGTCGAGGCCGAATTCGAATTTGGTGTCGGCGATGATGATGCCGCGCGTGGCGGCGTACTCCGACGCAGTCTTGTACAAGGCAATGCTGATCGCGCGGATCTTGCCGGCCAGCTCCGCGCCGATGCGCTGTTCCATGTCGGCAAAACTGATGTTTTCGTCATGTTCGCCCAGATCGGCTTTGGCCGCCGGGGTAAAGATAGGCTCGACCAGCTTGGCCGCCTGCTGCAGGCCGGCCGGCAACGCGATGCCGCAGATCGCGCCGGTGTCCTGATAATCCTTCCATCCGGAGCCGATCAGGTAACCGCGCACCACCGCTTCCACCATGATCGGCTTGAGCCGCTTGGCGACGACCGCGCGACCGCGCACCTGGTCGGCCTCGTCCGCGGCAACCACCGATTCCGGTGCAATGCCGGTCAGATGGTTGGGCACGATCATGCCCAGCTTCTCGAACCAGAAATCGGACATCTGGTTCAATACCTTGCCCTTGCCCGGGATCGGCTCGTTCATCACCACATCGAACGCGGACAGACGGTCCGTCGTCACAATCAGGATTTTGTCGTCGCCGACGGCATAGTTGTCGCGTACTTTACCGCGGCCGAGCAGCGTAAGGGACGCTATGGAAGATCGATACAGACTGGTCATAATAAATCTCAAAAAACTGAAAGACGGCTAAATAGCGGCTATACAGACGGAAAAGACGGTGTAAGCGCAGATATGGAAGAGCTAACAGTGGTGCGAACCGAATAATAAGGCCTAAATGCCCAAGCGCAAAATGCAATCGACGCCGCGTTGCCTTTGAACGGCGAACGCGGCGTCGAAACGTGACAGCCGTTTACTGAACGATTTGCGACAATTCGCCTTTTTTGTACTTCTCGGCGATTTTCTCCAGTGGGATCGCTTTGATCTTGCTGCCCTGGCCTTCGCAGCCGAACGCCAGGTAACGCGCCTTGCACACCAGCTTGGCGGCTTCGCGCGCAGGCTTGAGGTAGTCGCGTGGATCGAATTTGCTTGGATTTTCCGCCAGATAGCGACGGATCGCGCCGGTCATTGCCAGACGGATATCGGTATCGATATTGATCTTGCGCACACCGTGCTTGATGCCTTCCTGGATTTCTTCGACCGGCACGCCGTAGGTTTCGCGCATGTCGCCGCCGAATTGACGGATTTCGGCCAGCAATTCCTGCGGCACCGACGAGGAGCCGTGCATCACCAGATGCGTATTCGGAATGCGCGCATGGATTTCCTTGATGCGATCGATCGCCAGGATATCGCCGGTAGGCTTGCGCGAGAATTTGTACGCGCCATGCGAAGTGCCGATCGCGATCGCAAGCGCATCGCACTGGGTCAGCTTGACGAAATCGGCGGCCTGCGCCACATCAGTGAGCAATTGCTCGCGCGTCATGGTGCCTTCGGCGCCGTGACCGTCTTCCTTATCGCCCTTCATGGTTTCCAGCGAACCCAGCACGCCCAGTTCCGCTTCCACGGTAATGCCGATGACATGCGAGAACTCGACCACGCGGCGCGACACTTCGACGTTGTATTCGTAACTGGCGACCGACTGGCCGTCTTCCATCAGCGAGCCGTCCATCATCACCGATGTAAAACCGGATTTGATCGCCGCCATGCATACCGCGGGCGACTGGCCGTGATCCTGGTGCATGACCACCGGCACATGGGGATACGCTTCCACCGCGGCTTCGATCAGATGGCGCAAAAACGCCTCGCCGGCAAATTTGCGGGCGCCGGCCGAAGCCTGCATGATCACCGGCGCGCCGACTTCATCGGCGGCTTGCATGATCGCGGTGACCTGCTCCAGATTGTTGACATTAAACGCAGGCAGGCCATAACCATTTTCAGCGGCATGGTCCAGCAGTTGGCGCATGGATACGAGAGGCATGGTAATTCTCCAGACAATAAAATCGATAATCCGCTTAAAAAAAGTATCAGGGCCCAGCGATCAATACTCGCCTATCTTCATGATCTTCATCGAGTTGGTGCCGCCGGTTTGCCCGAACGGTTCGCCCCATGTCAGCACAATCAGATCGCCCTTTTGCACGATGCCTTGCCCGAGCAACAAATCCTGCACATCCTTTAAAATCTGTTCGCGATTCGCCGATTGCTTCAGTTCATAGGTGCGCACGTTGCGGTACAGCGCCACCTTGCGGCAAGTGTCCAGGTTCGGCGTGATCGCAAAAATCGGCACGTCGATATTATGGCGGCTCATCCACAAGGCGGTGGACCCGGATTCGGTCAGCGCCGCGATCGCCTTCACACCCAGGTGATGCGCGGTGAACAGGGCGCCGTAGGCGATCGACTGATCGATGCGGGTGAACTGCATATTCAGAAAGTCGGCGTCCAGATGGAAATCTTCGGACTTCTCCGCTTCCAGGCAAATCGCCGCCATCGCTTCCACGGTTTCGACCGGATATCTGCCCGACGCGGTTTCCGCCGAGGTCATCACGGCATCGGTGCCGTCGAGCACCGCATTGGCCACGTCCGATACTTCGGCGCGGGTCGGCACCGCATAGACGATCATCGACTCCATCATTTGCGTCGCGGTAATGGTCAGCTTGTTGCACGCGCGCGCCATCTTGATCATGCGCTTTTGCAAGGCCGGCACCGCCGCATTGCCCACTTCCACCGCCAGGTCGCCGCGCGCGACCATGATGCCGTCGGACGCGTCCAGGATTTCCTGCAAGGCCGGAATCGCTTCGGCACGCTCGATCTTGGCGATCAGCATCGGTTTGAAACCGAACGGCTCGCCGGCCACGTTGGCGAGCTGGCGCGCCATTTCCATATCCGAAGCGTTTTTCGGGAACGACACCGCGAGATAATCGGCCTGGAAACCCATCGCCGTCTTGATGTCGTCCATGTCCTTGGCGGTCAGCGCGGGTGCGGTCAAACCGCCGCCCTGCCGGTTGATACCCTTGTTGTTCGACAGCACGCCGCCGATAGTGACGACCGTATGAATCTGGTTGCCGACCACTTTTTCTGTCTTCAGCACGATCAGGCCGTCGTTGAGCAACAATACATCGCCCGGCTTCAGATCGCGCGGCAGTCCCTTGTAATCGAGGCCGACGCATTCCTGAGTGCCCATCTGGCAGTCGGCATCGAGAATAAACTTGTCGCCGCTGACCAAATCGACTTTGCCGTTTTCGAATTTTCCGACGCGAATCTTCGGACCCTGCAGATCCGCCATGATGGCTACTTTACGACCGCATTCGTCTGCAACTTCCCGCACCAGCGCGGCACGATCGATATGATCCTGGCCCGTGCCGTGCGAAAAATTCAAACGTACTACATCCACGCCGGCGCGTATCATCCGCACCAGCGTTTCCCTGTCACTCGACGCTGGGCCAATGGTCACAACGATCTTAGTAGCTCTATCCATGACTTTTCTTTCCTAACAGCTTTGTTATCGATACGGCCCGTCGTCGATAGGCCGCGCGTTTTTATATTGTTCAGCCGTCGTCTCTCCGGGAACGACGGCGGCCTTTCGTTACTGCGCGCCACGCCTGCTATTGCCTTGCTACTCCCATCAAATATCGCGTTCTTCCCAGCTTACTCCGCTGCGCGCCGCTGCAAAATATCCACCGCAGGCAAGGTTTTGCCTTCCAGAAATTCCAGAAACGCGCCGCCGCCGGTCGAGATGTAACCGATCTTGTCCGCGATATCGTATTTGGCGATGGCCGCCAGCGTGTCGCCGCCGCCGGCAATCGAAAAACCGCCGGATGCCGCGACCGCCTGCGCCAGACGCTCCGTGCCGTGGCTGAACTGATCGAATTCGAACACGCCGACCGGACCGTTCCAGACGATGGTGCCGGCCTTGGCGATCTGCTGCGCCAGCATATTCGCGGTTTCGGGGCCGATGTCGAAAATCATGTCGTCGTCGGCTACGTCCTCGGCGCGCTTGACGACGGCCACCGCATCGGGCGCAAACGCCTTGCCGCACACCACATCGACCGGAATCGGCACCGACGCGCCGCGTTTTGCCATCATGGCGATGATCGTGCACGCCTCGTCCAGCAGATCCGGTTCGGCCAGCGATTTGCCGATCTTCAGACCGGACGCAAGCATAAAGGTATTGGCGATGCCGCCGCCCACGATCAGATTGTCGACCTTATCGGACAGGGCTTTCAGAATCGATAATTTGCTGGAGACTTTGGAACCGGCCACGATCGCGACCATCGGCCGCGCCGGCGCGGACAGCGCCTTGCCCAGCGCATCCAGTTCGGCCGCCATCAGCGGACCGGCGCAGGCGACCGGCGCAAATTTGGCGATGCCGTAAGTCGTCGCTTCGGCGCGATGCGCGGTGCCGAATGCATCGTTGACGAAAATATCGCACAGTGCCGCGATTCTTTTGGACAGCGCTTCGTCGTTTTTCTTTTCCCCGGGATTGACGCGGCAATTTTCCAGCAGCACCACCTGGCCGGGTGCGACATCGACGCCGTCGACCCAATTCTGTTTCAGCGGCACCGGCTGTCCGAGCAATTCGGACAAGCGTTGCGCGACCGGCGCCAGCGAGTCTTCCGGCCGTAGCGTGCCTTCGGTCGGCCGCCCAAGATGAGAAGTCACCATCACCGCGGCGCCAGCGGCCAGAGCCTGCCTGATCGCCGGAATCGAAGCGCGAATGCGGGTGTCTTCGGTGATATTGCCGGCCGCGTCCTGCGGCACATTCAAATCGGCGCGTATAAATACGCGCTTTCCATGCAGCTGATTAGCCGCGATCAGGTCGCTCAGTCGCTTAAGTGTCATCGTGGGAAGTATGGTTATGCCTGAAAAATGCGTTATTTTACTCTACAAGCCGACTCTCGAACCGAACAAATCGATGTAAAAATGTCAACTTTTAACCAACTCCGGCCCGGCCCGCCCTTTGCTGTAGTTCCACGTATAAATTCTGTTCATGCGCGTCGCCAGCCCTCATGCCGCGCAGAAACATTCTGCAGACGAACCCTATCGAATAGTCCGAATCCGTTAGAATTGCGGTTTGAGTCCGCCGGCGACAGTCGGTTTCACCGGCGCCTCACATTATTTTCTTCTGGAGAGAACACTATGGGAATGGACGATCTTGACGGCAAAATCTGGAAAGACGGCGAGCTGGTCGACTGGCGGGATGCAAAGATTCACGTACTCACGCACAGTCTGCATTACGGCATGGCGGTCTTCGAAGGTGTGCGCGCGTACAAGACCGAACAAGGCAGCGCCGTTTTCCGCTTGACCGAGCACACCAAGCGCCTGTTCAACTCCGCCAAGATTTTCCAGATGGCGGTGAAGTTCGATATGGACACCATCATCGCGGCGCAGCTGGAAGTGCTGCGCGCCAACAAGCTGGAATCGGCTTATCTGCGCCCGCTGATCTGGGTCGGCTCGGAAAAAATGGGCGTCGCCGCCAAAGGCAACACCATCCACGTCGCCATCGCCGCATGGCCGTGGGGCGCCTACCTTGGCGAGGACGGCCTCAGCAAGGGCATCCGCGTCAAGACCTCTTCCTTCAGCCGCCACCACGTCAACGTCTCGATGGTGCGCGCCAAGGCCAGCGGCTATTACATCAACTCCATCCTCGCCAACCAGGAAGCGCTGACCGACGGCTACGACGAAGCGCTGCTGCTCGACACCGACGGTTATGTTTCGGAAGGTTCCGGCGAGAACGTTTTCATCGTCAAGAACGGCAAGCTGTACACGCCTGATCTGGCGTCGTGCCTGGACGGCATTACCCGCGATGCGGTGGTGACGATGGCGCGCGACATGGGTATCGAAGTCGCCGAGAAACGCATTACCCGCGATGAAATGTATTGCTGCGACGAAGCCTTTTTCACCGGCACCGCGGCGGAAATCACGCCGATTCGCGAACTTGACAACCGCCAGATCGGCGAAGGCGCGCGCGGCCCCATCACGAAACGCATTCAAGACCTGTTCTTCAATGTCGTCGCCGGCAAGGAAGATAAATACAAGCATTGGCTGACGCCGTACTGATCGCGCAACGCCCCATTTTTCCCCGGAGAAACTCATGAGTACCCCTTCCAGCCCAAGCTCGCAAGCGCCTGCGGTCGAACTCGACGCCAAGGATTTACCGGCGTTCTGCCCGAATCCGAACATGCCGCAATGGTCATCGCATCCGCGTGTGTTTCTGGAAATCGACGCGCACGGGCGCGCTAAATGCCCGTATTGCGGTACGCTCTATCAAATGAAAGCCGGAGCGGTGGTTCACGCTCACTGATCGCCGGCCGCGCCGGCTGCAATGACGGATAGCAGCCGGTGCGGCGCAGTCGGATTTCGGTCATCCGCGCGCCGGCGCATTCCGGTGGCCGCACTACAGGAGCCCCCATGCCAAGCGTCAAACAAATACATGGATCGTCCGCCGACATCGAGGCCGCGTATTACGACGCGCTGAGCCGGGCGGATATCAATGCGCTGATGCTGCTATGGGCGGACGATGAAGAAATCGTTTGCATCCATCCGGGCGCGCCGCGTCTGATCGGCCACAACGCCATCCGCAATTCATGGGAAGCGATCTTCGCGCGCGGCAGTCTGCACATCCGGCCGCAGCATCCGCACATCACCCATAACGTCATGTGCGCGGTGCACAACCTGATCGAACACGTCTATCGCGAAGACGGCACCTCTGCCGGCGTGCATGTGCTGGCCACCAATATCTATCTGAAAACCGCGCTGGGCTGGCGCATGGTGATGCATCACGCATCGATCGCCGACGGCGCCGCACCAGTCGACCACGTCGTGTCGTCGGTGCTGCATTAAGCCATATTCCCATTCATTTGGAACCGCCATCGAATCGCCACTGCTTTATCGACCGCCGCGCTGGCTGCCGGGCGGTCATCTGCAAACCATTTTCCCGGCCTTATACGCGCCCAAGCCCGCAGTCGACTACCGGCGCGAACGCTGGACCACGCCTGACAACGATTTCATCGACGTCGATTTTATCGATGGGCAAGCAGGCCAGCCGCTGATCGTACTGTTTCATGGTCTCGAAGGCTCGTCGGACAGCCACTACGCGCGCGCCATCATGGCCGTCATCGCCGAACGCGGATGGTCGGGCGCGGCGCCGCATTTCCGCGGGTGTTCCGGCGAAATCAATCTTGCGCCGCGCTTCTATCATTCCGGCGACGCGGCGGAAATCGACTGGATCATGCGCCGGCTGGCCGCCCATGCGCAGCGCAGCGGCGCCGGCAAACTGTTCACCGCGGGCATATCGCTGGGCGGCAACGCGCTGCTGCGCTGGCTCGGCGAAGCACAGCATGAGGCCGATTTCGTCGATGCCGCCTGCGCCATTTCCGCGCCGCTCGACCTGGCCGGCGGCGGCGCGGCGCTGGGCAAGGGATTCAACCGCGTGTACGCGCGCAATTTCCTGCAGACCATGCGCCCCAAATGCCTGTCCAAGTTGGAACAGTTTCCAGGCCTGTTCGACCGCGAAGCATTGCTGCAAGCCCGCGATCTATACGCCTTCGACAATATCGTCACCGCGCCGCTGCACGGCTACCGGAATACCGACGACTACTGGGACCGCGCCAGCGCCAGGCACGTGCTCGGCGATATCACGGTGCCTACACTGATCTTGAACGCGCAAAACGATCCCTTCCTGCCGCCGCGGCATTTGCCGCAAACGGCCGCGCCGTCGGTGCGTCTGGTCTATCCGGAACAGGGCGGCCACGTCGGCTTTCTCGCCGACGACGCATCCGGAGCGGCCGGAATGCTGAGCTGGCTGCCGCAGCAGATGATGCATTTTCTGCTTGGCGCCGACAAGAATCGCGCGTCAAATAACCCCGCATAAATACAGGTATTCCCGCCATGGATGAGATCGTCGCGCAATCGTTGAAGAAATGGCCGAACGTTCCTCACTGCTACGGCTGGCTGGCGCTCGATGCGCGCGGCTGCTGGCGCATGCGCGATCAAGACACGCAGAACGCGGATCTGGCCGGAGACAAGATTGCGCACGCCGCCCTGATCGGATTCATCAACCGCAATTACGACAGCGACGAAAAAGGCCGCTGGTATTTTCAGAACGGGCCGCAGCGGGTATACGTCAATCTCGAAATAGCGCCCTACATCGCGCGCACCGACCCACAGCAAGGCTTTCTGCTGCATACCGGCCAAGCGCTCGATCGCATCGATGCCGCATGGCTCAGCGACAGCGGCCGCCTGCTGCTGCATTTTTCCGACAGCGGCCGCGCTCGGATTGCCGCGCTGGACGATCGCGACCTGGCGCAATGCCTGCCAGCGCTACGCATCGGAGACGCGCCGGTCGGCGATCTGCAATTGATGGCATGGATGGAAGGGAATGCGGAGCCACTATCGTTGGCATATCGGGAGCAACGGATTCCGGTGGACCGCATTGCGCAGGAAGATGTCGCGGGACGATTCGGTTTCACACTGAGGCCGCAGCCGGACAGCGCGCCGACCGAGCGGAACGGATAACAGAAAACGGAATGCTATGATATTGGCATTCCGCCATTTCAGGACCTCAACGGCCACCTCTCGCATGTCGAACTCAAAAACCCCTATCGCCGCTACCCCTGCCTCCGGTCTCACCCACTTCGATGCCGGCGGACAAGCGCATATGGTGGATGTCGGGACGAAAGCCGATACCCAACGCATCGCGATCGCCGCCGGCGTCATTCGCATGCAAGCGGCCACCTTGAAGATCATCACTGAAGGCACCGCAAAAAAAGGCGACGTGCTCGGCATCGCGCGGGTTGCGGCGATCATGGCGACCAAGCGCACCAGCGATCTGATTCCTCTTTGCCATCCGCTGGCCTTGACGCACGTATCGGTCGAATTCGATATCGATCAGGCCGCCAGCAGCATTGCCTGTACGGTGGAAGTGCGGACGGTTGGGAAAACCGGCGTGGAGATGGAGGCGTTAACCGCGGTGCAGGTAGGACTACTGACCATTTTCGATATGTGCAAGGCGGTGGATAGAGGGATGGTGATGAGCGATGTGCGGGTGCTGGAGAAGCATGGGGGGAAGTCTGGGGATTGGAGTGCCAAGGTTTAGACGATTGATTACCAGGGCTGATTCTTGATCAGCCCTGAGCAACCCTTGGGAAAAATACTATTGCAGTATGGTGAAGTCTCAGACCCTTAGCGGCAATTCGCAGGTGCAAAGCGCGCCGGCAAAGTCCCCGCCACGAACTCTTTATTATCCGTTGCACCGCTGGCCGGCACTGCCAATTTAGTGGCTCCCCTCGCCGCGCATTGCCATTGAACGCCGCTATCGGTAATCGTCGGCGTCAGGGTCAGCGTTTTATCCGCGTCGACGTTCGGGCCATAGGTGATCGTGATAATGCCGCCTACGCCGTTTTTCATGTCCGATGCCGTGATGTTCTGCACGTTTTGCGTCGGTACGAATTTGCCTTGCCCCAATTGCGCTTCGGTGAAAGTGTTGCCGTTGCTGGCCGCCATTTCCTCGACCGCCATTTTGTACGGGGCCGCCAGATTCAAGCCTTCCGTGACGCGGGTGCGCGTCATGTAATTGCGCAGCTGCGGAATGGCGATGGTGGCCAGAATACCGATAATCGCCAGCACCATCATCAGTTCGATCAGTGTAAACCCGAGCGACTTGGCATACAGCGTCTGACGGGGCTGCTCAGTCTTCCGGGCACCCTGCGTGGATGTTGCTCTCATGTTCAATCCTAGGAAAATTTTCTTGCGCCGGGCATTATAACGGCGACCATTGCCGCTGAACCTGTCATTAGCTGATGGTTATCAGGTCCCATGTCAGGAACGGGCGGCGGCGCTGCCGGCCGCTTTGCGCTTCGCAAGGTAAGTGCCGACGATCACGACCACAATTGCCAGCACCAGGCCCGGCAGGCTCATGTGAAAGCCCAAACCGGGCACCACGAAATCGTAGGCGTCGGGCACATTGGCGATCAGCCACGGCGCCACCGCCGCGTCGCTGAAAATCATGCCCCCCGCCAGATAGCCGAGCAAAGCGGCGCCGAAGGTGATGATGATCGGAAAACGCTCCATCAGGCGCAGCACCAGCGTGCTGCCCCAGATGATGATCGGGATGCTGACCAGGATACCGAACACCACCAGCACGAATTGATGTTGGCCGGCGGCCTGCGATGCGGCGCTGGCGACGGCCAGCACATTGTCCACGCTCATGACCAGGTCGGCGACGATGATGGTCTTGATGGCGCTCATCAGGCGATCGCTGCCGGCGATATCGCCGTGGTCGCCCTCGTCCGATAACAGTTTGATGCCGATCCACACCAGCAGAATGCCGCCGACCATTTTGATGAACGGCAAATTCAGCAGCGTCACCGCAAATGCAATGAGCACGATCCGGATTCCCACTGCGCCGAACGTGCCCCATAAAATACCCCGCGTACGCAGATGCGGCGGTAAATTGCGGCAGGCGAGCGCGATCACGATCGCGTTGTCGCCTCCCAGCAGCAGATCGATCAAAATAATCTGTCCGACGGCAACCCAATTCAACTCGCTTAGAAATTCCATCTTTTATTCCTTATTCATTTCGCGTTGCGCAAAGCGCAAATGCGATGGCAGCGCCTATTCTAATTGCCGATGCCGTGCGGATACCAGTTTTGCGGCTTTTCTGCGCAAAAAAAATGGAGAGCCCAGGCTCTCCATCTCTAGCGAAACGCGAGTAAGCGCTTCAACAACTCCACTGCTGCCGCCTTCTCCTACAGCATCGACTTCAGCAAACGCGCCATTTCGGACGGGTTCTTGGTCACGGTGATGCCGCAGGCTTCCATGATTTCCAGCTTGGCTTGCGCGGTATCGGCGCCGCCGGAGATCAGCGCACCGGCGTGGCCCATGCGTTTGCCCGGAGGCGCGGTGACGCCGGCGATGAAGCCGACCACCGGCTTCTTCATGTTGTCCCTGATCCAGTACGCTGCGTTGGCTTCGTCCGGGCCGCCGATTTCACCGATCATGATGACCGCGTCGGTGTCCGGATCGTCGTTGAACAACTTCATTACGTCGATGTGCTTCAGACCGTTGATCGGATCGCCGCCGATGCCGACCGCCGACGATTGACCCAAACCCAGCGCGGTCAATTGACCCACGGCTTCATAAGTCAGGGTGCCGGAGCGCGAAACCACGCCGATGCGGCCCTTTTTATGAATGTGACCCGGCATGATGCCGATCTTGATTTCGTCCGGTGTGATCAGGCCTGGGCAGTTCGGTCCGAGCAGCAGCGTCTTGCTGCCCGCTTTCGCCATACGGTCTTTCAATGCCAGCATGTCGCGCACCGGGATGCCTTCGGTGATGCAGATGGCCAGATCCAGCTCGGCTTCGACTGCTTCCCAGATGGCTGCCGCGGCGCCCGCAGGCGGCACGTAAATCACCGAAACGGTTGCGCCGGTCTTGGCCTTGGCGTCGGAGACGGTGGCGAAAATCGGAATGCCTTCGAAATCTTCGCCGGCTTTTTTCGGATTCACACCAGCGACAAACGCATTTTTGCCGTTCGCATAGTCGCGGCACAGACGTGTGTGGAACTGACCGGTCTTGCCGGTGATTCCCTGGGTGATGACTTTTGTATCTTTATTGATCAGAATCGACATTGTGTTTCCTTCTCGCGTGTCTGTTATTTACCGTTGGCCGCAGCGACCACTTTTTGCGCGGCTTCTTCCATGCTGTCGGCTGCGATGATCGGCAGGCCCGAATCGGCCAGCAATTTCTTGCCGATCTCTTCGTTGGTGCCCTTCATGCGCACGACCAGCGGCACATTCAGCGAAACGGCTTTGGATGCGGCGATGACGCCTTCGGCGATCACATCGCAGCGCATGATGCCGCCGAAAATGTTGACCAGGATCGCTTTCAGATTTGGATTTTTCAGCATGATCTTGAAGGCTTCGGTCACTTTCTCCGTGGTGGCGCCGCCGCCCACGTCGAGGAAGTTGGCCGGCTCGCCGCCGAACAGCTTGATGGTGTCCATGGTCGCCATGGCCAGACCGGCGCCGTTGACCAGGCAGCCGATATTGCCGTCCAGCGAGATGTACGCCAGGTCGAATTTCGACGCTTCGATTTCGGCCGGATCTTCTTCGTCCAGATCGCGGTAAGCGACGATTTCAGGACGGCGGAACAGCGCGTTCGAATCGAAATTGAATTTGGCGTCGAGTGCGATCACCTTGCCGTCGCCGGTCAGGATCAGCGGATTGATTTCGGCCAGCGATGCGTCGGTTTCCCAATATGCCTGGTACAGGCCTTGCAATTGCTTGCGGGCGTCGACCACCGAAGCGTCCGGCACGCCGATTTTCTTGGCGATGGCGTCGGCATCGGCGTCGGTCAGGCCGGTAGACGGATCGATCACGACGGTGTGCAGCAGTTCAGGATGCGATTCGGCCACTTCTTCGATGTCCATGCCGCCTTCGCTCGACGCCATCAGCACCACGCGCTGGCTGACGCGGTCGGTCACCATGCTGACGTACAGTTCTTTCTTGATGTCGGCGCCTTCTTCAATCAGCAGGCGGCGGACTTTTTGTCCTTCTTCGCTGGTTTGATGCGTGATCAATTGCATGCCCAGGATCTGGGTGGCGTATTCCTTGACTTGCTCCAGCGATTTCGCCACTTTGACGCCGCCGCCCTTGCCGCGACCGCCGGCATGAATCTGCGCCTTGACGACCCACACTTTACCGCCCAGCGTTTCAGCGGCTTTGACGGCCTCATCGACGCTCAGACATGGAATACCGCGTGGCACGGTAACACCGAACTTGCGGAGGATTTCTTTGCCCTGATACTCATGGATTTTCATGCGAGCTTCCCTTCGAACACTGATTGAAATTGAAAACGAAATGAACTGACGAAACCGGTGGAAAAAAACGATGTGGCCTGAGGATGACAAACGGACTGAACTGACGACCCGCGGCCGGCGGACAGGCACGGGCCGATGCGGGAGATCGCCATGGAAAACGGCGGCATCCGGCGGAAAATGAGATTTGACAAGGGCATAGGATGCCAATAGGGCGACATTGATCGTTGCCGCTCACCCTGTTGCCGTTTGGAACATTTCGAATCTTTGTGGCAACTCCCCGGTTTGCGACGCAGCAGAACTGCGAAATTTTAGCACAGCTGGGAGTGAAAATCGCGGCTGCCGGACAGTTTAGTAGGGATAGAAATGGATTAAGACGGACTGAAGATTAAAAACGATCGGTGTCTTCATCCGCGGCACGCATCGCCGCCTGAATGGCCGAATGGGAGAACCCCCGTTGTTGCAGGAAGCGCATTTGCTTGGCGCGCTCGGCGGCGTCTTGCGGGGGTCGGGAAAATTTTTTGCGCCATACCTCGCAAGCGCGTCCGATTTCGTCTTCCGCCAGTTTGGCCTTGGCCGCGTCGATGGCGGCGGCATCCAGTCCGTGGCTTTTCAACTCCATCACGATTCGGCTGTTGCCGAAACGATGCGCGCGCCGGTGCACCAGCGATTCGGCAAACCGGTCCTGCGACTGGAAATTGGCAAGCTGCAGCGTATCGAGCAGCGCTTCGATATCGTCGTCTTCCTGCGCATAGCGAGACAATTTGCGCGCCAGCTCCACACGGCTGTGTTCGCGCATCGACAGATAACGCAAAGCCCGCGCTTTCAGACTGACCGGAGGTCTTGCCATATCTGTCTGAAGACGCGGGCTGCGATTGAAGTTGGATGCTTGCCGAAGCGGAGCTGCCGCCTGCGAAACCGGCGCTTAAGCGTCCGACTCGGCCGGATCGGATTCAGCCGATTCGGAGAGATCGATCGACTTGGCGGCCTTCGCGGGCTTCGCTGCCGCGGCTTTGGCTGCGGCCTTGTCAGCTGGCTTCCCGACCAGTTCAGGCACGCCCAACGCCGCGCGCACCTTGTTTTCGATTTCGCGCGACAGGTCCGGACGTTCTTTCAGGAAATTGCGCGCATTGTCCTTGCCCTGGCCGATGCGTTCGCCGTTATAGCTGTACCACGCGCCGGATTTCTCGATGATCTTGGCGTCCGATCCCAAGTCGATGATTTCGCCTTCGCGCGATGTGCCTTCGCCGTACAGAATATCGAAACGCGCTTCCTTGAACGGAGGCGCGACCTTGTTCTTGACGACCTTGACCTTGGTTTCGCTGCCGATGACTTCATCGCCGGCCTTGATTGAACCGGTGCGGCGGATATCCAGACGCACCGATGCGTAAAATTTCAGCGCGTTACCCCCGGTCGTGGTTTCGGGGCTGCCGAACATCACGCCGATCTTCATCCGGATCTGGTTAATGAAAATCACCATGGTGTTGGTGCGGTTGATGCTGCCGGTCAGTTTGCGCAGCGCCTGCGACATCAGCCGCGCCTGCAGGCCGGGCAGGGAGTCGCCCATGTCGCCTTCGATTTCGGCCTTCGGCGTCAGTGCGGCGACCGAGTCGATGACGATCAGATCGACGCCGCCCGAACGCACCAGCGCATCGGTGATTTCCAGCGCCTGCTCACCGGTGTCCGGTTGCGAAATCAGCAATTCCGACAGATTGACGCCCAGCTTTTGCGCATAGCCGACATCCAGCGCATGTTCCGCATCGATAAACGCGCAGGTGCCGCCGAGTTTTTGCATTTCGGCGATGGCCTGCAAGGTCAGCGTGGTCTTGCCCGACGATTCCGGGCCGTAGATTTCAATTACCCGTCCGCGCGGCAGACCGCCGACGCCCAATGCGATATCCAGTCCCAGCGAACCGGTCGATACGACGGCGACTTCTTCGACGACGGCCCCGTCTTCCATGCGCATCACGGAACCCTTGCCGAACTGTTTCTCGATTTGCGCCAGGGCGGCCGCCAGCGCCTTGCTTTTTTCCGACGCGTCGGCAGGTTTTTTATCGTTCATACGGTGTACTTTCAGCAAAAGGATTTCGAGGAGCACGGCGCCGGACGAGCATGGCGCCACGAAAGCCGTACAGCATGGAATTTCGTCGGCATACGGCACTGTATAAAAAAACAGTGCTTTGTGCAAGCGTTATATTCAAAACCGGGATTATAAGGCGAACGGCGGCTCCGGCTGTCGCCGGAAATCCGCAAATAAGGGTTACCGCGGCGCAGCGGCGACTTCCTTGTGCGTGCGGTTGAAGGCGGCGAAGGTCCGTTCGATCAAATCCCTTTCTATATCGCGCGTAATGAATACGATGCGGGTGCTGTGATCGGCGCTGGGCCATTCGGGCAGCTCGACGGTCGGATGGAAAATATGCTGCACGCCGTGAATGACAGTCGGGCCGCTGCGCCCCGCCAGATTCAGGATGCCCTTGAGCCGCAGCATATCGCCGCCTTTCATCGTCAGCAGCAAGGTCAGCCAATCCTCGAACATCACCGGATCGATCGGCTCGTCGAATGTAAAGCAGAAGGCGCGGATGTGGTCGTCGTGACGGTTGACATCGTGCGCATGGTCGTCGTGGGCGGCATGCTTGTGCCCGGCATGTTGATGTTCCTGATGGCTGTCGTGCACGTGTTCGTGCCCGTGGTCGTGATGTTCGGCATGCGCGGCGGCGCCTTCGTGGAAGGCCTCCTCGTTCAGCCACTTCTGCACATCCAGCGTCTTGCCTTCGGCCTTGAACAAACCCAGATCGTGCAACGACTCCACATCGATGACGCCGTTCAGAATCGGGGTCTGCGGCGCGCCCGGGTTGATGACGGACAAACGCTGCTGCAAGGCGGCCAACTGCGGCGCCTCGATCAGATCGGTTTTGGTCAGCAGCAATTTGTCCGCCACCGCCGCCTGCCGCACGGCTTCCTGATGCGCGTCCAGCGTCGCCATCCCGTTGACCGCATCGATGGTGGTGATGATGCCGTCCAGCCGGTAATGGTCGGCGAGTTCGCCATCGGCCATCAGCGTGTGCAGGATCGGTATCGGATCGGCCAGGCCGGTGGTTTCGATGAACACCCGGTTGAACCGCCGTTCGGCGTTGCGGGAAAACCGCCAGTGCGCGTCTTTCAGCGTCTTTTGCAGATCGCCGCGTATCGTGCAGCACAGGCAGCCGCTGCTCATTTCGACGACGACATTGTCTTCGCTGTGCGCCACCAGCAGATGATCGAGGCCGATTTCGCCGAATTCATTGATGATGACCAGCGTGTCGCGCATCGCGGGCTGATGCACCAGGTGGTTGAGCAGCGTGGTTTTTCCGCTGCCGAGAAAGCCGGTCAGCAGCGAGACGGGAATCAGATCGGGAGTGCTCATGATAGTTGGCGTGTGATTGAAATGGTTCGCAGGGACGTTCGCCCCTGCCTGAATTTCAAATGATGCCACAAATGCGCCCATTATTTTCCGATTGCACTTATAGGACTTTTCCGCGCCGAATTTAAATGCCGACCGCTCCCCTCTCAGCTATCGCCGTAGACCGTACGCGTCTTGAACGGATGATATTGGAACAGCCAGGTCTCGGACAAAGTCTTGTCCTTGCTGCGCAAATACAAGCGCATATCGACCGGATCGTTGCCTTCGACGGTCAGGTCGAATTGCGCGCGCCAATGCCCCGGCACATCGTTCGGCACGGCCTCGGTAAATATGTATGAAAACGTGCCGCGCGAAGTGCTCAGCACCGGCTCCGGCTTTTCTCCGAACGCCAGTTTTTCCAGTGGGCCGCCCTTGAATTCGACCATGAATTTGCGCACGTTCTTCGGCCGCGGCTGGCCGGGCACGCCGCCGTTGCCCAGCCGCGTCGCCACGCAGCGCGCCAGCGGCGTCGGAAACGGTTCATCCTTCTGCCAATACAAACGATAGCGCAGCCGGTAGCTGCTGCCCGCCGTGGCCTTTGCGCGCGGCACCCACATCGCCACCGCATTATCGTGAATCTCGTCGTCGGTCGGAATTTCGACCAACTGCACCGCGCCATCGCCCCAGCCTTCCAGCGGCTCGACCCATAGGCTGGGCCGGCGCTCGTAATGCACGCCGTCCAGGTAGTCATTGAAATCCCGATCCCGCTGCAGCAGGCCGAAACCGCGCGGATTGGTATCGCCGAACGCCGATGCGGTGGTTTGATTCGGATTGTTCAGCGGCCGCCAGATATGTTCGCCGGCGCCGTTCCAGATGGCCAGGCCATCGGAGTCGTGCACTTCCGGCCGCCAGTCCGCGCCGGTGCCTTTGACGGTTTCGGAAAACCAGTACATCGAGGTCAGCGGCGCGATGCCGAAACGCTCAATATCGCGCCGCAGGAACAGCGCGGTTTCGATATCCATGATCACGCCGGCGTTGCGTTTCATCACGAATTTATATGCCCCGCAAATGCTGGGGCCGTCGAGCATGGCATAGACTACCACCGTGTCGCTGTTGTCCTCCGGCGCCACGAAATAGAAATGGGTGAAGTCGGGAAATTCTTCGGCCTTGCCGGCCTGCGCGACATCGAGCGCGATGCCGCGCGCCGATAAGCCGTACTGATAGAGATCGCCGATGGCGCGGAAATACGATGCGCCGAGGAACGCGACCCAGTCGTTTTTATGCCAATCGAGCTTGCCCTGATTGCCGGTCCGGCTCTCCTGAAAACGGAATCCGGCAAAGCCGCTGCCAGGCGGCAATTTACGCGCCGGGCTGTCGGCGGGCATGTCGAAATAGCGTTCGTCGTAAATGATTTCGCGCGCCTTGGCATTGGCGCCCCCTTCGACCAGATGCATGTGCACCGGCAACTGAAAAAATTTCCCGAGATGGAAAAAAGTCACTGGAAACCGTCCGGGACCGTCTGCGAATAATGCATAGTCGGTATTGAATTTTATTTTTCCGTGCGCCGCATAATCTATTTTTTCCAGAATATCCCGCGGTGGACCGGACGGCCGCTGGTATGGAGACTGGGCTTGCGCACGCGCTTGCGCGATCAGTGTGTCGAAGGAAAAATCCGATGGCGACCCCAGTTTCACCTGGTTGGCGGCCAGCGCTTCAGGCGACACGCCGAGAGCGGCAAGAGTGGCGGTAGCGGCGGCGGAATATAGGAATGTACGGCGATTGATAGTCATGGGCCGGCGATCTCGTTGAAGTGGAAAAAAAGGGCGATTACAAGCTGGTTCAAAAGTTTGCTTGTCCCCGATCGTGTTGCCTTGCGGCTATGCACATCCCCGGCCGCATTTGATTGCGTTGCGGGCTCGTCGGTTCAAAGTGCAGGGAAATCGGTTTATCAGAGCGCGGCGTCGACCAGCAGTCCGGGTGACAGCAAGCGAATTCTGCGATCTACAAAATAGCCGCCGGCTTCCGTATAACGCAAAAAAAGGCGTCCGCAGATCAGGCATTTAGCGACCGTACAGCGATTGTATGGAAAATAGCGCGGCGCAATCGGTGCATCGGGGGAATCGTAGCGGGTGCCTGAAGGATGGTATTCGGCGAATGTCGGTTCTATGTAAGGATCTTCGAACAGCGAGCCGATTTCCTGCAGATCGGCTTCGACCAGCGATAGGGGAACGCTCTCCCACTGGATCAGGTTTGCGGAGGAACATATGCAACTGACGCCGATGTCGGCGGATTCCCTAGCCAGGGCCGCCAGCGTCGCGAAGTCCAGTTTGGGCAGTTCTGTCATGAGCGTACTTTCATAAGGCAATGAAACGTTGCGCGGCAAAGAACGCGTCTGCAACGTTGGTTATTGTAGCGGGTGCGCCGGCGATGGGAATCCCTTGGATACCGGAAGGTGCGGGAGGCGCGGCCATAGCTACCTATTGTTCCTACAAATGCGTGTCTCCGGAGACACACCGTCTAAATAGCATACCCTTAAAAAGTTGTTAAATTTATAATAAAACGCAGGCCGGGTGGCGACGCATTTTTCACACCCCCGCCAGGAAGAGTTTCGGCGACGTTTTACCAACGTTATCCATTCACTTTTGTCGCTGCTCCGCACACAAAATTTCCGATACGTCGTCGAAGGGACCGTAATGAACTCCGAATCTCTCAGCAGAACGTGGCATTCCCCGGTATCCGTTCCGCTTCTGTTTCCCATCATTGCGCTGGCATTCTTTTTTATCAATCTCACCCTGCACTATCCCGGTAATTACCTGGTCGATAGCAAAGATCAACTAGCGCAAGCCTTGAGCGGCGATCTCAATGACTGGCATCCGCCGATGATGGCGGTATTCTGGCATCTGTTGATCGATATATTCGGAACCGCCAGTGCACTGCTGGTGTTCCAGCTTGGGCTTTATTGGCTCGGGTTGGGATTGATTGCCGACGCGCTGGCGAAACGCGTCGGCCTTGGCGTCGGCTTGATGGTGCTGCTTGCCGGCGTGTTCCCGCTCTTTTTGTATATCAACGGCTTGCTCACCAAAGATAGTGAAATGGGATCCGCTTTCCTGGCCGCCTTCGGACTTCTTTTTTGGCATCGCTTGCAAAAACGCCCTCTGGCCATTCCGACCGTAGTCGCCGCCGCGGCGCTACTCGCATATGGCGTGCTGGTGCGTAATAACGGCATTTTTGCATTCGGCCCCATCGTGCTGTACTTTTTGTATAGCCGCAAGCCAAGCGGCTATATCAAAACGGTCTTGCTGTCAGCCGTGCTGGCTGTCGCCGCGCTGGCGGCGTCGTCGTTCGTCAATCATCGCCTCATCGCCGCCAAACAGACCGAACCGATTCGTTCGTTGCAGCTTTTCGATATCGTTGGCATTGCAAAGCTGTCCGGCGACAGGCAGTGGATCAATCAATTGCTGCCGATAGG
>JAQGLY010000061.1 GCA_028292625.1 Herbaspirillum sp. | reverse complement strand
CCCATCCCGAACAGGACCGTGAAACGACTTCGCGCCGATGATAGTGCTGCAACCAGTGTGAAAGTAGGTCATCGTCAGGCTGTTATTCCGAAAAACCCCCAGGCCCAATCGCCTGGGGGTTTTTTTTGTATTCGACAGTTTATTTTTTCATGTCATCCTGCTTCATTTCATCTTTCTTCATTTCATCTTTCTTCATCCCGTCTTTCTTCATCCCGTCTTTCTTCATTCCGTCTTTTTTCATCGAATTCTTCTTCGTCGAATCCTTCTTCATCCCATCCTTCTTCATTCCGTCCTTGCCCATCGAATCATGGCCCATCTCGTCTTTTTTCATCTCATCCTGAGCGACGACGCTGCCGGCGGCAAACAACATGCAAGTGGAGAGAAGGGCTGCAGTAAGTTTTTTCATGGTTTTTCCTAAGTGAGTTAAGTAAATTGCAGAGTGTTGCCTATGTTTCAGAGCAGTCGAGTCGCCTCAACTGCCGCCGAACCAGTTGTACCCCTGGTCTTCCCAATAGCCCCCGGGGTAAGTATTGGTGACAAAAATGGCTTGAATGTGTTTGGGATTCTTGTAGCCGAGCTTGGTCGGCATCCGCAGTTTCATCGGAAAGCCATAGCGCGGCGGCAGCGTGTCGCCGTCGTAAGTCAGCGCCAGCAAAGTTTGCGGATGGAGCGCTGTCGGCATGTCGATGCTGGTGTAATAATCGTCGGCGCATTTGAAGCCGACATATTTGGCGCTCAGATCGGCGCCAGTGCGACGCAGGAAATCGCTGAAGCGCACGCCGCCCCATTTGCCGATGGCGCTCCAGCCCTCGACGCAGATATGACGCGTGACCTGGTCGGTTTGCGGCAAAGCGCGCAAGCGCGACAACGTCCAGGGACGCTGGTCGGCAATCAGGCCGCTGAGCTCCAGCCGGTAAGTGTCGCCGTCGACTGTCCGCACTTCGTCTTCGCCGTAATAGGCGTTGAACGGAAACGGACGCGTAATCATGGAGTCCGGATAGGTCGGCGCCAGTTTGTTCGGATCGAACAGCCAGGCCTGCACATCGTCATTGAAGCGCGACACCCGCATCAGCGCGGTTTCGATGCCGGCATTGTCGGACAGCGAGCAGCCGCTCAGCATTGCCAGGCCGCCCAGCGTCAATGAGCGCTGCAGAAAGGCGCGCCGCGAAGGTTGCGCGATACCGCGTACGGCGTCCCTCAGCAATAAGGAGGCATCGGGTTCGCTGAGCATGCCGTGGCCCGGTTTTTGAATCTTGTTCATTCGCGCCCCCTGATCATGGGCAATAAGGTGCGCGGCACCAGCGCCACCATTGCCAGATGAACGGCGATGAACGCAAGCAATCCGGCCATCGCAAAAAAATGTACGATACGGGCGTTTTCGTATCCGCCCAGCAAGTCGCGCAGCAGCGAAAATTGCACCGACTTCCACAGCACCAGCCCCGACAGCACCAGCAAGCAGATATCGAGTATGACAAACAGATAGGCCAGGCGTTGCACCGCATTGTATTTATATGGATCGGCATGCGCCAAACGGCCTTTCAGCGCGGCAAGCACATCGGCCAGCAAGGCCCGCGGCGTCACCGGAAAGAAGCGGCGCGGCAAACGGCGGGTGACGAGATTCAAGACAAGATAAATCAAGCCGTTGACGACCAGCAGCCACATGGCCGCGAAATGCCACTGGATGGCGCCGCCGAGCCAGCCCCCCAGCGTGACGCCGGGCGGAATCGAGAAATCGAACAGCGGCGATGCATTGTAAATACGCCAGCCGCTCATCATCATCAGCACCACTGCCGCGGCATTGAGCCAATGGGTGATGCGCAGCCATAACGGATGGATGACGCCGCTGCGGGGGCGGCCGTCGCCGCTGGCGACGACGTCATCGTCAGCGCTACCGGATGTGGGGGAGGAGTACATGGCAGGCTCCTTTCTGTAAGGGGTTCTGTCAGGTAATTCGCCGGATTGTGCCGATCGGTTACAGCTTTATGCAAAAATAGGCATGCCGATCCAAATATCCCGGCAAGTCCGGTCATTCGGGAGGCCCGGCGATCGAAGGACAATAATGAAAGCGATAACGATTGACGGCGCGATGTAACCAAAGACACGGATGCAGCGAATAGATAATACAGATCAGCTGGATGCAGCCGAACGCAAATTGCGCGCCTTGCTGCTTGACGGGCTGGCGGGAGACGCCGGGGCGTATCGCGACTTCCTGCGGGCCTTGTCCGCGCATCTGCGGGCATTTTTACGGCGCCGCCTGAGCCGCTGGCCCGACGAAGTCGAAGACCTGCTGCAGGAGGCGCTGCTGGCCGTGCATAACCAGCGTCATACGTATAACGCCGATGCGCCGTTGACGGCATGGGTGCATGCCATCGCAAGATACAAGCTGATCGACTGGCTGCGTCGGCGGCAGGGGCGCGAAATGCTGCATGACTCGCTGACCGATCCGCTGACGGAAATCGACCATGCGGAAGAATTGCTCTCCAGCGCCGATGCCGATGCGGACGAGGCGCGCCGCGACCTGGATCGTCTGCTGACGCAATTGCCCGAGCAGCAGCGTGCGTCAATCGTGCATACCAAATTGGAAGGCCTCTCGGTGCGGGAAACCGCCGATCTGACCGGCATGTCCGAATCGGCGGTGAAAGTCGCCGTACATCGGGGCCTGAAAGCCCTGGCAGCAAAAATGAGTGGACGCAATGAAAACCGATGATTTGATCGATATGCTGGCGACTGGACCGGTGGCCGTCGCGCCGCATGCAACGCGGCGCCGCTACGCCGGGGCGTTGGCCTGCGGCGCGTTCGGCGCCATGCTGCTGATGCTCCTCTTCTTGGGCATACGGCCGGATCTGGCGCATGCCGCCACACTGCCGCTGTTCCGGTTCAAAGTGGCGTTTGTGCTGAGCCTGACACTGCTCGGTCTGCCGATCGGAACCCGGCTGGCGCGTCCGGGCGCCACGCCGGGGCCATGGGCCTGGCTGCTGGCGGCGCCCTTGCTGATCCTCTGGATCGTCGCCGCCATTACCTTGGCCGACGCCGCGCCGGATCAGCGCCTGCCGCTGCTGCTGGGCCAGACGTGGAAAGTCTGTCCATTCCTGATCGCCATGTTGTCGCTACCGATTTTCATTGCATTGATCCGGGCGATCAAGGGGCTGGCGCCGACCCGTCTGCGGCATGCGGGTGCGGCAGCCGGGCTGCTGTCGGGTTCGCTGGCGGCGCTGATCTATTGTCTGCATTGCCCGGAAGTTCAAGCGCCGTTTATCGCCGTCTGGTATCTGCTGGGCATGCTGATTCCGACCGCCGCGGGTGCGCTGCTGGGGCCGCGCCTGCTGCGCTGGTAGCGCGGCAGGCCTGTCTACCGGCTGTTCAGAATGTGCGCAATCCGTTCGCTGCCGGCCGGATGGCTGGCGAGAAACGGCACCGGCCCGGTGCCGCCCCGGGCTCCGAGCTTTTGAAACACATACGCCAGTTGCGACAACGGTATCCCGTTCGCCTTGAACGTCGCGATCGCGTAGTCGTCCGCTTCCCGTTCGGCATCGCGCGAATAATGCATATCCAGCATCAGCGTGGACAGATTGGCCGCCAGCGTCGACACATCGCCGAACAGCACCGTCACCGTCGCGCCGATCACCGATCCCTGAATCGCCCGCTGCATCAGGTGGCGCTTTTGCACATGCCCCATTTCGTGCGCCAGCACCCCCATGACGGCTTCGTCATTGTCGAGCAGGTTCACCAGCTCATCGGTCAGGATGATTTCTCCCGAGGGCAGGGTCAAAGCATTCGCACCGATCCTGCTTTTGCGAAACAGGATCCGGTAGGAGGAAACCGGTCCGGGCGGCAGTTGCAACGCGGTAAAGCGTTTGACCAGCGCATCCTGACGCGCCGGCGGCAATTGCGACGGCTCGAACACATGCTGATCGAGAAACCCCAGCGCGCTGGCGCCGATCCGGCGTTCGATCGACGGCGGCAACCGATTGGCGACGAACGCCGATACCGCCGGCAACAGATAAAGATAAGCCAGCACCAGCAAAACGATGGTGGCCGCCAATGCAATCAGCGCGGCACGCCAGTGTTGTTGAGCGCGCGCTACCGGCGATTCCCGATGCCCGGTGGTGTCCAGCAGCGCGTTAAAGGCCGCCGTATCGGCGACTTCGAGATAGGCGCCATCTGGAAAGGTGACCTTACGGCTGGCGCGGCTGAAGCGTTCGGATACACGCAATTCGGACAGCGCGCATTGCCGCTGCACATCTCCGGTCAGCACGGCCGTCTGCTCGCGCACCGACAACGTGACGCGATGCTGACGCGACGACCGGCCGTCGAAATAAAGCCCGTCCACGGCGGCGGGCGGCGACTGTTCCGTGCCCGGTATATCGTTCATAGCGAGATATCGAAGTCCAGCAAATCGCTCAATCCCTCGCCGGTGACGGAGCCGGGCGGTTCGGCGGCGGCGGTGAATTCATTCAAATCGCCGGCCGGCAGCAGGCTCATCGATTCAATCCGATAGCGCAGCAAGCGAATCGTCGCGAACGGCATGAACAAGCCCAGCGTGACGGCGATCAAAAACAGATTGCTCAACCAGATCCAGGTCATCCGGCTCCATTTCATCCGGCTTTGAATACCATGCGCGCCGAGGCGGGTATTGTTCCAGATCAGATTTTGAATCAGCGTGTAAAACAGCGGATACAACACCGCCATCCACAGATACAGGGCGAAGAAAAACGTCATTGCGCTCAGGATGGCGGCCGGGGAGCGCCGGCTCAAGCCGGCCAGCGCCGCCGCCGAACCGCCGAACAGCATCCCGATCGCGATTATTCCTGCCAACGCAATCGCCAACCCGATCAAATAAGTTTTATAAAAACTGCCGACCGTGGCGTGAAACGAGAACGACGCATCGCCGAAGCGGCTGCTGTTGTGCTGGAAGCGCTTCATGCGCTGATGGGCAAACGGCGCCAGCAAAAACAGGGTCAATCCGGTCAGCAACGGCCACAGCAGAAAGACAATATAAGCCTCGCGGGCGGAACCGCGCAGCCCGAAGCGTATGCCGCGATAGCTTGAATTGTAGAGTTTGAATTGCAGGCTTTTCCAGATCAGCCACGGCGTTGCGACCGTAAATAGCACAAACACGGCGACGCCGAACATCGGCGCAATGCGCGGCGCGAAGTGATGCAGCGCCACCAGCACGACGGCGGCGATGCGGCCCTTCAGAATTGCGATCGGATTGCCGTGATACTCGAAACTGCTGCCGGCGACGCTGGTATTGTCGTAAAAATAGCGGGTGCGGCGCACTTTGGCCCAGGCCGAATAAATGCCCAGCGTCACTATGCTCAACAGCAGATTGACGATCCAGATGCGAAAATATTCGCCGCCGCGCCCGCTGAATGTAAATGGCGCCGGAGCCGGCGGCGCGGCGGAGCCGGAAAGCTCGCTCAAGTCGTAAGCAGATGTCACAGAATTCCCCTATTGATATGCGATGTGATCCAATGCATTTTTTCGTTGGTCGAATCCTGGGTCTGCATAGCCACCTGGATTTGGATTTTGCGCGCTACAGAATCCTTTGCGCGCGCGGAAAAGTCAAGTTTTGCAGAGCAAGCCGGGTTTTCCTAAAACAAACGGCCGAGCTGCAAAACCGGCAAGTGCTCGGTGAATTCATTATTCTGTTACAAAATAGGATTGAACTTTTACTAATACGGCACGGCCGAAGCGCAGTAATCTAAGCGATGCATAGGGGTGTCCATCGTGAGTGTTTTACATTTCGAGGCGATATCAAAGCCTTCGGCGTGGTGAACAAGTTCCCATAACGTTGAAGCGCAGTCGCCATGTCAATTAGTGCAGCTTCACGCTGCCGCTTCAATCTTCGGGAGATCCCATGCTTCGCTCAGAAACCCTTTTTGGCAAACGCGACACCAATACACCCAACTCTCCATTCGGCGCCAACGTGACCCCTCCAGGCGCCGGCGTGGCAGGCCGAACCGTTCCGCCCGGCAGTCAACTGGCCTCCACCCCATCGTCGGCGGCAGCGTCACACGGCGGCGGCAGCGGCAATAACGAGGTCGGCAGCAAGCTGATCGTCGGACCGAACATCAAATTGAAGGGCGTTGAAATCAACGATTGCGATACGCTTGTGGTCGAGGGCTTTGTGGAAGCCACGATGGATTCGCGCGTGATTCAGATTGCCGAAAAAGGCGCATTCAAGGGCTCGGCAGGCATCGACCTGGCGGAAATTCGCGGCAAATTCGAGGGCAAACTGACCGTGCGTCAGAAGCTGGTGGTGTACGCCACCGGCGAAGTCACCGGCACGATTCGTTGCGGCAAACTGGTCATCGAGGAAGGCGGCCGGATCAGCGGCGACGTGCAGATGTTGGTCGAAGGGCGCCAGGCCGAATTGGGCGAAGTCCTGAATGAGCGGCCGGCAAAAACCGCGGTAGCTTAAGGGGCCATATCTTTTCCGATTGAAAAGGCGGGGCGCAGGAAGCCTCCGCCTTGTCCAATACCGCAATTTTTTTTGCGCTCCGCACTGCGGATTGTTTTTCAACCGTCGTAACGAATACATATCGCGCCTACCTCCCAACGGGACGCGATATGCATGTTCCTGCCCGCTCATGCGACAATAGCGCCTTCGCCCGCGACAAGGGCGCAGCCATTCATTTCCATCATGACGCAAGCAGAATACATCCTCACGCTTTCCTGCCTCGACCAGCGCGGCATCGTGCATCGCGTATCGGGCTTTCTCGCCGACCACGGCTGCAATATCGTCGACTCCGCGCAGTTCGGCGACGCCGAGTCCAAGCTGTTTTTCATGCGCGTGCATTTCACCGCCGAAGATGCCCGGTTCGATGCGGCGGCGCTGCATGCGGCGTTCGGATTGATTGCCGGCCCGCTGGAGATGAACTGGCAATTGAACGACGCCGGCAAGAAGCCGCGCGTGATATTGATGGTGTCGAAGATCGGCCATTGTCTGAACGATCTGCTGTTCCGCTATCGCAGCGGTCTGCTGCCGGTCGAGATTCCGGCGATCGTTTCCAACCATACCGATTTCTATCAGCTGGCGGCCAGCTACAACATTCCGTTCCACCATCTGCCGCTGGCCGCCGGCGCGTCGGAGCAGCAGAAGCTGGCGCAAGAGGACCGCGTGATGGAATTGATCGAGCGCCACGAAGTCGATCTGGTGGTGCTGGCCCGATACATGCAGATACTGTCGCCGGCGATGTGCAACGCCTTACGCGGCCGCGCGATCAATATCCATCATTCGTTTCTGCCCAGCTTCAAGGGCGCGAAACCGTATTACCAGGCGCATGAGCGCGGCGTCAAGCTGATCGGCGCCACCGCTCATTTCGTGACCGGCGATCTGGACGAAGGTCCGATCATCGAGCAGGACGTGGCCCGCGTCGATCATGCGATGGGGCCTGATACGCTGACGGCGATCGGCCGCGACGTGGAATGTGTGGTGCTGGCGCGCGCGGTAAAGTGGTTCATCGAACGCCGCGTGCTGCTCAACGGGTACAAATCGGTGGTGTTTAAATAGAAGCGATCAGCCCGGCGCCAGCACCGACTGCAGCCATCGACTGATATCGGCGATTTCTTCCGGACACACGCTGTGCGGCATCGGATAGCTCTTCCATTGCACCTGATAACCCAGCGCGGTCAGCAGATCGCGCGACTTCTCGGCGCGATCCAGCGGCACCACGCCATCGACCAAGCCGTGGGCCATGAAAATCGGCGTCTTCTGATTGGCCGGCGTGCCTTCGGTGCGCACGGTATCGCGCAGCGGCAGATAACCGGACAGGCATAACATGCCCGCCAGCGGTTGCGGATGGCGCAGCCCGATCTGCAAGGCCATCGCGCAGCCTTGCGAAAACCCCGCCACCACGATCCGTTCGCTGCGCACGCCACGCTCCAGCTCGCGTGCGATCAGCCGCTCGATGGCGGCCTGCGACGCCCGCAAACCGGCTTCGTCTTCGCGCCGCTCCAGTTCCAGCCCGATGATGTCGTACCAGGATTGCATCCCGGCGCCGCCGTTCAGCGTCACCGGCATCACCGGCGCATCCGGAAAGACGAAACGCACCGGTCCGCAGCCGGTCAGATCCAGTTCCGGCACCAGGGGCACGAAATCGGAGCTGTCGGCGCCCAGGCCGTGCATCCAGATCACCGATGCGGTCGGATTGGGGGCGGTTTCGATGTCGATGGTTTCCAGCAGAGCGTCGTCGTTCATGGTGTCGGGATAAGAAAGAGAAATGGAATAAGGACGGTCAGGCCGCGGGAGGCACGGGCCGGATTGCCGATTTGGGGCGGAAGGCCTTGCAGATGGCCGGATCGGTGTCGATATACGGGCCGCCGATCAGGTCTATGCAATACGGCACCGCGGCGAAGATGCCGGCGACCCGTTGCGCGCCATCGGCCTCTTTCAGGCCTTCCAACGTTTCCCTGATCGATTTCGGCTGTCCCGGCAAATTCAGGATCAGCGCCGCATGGTCGGCCGTTTCGCGAATCACCGCGGTCTGCCGCGACAGGATCGCGGTCGGCACGAAATTCAGACTGATCTGACGCATCTGTTCGCCGAAGCCCGGCATTTCCTTGGTGGCGATGGCCTTGGTCGCTTCCGGCGTCACATCGCGCCGCGACGGGCCGGTGCCGCCGGTGGTCAGCACCAGATCGCAGCGCACCGTATCGACCAGTTCGATTAGCGTTTGCTCGATGGTGGGCCGGTCGTCGGCGATCAGCCGGGTTTCCACGCGGAACGGGCTGAGGATGGTGGCGGATAGCCAGTCCCGCAGCGCCGGTATGCCCTGGTCTTCATACACGCCGCTGGAGGCGCGGTCCGAAATCGACACCAGGCCGATCAGCAAGGCGCGTTCAGCCATGGCCGGATTCTTCGTCTTCGGCATCGCTGCCGTCATCGCCGTCGTCAGCGCCGCTTTCCTTCTTTTGCAACTGCTTCAGGATCTGGAAGATTTCGCGATAGGCTTTCGGCGGTTTGTGCTCGGCCTGTTCCTTGCGAGCATTGCGGATCAGCGTGCGCAGATGTTGAATTTCCAGCTCCGGATGCTGTTCCAGCAATTCGGTCAGCACATTGTCGTCCTGCAACAGTTTTTCGCGTTTGCGCTCCAGCGCGTGCATGGCGTTGGTGTCGGCCTTGGACAGGCCGCGCCAACTGTCGAGCGTGCGCTGGATGGCGGCCAGCTCTTCCTCATCCAGCGTGCGCATTTTCTTGCCGACGTATTGCACCTGGCGGCGGCGGCCTTCGTGATCCTTGATTTGCTGGCATTCCAGGATAGCGTCGCGCACGTCTTCCGGCATCGGCACGCGCTTGACGCGTTCGCGCGATTCGGCGATCAACTCTTCGCCCAGCTTTTGCAGGGCGGTCATTTCGCGCTTGAGCTGCGATTTGGAAGGGCGCTCGTATTCTTGTTCAAACTCACTGGACTGGAAGCCGCAGGAGCCGCGGTTGGGATTTGGCATGATAGGGCATAACGAAAGCTAAACGGCTGCTATGATACCGCTTTATTTGGCGGATTCCATCGAACTTCGGGCTATTCGGCGGTTCGACAGGCTTCCCGGCCAAGAAATCGACCCAAATTGCACAAAACAGGATTGCGAACACCTCTATGAGCGACAATATTTTCATTCACGATCAACAACAATTGCGTCAGATGGCGCAGGACGTGCTGGATTACGCGAAGCAAAAAGGCGCATCCGACGCCGCCGTCGAATTCAGCGAGGGCAGCGGCCTGTCGGTCTCGGTGCGCAAGGGCAGCATCGAAACCATCGAGCAGAACAAGGACAAGGGCATGGGCGTCACCATTTACATGGGCGACGGCAGCCAGATCCGCCGCGGCGGCGCCAGCACCTCCGATTTTTCCCGGAAAGCGATGCAGGAGACGGTCGACGCCGCCTACAACATCGCGCGCTTCACCGCGCCCGACGACTGCGCCGGTCTGCCGGATCAGGACACGCTGGAAATGCATCCGCGCGATCTGAATCTGTGCATGCCATGGCTGCTGTCTGCGGAAGAGGCCGTAGTGATCGCGCAACGCTGTGAAGCCGCAGCATTTGCGGTCGACCCGCGCATCACCAACAGCGAAGGCGCCAGCGTCTACGCCCAGCAATCGCATTTCGTTTCCGCCAACAGCCGCGGTTTCATCGGCGGCTATCCATTTTCGCGGCATAGCATCTCGGTCGCGCCGATCGCCGGCAAGGGCGCCAAGATGCAGCGCGACGATTGGTATTCGTCGATGCGCGATCCGAAAAAACTGGCAGAGCCGGAGGACATCGGACGCTACGCCGCCGAGCGCGCGCTGGCGCGGTTGAACGCACGCAAACTGAGTACGCGCAAATGCCCGGTCCTGTTCGAAGCGCCGCTGGCCGCCGGCTTGCTGGGCACTTTCGTGCAGGCTGTGTCGGGCGGCGCGCTGTATCGCAAATCGTCGTTCCTGCTGGATTCGCTGGGCAAATCGATATTCGCCGCGCATATCCAGATCGACGAAGATCCGCATGTCATCGGCGGCGTCGGCTCTTCGCCGTTCGACGACGAAGGCGTCAAGACCGAGCGCCGCAAAGTGGTCGACAACGGCGTGGTGCAGGGCTATTTTCTGTCGACGTATTCGGCGCGCAAGCTGGGCATGAAAACCACCGGCAATGCGGGCGGCTCGCACAATCTGACGCTGCGTTCGACCAACACCAAGAAGTCCGACAATTTCCAGGCGATGCTCAAGAAAATGGGCACCGGGCTGCTGGTGACCGAGCTGATGGGGCAGGGTGTCAATTACGTGACCGGCGATTATTCGCGCGGCGCGTCCGGCTACTGGGTGGAAAACGGCGTCATTCAATATCCGGTGGAAGAAATCACGATCGCCGGCAACATGAAGGAGATGTTCGGACAGATCGCGGCCATCGGCAGCGACAGACTGATTCGCGGCTCCAAGGAAACCGGCTCCGTCCTGATCGAGAGCATGACCGTGGCGGGCGATTAAGCCAAACCGCTTATTGCTTAATGCGGCGGCTCCTGCGCTTGCGCCGCATGCGCGCCCACCGCCCACGCCACTCCCGACACCAGCAAGGCAATCGCGCAAAATTCCAGCGGACGCGGCCAGCGATGGTCGTGGATGAAACCGTACAGCAGCGCAAACAAGGTTTCGAAGACAATCATCTGGCCGGACAAGGTGATCGGCAAGCGCCGGCTGGCGATGTTCCACAGGTTGTTGCCTATCATCGACGCGCCCAGCGCCAGCAACGCGCTGACGCACCAGAAATACGTCCAGTCGCGCGCCGGGCCGCCGCTTGCCGCCGCGAGATGCGCGATCCGCCCGCCGAAGACGCCGTATGCCAGCGCCGCCAGCGCGACCGCGATCAGGCCGCTGCATAAACCGTACAGCGCCGACCATTCGCTACTGCTGAAATTCGGATTGTTCTGAAGGAAGCGTGCATTGTCGATCGCATACCAGGTCCAGCACGCCAACGCGCCGACGGCGAACGTCACGCCCAGTGCCTTGGCGCCGTCGCCTGCCAGCGCCACCGCCGAAAACAAATCGATATTGATGCAGGCGATGCCCAGCGCCACCAGCGCCAGCGGCAACAGCAATTTCCTGCAAGGCACGCGATCCTGCGCGCGCCGTCCCAACAGCGTCACGCTGATCGGCAGCACGCCGATAATCAGCGACGCCGGCCCGACGCCGGCCAATTTCACCGCGAACGTCAGCAGCACGTAATACACCAGATTGCCGGCCAGCGCCTGCCGGGTCAGCGCCAGGCAGTCGGCGCGCGTCAGTTTGGCGGCGATGCGGCCCAGCCGCGGCAGCATCGCCGCCAAAGCGATCAGTCCGTAGGCCGCATAACGACCGAACGCCAGCTCCCACGGCGAAAACGCCGGCAGCAGTTTAGGCACGATAAACACCATGCCCCACAACGCACCGGCCAATAAGCCGCACAACACGCCCACGCCCATCGTTTTTCTTCTTTCGGTCGGTTTCGGATCCGGCATTATTGCCTGCTTTGCATGAATCGCAAACCGATGGACAGGCCCTGGCGCCGCACTGTTGTCCATTATCCCCAATGGGGCCAACACAACTTCTTCATTCTTGATAAAATGGCGGACTTGTCCTGCCTTCCATCGGGCGCTCGCGCCTCATTGTTTTCCATGCCCTCTAATACCGCTTCGCCGTCCGGCTCCGCCGTGCGTCCCTTTCGCGAACTACTGCTGGCCATGCTGGGCATCTGCTTCGTCGTGATGCTGGTTGCGCTCGACCAGACCGTGGTCGGTACGGCGTTGCCCACAGTGGTGGCCGAGTTGAAGGGCTTCGATCTGTATGCGTGGGTGGCGACGTCCTACCTGCTGACCTCGGTGATTACGGTGCCGATCTTTGGACGGCTCGGCGACTATTTCGGGCGCAAGCCGTTCGTGATCGCGTCGGTCATCATCTTCAGCGCCGCGTCGGTGCTATGCGGCCTGTCCGACAGCATGCTGTTTCTGGTGCTGGCGCGCGGCCTGCAGGGCATAGGCGGCGGCATGCTGGTCGGCACCGCCTTTGCCTGCATTCCGGATCTGTTTCCGGAAGCCAAAGTTCGCCTGCGCTGGCAGGTATTGATGAGCTCGTCGTATGGCATCGCTACCGCCTTCGGTCCGTCGCTGGGCGGCTTCCTGACGCAACATTGGGGATGGCGCTGGGTGTTTTACGTCAATCTGCCGTTCGGGATTTTGTCCCTGTATTTCATCTGGCGTTTTTTTCCGCACATCCGCCATCTCGCGTCCGGCACCAAAATCCGGCTCGACTGGCCCGGTGCGCTGTTGATTACGCTGGCGCTGGGCAGTTTGCAATTCCTGGTGGAAGCCTTGCCCAAGCATGGCTTCTCGTTGATGGTGATGGCATTGCTGGCGGTATGCGTCGCTTCCTTTTACGGACTGTGGAAATGGGAGCAGCACGCGTCGCAGCCCCTGCTGCCGCTGGAAATGATGCGCGATCCCTCGCTGTCGCCATTGTTCGCGCTGGCGCTGCTAACCGGTTTTGCGATGTTTGGGATGCTGGTGTATGCGCCGCTGCTGTTCCAGGGCGGCTTCGGCATGTCGCCGCAGCACGCCGGCTTGCTGATTACGCCGCTGGTCACCTGCATCACCGTCGCCAGCATTCTCAATGGCCGCCTGATTACCCGCATTCCGCGGCCGAACGCGATGCTGTACATCGGTTTCATCTGCATTGCCTTGTCCAGCCTGGGCATGGCGCTGATGCAGCGCACCTCGCCGCTCGGTTTCATGCTGACGGTAATGTTGATCGGCGGTCTCGGGTTCGGCCTGGTGCTGCCTAATCTGACCATCTTTGCGCAGCAGACCGCGGCGCGCGAATATATGGGCATCGCCACCGCGTTGCTGCAGTCCTTGCGCATGGTCGGCGGCATGCTCGGCACGGCGATCATCGGCATGATGGTCAACCACATGTACGCCAGCGGCGTGCGGCAGACGCTCGAAGAGTCGCACGGGGAACAATGGCTGGACGCATTCAAGAATCCGGAAATTCTGTTGAATCAGTCGGCGCAGCAAACCCTGATGACGCAAACCGCGCAAAGTGGCCATAACGGCCTGGCCATGCTCGATGCCGCGCGCGACGCGCTGGTCGGTTCCATCCATCTCGGCGTGGCGCTGGCGATCATCGCGGCGCTGATCGCCGTATGGATGACGCGGCGCGTGCCGCTGGTGAGTTTCGGTCATGCTGTCGGCGCGCCGCCGCCGTTGGCGGAATAAGTCCGGCGCAGGCTTCGACCCGCAACGGTTTACGCTTCGGACGCCGGTTTCGCCTTTTTGACAAGCGCATAGCGTTCCAGCGTGCGCTGCCGCGCCTGCGCATGCTGCACGATTGGTTGCGGGTAATTGCCGCCCAGCGTGACGCCGGCCCGCGCCAGTTCGGCGGGCGGAGCGGTCCACGGCGCGTGAATATATTGGTCGGGCAGCCCTCCAAGCTGCGGCAGATAGCGGCGGATAAAGGTGCCGTCGGCATCGAATTTCTCCGACTGCGCCACCGGATTGAAAATGCGGAAATAGGGCTGCGCGTCGCAGCCTGACGAGGCCACCCATTGCCAGCCGCCGTTGTTGGCCGACAAGTCGAAATCGTTCAGTTGAGAGGCGAAATAGCGCTCGCCCCAACGCCAGTCGATGCCGAGGTCCTTGATCAGAAAGCTGGCCGCGACCATGCGCAGCCGGTTGTGCATGTATCCGGTGCGGTTGATTTGCAGCATTGCCGCATCCACCAGCGGATAGCCGGTGCGTCCGTCGCACCAGGCCTGGAACGACGCCATCGCGCCATCGCCTTTTTCCCACTCGATACGATCGTAGGCCGGCTTGAACGCGCGCTCGGCGACGTGCGGATAATGATGCAGGATCATGAAATAGAAATCGCGCCACACCAGCTCCGACAGCCAGACCGCCGCGCCGGCATGGTCATGCCCGCTGCGCATCCGATCGAACGCCAGCCGCGCCAACCCGCGGATTGACACCGTACCGAAGCGCAGATGCACGGAAAGATAAGAGGGCCCATCCAGCGCCGGGTGGTCGCGGTCGGCGCCATATCGACCGATGCGGTCGGCGAAGTCGTCGAGCAATGCCTGCGCGCCGGATATCCCCGTCGGGATTTCCAAATCGGACAGGTTGCTTTTTTCGAAGCCCAGCTGTTGCAGCGACGGTATCGGGTCACCATAGGCCGGCGGCGGCGCGGCCAGCTTTTGCAGATGGCGCTCCACCGGATAGGCCTGCAAATAAAAATCCCCAGCGGCGGCAATGCGGTTCATCCACGCCTGCCTGTAGGGCGTGAACACCGAAAATGGCTGCATCGCCTGCGTCAGAATTTCGTCCTTGTCGAAAATCGCCTGATCCTTGAACAGCAGCAGTTGCCTTCCGTCGGCGCGCAATGCTTCGGCTACCCGCGCATCGCGGGCATTGGCCTGCGGCTCGTAATCGTCGTTGGCAAACACCGCATCGACGGCCAGTGCGGCGGCCAGCTTCGGTATTTCCTCCGCCGCAAAGGCATGCCGCACGATCAGCCCGCTTTCCGAATCCCGCAGCGCCGCATCCAGTTCAACCACGCTTTCCAGAATGAACTCCACACGGCGGTCGTCGGTGATGCCTTCTTCGATCAGCCGATCGAGGATGTCGCGGTCGAAGATAAACGCGCAAATCACCTGTTCGCTTTGGCTCAACGCGCGATACAGTCCGGCATTGTCGGAAATGCGCAGATCGCGGCGATACCAGAACAGGGATGTGTGAAAGGGCTTTTTCATGGCGATGACAAGCTTACAGGCGTCTCGCAACGATGTCAGCCGGCTGCCGCCGTCAACTCAGCGAAGTTCTTGTTCTCCGGCCAGGAAAATACAGAAAATTCATCGTCGCGTTCGGATACCTTTCCGCGAAATAGATACAGCAAAACGTGCAGGAGTGGCAAAAGTCCAGCCGCGAATAAAGCGTTACCGATGCGATCTCGTTGCCGCTTGGAAAATCTTCCTGCAATCTGATGAAGATGACGCGTTCCGTATCGAGCGCGCGCGATTGCTTTGAAAATATCTTGGTCAGATTCGGAATGTGCGGCATCGGCGGATTCTCGACGGCGGGCACGTCGCGCACCAGCGTGAGCCCGGGAGGGGCGGTGAATGCCGACACCGTGCCGGACGTGCTGCAATACACGCGCCTGGGTCCCTCGACGGGCTGGACCACCGCGATGGCGAAATTCCTGCCCCCGAACACACGTTCGAATTCATTGTGCATGATCGCCAGGCGGGATCGCGTTTGCGGCGCCCACATGGTGCTGAAATCGAGCGCGGGAAAGACATCGGACAACAGCGTCAGCGTGCTGGCCATCTCCAGCTCCATGCGTTCGGCTTCCACCTCCGGCATCGCATCCTGCGCCGGCCACTGCGGAATCCTCACCTCGGCAAAATCCACGTTGTCCCGCTGCCGTCGATAATTGTCGCGCAGCTGGTTGCGGAACGCATGCGTGTCGCTGACCATGCGCATGATCTCGGTCAGTCCGAGATCGAGTTCCGCCAGAATCGGGCCGGAAGGCGGCTCGGGCGCGTTGACATCGTAGTTCACCAGATAATTCTCCAGCGCCGATGAAGCGCTTGCCGGATCGCCGCTCGCGGCGCTGCGCCGCATCGCCGTTTTGATGGCGTCGATCACGCGCGCCGCGTTGCCCCATCTGAACACGATATCGATGATGATAGGCGCATAGCGTTCTTCGAGTTCCACGGAGAATTCGGCGCTGTCGTTGCGCACCAGCGGCTCGACGGTCGCCGCGGCGGTGAAATCGTCGATGACCGCGCGCTCCGATTCCGGCCGCAGCATGATTTCCGCGGCGTCCGGCGCATCCGGCAACGCGAAGCGATAATAAGTGTTCGGAGCGATCTCGAGCAAGCCTTCGATGCTGCCGTCCGGCAGCCGCCGCGAACGGAAATCCCTTCTGATGCGGGTCCTTACCTGCGCCGACGCGCTTCGGCTGGTACCCTCGCAAAAATCGCTTTCCAGAAAATATTCGATCATCGGGCGTTCGCCGTCTTCAACGATCAGGCGCGCCCGGATCTGCTCCGGCAGAGGCGCGACGTTCGGAAAGCTGCGCGTCCCGGTGGGCATGCTTTCGTAGGGAAAATCGATGTCGGGATTGCCGCGCCGCTGGCCGCGCAGCATGAATTGGTCGACGATCGCCGCGTTATTGTTATCCAGGGAGCCGGTATTTTCCGCAAAGAAAATGGTGGCTTCGCGGCGCGGACGTTCCGGCCGCGACGGCCAGACCGGCGCGGCCTGTATGTAGTGGCCCGGATGGTTTATCCGACGGCCGGCCCGCTGATGGCTATCCAGGAATTGCTGGGTGTTTTCGCATATCCTGCCTTTTCCGGGCAAGCGCAGCGAGCGTTCGCCGCGGCAATACGGGACCGGCCCGGATGGCCGTCGCAGTTGGTCCAACAGGCGCAGCTGCGGTGTGAAATCGAACAAGTCGGTCTGATAAATCCGTCCGTTCAGATCGAAGGTGAAAATGCCGCGCGCCTGCTGCTCGGTGTCGTGTATTTGCCGCACCTCCGCGCGCCCGGCGATGATGAAGCGCCGTCCGATCTTCGCCGCGCTGTTCAGCGCAATCGATGGGATGGCCGGCGCCGCCATGACCGAACGCAGACGACCGTCCGCGCCGGCGACGATCGCCGGACCGAAGACCGCATGGTTATACGGATTGACGCGGGCATAGAGAGCGGTGTGCGGTCCCTCTCGCTGCGCAGGCCGAATCTGCCTGAGCAGCACATGGTCCGCGCCGGCGATATCCCTGACCCGCTCATCGCGGCCCAACCCTGCCGCATCCGGAACGGCATGGTCGGTCTGCCAGCCGATTGCGGACGAAAACCGCAATCGCCGTCCGGCAAACAGATTCAGCTTTTGGCGTATGCGTTCGATCGACGGCTTGTTTCCCAGCATCCTCAGCAGGTCCTCCGAAAAATCGTTCGGCGGGGACTGGTCCGCTGCGATCCGGACATTGTCGACTGGAGCGGCCGACAGAAAATCGAAGGGCCGGGTTGCCGCCGCACGCATATCGTGCAGGAGTTCTGCCAGTTTCCTGGACCGCTGTTTTGCGGGGCGGCCGGCGCTATGGAAAAGCTGTTCCTTGAAGCGCGCTTCTGCCTCGTCCAGCACCTTGCGCCCAATCTCCCTGCCGAGCAGATATTGAAGACCGTTTTCCAACTGCTGTTGCGAATTCCCATGGCGCATCATATTCATATCGTTCCGCTCCAGCGCGATCCCGCATGGCGTGGCCCGCGCTTCCAGCAGATCTCCCGCGGCCGGTGTGAAGCAGGCTGAAAATGGCATCAGCGCTTGCCTTTCCCTTTTTGCCGCCAGCAGAAAGGGCGTGCTATCGATGGGGCCGGCATGGGCGGCGCGCCCCATCAGTTTTTGCGAAACGGCTAATGCGCGCGCTTCCTTGCTCCCTTCGATATTGGGCGATTCGGCAAACGATGCATCCATGAACAGGTATGCCGGGGCGTTCTCGCGCTGCATCGGCATGGGACGGGCCAGAAACCTTTGCGGCGTCTCCGTGACGAATTTCCTGAGCGTGTCCTGCGGGCCGGACATTGCGGAGATCGGTTCTCCCATGGCCGAAACGGCGTAGTAACGAGTCGCGCCGAGGAGCCTGGTTCGAACGATCGTTCCGATATCGGCAGTCAGCTCGTCCCTGACAATCGCGCTGTCCGGCGATTTTCTGGAAACCCGGATCAAGGTCGGATGCAGAATGGTTAATTCACCGGTACCCCAGTCGCGCCGGGTTTGTGCGTCGCTGCGGTTGAGCGCCGTCGCCAGAACGTCGGAAAAGGCATCGATGTGGTATTCATTGACGATGGTCCATTCGCCGTCGACTGCCCGCTCCAGATCGGCAATGGGCCGCGGCGGAACACATTGTTCGTGTTGGTGCGGCGGCGGCAGATCCGGACCGGTTTGCGCAATATCGGCGGCAATTGCTTCGCGCGACCGGTAAGGCTTTTCAAGCGTCTCCACCGCTTCGCGCAATCGGTCCAGTTGCTGTCGCCATGCTTTGACGCGATGACGGTCCAGGTAGCGGACCGCGAATCCGGCCATGCCTTCCTTTTCGATATTCTGCGTCGTCAGGTCGAGCGCGCCGTTCGCGTGCGCAAACCATAGCGCCGTCGGTATCTGCATCCGCCAGATTTCCCGGGCCGCCCGGTCGTTCAGTTTGGCCCCGGCAATGGTCTGTTCGGCCAGATCGCGCAGTTCGCCATGGCTGAACTGGCCATGATCGAGCCCGTAGGCGCCGAGCAGATCGATGGCAAAGGCCAGATCGGCCCATTCCGTATCGCCGTAAACGGTATTTGAAGGCGTGTCGGTGCGCGCCAGCGTGGGATGCAGCTGTTGCAGGATCAGGGCCGCCGTCCAGTCCGCGACCTCCGGCGTCATCCGCCCCAACCGTTGCAACAGCGCCATCGAGAAACTCTTGTCGATCAAATCGATCGGCGCCGTTGCGCGAATCGCCTTCAGAAAGGAATAGTCGCCGACCTGCATTTGATTGGCCGCTTGTTCCCGGGAGACCAATGTCAGCAGCGCCTGCGCGACCAGTCCGCGTTGATAGGCATCGTCGATCCGTATGCCGGCATCGGTAGCGGGCGCTTCAAAGCCGCGCGCGGTCGCCAGATGTCCGATCAGCATGCGGAGATGGTCCGATTGCGGCAGTGCGCCGGCGATAAAAGAAGGCGCGGGTGCGCTGGAATCGACATGCAGCAGCGCATGCAATTGCGTCAAGGTCTCGGCGATGGACAAGCGCTCGGCGCCGGGTATGTTTTGCCGGACCAGAAATTCGTTCACGCCGCGCAGCGCCGCATTCGCGGACGGCGACCGCTTGACCAAAGCCGCACCCGGCGCGGGAACCGGCGCAACGCTATCGCGCAATGTTTCGCTGGGCCGGGACGATTTGGTCGATAAGCTGAAATTGCGCCCACCGCTTCGGTTCGCATAGCGCATGCGCGTGCCCGCGGTAGCGGTCGGCGCCGCCGGCGCGCGCCATTGCGGAGCGGGCGAGGTCGGCGACGCGATGCCCTGCGATATAGCGCCATTGTATGGCTGTGCGTAATTGACCGTGCCATGCATAAGGATTCTCCCTGCTTGAAGTCAAGGCGCGCGCCGGCCTTGAAGGTATCGATAAACATTCACCGCGTCGTTGGACGCGTCGGCGAGAATGGGAAGCGCAACGACGGTCGGCCCCGGAATCGCCTTGGGCGCGCTTTCCCGGAATCTCGGACTGGGCGAAAAATGCACGAACTCCATCGGCGCCGCATAGTGATGCGAAAAAATCGCGCATGCCGTTGTACACGACACGCAAAAGGCGTAGCGCGATACCATCTTGACGCCCAGCAGGTCCGCGGAATTGGGATGATCCCGCATGATCGCGGTCAAGATCTTGTATTCGGAATCGTAGCGCCGCTCCTGCGGCCGGTTCAGTCCGTCCAGATCGCGCAGAATGGGCAGCGGTTCCTGATCGCCGGATGAACGGAACAGTTCCAGCCGATGAAGCTGCCCGGCCCGGCTCGGCGCGTCGACGTCGATATGCGTCCGGTCGGGGCGGATCTTGATGATTTCAGGCTCAAACTGTTTGATCCTGGCATCCGGCTTGCCGGAAACGCTGAAATAATATTTGGTGCGCAGGCGACCATCCGCCGCCAGGACCCGGACCTCCGCGTAAGCGACGTTTCGCTTGCCGAACACGCGCTGGAATGCGGTCGACAGCGCGCGCCATATGTCCGCGGCATCCGCGCTTTTCAGGTTTCGGATGGGTTCGGCGTCGCGCAAGACGGCTGTCATCCCAGGAAACAGCTCGGTATAGATCCGCAGCGGTTCTTCCAGATCCTCTGCTTCCATCGCCAATCCGTGCATCACCTGTCTGCCCGCTTTCCGATTGAGACCGAGGGTCAATCCCCTGCGGAAGGCGTCGATACTTTGCACGCTGTGGAATTGATCGCCGATCAGCTTGTCGACCGCCGATCTCAGGTCTGGATAGGAGGCCAGGGCAGCGCTGTCGCGAGGGCTTGCGAGATAAGCGTCCAGTGCGGACATGACTTCGCTTTTATCGCGATTCGGCACGGCGGCCAGACGGTCGATCAAGGAGGTGAACTGATCCGGTGTATAGACCCGGAAAACGCGGATCATGCGTTTTGCATTGGTCTCGCTGAGTTCGACCTGCACCTGGTCGGGGTTCGGCAGCGCGCCGAGCAGCCGTTTCTGGTGCTCCAGATAGGCCGCTATTTCCAGATCTGTCGCGCGTGTCAGCGATACCTCGCCGCTGCCGACCGCCACCGGGAGGTCGAAGCGGTAATACACGTTTTCGTCGACCCGGATCATCCCCGCCTGCGCGTCCCGGCCGGCGGCGGGGCAACTGCCGAATACGGCGCGATAGCTGAATGTGTGGCGCCCGTTGACTACCGAAAACTCGACAGCCCGAATCCCGTTCTCGATGCCGTCTTCGTACGGCAGCAGCCGGCCGGAAAGCGGCTCGAACGGCGCCGACAGATCGATTTGGCGCACGCGGGCGTCGTCGTCTTTCATCGCGCGCAAGACCAGCCGGCGATTGTTTTTTTGAACTCTGTACGATGTCTCCGGCAGAAAGATCAGGCCTTCCACCCGGCCTTTATACCGGAGCGACGGCGTCTTCCGCGTCACGGTCATGGACTCGCCGGCGATCACGCTGTTGGCTCGCGGCCCGAACTGGACGATATGGTTTTTGCCTTGCCGGAACGCGATCAGGTATTTCTCATATCCCGCCACGGCGCGGCCGGCGGTAATGTCTTCGACCAGGAATCCGCAGGAGCGTGCGCGCCGGTTGCGAACGATGCGGCACAGGCCGGCCTCGGCGCGGCGGGCCAGCAGATCGTTCAGCGGCAGCAATTCGGGCGAACCGAACCGGGTGTCCACCGCGTACAGCCTGCGGTCGATTTCGAATACTTCCACGCCCTCGTAGCGGTCGCTCAACGCACGCAGATGGAAGATTTCCGTGTCCGGCGGCAGCGCATAGGCGATGCCGCTGCCGTAGGGTTCGGAAAACGGCTGGCATGGATAGGCATGCTCCAGTTTATGCAGGGTGCGCAGCGTGCCGGCGGCATCCGAACTCGGCGCCATATAGGGGCCGAAGGTTTTGCGCGTCAGCGGATTCAGCCGGACGAATTTGGCGCAGAGGCCATCGGCGGCGGGCGCGGCACAGACCATCGCCGGCAGGCTTGCGGCATCGTTGCCGTTTTCCCGCGAGTACCAGGCTTCGCGTGGGGCGTCGTACCAGAATGGCAGTTCTCTCTGTTTTTCCAGCAAGGCCGCAAGCGGCTGCGTGCGCCGGTCGCCGTTCAGAATGTTCAGTAACGCAGAGCGTTTTTTGATTTGCGTGGCGATTATCCTGCCCAGGCCGCTGTGAACTCTGTATAGCGTTTCGAAGCCGGGATCGGCCAGTCCGATCAAATCCAGGCCGACGCGGCCGGCAATGGTCTCCCCCGCGCCGAGCACCGCGGATTGCGACATGCCGGCCGCCGCCTACGGTGCGGCGCGACAATCCCTTGGTAACGACCGCACCGATTTCGCGCGTCATGGCCGGCGGCAATTTTTTGCTCAAATTCATCAGCAATCTGCCGCCGCGCGCCAGCGTCGACGTCAGCGGCATCAGTCCGGCCGCATCGATCGCGCACGGCAGCGGCGCCTCGTCCGGGCGGTTCCGGATCGCATCGCCGCAGTCGTAAAACGGGATCAGGCCCAGTAGAAACCCACGTATCTCATGCATGTTTTGCTCATGCACGCTGATCCGATAGCCGAGCGCATGCCATTCGTCGCGCGCAAATGCATTGAGGGCGGCGGCCGCTTTGCGCGCGCGCTGCGCGGTGTTGCCCGGGCTGTCATCGAAAGCGGCCAATTGCTGCGTGTCGCAGGCCAGGGATCGCGTGTGTTCGGGAACCTGCGCCAGCGCGTCCGAATCGAAAAAGGCATCCCTGTGAGCTGAAATGAAACCGTCTATCCCTTCTGCGCCCGGTTTTATCCTGTGCAGGACGCCGGCATTGGATGCGTCGAACGATACCTGGTAAAACCGCGTGCTTTCGTCGTCTCCGACCGCAAACAGCAGGGCTTTTGTACCTGCCAGCTGTGTGGTTCGGTAGGTAAACAGCGGACCGCCGCCGAAATTGGCCGAGGCCAGCGGGACCTGTTCCGTGAAACCGATTCTGGTTTGCAGCAAGCGCGCGGGATAATTGTTCCAGAACAGATAATCGTCCGCGTCGAGGCGTTCGACAGCGGCGGCGATCAGGGTCGCCATGGCCTGCGTCAGTTGTTCGAAATAGGCGGAGAATTCGCTGTCGTAAAGCGCATCCAGGTCGGGTAAATCGCGCGGCTGCCGGCCCGCTTCGGCCAGCGCCTGGAACAGTCCCCGATGGCAGCCGTCCAAATAGAACTGCAGCAACGACCGGTCCGACAGGCAGGCGTCGATCGCCTGCCGCGTCAGCGGCGGGGCGTGCCCGATGGCGGTCGGTTCGAGTCCCAGATCGCGCAAGATCTTTTCTGCTGTTTTGTGCCGATCAGGTGTGGGACGCACCAGAAACTCCTGTGCTTTGAGCAGCGGCGCCAATTCCTGCCGACGCAGCTCGGTGCGTTTCCGATCCAGTGTCTGCAGCGCCGTTTCAAGCAGGGTCGGCGCATCATCCAGCGGGTCGATGCCGCGGCCGCTGCGCAGGTCGATGCGGCCCTCGGCGTCGGCATAGCGCAACGCCGCCGCGGCTTGCGGCGCCAGGAAGGCGGCGCCCAGGCCGGCCGATGCATGGGCGGCGGCGTCGATGTTTTTCGCCAGCGCGATCAGTTCTTCGTACGGACGGGCGGCGGCATCGATGCCGAGTGCGGCGGCGGTGTCGATGCCGGCCTGAATGTTGGCCCATTCCAGTCCGCCGTATATGCAGGTATCCGGCACATCGCGGCGTTGCGCGACGGGCTCGTATTGCGCCAACAGTTCCTCACCCAGCCAGCTCGCGGCGGCGCTGGTCAGATCGGGCATGATGGCTTTCAGATGCGCGATGAATTCCTGGTGCACGCCGGCGACCGATTGCTGTCGCCGGGCCGCGCGCAAGAAATCGTAGTCGGCGATGGCAAACGGCATGGCCTCGTCCGGCGATTCGATCAAGCCGCGCAGGGTCTGCCGCAGCATCCGTCTGGCGTAGCCGGCGTCGATGTCGCTGCCTGACACGCCGATCTCGTTTGCGACGTACGACAAAAAACGTTCCAGCGCCGCGTCGTTGCAGCAAGCGCCGGCGGCCCGGCTATAAGATGCGGAGCGCAGGCTTTGCGAGGGGCCTTTGCTTTCGAGATCGTTGTGCAGCAAGTTGACGACGGCGCCGGTATTTTTGATGAAATGCTTGGGCAGCGGCCTTGCTTGCGTGGCGTAGAGATAGCGCCTGACTGCTTTTTGCGCGGGATTCTTGCGTTGCCTGGGCGGTTTCAGAATGGCTGATGCTTCCAGCACGGCGGGGCTGGCGCCGAGGCGGTCGAGGGCGCTGGCCGCGGATGATATCGTCGCAGTGGAGATGCCTGAACGCGAGACACGCGGGATGTTCGCCATCGCCGACATGTCCGCGGCGCGCTTGGATTTGGCGGGGCGCCTGGGCGCTGTCGACAAGGTGAGCCGCAAAGCCGAAGCGGGCAGCCCGGCGTAGCGAAGCTGTCTATGGTCCTGCGCATGGACGGTCTGCGCGGCCGATAGCGGTGCGCGGGAAAGTCCACTTGCAGGGGATGGAAACAAAGTGTGATTGAAGTATTGGCTATGGCCGACCGTACCCGGCATAAATGGTTTTCCTGGCAGAAGCGTTGGCCGGACGAGATCGGCGGCAATGGATGTTGGTTTTTCGCTGGCAAGACGCTTACTGGGGAGCGTCGTTTCGATGGACCAATTCGTTCAGGACCCGGATGTGTTCGAGGACGGAGTCGATTGCCTTGTCATTCGATTGCAATATCCTTGCAATCTTTTCCAGGCGGGTTTGCGTCCGAGCGCTCATTCCGGGAATGGCCTGAAAGATTGGATCCTCGCGCGGCTCCGGATGCTTGCCTGCGTATTCGAGGCGGGCCTGTTTGCCGGCTTCTTTCCGGCTCGGCGGTCGCGCCTGCAAATTTGCGCTTCCCGCCGCCGTATCGAGTAACAGATGTGGTTTATAGGAAAAGCGCCGCCGAGTGAAATCCGACAGGCTTGGGGCAGGGCAGGCGGGGTATGCGGCCGGGGGATATGTCGAAGGCGCGGCGGGAACGGCCGGCGGAATATGTGCAAGACCGGGAACAGCAAACATTTTTTCCTTTTGAAATGGGAATGGAACTGGAAAAGAGGACGGCAAGTGTAGGCGAGGGCTTTCCGTCGCGTCAAAAGGAGAGGCGCCGATATGGGCGGACGGCCGATAAAAAAACGGCGGCGCGTAGGCCGCCGTTCAATAATTTCCGACTATTCCGATGATTACTTATCAAAGGCTCTTCGATGGAAATAGTCCACCGTGTCGCGCCAGGTGGCCGATGAGTTCGAACTCTCCCGCGCCCCATTCGCTAATCGCTGATCGACGTTTGCTTTATGCCATATGTCCAGCCGGATGCGGGTGCGCCGGATGGCGAACGCGTTTCCGAATGGGATGTAGCGCTCGAGTATCCGGTGCAGCGTGCCGGGTTTCTGCGTCTGCTCTGTTGTCTGCGGCATCCGGCGCAGCAGGCGCACCGTTTTTTTGGGCCCTTTGGGACGGTCGGTGTGGTTTTTGGCGACCCGTCGGTCTATCGGAACCGGTCTGTACACGACGATGTTGACCGCATCGGAACGAGCGCGCCGCTCGTGAAATTCGAGTACGTCATAACGCATTTTCTGCTGCGTACTGTCGAACGCGGTATCGGGAGGGATGAGGCTGTGAGCGGGCGCGGCAGGAAAAGCGGCGGTGACATTGGCAAGCATTTTTTCTCCGTAAAGGCTATGGAACGGCGAAAAATATGCGCTGCTTTTTTATTCGGTCAAAGAGGGCATCTCCGATTACAGTCCCCGCCATGGATAAATAATCGAGCAGGAAAACCGTAAACGGAGATCGGGGCCGCCGTCAGCCGCCGAGGTAGGCTTCGACTACTTTTGGATTGTTCAGCAGTGCCGCGCCGCTGTCGGCCAGTACGATGCGGCCGTTTTCCAATACATAGCCATGCTGCGCGATGCGCAAGGCCTGCCGCACGTTTTGTTCGACCAGCAGAATGGTCAGGCCGGTCCGGTTGATTTCCTGAACAATGCGGAAAATCTCCTGCACCATCAGCGGCGCCAGCCCCATCGACGGTTCGTCCAGCAGCAGCACGCGCGGCTTGGCCATCAACGCACGGGCGATCGCCAGCATCTGCTGTTCGCCGCCGGACAGATTGCCGGCCAGGCCGGCGTTGCGCTGCTTCAGAATCGGAAACAACGCGTACACCCATTCCAGATCGCGCGCGGTTTGCGCCTTGTCCTTGCGCGTGTAGGCGCCCAGCGCCAGATTTTCGGCGATGGTCAGCGTGGTCAGAATGGCGCGGCCCTCGGCCACCTGCACCACGCCGCTTTGCACGATGCGATGCGGCGGCAGGCGCGTCAGGTCCACGCCGTCCAGCATGACGCTGCCGCGCAGCGGCTTCACCAGCCCGGATATCGCCAGCAGGGAGGTACTTTTGCCGGCGCCGTTGGCGCCGACCAGCGCGGTGATTTCGCCTTGGTTCAATGCCAGGCTGATGTCTTTGACCGCTTCGATATGACCGTAGGAAACCGCCAGATTCCGCACGCCTAGGATTTCGCTCACGCCGCGTCCTCCTTGCCGAGGTAGGCTTCGATCACCTGCGGATCGGTTTTGATCTGCTCGGGCGTGCCTTCGGCGATGATGCGGCCGAAGTTGAGCACGGCGATGCGGTCGCAGAGGCCCATCACGAAACGCATATCGTGTTCGATCATGAAGATCGAAAAGCCACGCTGTTTGATGTTCAGGATTTCCGTCATCAATTCGGTTTTTTCAGAAGGATTCATGCCCGCCACCGGCTCGTCGAGCAGCAGCAGCTTGGGCCTGGTGGCCAGCGCGCGCGCAAATTCGAGCTTGCGCTGTTCGCCGTACGACAGGCTGTCGGCCGGCAGATCGGCTTTATGCTCCAGCCGCACCCATGACAACAGCTCGCGCGCCCGTTCGCGCGCTTCCTTTTCTATCCTGCGGTAGTTGCCGAGATTCAGCAGCAGACCGCCGAAGCCGTAATCCAGATGTTCGTGCATGCCGACCACGACGTTTTCCAGCAGCGTCATTTCCTTGAAAACGCGGATGTTCTGGAAGGTGCGCGCCATGCCCAGTTCGGTAATCTTGTGCGGTGCGACCTTGCCGATGTTCTTGCCGTCGAACAGGATTTCGCCACCGGACGCGCGCAGCAGGCCGGTGATCAGATTGATGACGGTGGTCTTGCCGGCGCCGTTGGGGCCGATCAGGCCGAAGATGCCGCCCTGCGGCACATTGAAATTGACGTCCTGCAATACCTGCAGACCGCCGAAATGCTTGCTGATGTTTTTAAGTTGCAGCATTACGCGGCCTCCTTGCCGGCGGCGCCGATCCGGCGGCCTTGGCGGAAGGCCCGGATGCGGCGCGGGTCCCAGATGCCGTTGGGCAGATACAGGATTACCAGCACCAGGATCAGGCCGTTGATCGCCAGCCGGTAGTCCTGGAATTCGCTCAGCGCTTCCGGCAGCAGCGCCAGGATGGTCGCGCCCAGGGTCGGGCCGACCAGGCTGCCGGTGCCGCCGAAGACCGCCATGGTCAGGATTTCGACCGCGCGTTCGAAGTCGAAATTGCCGGGGCCGATGGTGAATGTGTAGTGCGCGTTCAAGCCGCCCGCCAGACCGGCGATGCCGGCGCCGATGGTGAACGCCAGCAGTTTGTAGCCGGCCACATTGACGCCCATCAGCCGCGCGGCGACTTCGTCTTCCTTGATCGCTTCGAACGCCCGCCCGATCTTGGAGCGGCGGATGCGCGCCAGAAAATACAGCACCACGATCAGCAGCAGCACGATATGCCACCATTCGGTTTTCAGCGGAATCCCGTTCAGGCCCATCGGACCGCCGGTGATGTCCATGTTCAGCACGGTCACACGGACGACTTCGCCGAAACCCAGCGTCGCCATCGCCAGATAGACGCCGGACAGCCGCAGTGTCGGGATGCCGATGATCAGCGCCACCAGCATCGGCAACGCGACGCCCGCGGCCAGCGCGACCGGAAACGGCAACGCGGTCTGCATGCTGATCAGCGACGCGGCATAGGCGCCGATGCCCATGAATGCGGCGTTGGCCAGCGACAGCAGGCCGCACGACAGCGTCACGTAAATCGACAGCGCCAATAGCGCGCTGACGCCGACGCCGAAGATCACGGCGTTATAAGTTGCCCAGAATCCTTCCCACCAATCCAGCATGTCAGGCCTTTCTTTCCAGTACTTTGCCAAACATGCCCGAGGGCCTGACCAACAGAATCAGAAACAGCAATCCGAACGCCACCGCGTCGCGGAAATCGCTGGAGATATAGGCCACCGTCAGCACTTCGGCGAAGCCCAGGAACAGGCCGCCGATCAGCGCGCCGCGGATGTCGCCCATGCCGCCCAGAATGATGACGGCGATGCCCTTGTGCAGCATCGGCTGCCCCATGAACGGGGAAATCGCATTGAACGACAGACCGACCAGCACGCCCGCGGCGCCGCCCAATGCGGCGGCCGCGAACGAGGTCAGGTAAAACAGGCCTTCGACATTGACGCCGAGCAGATACGCGGCCTTCGGCGATTCCGCGATCGCACGCAGCGCGCGGCCGATGCGGGTGCGGCGCATCACCGCCAGCAGCACCAGCATCAGCACGAAGGAGACGGCGACGATGCCGATCTGCAGCACGGTCACATGCAGTGCGCCGAAATTCAGGCTTTCCTCGGGAATGGAGCCGGCCGGGAAGCGCTTGTTTTCCGCGCCGAACAGGCCCTGCGCGATATTGGTCAGCATGATGGCCACGCCGATGGTGGCGATCATCGGCGCCAGATGATGCGCATTACGCGCGCGCAGCGGCCGCAGCACCAGAAAGTCGACGATCAGGCCGATGCAGCCGGTGGCCAGCATCGCGCACAGCATCGCCAGCGGCAGCGGCATCGCCAGTTTTTCGATCAACAGCAGCGCGATGTAACTGCCGAGCATGAAGATCGCGCCATGCGACAGGTTGATGACGCCGAGCACGCCGAACACCAGCGTGAAACCGAGCGCGAACAGCGCGTAGACGCTGCCCAGCGACAGGGCGTTGATGAGTTGTTGTTCTAACACGCTGCAGGCTTATTTCAGGAGAACGAACTTGCCGCCCTTGGCGATATTGACGACGGCTTGCTGATCGGCGTCGTAGCCGACTTCCTTGCCGGCGACCGCGGGCGCCTTGCGGAAGGCGAATTTGCCGGTGGCGCCCTCGATCTTCACGGCCGGCAAGGCGTTGCGCAGCGCGATGCGGTCGTCGGCCAGTTTGCCGGACAGCTTGACGTTCTTCAACGCGGCCGCGACCACATACACCGCGTCGTAGGCCTGCGCCGCGAACTGGTCCGGATCGGTCTTGAATCGGGCCTTGAATGCACTGATGAACGCCTTGTTGGCCGGCGTCAGGTTTTCCGGCGACCACGGGCTGCCCATGATGGTGTTTTCGCCGGCGTCCTTGGCGATTTCAAACAGCTTCGGCGAGTTCAGGCCATTGCCGCCGATGAACGGCTGTTTCATGCCCAGCGTGCGGGTTTGCAGAATGATGTTGGCGGCTTCCTCGGCCAGGCAGGAGCAGACGATCGCGTCCGGATTGGTGGCCTTGATCTTGGTCAGTTGCGCCTTGAAGTCGACGTCGCCCTTGGCATAGGCCTCGGTGTCGGTGACCGGAATGTTCTGTTGCGCCAGCGTGGCCTTGAACACGTCGTAGCCGCTCTTGGTGAAGGCATCGTCGTTGCCGTAGATCACGGCGACCTTCTTGATGTCGAAATGCTTGACCGCGGCGCGCACGGTGACCGGCAGCACGTCGGCTTCCATCACCGAGTTGCGGTAAGTGAACGGCCCCATCGCCGTGATGCCGTCAGCCGTATTGCTGGTGCCGAAAGCGACCGTTTTGGCGGCGTTGGCGATCGGGTCCGCGGCGAAGGCCGAGTTTGACAGCGTGGGGCCGAACACCATCAATACCTTTTCCTGGAAGATCAGTTTCTTGAACGCGTTGATCGCTTCTTCTTTTTTGCCTTGCTCGTCTTCGGTCACCAGCATCAGCTTGTTGCCGTTGACGCCGCCCTTGGCATTGATTTCATCGAGCGCCAGCGTGAAGCCGTTTTTGGCGGCGACGCCGTATTTGGCGGCGGGGCCGGTCAGCGCGGCGGCCAGTCCCAGTTTGACATCCGCGGCGTAGCTGCCGCCGGCGGCGCAGATCAGGCCTGCGCTGAGCAGCAAGGCGGGAATGCTTTTCGGGATTGTGATGGATGGCATTGCGATTTCTCCTCTGGGAATTCTTTATCGGCGCTTATAGGGCGCTTGTGTCTTGTGTCGATGTTTGTGTCGATGCCGGTTTCGGCGTTTATGCCTTGCCAAGCTGGCGGCGCACTTCCGCGATCGCCAGCCTGACCTGTTTCGGCGCGGTGCCGCCGATGTGATCGCGCGCGGCGACCGAGCCTTCCAGCGTCAGCACCTCGAAAATATCGTCGTCTATCAGGTTCGAGAAGGCGCGCAATTGTTCCAGCGTCATCTCCGACAGGTCGCAGCCCTGGTCGACGCAGGCGCGCACGGCGCGGGCCACGGCTTCGTGCGCGTCGCGGAACGGCAAGCCTTTCTTGACCAGGTAATCGGCCAGATCGGTGGCGGTGGCGTAACCCTGCAGCGCCGCCGCGCGCATCGCTTCCGGGCGCACGCTGATGCCGCGCGCCATGTCGGCGAAGATGCGCAGCGTGTCGCATAGCGTATCGACGGTGTCGAAAAGCGGTTCCTTGTCTTCCTGATTGTCTTTGTTATAGGCCAGCGGCTGACCTTTCATCAGCGTCAGCAGCGCGATCAGATGGCCGTTGACGCGGCCGGTCTTGCCGCGCGCCAGTTCGGGCACGTCGGGATTTTTCTTTTGCGGCATGATCGACGAGCCGGTGCAGAAGCGGTCGGCGATATCGATGAAGCCGATGCGCGGACTCATCCAGATCACCAGCTCTTCGGACATGCGCGAAACGTGCGTCATCACCAGCGCCGCGGCGGCGCAGAATTCGATCGCGAAGTCGCGGTCGGAAACGGCGTCCAGCGAATTGCGGCAGACGTCGTCGAAGCCCAGCGTCGCGGCCACGCGCTGGCGATCGATCGGGAAGGTGGTGCCGGCCAGTGCGGCGGCGCCCAGCGGCAGGCGATTGACGCGCTTGCGGCAATCGGCCATCCGCTCGGCGTCGCGGCCGAACATTTCGACATAGGCCAGAATGTGATGGCCGAAAGTGATCGGCTGCGCCACCTGCATGTGGGTGAAGCCGGGCAGGATGGTGTCGGCGTGTTGCTCCGCCAGTTCCAGCAGCGCCAGCCGCAACTCGCGCAGCAGGCCGCCGATGTCGTCGATGGCGCCGCGCAGATACAGACGGATGTCGGTGGCGACCTGGTCGTTGCGGGAGCGGCCGGTGTGCAGCCGCTTGCCGGCGTCGCCGACCAGTTCGGTCAGGCGCTTTTCGATATTCAGGTGGACGTCTTCCAGATCCAGCAGCCATTCGAAAGAACCGGCGGCGATCTCATGCTTGATCTGGGTCAGGCCGCGCTGGATGTCGGCGTAGTCCTGCTGGCTGATGATTTTCTGGTGCGCCAGCATTTCGGCGTGCGCCAGCGACCCCTGCATGTCGACTTCCGCCAGACGCTTGTCGAAAAAAACCGATGCGGTGTAGCGTTTCACGAGATCGGAAACGGGTTCGGAAAAGCGCGCAGACCAGGCTTCGCCTTTTTTCGAGAGTTGTGCTGTCATATAGGGATAATGTTCGGGAGTTCCGGATAATCCGCGATTATAGCAAGGGCGGCCGCTCTTAACGCATCGCTGCGCATCGGCGGGCCATCCCTTTTTGCGCTTGCCCTATGGGAATAATCCGGCTGCGGGACTGGAATGCCGCTAATTCAGTTCTTTATCCAGGAAGCGCAGCATGTCGCGGTAGGCCAGCGTCTTGGCCTCGGTATTGACGCCGGAAGTGACGCCCTGACCCGGATGTTGCGGATTGGGTACATCCAGGCGCACCAGCATCATCATGCCGGGCGCGTCGAATTCGTGATAACTGTCCTGATAGACGTTCAGCGTGAGCCGGGACGGACCGGTTTTATCGGCCAATGTGCGGCACTGGTCGGCCGGCGTCCAGTCGTCTTCAGCGCCGGTCAGGATCAGCAATGGCAGTGCGGGTTTATACGCGATGCGGGATCGCGTGAACTGACCGCAATTCGGATAGAACGCGATGGCGGCTTTCGGCAGCGGCAGATTGCGTTCCGGCGTCAGGGTCAGCGATTGCATCACCGTGCTGCCGCCCTGTCCCCAGCCGAGCAGCACGATACGCGTGGGATCGACGTCATCCTGTTTGGCGAGCCAGCGCAGCGAAGCCTGGATGTCGGACGTGCGCATGGCCGCGCTGGCCTCGCTTTGTTGCGGCGATTCGGTGCAAATGGAGTGCTTGCCGCGCGGCGTCAGGCTGTCCGGCAGCAGTGTGTTGTAGCCGACCTGGCGCAGCTCCCTGACCATGGCGCTGGTGCGCGGGGTCAGCAAGCTGTTGTCGGTGCGGATGATGCTGTACAGGCCGCCGCAGCCGTGCATCGCGATGACCGTCGGTCTGCGCACCCTATCGTTGACGCCCGCGCCGCGCACCCAAATGGCGCTGAGCCGTAGCGGTTTGCCGTCTTGCATATCGGCACTGTTGAAGCTGATTTTCTCGGCCATCGGGCGGCCGCCCGATGGCGCGGCCTGCGCCGGGGCGGATGGTTTGACAGCCGCCGGCGTCGCTGTGTTTGCAGCCGATTTCGGCAGAGTCTGCGCTTGCGCGCGTGCGTTACCGAGAGACAGGCCGGCCGCTCCGGTGAGCAGCAGTGCGGCGATGATGTTTGCGTGCATGATTCTTCCCTCGGAAATACGCCCGATTTATATCGGTATCGGCCATATACCGGGAAAACTTGAGCGATTTCGGTGCAAGGGATGAAGAAAAACGGCGCGAATGTTGTGGAATTGATATTTTCTGGCGTCGACAGATTTTCCGGACGAGCGCCGGACGCTGCCGCCTGGCAGCCCCGTCCGGACGCGTCAAAGAAAAGCCTGGCCTAAAACCGCGCGGTGATGCCGAAGCCGATCTGATTTTTGATTTCGGCCTTGTTCAAACCGAATCTGATACCGGCGTCCAGATCCAGATCCGGCGTCGGCGAGTAGATCAGGCCGGTCAGCGCAAAGGCCGGGTTTTTTCGGTTGTCGGTCTCGTCATTGCGCCGCACGCCGATGTCGCCGACGGCTTTCAGCTGCGGCGTCAGCGCGTACGTGGCGGCAGCGGAGGTGGCCCACAGCATGCGGCGGTTTTCATCCTGCTGCGCCTGCGATGCGAAGCGGTTGGTGGCCGCGCCGAGATTGTAATGCAGCGCCCAGCGGCCGATCTCGTGGGTAGCGATGAAGGTCAGCCCCAGATTGCTGCGGCCATTGCCGAAACCTTTTTCGTCGTTGGCGGTGCCCAGCGTCCACACCGGCTTCAAGGCGAGCTTGGTGTCGTCGCTGTCGAAGAAGCGCCATTTCAGCGCGATGGAAGCGTCGCCCAGGCCGCGCGGCGCGGAGACGGTCATCGGCTGATCCACCATGAGATCCACATTGTCCACCACGCCGTAGCTATAGGTGACGTCGCCGGCGGTTTCCTTGCCGCCATCGCGCTCGGAAATGCGGTCGCTGTTGATTTCCAGTTGATTATTGCCCGTGCCCTGCGTATAGGCGTCGTCGGTGACCAACGGGTGCGCGGCCATGGCCTGCTGTATCGCGCCCATCGTCAATAGCGATAGGACTAATCCTTTTTTCTTGGTCGGCTGCAAAACGTTTCCTCTCAATGTGTATGTGAATCGCCCCTGCGTCGTGCAGGGGCTGACGAAGAAACGTCGACATCGGCTGGCTGGCGGCAGGCTTGCGATGCGGGTCGACGTTGATGCTCAAGGCTGGCGATTGGCTGCCGGGGGCGCCTGCGCCGCTGCCTGGAACGCCGATGGGCGTTTCAAATGCGCGCGGTGCGTGCGTATTTCGATATGGTTCTGTGCTTGCCGCGGTAGCGCGCGCGGCAGTTTTTCCCAGCGGACCGCATGCACGGCACGGTCGATGGCGAGCGTATGGACCATCTTGATCAAGTGGCTGTGGGTGTCGGCGGCGCAGCGCAGCGTCGCCATCAATTGCAGCCGCGCGCGGTCCGGCAGCGGACGCCGGTGCAGATGGCAGACGATCAGTTGCTGCTGCTGCGCCAGTGCGCCGATTTCCTGCTCCAGACGAACCACATCCGGCGCATCGCAAGTGACGCTCAAAATGCACAGACAAGCCGCGCCGCGGACATCGTTCGATGCCGGCGGCGACTGCATTTGCTGCGTTGGTCGATTGAGCCACTTTTTCAGCAATCCTCGCGGACGGGTAATGAAATGAATGAAATCAAGAAAATGCATCATCGTCTCCGATAGCGAAGGCGAAGGCGATTGCGAGACCGGCGACAAGTACGCGGAAGTCGCACACAACGTCGCCGTAGGGCAGGCACTGAAACTGTTTCAGCGTCTTGCCATGGAAAGCGGTCGGAAAATTCGGGAGGGCATCGGCCGGCGTAGCCGGTCCGAAACAATAGATGTGTTTTGGAAACCGGCTAGGCGGTGATGTCGGAAATTAATCGACAACTGTCACCGGAACAAGTACTCACAAAAGACTCCATGGTTGAACAATGGGACGCAGTATAAAAGTTAAGAGAGGGCATCGCAACACTTCTTATGTGTTTATTGTTTCGTTTTACCAAATTTTATTAGTTTGGAACTCATTGGAATTAAAAACGGATAATTTCGCGTTTAGCGCGGTCTCCATCCCGTCCGGCAAACCGGCGCCGCGCAGGGCTTCGACCCCCGCCGCCATCGGCGTCTTGGATTGTGTAATCGGACGCCAGGCGCTCAATTTGGCCAGTTCCGCATTCAGCGCCAAAAAATGCTGTTGCGCTTGTGGTAAATCCGCATCGTGATAGATCGCCCCCACCGGGCATTCCGGCACGCACATCGAACAATCGATGCACAGATCGGGATCGATCACCAGGAAGTCGGGACCTTCGCGGAAGCAATCCATCGGGCAGACATCGACGCAATCGGTGTATTTGCAGCGGATGCAGGATTCGGTGACGACGAAGGTCATATATATAGGAGGAGGGCGTGGCGCGGGACGCCGCGATTCTAACATCAGGCGCGCCTGCGACGCGGCATCGGTTAGACTAGTGTTGTTTTTGATTCCATTACTTCCAACGCCTCATCATGAGCACCGCCCCCCTGGCCGAACGGCTGCGCCCCCGTACCCTGGACGATGTCATCGGACAGCAGCACCTGCTGGGCGAAGGCAAACCGCTGCGGCTGGCGTTCCGCTCCGGGGAACCGCATTCGATGATCCTGTGGGGTCCGCCCGGCGTCGGCAAAACCACGCTGGCGCGCCTGATGGCCGACAGCTTCGACGCCGAGTTCATCGCCTTGTCGGCGGTGCTGTCCGGTGTCAAGGACATCCGCGAAGCGGTCGAGCGCGCGCAGGTGATCAGAGCCAATTCGGGCCGCCGCACCATTCTGTTCGTCGATGAAGTGCATCGCTTCAACAAAAGCCAGCAGGACGCCTTTTTGCCGCATGTGGAAAGCGGTCTGCTGACGTTTATCGGCGCCACCACCGAAAATCCTTCGTTCGAAGTCAACGGCGCGCTGTTGTCGCGCGCCGCCGTGTATGTGCTGAAATCGCTGACCGAAGACGATCTGAACGCCCTGATCGCGCGCGGCGCCGCAGAGTTGGGCGGATTGGAGTTCAGCGACGAAGCCAGATCGGCGCTTGCGGCCAGCGCCGACGGCGACGGCCGCAAGCTGCTGAACAATCTGGAAATCGTCGCGGGCGCGGCGCAGGCCAAAAAACTGAAAAAGGTGGAAACGTCGCTGCTGACGGAAACCCTTGGCGATGCGCTGCGCCGCTTCGACAAGGGCGGCGACGCGTTCTACGATCAGATTTCCGCGCTGCATAAATCGGTGCGGGGCTCCAATCCGGACGCCGCCCTGTACTGGTTCACCCGCATGCTGGACGGCGGCGCCGACGCCAAATACTTGGCGCGCCGCATCGTCCGGATGGCATGGGAAGACATCGGCCTGGCCGACCCGCGCGCGATGCAGATCGCCAACGACGCGGCGGCCACTTTCGAACGGCTCGGCTCGCCCGAAGGCGAACTGGCATTGGCGCAGGCGGTGATTTATCTGGCGATCGCGGCCAAGAGCAATGCCGGCTATATGGCGTATAACGCGGCGCGCGCGTTCGTCGCGCAGGATTCCTCGCGCGGCGTGCCGGAACACCTGCGCAATGCCCCAACCAAATTGATGAAACAACTGGGCTACGGCAAGTTGTACCGCTATGCGCACGACGAGCCCGAAGCCTATGCCGCGGGCGAGACCTACCTGCCGGACGGCATGGCCGAACCGCACTGGTATCAGCCGGCGCCGCGCGGCCTGGAAAGTAAAATCGCCGATAAACTGGCGCATTTGCGGGAGCTGGACCGCGCCGCCGGCAAAGACGACGACTGATGAACGATCGCCGCGGCGCAGCAGGCAAGCAGTCAGTTAACGAAACAGGCCGCGAATAAAAACGGCGAAGAAGGCCTCCGCCGCCGACGCGCTTGGTACAATCGGCGTTTTGCGGGCTTTCGGCACGCCGTACAGGCATTTCCATCTACTTATCCTGATTTCCTCATGATCGACATTCAACTACTCCGTAAAGACATAGACGCCGTCGCCGCCGCGCTGGCGACCCGCAAGTTCAAGCTGGATGTGGACGGCTTCAACGCGCTGGAGGCGGAGCGCAAGCAGATCCAGACGCATACCGAAGAATTGCAAGGCAAGCGCAACAGCCTGTCCAAGCAGATCGGGCAGCTGAAAAGCAAAGGCGAAGACATCGGCCCCGTGATGGCCGAAGTCGCCGGCATCGGGGATACGCTGAAGGCGTCGGAAGTACGGCTGGAACAGGTGCAGCAGCGGATCAACGATTTCGTGATGTCGGTGCCGAACCTGCCGCATGCGTCGGTGCCGGTCGGCGCCGACGAATCCGCGAATGTCGAATTGCGCGTCTGCGGAACGCCGCCGAAATTCGCATTCGAAGTCAAGGATCATGTCGATATCGGCGCCGGCCTGGGCCTGGATTTCGACGTCGCCGCCAAGCTGACCGGATCGCGCTTTTCGGTGATGACCGGCGGCATCGCCCGCTTGCATCGCGCGCTGGCCCAATTCATGCTGGACGTGCATACCGGCGTGCATGGCTATACCGAGTGCTACACCCCCTATATCGTCAATGCCGATTCGCTGCGCGGCACCGGTCAGCTGCCGAAATTCGAGGAAGATCTGTTCGCGGTCAGAAAGGGCGGCCAGGAAGGCGAGGGCGACAACGCGCTGTACCTGATCCCGACCGCGGAAGTGCCGCTGACCAATCTGGTGCGCGGCGAGATCCTCGACCTCGACGCACTGCCGCTGAAACTGACCGCGCACTCGCCATGCTTCCGTTCCGAAGCGGGCAGCTACGGCCGCGACACCCGCGGCATGATTCGCCAGCACCAGTTCGACAAAGTCGAAATGGTGCAGATCGTGCACCCGGACCAATCGTATGCCGCGCTCGAGGAAATGCTAGAACACGCGGAAAACATCCTGTTCAGCCTGGGACTGCCGTATCGCATCGTGACGCTGTGCACCGGCGACATGGGCTTCGGCGCCGCCAAAACCTACGATATCGAAGTCTGGCTGCCGGCGCAGAACAAGTACCGCGAGATCTCATCGATATCGAATTGCGAAGCGTTCCAGGCGCGGCGCATGCAGGCGCGTTTCCGCAATGCCCAAGGCAAGACCGAAGCGCTGCATACGCTCAACGGATCGGGTCTGGCGGTAGGACGCACGCTAGTGGCGATACTGGAGAATTTTCAGCAGGCCGACGGCAGCGTCGAAATCCCCGAAGCGCTGTATCCGTACATGGGCGGCGTCAGTCGCTTGCTGCCGAGAGGCTAGTCGGCCAGCCGCGTCTGGCAACCGGGGCAACAAAGTACGCTTATAAATTGTCGAGAACAGGCTACTCTAGTCAAAATCTTTCTGCTATACTCTTTTGCTTTGCTGCTTTCGGGCGGCGAAAAACCGAATCAGGAGAGGTGGCAGAGTGGTCGAATGCGCCAGACTCGAAATCTGGTTTAGGTGCATAACCTAACGTGGGTTCGAATCCCACCCTCTCCGCCAGGAATATTTTACAAGCTGTTTCAAGTAATCTTAAAAAAACCCCGCAAACCAGCGTAGAGCCCAGGTTGCGGGGTTTTTCCTTATTGAGCCGTCCTTGTCTCGTCCGCTGTTTTGGCGCCTCGTTTTTTTGTTGGTATATTTGTTGGTATCGGCGTCATTCTTCGGGGTGTACCAACATCATGAAACAGCGGTTCCACATCGTATCGCCGGATTTCAGCGTCGGCGCTTCCTTCGATCCCAACGCTTTGATACTTATTTTTCATGAGGAATTTTCATGCGCTTCTCACTACGACGAACCTGCGTCTTAGTCCTTGTTTCCCTCGCCGCACAGATCGCCTTTGCGCAAACACCGAAAACCGTATTTCTTGAAGAGTTGACCTGGACCGAGCTGCGCGATCAGATCCAGGCCGGCAAGTCCACCATCATCATTCCCATCGGCGGGACCGAGCAGAGCGGCCCCGATGTCGCGCTCGGCAAGCACAATGTACGCGTGAAGGTGTTATCGCAGCGAATTGCCGAAGGATTGGGCAACGCCATCGTCGCGCCGGTCATCGCCTATGTCCCCGAAGGAAGTTACGCACCTCCGACATCCCACATGCGTTTTCCGGGTACTATCACCGTCCCCGACGACGTGTTTGAAAAAACGCTGGTATCGGCCGCGAACAGTTTCAAGATCCATGGATTCCGAAACATTGTTTTCCTGGGCGATCATGGCGGCTATCTAAACGATGTCAAGCGAGTGGTCGCGCGGCTCAATAAGGAATGGGGCGGCTCCGCGTCCCGGGCATTTGCGCCGCCGGAATATTACGCCGGCAGCTCGGACGGTTACGCGCAAATACTGCGTCAGCACGGCTACCGCAATGATGAGATCGGCACCCATGCGGGACTCGCCGACACATCGCTGCAATTGGCGGTGGCGCCGCAGATGGTTCGGCAGAATCCCATGCGAAATGGCCCGAAACTTGGCCCCGCGGACGGTGTCTATGGGGGCGATCCGCGTCGGTCGACAGCCGAAATCGGTCAATTGGGCATCGATGCAATCGTGTCGCGGACGATCGCGTCGATCAAGAAGGAATCGGCCGCCCGCTAATGACTCCGCCAGTATTTAACGCGTTCTCCAAATGCTGCTTATGCTTAACCTGATAACCAAATTCACCATGCATTTTTATTCTTTTCGCAGGTCTCAGTTCGTTTCATCCGCCGGCGCCGTCCTGGCCGGTTTGTGCATAAGCTGCGCCGCATCGGCGGCCTCAAGCGTTGCGACCACGGACGGCATGCCGCCTGTGGTCAATGCCGCCAACCTTTACAGCGAAGCGGCAGCCGGCAAGTTCAGTCCGGCCGTGGCGAAGGCATTGCCGCGGGTTTATGTGCCCAACCTGCGCTCGAACGACGTCTACGTGATCGATCCGGCGACCTTCAAAGTGGTCAACAAATTTCGCGTCGGCCATGCCCCGCAACATGTCGTTCCTTCGTGGGATCTGAAAACGCTCTGGGTCGCCAACAATGCGGAAGGCCGTCCAGACAGCAGTCTGACGCCGATCAATCCGAGGACCGGGAAGCCGAGAAAGAATATCAAGGTCGACGATCCGTATAACATGTACTTCACGCCGAACGGCAAGGAAGCGATCGTGGTGGCGGAAGCGCACGCGCGGCTGGATTTCCGCGATGCGCATACGATGCGGCTCAAGTCCAGCCTTCCCGTGCCGCAATGCAAAGGGATCAATCATGCCGACTTCTCGATTGACGGCAAGTATGCGCTGTTCACCTGCGAATTCGATGGCGGCCTGGCGAAGATCGATCTGGTGAACCGCAAGGTGGTCGGCTACCTGCAGCTCGCCAGGAAAGGCATGCCGCAAGACATCAGGATTGCGCCGGATGGCCGTGTGTTCTATGTCGCGGACATGATGGCGGACGGGGTGTATGTGGTAGACGGCGATCAGTTCACAAAGATCGGCTTCATCGCCACCGGCGTCGGGACGCATGGCTTGTATCCAAGCCGCGACGGAACCAAGTTGTATGTCGCCAATCGCGGCTCCAATCTCGTTCACGGCCCGCGCCACGGCAAAGGAAGCGTGTCGGTGATCGATTTCGCGACGCGCCAGGTCGAGACGACGTGGCCGATTCCCGGCGGCGGCAGTCCCGATATGGGCAATATCAGCGCGGACGGCAAGACCTTGTGGCTGTCCGGCCGCTTCGACGACGTCGTCTATGCGATCGATACCAAGAGCGGTTCCGTTAAATCCATTCCGGTAGGCATGGAACCGCACGGCCTTACCGTCTGGCCGCAGCCGGGCCGATATTCGTTGGGGCATACGGGCAATATGCGCTAGGACTTGTTAACAGGCCCTAGGATGTTTTAGCAGATATTGGCGACGTGATCCGCAATGGCCAACGCCGATGTCAATTCCGAACAGATTAATCAGACCATTCACTCCATGTACGGACGAATCGTCAATACGAAAGTCGAGCGTTTCGCGTCTGCTCAGTTTGGGGCGTATCCCGCAATAATCCGCTTGCAATGCGCCATCTGGCAATTGCGGCCAATATTTGCGGATTTCTTCATAAAAGCCGTCGCCGCGCCGCGGGTCAACCTGGTAATCCACTTCACTTATCCATTCCACATCTGGCCCGAAGCGCGCCTGACCCGCTAGATCCAGCGTTAAATGCACCCCCAAGCCGGCTTCCTCCGGGACTGGATAAATCAGGTGAGAAAAACGAGTGCGATGGGTGCAGGAGAAATAATTGCCTTTGGCATAAAAGGTGGGCGGTACAAAGCGCGCCGGAAAACCGTTCAAAGACGCGGCAACCATTGGCGCCGCCAGCCCGGCGCAATTGATCACGAGATTGGCGAGCCAGGCCTGCCCCTGCACCTTGATCTCAATTCCGTCGGATCCGAGCCGCCCGCCTTCCAACGCAGAATGGAAAGCAAATACAGCTCCCGCGCGTTCCGCATCGCCTTGCAAGGAGAGCATCAAGGCATGACTATCCACAATCCCCGTGCTGGGGGAGAGCAGTGCGCCTACGCAACGCACATCTGGCTCTAAGGTCATGGCCTGTTCTGAGCTTAGCCATTGCAAATCATTCACGCCATTGGCTTGTGCCTGTCGCTCGATTTCCGCGAGTTTTTTCAATTGGCGCGGATGGGTTGCGACGATCAGTTTGCCGCAGCGGCGGTGCGCAACGCCACTAGCTTCGCAATAGGAATATAAGGCTTGCCTTCCCGCAACGCACAACCTGGCTTTCAAGGAATTCGGGGGGTAGTAAATGCCGGCATGGATCACCTCACTATTGCGTGAGCTGGTACCGGTGCCGATAGCAGCGGCGGCTTCCAGTACGACTACCTCACGCCCTGCCTCCGCCAGCAGGCGCGCTACCGCCAGACCGACCACACCGGCCCCAATGACCACGCAATCAATTTTTTCCATTTCCTTGTGTACTCAATCAATCTGCCGCCGAGAGGGCATGCCGCGGTTTAATTTTCAAGCGCTCAATAGCAAGATAGCGAGCGGTATGCTTCATGCGGCGCCGTAGTTAGGCCGTGGCGTCAGAATACAGACCCCCGGCGCCCATAGCAACATCGAGCAGGCTCCCTTCAAAATTGAATCGATGTATATGAAGTGTCCAATGCAAGCGGATACTTCTGAGCGCGAAATTCAATACAATAGCCCAGTTCGTTGAATCGTCCGCCGGATCGTCCCATGTCGCAAACCGGACGCCGGCACCCGCCACACCACAATACCGATGGAAAAATAATGAAAAAAATAGCCCTGTCGTGGTTCCTGTCCCTCTCCCTATTCTCCGGCTTTGCCGGCATCGCGAGCGCAGAAGAGAAACTCGCATTTCCATCGGCCGATTTCGCCGATAAATATCAAATGGCTCTGGGAAAAGGAACGCCAACGGAAATATTCGGCTATTTGACCATGCCAACCATTGCGGTCGAAGGCAAGATTCCCGTCGTCGTGATTGCGCACGGAAGTGGAGGCATCTCTCTCCAAGACCGGGATTTTTGGGCGCCGTATTTCAATCATCTGGGGTTTGCCGCTTTTGTCGTCGATTCTTTCACCCCGAGAGGCGTCACGCGAACGGTTGAAGATCAGACATTGGTGAGCCGAGCCGCCAACACCGTCGACGCTTTTTATGCTCTTAAATTTCTAGCCGCCGATCCACGATTCGATGCGAACAAGATCGGCATCATCGGTTTCAGCCGTGGCGGCAATGCCGCGATCGAAACGGCAACACGCACATTCAAGGACCATGTGCTGCCGGAAAACAAAGATCTCCAATTCGCCTTTCACATACCCTTGTATCCAGGTTGCCAGGACGGCAGATACCGGAAGAACAATAGTTTCGATAAGACGGGTGCGCCGATGCTTTTCTTATTGGGCGGCAAGGATAACTATACCCCCGCGGAACAATGCATAGGCATGATCAAGGCGTTGCAGATCGAATATCCGAAGGTCATTGAATACCACGTTTATGACGGAGCAAATCACGGCTTCGACGGTAACTATGGCGTCAAATACGCAGCCATGGGGGAGACTTCCCGTAACTGCGCCGTGCTTGAGATCGACCTCGATACCTGGGCCAAGCACATATTGGCGACCGGTGAATCGCTGCGGGGAGCGAAAGAAAGGGAATTCTATAAAAACTGCGTAACCACCGGGGTCAGCTATGGCGCATACAATTCAAAGTATCGCGAGATGGCGGCGCATGACATTGAAGCATTTCTACAAGAAATGAAAATGATCAATTGATTGTGAGCCGCGATCCAATCCGGCAATACCGGTTCGAATCCAGGCATGCCCGGATCCGGACCCTTTGCGTTTTATTTCCCGCCGCCAGCCTTCAACATCTCAGCCACTTGCGCGGCGGTGCGCACCCGTCCCATGCGCGGGAAAATGCGGCGCATGAACTGTTCGTGATTGTCGGTTTCCGGCGAACTGGATGCGTCGCTGACGAAGACCAGGTTGTAATCCATATCGCGCGCCGAATACGCGGTGCTGGCGACGCCGACGTCGGTCGAACCGCCGGCGATGATGATGGTGTCGATCTTGCGTGTGCGCAGCGCCAGATCCAGGTAGGTCTGGAAGAAGGCGCTCCAGCGGTATTTCGGGATCAGGTAATCTTCCGGCTGCGGCGCCAGTTCATCGATCACGGCCGCTTCCCAGGTACCGCCGGAGACGACCGGCTTGAAGATCGGGTTCTGATTTTGATCGAGCGGAATCGGATTGAGCCGGCCGTTGGTGTCGCGGATGGTTTGCCCGGTGGTCGCGTTGTCGGCCCGGTGATTCGCGGCGGCATACGCCACCATCATCCGATTCGCCCGCGCGGCTTGCAGCACCTGGCTGGCGGCAGCGACCACCGGCTCGTAACGCGCCCGCGTTTTTGGGTCTTCCTTTTTGACGTGGCCGTTCAACATGTCGAAGAACAGCACTGCGGTGCGTGCGGGAATGAGTGTGTCGAGTGCCATGATGCGATTCCTTTGAGTTGCGGTTTTGAGAGAGGTTTTACGGTTTCGGCGGCGCCGCCGACGTGATTTCCCGGTAAATTTTTGTCCATTTTTCGCCGTCGTCGATCAGTTTTGCGGGATCGGTTACTTTGAACGGGAAGTTCGCCAACGGCGAAGGAAACGCTTTGGCGACCGGGATCGCATTGCGCTGGGAAAGAATGCCTTGTCCTTCGGACAGCAGGAAGTCGAAGAACAGCAATGCCGAATAAGGATGCGGTGCATTGCGCGCGACGCCGGCGCCGTTGAGCTGGGCAATCGCAGGCTGCAGCACGAACCATTCGATCGGCGCGCCCTTGGCTTTCAGTTGCTGCACCCGGGCGTTATACACCGTCAATGCCAGCGGCACTTCGCCGGCCGCCACCAGGTTGTTTAGCAGCGAATGGCCGTTGCGTACCGACAGGCCGTTGGTGGCGACGATCTGGCGGAACAATTGCAGGCCGTGTTCCGGGCCCAGTTGCTGCACCTGGCTATAGAACCATTCGTCATCCTTGGCTTCGATGCCGAGCTTGCCTTTCCATTTCGGATTCGCCAGGTCGTCCCAGGTCTTCGGCAAGTCCGCCTTCTTTATCAGATTGGTGTTGTACGCCAGCGAGAACATCAGCAGGCGCGTGCCGACCCATTCGCCGTGCGGGCGCAGCGCCTCCGGCATCAAATCTTTCAGATAGGGGGTGCGGACAGCCTGCAGTTGATGTTCGCGGTGCAGCGCCTCAAGGGCTTGCCCTTCGGTTTCCGCCACGTCGAATGCCGCGTGTTTGCCTTTGGCCTCATTGACGATCCGCGGCAGGACTTCCTCGGGGCCGGCGAGCCATACCGTGACCTTGAGTCCGTACTTTTTTTGAAACGCTTCGACGATGGGATTGGTATCGGCCAGTTGCTGCGATGTGTATAGCGTCAGCCCGCTTTCCTTTTTTGCGCCTTCGAGCAAGACATGTTCGCGGTCGGGACCGCCGTAGACGACGAGTTCGCCCATGGTCATTGGGATCTGCGCCATCGCGTTGGCGGCAAGCAGTCCCATCGCCAGCAGTAAAGCGGACTTTATCCTCATGCGTCATCTTTCATTTTCGATTTAATCTCGACGACGCAGGTCTGTAAAAACTGCCGTTTTCTTGCGGTCGCTTAGAGTAAATTGCCTGAATATCCGGTATTGAGTTTTTGCGGCCGGATAAAATCATCAAGAGTGAGGCCAGATGCGCAAGCGCAGGCCCCCATCGATTTAATGCGGAAAATATTTAAACCCCTGCGCCAAACTATAAAGTCCGGGTTCTCTCCAAGTCAATCCTGTTTTTCCGCATATGAGAACTATGTCCTCCATATCGGAATTATTTTTTCATGTCGGTATGGATTGGCCGCGGCGCTTGTCGACGGCGGCGCCATGCCTGAAACGGCGCGTGATCAGGATAAGTGAACGTCGTCGCCGTTGTTTGCTTTCCGAAGAGGGAAGTTACGGATGCACCGTTTCCGAAAACCAGTCGTCCGGCAGTTCGTGCCCCATATTCAGATCGCGCGCCTTGTCGAGCACCAGCGCGCCCGCGGCGGCAAACTGCAGGCCGATGCCGACATTGTTGACGAAGCAGGTGACGTCGTCCGGATTTTTACGGCCGGGCGTGGTTCCCGCCACCAGTTGCGCCAGTTCCGGATACTCGCTGAATCGGTTGCCCGGCGCATTCCACCATCCCTTTTCGTGCAGTGAGTTCAGATTCGGCATCCCCGGCATGATGTTGTCGTATTGCTTGGGCTGGGCCACGACGTGTACCACCACATGGTCGCAGGCGTCGAGCAGCTCCTGATCGACTTCCTGCGATTTGATGCAGCTCACGTGCGTGCCCGGTTTAAGCCATGACGGCTCCAGCACCCGGATCATGGACGACGTGGCGGCCATGACGACGTCGGCGCCGTTGACGGCTTCTTCCGCATTGTCGATATTCAGGATCTCGACGCCGGGATGACGGGCCCGGACTTCCGCGACGAACGCCGCCCGGCTCTCGGCGCGAGGACTGAAGATGCGAACCTGCCGGAAAGGGTGCACGGCGAGCGCCGCCATCAATTGACCGCCGGCCTGCCAGCCGGTGCCGATCAGCGCCAGCGTGCGCGACTCCTTGCGCGCCAGATATTTCAACGCAATCCCGTTGGCCGAGCCGACGCGCAGGCGCTGCATGGCGCCGTCCGGGAAGATGCCCAGCAATGCGCCGGTCTCGCTGCTGAACATGAAGACCAGGCCGACCCAGCGGCCGTTGGCTTTCGGCTCTTTCACGCGGCGTTGTTTGCCGGCGACGATAGGGTGGGTGATGATGTCCGAATTGATGCGCAGCGCCTGCACCCGCCGCCGCGGCCACGCGCCGCCCATCTGCTTGAAGGCGTAGTAGGCGCCGGCTTCGGTCGCCGGCGAAAGATTGTCGATGCGCGGCACCAGCAGCGCCTGTCCGTTGGCATAGTCCAGATACATCTCTTCGAGTACCTCAATGCATTCCGGCATGGTCAATAACCGGTCTATGTCTTCATTGCTCAATACGCGCATGTCTTCTCCTGTTGTTGGTCGGTGGGCCGCCGCAGTGAGCTTTTATAAATATTTCGTTTCGGCCTCTCCGACTTCCAATTTCGGTGTTTTTTTGTTTTGCTGGAGCAAGACTAAAATGAATTATTCCTATAATATGACAATTAAATTAAATTTATAAGATCAAAATATTCACAATAGGAGACAAATATTGATGAATTTATCGAGTATCGCTCAGTGGGAGACCGCTGCGCAGTAACGGTGCTGTCGGTGCATCGATTTATTCAGGCAACGTCCGCATCCAGCTCGTTTTATTGAGGGTGAGCGAATTTTCCTAGATATTGGGACGTCGATCGCATTCGTTTCTACGCCTGGTTTCAGGTGGTCCCAGCCGTTGCGCGCCGGTCGGTGCGCGGCGTACTCAACTCAGTGACGGAGACAAATATGCAAGAAAAGGAAACTGGCCGACGCGGCTTTTTGAAGGGAGCGCTGGTTGCCGGCGCGGGCGCCGCCACAGGGGCCGTCGGCCTGGTGTCGCCCACCGAAAGCAGCGCCCAGACGACTGGTCTCAAGCCTGCATCGGCGCCCGGGCCTTCCCCGCACACGGTCGCGGCCGAAAGGATGAGCCCCGGCGAACCGATGACGGACGCCGCCCACGTCGCCAATCCCGGCTCCGACTTCATGGTTGACGTGATGAAGGCCGCGGGCATCGAATACGTTTCCATCATGACCGCCTCCTCCTTGCGCGGTTTGCAGGAATCGCTGTGCAACTACGGCGGCAACAAGGCGCCGGAAATGATCGTCTGCTGTCATGAAGAAGCTGCCGTCGCCATTGCCCATGGCTATGCCAAGATGGCGGGCAAGCCGATGGCGGCCATGGTGCATGCGGTGGTCGGTCTGCAGCATGCATCGATGGCGATCTACAATGCCTGGTGCGACCGCGTGCCGATCATGCTGTTGGTCGGCAATACCGTCGATGCCACCAAGCGCAGGCCCGGCGTCGAGTGGGATCACACCGCCGTCGACATGGGCGCGCAAGTGCGCGACATGCTGAAGTGGGACGATGCGCCGGGATCGCTGCAGAACTTTGCCGAGTCCTTCATGCGGGCCATGACGCTGGCCACCACGTCGCCGATGGAGCCGGTCATGATCGTGGCCGACTCCGAGTTGCAGGAAGATCCCATCGAGAACCCCAAGTCGCTGAAGATTCCGAAAAAGGTCCATGTGGCGCTGCCGGAGGGGGATCCGGAATCGGTCGGGCGGATAGCGCAATTGCTGGTCGCCGCAAGCCATCCGGTGATCGTGGTCGATCGCGCGGCGCGCAATCAGGAAGGCGTCGATCTGCTGGTCAAGCTCGCCGAGAGCCTGAATGCGCCGGTCATCGATACCTACGGCCGGATGAATTTCCCGAACAATCACTATTTGCAGCAAACCGCGCGCAAAGCCACGCTGCTGAAAGACGCAGACGTGATTCTGGCGCTGGAAGTCGGCGACGTCTACAGCCTGATCAACAAGATCGCCGATACGCCGGGCCGTCCGGCCTCGCGCATCGCCAGACCGGATGTGCAGTTGTTGTCCATCAGCACCGGCTATCTGTATCAGAAATCCAGTTTCGGCGACGTGGAGCGTTATCAGCCGGCCGATATCACGATCGCGGCCGATGCCCAGACTACGCTGCCGTCGTTGATCGCCGCGATCAAGCGGGCAACCGATAGCGGTCGGGCCGGCGCCATCGCGGCGCGCAAGAAGCCGATGACGGAGGCATTCGTGGAAACACGCAATGCCGCGCGCGAGCGCGCCGCCGCCGGTTGGGATGCAAGTCCGATCAGCACCGCGCGTTTGTGCATGGAGCTCTGGGATCAGCTCAGGCATGAGAAGAAATGGGCCTTGGTGTCCGAGACGCAATTCGTGAGCAATTGGCCGCAGCTGTTGTGGGATATTACCGAATACAAGCAGTTCAACGGCGGCTCCGGCGGCTACGGTATCGGCTACGGTCTGCCGGCCGCGGCGGGCGCCGCGCTGGCCTGCAAGAGCGAGGGACGTCTGCCGGTCAGCATTCAGACCGACGGCGACCTGCTGATGCTGCCATCGGTGTTCTGGACGCTGGCGCATCACAAGATTCCGCTACTGTCGGTCATGCATAACAATCGCGCCTGGCAACAGGAGGCCATGCATCTCCAGCGCATGGGCGTGCGGCGCGATCGCGAGGCCGCTACCTGGCGCATCGGCACCCGGATCGAGGATCCCTTCATCGATTACGCGGCGATGGCCCGCAGCATGGGGGTGTGGGCCGAGGGGCCGATCTCGGACCCGGCGCAGCTCGGACCCGCCATCGCGCGCGCGATGGCCGTGGTCAAAAGCGGCTTGCCCGCATTGATCGATGTCGTCACTCAGCCACGCTAGGAGTTGCCATGAACATACTTAAATCAAGTCTTGGCCTGAAATTTGCCGCTGCGCTCGCCATGTCGGCGGCAATCGCGCCGGCGATGGCGCAATCGGCGCCGCCGGCGCAATCGGAACAGGTGCAGCGCGGCGCGGCTCTGTTCGAAAAAAACGGCTGTTATCTATGTCACGGCACTGTCGGACAGGGCGGCGTCGGACCGGCGATTGCGGTCCATCTGATTCCGTATGCTGGGCTTTCGGCCTACGTGCGCCATCCGGGCGGAGAGATGCCGCCGTTTTCGGAAAAGGTCTTGAGCGATGCGGATTTGCGTGACATCTACGCTTATCTCAGCGCGCAGCCGGCGCCGAGGTCCGCCGACAGCATTCCGTTGCTGCCTAAACCCGTGCCGGTCGGCGGCAAGTAAAAAGCCGGGTGCGGGGCCGCGGCCGAACGAATCCGTTCGGCCGTTTTCATTGATGCCGAGGCGGCTTCTAGGCGCTATCCCAGCAATGCGGCGGCGGCAAGCGCAGTAAGAATCACCACCAGCCACGGCGGCCATTTCCAGAAAACCAATAATAGAAACGCCACCGCCATCAGGCAGAAATCCGCCGTGCTGTTGATCGCGCCGGTCCAGACCGGATCGTAAAACGCGGCGAGCAATATGCCTACGACGGCGGCGTTAATGCCCAGCATGGCGCGCCGCACGCCGGTATAACGGCGGAATTGCTCCCAAAACGGCGACGTCGCCACGATCAGAAGGAAGGCCGGCATGAATATGGCGAGCGTCGCGATGGCCGCGCCCGCCCAGCCGTTGGGCGATTGGCTGGACACCGCCCCAAGATATGCGGCGAATGTAAACAATGGACCGGGAACCGCTTGCGCGGCGCCGTAGCCTGCCAGAAATGTGTCGTTCGATACCCAGCCGGCCGGAACCACCTGTGCCTGAAGCAGCGGTAAAACGACGTGTCCGCCGCCGAACACCAGGGCGCCGGTGCGATAAAATCCGTCGAACAGTTTCAGAGCATAGTGGCTCGACCCTTCTGCGACGATCGGCAATACCACCAAAAGCAATAGGAAAACGATGAAATATGCGATCCCGGCAAAGCGGCTGGTCGTCATTTCCAGGCGGGCGTGAGGCAGTTCCGTTTCGTTCCTGAGAAACGCCCAGCCGCACAGACCGCTCAGCGCGATCACGATGACTTGGCCGAACGACGACGGGATGGCCGCGACCAGCACCGCCGCGGCGACGGCGATGGTCGCTCGCTTGCTGTCCGGCGCCAACGATTTCCCCATTCCCCACAGCGCTTGCGCGACCACGGCGACGGCCACAATCTTGAGTCCGTGCACCCAGCCGTTGCCGAGCTGGCTGCCGAAGCGGTTGACGCCCATGCCGAACAACACCAGCGCCACGGCGGAAGGCAGGGTGAACCCCAGAAAGGCGGCGATGGCGCCCAGCACGCCGGCGCGCGACAAACCGATCGCCATGCTGACCTGGCTGCTCGCGGGGCCCGGCAGAAACTGGCAAAGCGCGACGATATCCGCATACGCATGTTCATCGAACCAGCGCCGCCGGGTCACGAATTCTTCCCGGAAATAGCCGAGATGGGCGATCGGGCCGCCGAACGAAGTCAGCCCCAGTTTCAAGAACACGGCAAAGAGTTGCAGAACGCCGTTTCTGGCGCGCTCGGGAGAGATATCGCTCATATCAGATGAAACCATCCCAGTGCGGCCCCGGCCGCCAGCAGCCACAATATATGCACTCGCGTCAGCCAAACCAGCAATGCGGCGAGCAGCGTCACCAGCCAGATTGGCCAGGCGGTCGCAAAACCGTGATTCGCGCTGGCCAGAATCCAGGCGGTCGCCAGCATCAAGGCCACCACGATCGGTGCCATGCCCTGCTTGAATGCCCGCACCACTCGCCTGTTCCGGTTGTGATGCAGCCAGCGCGTCACCACCACAGTGAGTATCGAGCTCGGCAGCACCATGGCGCCCAAAATGACGAGCACCCCCAATAATGCCTGCCATATGCCGCCGGCATTCAGACCGACATTCCATCCCATCAACGCGACGAACAGGATGTTCGGCCCCGGGGACGACTGGGCGATCGCGATCGAACCGCTGAATTGCGGGTCGGTCAGCCAATGCTGACGCTCGATCAGATAACGATGCATGTCCGGTATCACGGAAACCGCACCGCCCACCGACATCAGCGACAGGGTCAGGAAATGCCCGAACAATCCCAGCCAGTCGCCGGCATGCAGGTTTAACTGCAACGGCGCGCTCATCGCTTCAGCCTCAGGAAAGTCGCGGTGCAGGAAATGGTTCCCAAGCCCAGCAACGCATACGCCAGCGGCCAGCGCATGATGGCGATCATCAAAAAGCAGCAGGCGCCCAGAACGGCGCATGCCGCTTTCGGCAAGGGATGGATTTTCATCGACTTCAGCAATCGCAGGCCGGTGGCCGCGATCAGCCCGGCGGCCACCGCGCCCATGCCGCGCAACGCGCCGATCACCCCGGGATTGTCGGCAAACCTGCTATGCAGCAGCGCCAGCAGGATCACCACCCCCGCCGGGGCGCATAAAATCCCCGCCAGCGCCGTCAATGCGCCGCGCACGCCGAAGTAGCGATTGCCGATGATCAGCGCCAGATTAATGATGTTGGCGCCAGGCAACAGCTGGGCCACCGACCAGTCCTCGACGAATTGTTCGTCGGTCAGCCAGCGCTTCTTTTCCACCAGTTCGCGATGCACGACCATCATCACGCCGCCGAATCCTTGCAGCGCCAGCAGGGTAAAGGCGATAAACAGATGGGTCAGGTTCCGGGGGAGGGGCTCGCTTGCTACAGAATTATTCATATGGAAAAGAGGTTTCTTGGTTCATCATCGCCGGACCCGCGCCCGGCGCCGGGGCATAGCAGTGACCTGACGGATGCGGAATAATATCAGTGAACGGCGTCAGGCATTTCCCTGATTGATCGAATGACCGGTTTGGATCGGTTTCGATCCGGCGCTTCGCTTCGCCGCGGGCGGTTTGCATACATGGCTTGGGTGGTTGATACTCCGGTATCGGCTAAAAAGGCAGCCTCTATCGATGAAAGCACCATGAGTATCCAAGCCAACAATGATCCGGTCGATCTGAAGCGGTATTGCGCCCGGACCGGCTATGCCGGTCCTTTCGAGCCGACGCTGCAAGTCCTGTCTGCCCTGGCCGAGCGCCACATTTCCGCCATTCCCTACGAAAACATCGATGTCCTGTTGAACCGAGGAATAGATATTTCCTCCGAGGCGGTGGACAAAAAGCTGATCGAACAAAAGCGCGGCGGTTACTGCTTCGAACAAAACGGCCTGTTCAAGCGCGTGCTCGTCGCCATCGGTTTCCAGGTCGAGTTGCTGGCCGCGCGCGTGTTGTGGCGGGCGCAGCAAGATACGCCGCCGCGTCCCCGCACACATGCGGTGCTGCGCGTCACGCTCGACGGCGAACAGTGGCTGGTCGATGTCGGGTTCGGCGGCTGCGTCCCCACCGCGCCGTTGCGGCAGTGGCAGACCACGCCGCAAATACTGCACCGGGAAGCGTTTCGCGTCGTGCCGCACGGCGGCGCCTTCATCGTGCAGACGCAACTGAACGACGCGTGGCGGTCATTGTATGAACTCAGCCCGGAACCGCTGCTGGACGTGGATTACCTGCCGATGAACTGGTTTGCGTCGACGCATCCCAGTTCCCACTTCCTGAAGGATCTGATGGTCGCGCGGGCCACCCGCGACGCCCGGTATGCGCTGCTCAACGGACGCTTCACGATCCGGCAGCGCGACGGTTCGGAGCAGCAGCGTCAGCTGGGCGCCGACGAACTCGAAGCGGTGCTGGCTGACACGTTCGGCCTCATGGCCGATCAAACCTGGAGACCTTTGCTGCGGCGCATCGCGGCGCTGCCGGTCGGCTAATGTCCTGCCGGCTAGTCCTGAAACGTCATATTGCGCCGCACGACCACCGGGATGCCGCCGGATTTTTTCTTGACCATCCATTGCGCCAGCGCCGAATCGAGGTAGTCGGCATGTCCGGGAAACCAGCGCGCCAATTCTTCGGCCAGACCGCGCGCGACTTTCGGATCCGCGCCGGCGGCCAGCAGGTCGCGTACTTCATAGACCGACTTCATCACCGCGTTGTGTTCTCCCGCGTGGCAGTCCGTGCTGGGGAAATCGGTTTCGGTCATCCAAGCCAGCTCCTGCGCGAAATGCGATTCGCCGTGCACCGCAAAGGCGTCCAGGTGCTGCAGCAGATCCCGCTCGGGACAGACCAGCATGGCGTTGACGATTTCAACGAACTCCTGGTGCGTTTCATCCATCGGCGTATAGCCGAGTTTGAAACTATCGGTCCACGTCAGATTGGTCGGGGCGTCCATCGGGTCTTCTCCATTAAGTGTGTTTTTTTAGCGCTGCGGACGTTGAGATTATTCAACGTTGAATTTTACAAGACTTTCCGCTTGCGGCTGACCCGGCGGCGAGCATGCATCCAGCGACCGGCGGCGCATAAAAAAACGCCCGCAAGCGAGCGTTATTGTCGAGCGAGCCAAGCGCCCCGATCACTCCAGCCCGAATCCCGCATTCGCCGGAGCGCCGATCGTCATTTGCGGATTGATCACCTTGGTCGCGAGACGCGTCGCGCGCACCTGATCTCCATTGAGTTTGAACACGCTGATCGCTTGCGCCAGATTGGCGGCTTGATCCTGCATCTGCGCCGATGCCGCCGCGGCTTGTTCCACCAGCGCCGCGTTTTGCTGCGTGACATTGTCCATTTGCGCAATCGCCTGATTGACCTGTTCGATGCCGGTGGTCTGTTCCTGGCTGGCGGCGGTGATTTCACTCATGATGTCGGTCACGCGTTTGACGCTTTCCACGATCTCCTGCATCGTGACGCCGGCCTGATCGACCAGCTTGGCGCCGGCATCGACCTTGTGCACCGAATCGTCGATAAGCGACTTGATTTCCTTGGCGGCGGCGGCCGAGCGTTGCGCCAGACTGCGCACCTCGGAAGCCACTACCGCAAAACCGCGCCCCTGTTCTCCGGCGCGGGCGGCTTCGACCGCGGCGTTCAGCGCCAGGATATTGGTCTGGAAGGCGATGCCGTCGATGACGCCGATGATGTCGACGATTTTCTTGGCCGAGGTGTTGATCGAACCCATGGTGTGGACCACTTGCGAGACCACCGAGCCGCCCTTGACCGCCACTTCGGAGGCGGAGATTGCCAGTTGATTGGCCTGGCGGGCGTTCTCGGCGTTCTGTTTCACGGTCGAAGTCAATTCTTCCATTGAGGAAGCGGTTTCTTCCAGCGACGCGGCTTGTTGTTCGGTGCGGTTGGACAGGTCCAGATTGCCGCTGGCGATTTCGGTCGATGCGGTGGCGATGGCGTCGGTGCCGGTGCGCACTTCGCCGACGATCCGCACCAGGCTGTCGTTCATGTCTTTCAAGGCCAGCAGCAATTGGCCGGTTTCATCCTTGCGGTTGACTTCGATATGTTTGGTCAGGTCGCCGCTGGCCACGGTTTCCGTCATTTCGACCGCCTGGCTCAGCGGCACGGTAATGGAACGCGTCAGTATGCGGGCGAACAGCGCGCCCAGCAGCAATGCGAGGCCGGCGATCCACAACAGCAGGATGGTGCTTTTGTTGGAGCTGTCCTGAATCGATTGCGCGGAACGGTCGATCGCCTTGCGTTGATAATCCAGGAATACCTGCAGGCTGTGGGTATAGTGCGGCGCGATGGTGGCGAAATCGGTGTCGAAAATGCGCGTGGCTTCATCGGAATTGCCGGCCCGTTTGGCGGCCATCAGGGCATCGCGCGCGCTGGTGTAGGCGTCGCGATCTTTATTGACCGCGGCGAATAACGTCTGCTCTTCCGGCGTCATCCCCAGCTTTTGGATATCCTTGGAAATATTCGCGTTCCCGCCGTGCAGATTGGATTCCTTGCCCTCGTTGGCGAACATGGCTTCCAGGCTGGGGTCCGAGCTCTTGGCGACCGCCTTGGCGCGGGTCAGGCCGGCGGTCACGCTGCGAAACCATTCTTCCGCCAGACGCTCCTTGGTCAGCGGCGTCGCCATCATCGCGCCGGTGGCCGCGGAAATGCTCCGCAGACGCAAGATACCGGCTCCCGCCATGATGGCCAGCAATAGGAGAATCACGGCGAAACCGCCGCCCAAACGCGTCCCCACGCGCAAATTATTGAATTTCATCGAAGTCCTTCATTCAGTTATGCATTTATTAGACTTAAAGAATGACGTGCCAGTGCGGCGCTGTATAGTCCTGCGACTCCCACGACGCTGTCGATTTGCCGCTACCGATTGGCATCGATATGTGTGGGCGGATTTGGTGGTCACGCTGCTGTGCGCGACATTATTTCCTAAAGGCAATATACAGAAAGTCTTCAGCATTATCTAGTGATTGTGGTGGGGGATGGTGCGGAATAGGGGGAAGTTTACGATCGTGTTCCGCTGTTTGCCCTGCCAAATTTTGAGTCGATGTTCCTATATATGGAATGATGTTCTTTTAAGCGGATTTGCGTTATCATTTCACGCGAAGCTTGCCGATGCGGTGTATGTCGCGATTGGCGTATGAGGAATTTTTTAATGATCATATTGGGCGCGCATGCCGCGGCCTGCCGATGGATATGATTTTTTATGGAAGTGTGACGATGCGCCGTCTGATTCAAGCTTTATTCAATGACGCTTCCCCCCGTGTCAAACGAAAAGTCGTCAGCATGTACACCTTGCTGCTGCTGCTCAACATCGGTGCATGGCTGTGGGCGTTCATCACCTTCCGGCATTATCCGCTGCTGATGGGGACTTCGTTCCTCGCATACAGCTTTGGCCTGCGCCATGCGGTCGACGCCGATCATATCGCGGCGATCGACAACGTAACGCGGAAACTGATGCAGGAAGGCAAGCGGCCGGTCGCCGTCGGTTTCATGTTTTCGCTGGGACATTCGACGGTGGTGGTGCTGGCCTGCGTCGCGATTGCGGCGACCGCGATGACGTTCAGGCAGCAGATCGATTCCGTGCGCGAAATCGGCGGCATCATCGGCACCCTGGTATCGGCGTTTTTCCTGTTGATCATCGCCGCGATCAATCTGGCCGTGCTGCGCTCGGTCTATCGCAGTTTCCAGCGTGTGCGCCAGGGCGAGCCGTACGTCGAAGAAGACTTCAATATGTTGCTGGCCGGCCGGGGTTTCCTGGCGCGCATCTTTCGTCCGATGTTCCGCATCATTACCCGCAGCTGGCATATGTATCCGCTAGGGGTGCTGTTCGGACTGGGCTTCGACACCGCTACCGAAATCGCGCTGCTCGGCATCTCCGCCGCCGAAGTCTCGAAAGGGCTGTCGATCTGGTCGATTCTGATTTTCCCTGCACTGTTCACCGCTGGCATGGCGCTGGTCGACACCACCGACGGCATCCTGATGCTGGGCGCTTACGGCTGGGCTTTCGTCAAACCTGTCCGCAAGCTGTATTACAACATGACGATCACCTTGGTATCGGTATTGGTCGCGATCGTGATCGGCGGCATTGAAGTGCTGAGCCTGATCGGCGACAAGCTGCATTTGTCCGGCGCGTTCTGGGGAATATTGGAACATCTCGGCGGCCAGTTCGGCATGATCGGTTATCTGGTGATCGGCCTGTTTGTCGCGAGCTGGATCGTGTCGTGGGCGATCTATAAATGGTATCGGCTGGACGATCTGGAATTCGGGCGTTCGACGACGACTTGATCGTCGGCGTCTTCACGCGTCGATCGGCGGCCGCGCGAGGCGGCCGCCGCAAAAATAATCAGCTTTAAGCTTCAGCCTTAAGCCGCAATCGCTTCGATTTTCGTGGTGGCCTTCGCAAGCGCCTGAGTGGCTGCATCCGGACCCATGGCCAGTCCTTCGACCGGGATGACCTCGACGTCGGTCATGCCGATAAAGCCCAGCAGGATTTTCAGATACGGTTCCTGATAGTCGTAAGCCTTCATGGCGCCTTCCGAATAGATGCCGCCGCGCGCTGCGACAACATACACCTTTTTGCCTGTCACCAGGCCTTTAGGCCCGGCTTCCGAATAGCTGAAGGTCTTGCCCATGCTGATCAGATAATCGAACCAGGTTTTCAATGTCGACGAAATGCCGAAATTGATCATCGCGGAAGCGATCACGATGATGTCGGCGTTCTGCACTTCCTTGATGATTTCGTCGGATTGCGACACCGCCGCTTTTTGCGCCGGCGTCTGTGCGTCGGCGGGCTGCATCCGGCCGACGACGAATTCTTCGCCGATATGCGGCAAGCGCTGGCGTCCCAGATCGCGTTGAACGACTTTGACGTCGCCGTGGAGGGCGCGCAATTTGCCAAGCAGTGTTTGCGACACGGCAGCCGACACCGAGGCGTCGCCGGCAGGACTGGAAAGAATAAGAAGAATGTTGGTCATTTGAGGGGCCTTTATATAGGAATGGGTCCAATGGCGCGGACTGATAGTGAACCTAAGGATTAAACACTTGCCGAGTATAGGATCCGGCGCATTAATGCACTAGCCGGTACAATTGGATTTAACTCATCCAAAATTATCAGTAATAATGTCCATTCCCGGGAGGCCATATGCTCGATATGAATGAAGTCGCGGTCTTTGTACAGGTCGCCCGCACCGGTAGTTTTGCGGAAGCGGCGCGCCGGCTCGGCAAACCCGCCAACACCTTGAGCCGCCATGTTCAGCAATTGGAGCAGCATTTGGGCACGCGGCTGATGCAGCGCTCCACACGTAAACTGGTGCTGACCGCCGCCGGCAGAGCGTTCTACGAGCGTTGCGCACCGGCCGTCGAAGGCATCGAAGCAGCCGGTCATGCGCTGATCGAAGGCAGCCAGGTCGCTTGCGGCGTGGTGCGGGTGGCGGCGCCGGCCGATTTTTTCGATTTCTTTCGGGTCGAATGGATCGAGGAGTTCCTGGATGCGCATCCGGCAGTGCGAATGCAATTCCTGCTCGACGACGCGGAGGCCGATCTGATCAGCGAGGGCATCGATCTGGCGTTCCGCGGCGGACAGGTCACCGATTTGACATTGGTGGCGCGCAAAATCCAGGATCATCATCTTTGCCTGGCCGCCAGCCCCGCCTATCTGGAGCGGTACGGCAGTCCGGCCTCCGTGGCGGCGCTGGCCGATCATCAGTGCATCATCGCGCCGCATCTGAGCGATCACGCCGGCTGGCGTCTGGACGGACCCGACGGCGCGGTCGAAGTACAGGTATCCGGAAAATTTTCCGTCAATACGGCGCAGACCAAATTGAAGGCTTGCCGCGCCGGCCTGGGCATTGCATTGCTGCCTGCCATCCTGGTCGCGCCGGATATCCGGGCCGGGCACTTGATCCACGTCCTGCCGGAATTCAAGCTCGCCGGACAGGGCATACATCTGGTGTATTTGAACCGGCGGCATTTGCCGCTGGCGGTATCGGCCTTTATCGAATTCATCATGCAACGCGTCGCCGATCTGGAATTCGTGAGTCCGCGCGAAGCCTGCGGCCGATGAGCGCGGCGGCGTCATCGATGGCCGTGATATTCAATCAAATATGCCGACGGGCCAGGACCCGGTTCAACCCCTTCGCACTGCGTATCCGGTCTTTTTGTTTTGTCAGTTAATCTCACGGCGATGTGAGTTAACTGTGATTGTCGGCGCAGGATTAAGACTCTATAGTTTGCACAACATATAAAAACGGCAGACAGGAGACACTCGTGATTCACGAATTCAAAACGTATCGCGCCACACCCGGAAATCATCAGGCATTGGTCGACCGCTTCCAGAAAGTGACGCTGCCGATTTGCGACCGTCTCGGCATCAAGGTGCTGCATTGCTGGACCAGCGCCGACGAACCCGACGCCTTTTTCTATCTGACCGGCTTCGAATCGAAGCAAGCCTGCAAGGACGCCTGGGCGGCATTCGTCGCCGACGCGGAATGGAAAGCAGCCAAGGCCGCCAGCGAAGTCAACGGCCCGTTGCTCGCCTCCCAGACCACCATCTATCTCGATCCCGCTCCCTTTTGAAACGCTGATTAAGCGGCATAAGCGATCCAATCGCAGGACTGCGATGCTCACCGTACACCAGTACGGCTGCGCTTCTCCTTCAGCGCTTGGATCGCTTACGCCACTTACTCAGCATTTCAACGATGTAATTAACTTGGTTGGATAAGCCTTACGTCCTAAATCCTCATCTTCATACGATAGGTTTAAATGAAAGCAGCTCCTTTCGAATATGCGTGCGCGCAGTCGCTGGAACACGCCTGTCAATTGCTGGCCGAGCATGGCGATGAAGCCAAGCTGATCGCCGGCGGCCAGAGCCTGGTGCCGATGCTGGCGATGCGTTTGCTGGCGCCGGCCGTGCTGATCGATATTCACCGCCTGGCCGAATTGCAGCATATCTCACAGGATGGCGATCAATTGGCGATCGGGGCGGCGACGCGGCAATGTGCGGCCGATGGCTTTGCTTGGCTCGATGACACGGTGCCGATTCTGCGCAAGGCGCTGCGCTGGGTGGGCCATCTGCCGACGCGCAATCGCGGCACCGTCGGCGGCAGTCTGGCGCATGCCGATCCATCGGCCGAATTGACGCTGGTGGCGGCGTTGCTGGAAGCGACGCTGACGTTGAAAAGCGCGCAGCGAACACGCCATGTGGCGGCCGCCGATTTCTTCGTCGGGCCAATGATGACCTGTCTGGAGCCGGACGAATGTCTGATAGGGGTGCGTTTCCCGATCTGGCGCAACGGGCGCAACGGACAGACCCGCAGCGGCAGCGCATTCGACGAAATCGCCGCCCGTCAGGGCGACTTTGCGATTGTGTCCGCAGCCGCGCAACTGGGCGTCGATCAGGCCGGCGTGTGCACGCGGGCGGCGGTGGCGATCGGCGGCGCCGGTCCGTCGGCGATGGCGTTCAACGATCTGGCGCAGCGGCTGGTCGGCTCGCGGCTGGACGATAAATTGCTGTACGAGCTGGCGCAGGAAGCCGCGGCGAAGGTCGAGCCGACCGGCGATCTGCTGGCCAGCGTGGCGTATCGCCGTCACCTCGCCGGCGTGCTCGCCGAGCGCGTGTTGCGCGCCGCAAGACACGAAGCAATGCAGGCATCCCAAGCATGATAAGCAACCGAAAAAGGCCTCGGCATGACTGAAAAAACAATCCCGGTAACGCTGGAAGTCAACGGCAAGCTATGCAGCGGCAGCGTGCCCGCACGCACCACGCTGGTCGATTTCCTGCGCGATGAACTGCGCCTGACCGGCACCCATGTCGGCTGCGAACACGGCACCTGCGGCGCATGCACCGTGATGCTGGACGGCGACCCGATCCGTTCTTGCCTGGTATTCGCGGTGCAGCTGCAAGGGCAAAAGGTCACGACCGTCGAAGGTTTGCGCCAGCCGGACGGCAGCCTCAGCATTTTGCAGGAAAGTTTTTGCGATGCGCATGCGCAGCAATGCGGCTATTGCACGCCGGGCATGCTGATCAGCGCCCAAGCCTTGCTCAATCGCAGCCCCGCGCCCGGCAAACAGGAAATCCGCGAAGCGATTTCCAGCAATCTGTGTCGCTGCACCGGCTATCAGCAGATTTGCGACGCCATCGCCATGGCTGCGCAGCGCACTTCCGCAAGCATTGCCACGGAACGGCAGCCATGAGCCAACCGACCGAAAAGAAGCCGTTCAAATACATCGGCACGCACCGCCGCACCAAAGAGGCGCCGCGTTTCGTATCCGGTCAGGGGCGCTTCGTCGCGGACGTCAATATCGCCGGCATGAAGCATGTCGCGATCGTCGCGTCGCCGCACCCCAGCGCCAGGATCGTTTCCATCGACACCGAGGCCGCGTACGCGATGCCCGGCGTGCGCTACATCCTCGACGGCGAAGAGCTGCAGGCCCATACCGATACGCTGTACGTCGGCGTCGATGCGCCGAAAGTCACGCGTTATGCGCTGGCCAAGGGCGTGGTGCGCTACTCCGGCGAATGGGTGGTGGCGGTAGTCGCCGACACCCGCGCCCAGGCCGAAGACGCCGCCGAACTGGTGGTGGTCGAATACGAAGCCATGCCGCATGTGATCGATCCCGAGGCCTCGCTGCGCGCCGATGCGCCGATGGTGCATCCGGATCACGGCGGCAATCGACTGTATTACCGCAAATTCGTGTGGGGGCCGGTGGAAGAAGCGTTCGCGCAGGCCGATGAGCGCTTGTCGTTCCGGGTGACCTGGGGCCGCAGTTCGACGGTGCCGATCGAAACCTTCGGCGTGGTCGCGCAGTGGCATGCCTCCGATGGGATACTGGATGTCTGGGCCTCGATCCAGATGCCGAAATATCCGGATCAGCTGGCCAAGGCCCTGCGCATGCCGGGCAATTCGGTGCGCGTCCATTTCGACGTCGACGTCGGCGGCAGCTACGGCCTCAAGCGCGGCATCAAGCATACCGTGCTGGTCTCGTATCTGGCGCGCAAGATCGGCGCTCCCGTGCGCTTCATCGAAGACCGTCTGGAAAACATGCGCGGCGGCGACATGCACGGCCCGGATCGCTTCTTCGATATGCAGGTCGCATTCAATCGCGACGGCATCGTCAAGGGTTTGAAGATTCGCGCGGTCGACGACGTGGGCGCGTATGCCGGCCGTTCGCCGTTGCAACTGGGCAAACCGGTCAGCGCGATTTGCGGGCCGTATCAAATTCATGCGATCCAGTACGAGCCGACTTCGGTGATGACCAACAAGACGCCGCAGGAAGCCGTGCGCGGGTTCGGCCAGGCGCCGACCAATCTGGCGATTGAACGCACCATGGATCATGTGGCGCGGCATCTGGGCATGGACCGGATCGAACTGCGCCGCAGGAATTTCATCCGCAAGGATCAATTCCCCTATTTGATTCCGAGCGGCACGACCTACGATTCCGGCGATTACCACGCGGTGCTGGACAAGGCGCTGGCCGGCATCGACTATCCCGAGCTAGTGCGGCGGCGCGACGCACTGCGCGCGCAGGGCAGTCTGGCCGGCATCGGCATCTCGACCTGCCTTGAGCCCAGCGGCGGCAATTCCTCATTTGAACCGCTGTTCAATCCGAAGAACGAAACCACCACCTGGATGGATTCCTGCCTGGTGCGGGTCGATCTGTCCGGCGCGATCACCGGCGTGATGGGCACGTCCAGCGCCGGCCAGGGTCACGAAACGCTGGTGTCGACGGTGGTCGGCGAAATACTCGAACGCGAACCCGCCACGGTGCGCGTGGTGCGCGCCGATTCGCTCAACGCCTTGCCGTCCAACAGTCCGGTCGGCAGCCGCATGGCGATCATGCTGGGCGGCGCGGCCGCCGGCGCGGCCAGGAAAATCAAGGCCACGCTGCTGGACGTCGCCGCGCACAATCTGGGTTGCGGCGTGGAGGACATCGACTACGCGGACGGCAATGCCAGCGTGCGCCACGATCCGTCCAGAAACATGAGCTGGGAGCAGCTGGTCGAAATCTGCCACCGTAAATTCCATTTGCTGCCGCCCGGCATGGAGCCGGGTTTGCAAGCGACCTTCGTCTGGGAAGTGCCGACCGGCGGCACCTTGCCGACCGCCGACGGCCGCGTGCAGATGTATCCCTGCTTCTCGTTCGAAGCGCACGTGGTGCTGGTGAAAATCGACAGCGACACCGGCAAACCGGAGATTCTGAAATACCTGTGCGGCCACGACTGCGGCGTGATGATCAATCCGGACATCGTGCACGGCATGACTTACGGCGGCATCGCGCACGGCATAGGCGCGGCGCTGTATGAAAAATTCGCCTATACCGACGAAGGCGAACTGGCGGCCGGCACCTTCATGGATTATCTGATCCCGAGTTCGATGGAGGTGCCGGAGATCGAGATCGTCGATCACTGCACGCCGTCGCCGCTGACCGCTTTCGGCCAGAAAGGCTCGGGCGAAGCCGGCTATCTGGGCTCCGGCGCGGCCATTTGCAACGCCGTCAACGACGCGCTCGGCCCGCTGGGCGCATCGATTGAAAAAACGCCGATGAGCAGCCTGGCGATCTGGAACTGCATCCAGCAAAGCCGATCCGCTGCGGCGGCCGCATCTTCCGAACCTTCCGACTCCCCGTTAGCGCTAGAAAGAGTGATCCAATGAAAAATCTGATTATCGATATTCACGCCCACTATCTGCCCAAGGCGCTGATCGAGCGCTTCGATGCGCATGCATCCGCGTTCTCCGCCGTCAAGCTGACGCGCGGCGACAAGGGCGTCACTCTGCAGTTTCCGGGCGGCGAGGTGACGCGGCCGATTTCGCCCAAGCTGTCGGATCTGAACGAGCGCAAGGCCTGGATGCAGCAAAACGGCATCGATCATCAACTGGTCGGCGGCTGGCTCGACAGCTTCGGCTACGAATTGCCGTCCGATCAGGGCCTGGCCTGGAGCCGCTTCATCAACGATTGCATGTGGGACGGCCTGACCGCGGAGCCGCGCTTCACCCCGCTGGCGACGGTGCCGCTGCAGGACGGCAAGCTGGCCGCGCAGGTGCTGGAAGAAGCCATGCAGCGCGGTTTCGGCGGCATCATGATCGGCACGCTGCCGCAAGGGCAGGGCGGCAATCTGGACGATGCATCGCTGGATGCGTTCTGGCAAAAAGCGCATGAACTGAAGGCGGCGGTGGTGCTGCATCCGATGTTCATCTGCGGCGAGCCGCGCCTGGCCGATTACGATCTGGTCAACGCCGTCGGCCGCCTGGCTGACACCACCATCGCGGTGTCGCGGCTGCTGTTCTCCGGCCATCTGCTGAAATATTCCGGCATGAAGCTGGTGCTGTGCCACGGCGGCGCGGCGTTGCCGTTCGGGCTGGGCCGGCTGGTGCGCAACGCGGCCATCGCGCACGGCAAATACGCCGACCCGCGCAAGGGCTTCGAAGCGATGTACTTCGATTCCTGCGTATTCGATCCCGAAGCGCTGGATTTCCTGATCAAAAAAGCCGGCAAGGGCAAAGTCATGCTGGGTTCCGACATGCCGTTCCCGATCGGCGATCCGGCCCCGGGCAAGGTGGTCGCCGACAGCACGCAGGATGAGGCCGAGCGTGGCGCGATGCTGACCATGACCGCGCAAAAGGTGTTCAGTCTGCGGCGCGATGTGTGCTGCGACCGCATTGCCGATGAAACCCTTGCGAAAGCCGGCGTATGAGCGACTCCAAATACGGCTATCCCAATCTGCATGCCCATATCGAGGAATTGAAACGGCGCGGCCGCTTGCAGGTGATCGACCGGCCGATCGACAAGGACTCCGAACTGCATCCGCTGGTGCGCTGGCAGTTCGTCGGCGGCATGGCCGAAGCCGATCGCAAGGCCTTCCTGTTCACCAATATCGTCAACGCCCAGGGCCGCAAATACCGGATTCCGGTTGTCGTCGGCGCGTTGGCCGCGAACCGGGAAATCTATTCGGTCGGCATGGGCGTCACGGTCGACAAGATTCAGGAAAAGTGGGATCAGGCGATGGCCAATCCGATCGCGCCGCGTCTGGTGACGCAGGCCGAATGCCAGGAAGTGATCCACGAAGGCGCGGCGCTGCAAGGCGAGGGCAACGGCCTGGACATGCTGCCGATCCCGATTTCGACCCCCGGTTTCGACAGCGCGCCGACGCTGACCGCCACCAATGTGATCACCCGCGATCCGGTGACGGGCGTGCAGAACATGGGCACCTACCGTTGCGCGCTGAAAGCGCCGGACCGGCTGGTGGTGCGCATGGCGACGCGCGTCGGCGGCGCCGGCGGTTATCTGCATTACCAGATGTGGAAGGCGGCCGGGCACAAGACCATGCCGTGCGCGATCGTGCTGGGCTGCCCGCCGTTCGTCGCGTTCATGGGGCCGCAGAAACTGCCGATCGGCGTCGACGAGCTGGAAGTCGCCGGCGGCCTGGCCGGCGAGCCGATCGAAGTGGTGATGGGCCGCAGCGTCGATCTGCGCGTGCCGGCGCAGGCCGAAATCGTGATCGAAGGACAGATCGATCTGGAATATCTGGAACCCGAAGCGCCGTTCGGCGAATCGCACGGCCACGTCGCGCTGGAAGAATTCAACCTGCCGATGAAGATCACCGCGATCACGCATCGCCGCCTTCCGGTGATTCCATCGTACATCAGTCAGGTCGCGCCCAGCGAATCCAGCGTGATCAAGCGCGTCGCCTACGAGCCGCTGTTCCTGGCGCATCTGAAAAGCACGCTCGGCATCCGCGGCGTCAAAAAGGTGTCCCTGCATGAGCCGCTGACCGGCCTGCTGCGCTTCACCATCATCACCGTCGAAAAAGGCACGCCGCGCACCGAAATCTGGCGCGCGCTGTACGGCGCCGCGTTCTTCAAGGGCGATTGCAGCAAGATCTGTCTCGCGGTCAACGACGACATCGATCCGGACAATGCCGACGCGCTGTTCTGGGCCATGTCGTATCGGATGAATCCGGTGCAGGACGTGCGCACGCTGGACCATCGCGGCCAGGGCCATGGACCGAAGCGCGAAACCGATGGCGAAGAGGATTCGACGATGCTGATGGACGCCACCATGAAAAACGATATGCCGCCGCTGGCGCTGCCGACGCGCGAATACATGGAGCGCGCCAAGGTGCTGTGGGAAGAAATGGGCTTGCCCGCGCTGCGCCCGCAACCGCCCTGGTTCGGTTATTCGCTGGGCGACTGGCTGCCGCAATGGGACGCCGCGGCCAAGCGCGCCGCCACCGGCCAGTATCTGGAAAACGGCCGCATCAGCCTGGCGCAGCAACGCAACGACGTGAAGGCGGAAAGCAAATTCCGCCCCGACGAGCAATAAGCGCAGCGGTCCGCCAGACAAGGCGAGCGGCGCGCGACAACCTAACGCGGTAACGAAAAAGGTCAACATGGAAATCAACGGCGAACGGATCATCGCCGCGTCCCGGCAAACCGTCTGGGACGCGATCAACGATCCGGAGATACTCAAGTTGTGCATCCCCGGCGGCGAAAGTGTCGAGCGCGTCAGCGACTCGCAGATGAAGGCGGTGGTGCGGGCCAAGATCGGTCCGGTGCGGGCCCGGTTTACCGGCGCGATGACGATGGCCGACGTGGTCGCCCCGGAATCGTGCACCTTGCTGTTCGAAGGAACCGGCGGTCCGGCCGGCTTCGCCAAGGGACAGGCGACGGTGGCCCTGTCGTCGCAGGGACCGGATGAAACGCTGCTCAGGTTCAGCGCGGCGGCGACCGTCGGCGGCAAGCTGGGACAAATCGGCGCGCGTCTGATCGAATCGGCGGCGCGCGCGATTTCCGATGAATTCTTTACCAATCTGATGGACCGCTTGTCCCCCAAATCGCCGGCAAGCGAAGTAACGTCTGCGCAAGCGGTTTCTTCCGATGCGCCGCCGGCCGCCGCCGTCGCCGCTCAAGCGACAGCAGCAGCTGCACCGCCCGTCGCTCCGGTCGCCGCCGCGCCGGCTCTGCCGCCGGGCTACATCCTGGTCGATACGCGCTGGCTGTGGGGGATCGCCGGCCTGGCGATCGGTTTCCTGCTGGGCAGGTTGCTCTGAATCTCGGGACGCATCATGGCTAATACCGCCTCTCCTTCACACGGCGACAAGTCCAGAACGCCGCAACGCCTGATCGTCGGCATCAGCGGCGCGTCCGGCGCGATCTACGGCGTACGTATTCTGCAGACGCTGCGGGAGAGCGGCATCGAAACGCATCTGGTGATGACCGAATCGGCGCGCATCACGCTGGCTGCCGAGACCGATTTCAGCGTCGGCGAAGTCGAAGCGCTGGCCGATTGCGTGCATAACGTGCGCAACGTCGGCGCAACCATTTCGTCCGGCTCGTTCAAGACCATCGGCATGGTGGTCGCGCCCTGTTCCATCCGCTCGCTGTCCGAAATCGCCTGGGGCATGACCGGCAGCCTGCTGACGCGGGCCGCCGACGTGGTGCTCAAGGAACGCCGCCGGCTGGTGTTGATGGTGCGCGAAACGCCGCTGCATCCGGGGCATCTCAAAGCGCTGGCGCAGGCCGCCGACAACGGGGCGATCATCATGCCGCCGGTGCCGGCCTTTTACGCCAGGCCGAAGACACTGGACGACATGATCGATCACACCGTGGGCCGCTGTCTGGACCTGTTCGACATCGACACCAGTCTGGTCGCGCGCTGGAGCGGCCTGGGCAAAGCCAAGGAGTAACAGAGATGACAAAAACCATAGGCGTCAACGGCATCACGGTCAGCTATGAAGTGGCGGGCGAAGGACCGTGGCTGGTACTCAGCCATTCGCTGGGCTGCGGCAAGTCGATGTGGCAGCCGCAATCCGAGGAACTGTCGAAATCCTATCGCGTGCTGCGTTACGACACGCGCGGCCATGGCGCCAGCAGCGCGCCGCCGGGCCCGTACACCCTGGATCTGCTGGCGCAGGACGTCAAGGCCTTGTGCGACGCGCTAGGCATAGAAAAATGCCATTTCGCCGGCCTGTCGATGGGCGGCATGATCGGCCAGACGGTGGCGCTGAAATATCCGGACCTGTTATTGAGTCTGACGCTGTCCAACACCAGCAGTTGCTACGGACCGGCGGCATTGCCGTTCTGGGAGACGCGCAGCAATACCGCCTTGTCGCAGGGCATGACGCCGCTGGTGGCGCCGTCGATGGAGCGCTGGTTCACCGCGCCGTTCCGCGCCGCGCAGCCGGTGCTGATGCAGCAGGCCATGCAATGGGTGCTGGATACGCCGGCCAACGGATATGCCGCATGCTGCATGGCGATCGCCGCGCTCGACACCACCGCGCGCCTGAAGGAGTTGACCATGCCGGTGCTGGTGATCGCCGGCGCCGACGACGCGGCGACGCCGCCGGCGGCGTCCGAATTGATTCACGCGCAGATCCCGCATTCGGAGCTGCTGATTTTGCGGTCGGCCGCGCATATTTCCAGCGTCGAGCAGGCTAGCAAGTGGACCCACGCGGTACAGGAGTTTTTAACCGCGGCAGTCGATGGCGCGATGAAATAAATAAAGAAGTCAGAGGGGCGCTGAGCAGGCGGAGTAAGCAGTGGGTTTCAAGAATGTCGTATCTGGATTCGGCAGCAAGGCTGCGGCGCATGCGTCGCAGCCACTTATAGACGACCGTCAGCGACTGACGGCGGAGACGAAGGGTAAATATGACTAATTCACCATTGAGGCGGCGCGTGCTGTTGGCGCTGTCCGTGCTTGCCGTCGGCATTCCCGTTTTTGTGCAAGCCGCTTCGCCATTGGAATACCAGGGCGCCGACCGGGGCGACAAGCTGCTCGCCGCCGCGACCAAGGAAGACACGCTGACGCTGTACACGGCGTTTCGCCCGGAAGATTTGCCGAAGATCATCGGCCCCTTCGAAAAAAAATACGGCATCAAGGTCAAGTTCTGGCGTTCCGGCAGTGACAACGTCACGCAGCGGGTGCTGACCGAAGCGTCCGGCAAGCATTACGACGTCGACGTCATCATGATGCCGGCGCAGGATATGGAGGCGATACGCCGTGAAAAAATCCTGCAGCCGGCTTATTCTCCGTATCAGAAGGACTTGATTGCCAATTCAGTGCCGGCGCATCGCGAATGGACGCCGGTATTGATGAACGTGGTGGTGCAGGCCTACAACCCGGGCGCGATCAAAAAAGAGGATTTGCCCAAGAGCTATCAGGATCTGCTCGATCCGAAGTGGAAGGGCAAGCTCGGCATCGAAGCCAAGGCGGAGGAGTGGTACACCACGGTGGCCAGGAACCAGTCGGGGGGCGAGCAAAAGGGCGTCAAGATGTTTTACGACATGGTCGGTCAAAACGGCATGTCGGTGCGCCAGGGCATGTCGTTGCTGCACAACCTGGTGCTGGCGCGCGAAGTGCCGCTGGCGCTGACCATGTACGTCGATCTGGCCGAGAAGAGCAAACGCGCCGGACGGCCGATCGACTGGTTTGTGCTGGACCCCGCGGTGGCGGAAGGATTCAACATCGGCATCGCGCAACAGGCGCCGCATCCGAATGCCGCCTTGCTGTTTTACGACTATATGCTGTCGCCCGACACGCAGAAAACGCTGGCGTCGCTGTTTTACTATCCGGCCAGCAGCAAGGTGGCCAATCCTTATCCGGATTTACAGGACAATATCAAATTCGTGGACCCGGTCTACACCGTCGATAACTTCGATAAATGGAGCAAGTCGTATCAGGATGTGGTGACAAAGCGGGCCAAATAAAAAGAATCGGTTTCGGTTGCATGAATACCAAGGAGACAGGCATGAACAAAACGATACGTAGAATAGTGTGCGTGGCAATACGGACCGCCTGCTTCGCAGCGCTATCGGGGCCGGCGGCGGTACCGGCCTTGGCGCAGGCGCCGCTGAAAAAAATCGACATGGTGGTGTTCGGCCAGCCGTCGCTCGGCGCGTTCCTGACGCCGATCATCAAGCAACGCAAGCTCGACGAAAAACACGGCATCGATATCAATTTCGTCGAACGCACGCCGGACGCGTATATCGCGCAGTTCAATTCCGGCGAATTCCAGGTCGGCGGCAGCGCCGCGCTGCTGTCGGTGGCGGTGGCCAGCAATCAGGGCGTAAAGGTGTCCTATCTGTTCAATCTGTTCGATTATTTCGGCGCGGTCGTCACCGACCGTCCGGATATCAAAACCATCAAGGATCTGGAAGGCAAGCAGTTGGTTGCCGCATCGGCGACCACCAACTATGCGATGTTCAAGTGGCTGGCGCTGAACCAGAGCCTGGATTTCAACAAGGTCGCGGTGCAAAACACCGCCACCCCCGGTCTGGTCGGCTATGCGCTGGCCAATCGCGCGGATGCGGTGCAATTGTGGGAGCCGGGCTATTCGATCCTGCTGGCCAAAAAACCGTCCATGCATGCGATCGATCTGGATATAAAAAACCAATGGAAGAAATTTTCCGGCACCGACCATATTCCGTATCTGGGCGTGGCCGCGCATGACGACTGGATCAGGAAAAATCCGGATCTGGTGGCCGCGATGTACGCCACCTTCAAGGATGCCGCCGACTGGCTGCGGGCCAACCCGGCCGAGGGCGCAGGGCTGGTGGCGGCGGCGATCAAGGGCTCGGACCCGGCTGTGATGCGCAAGCTGATCGAAGACAACAGCCGTCTCGGCATAGACGTGCAGACCGCGGCGGATATGCGAAAGGGCATAGAAGCGGTCTATGCGGCCGGCAGACAGAGCGGCTATCTGAGCAAGGATGTGGACAAGGCGACCATTTATACCGGCACACGCAAATAGCGGGGATGGCCGTTTCGATTACCGGATTAGATTGAGGATAATTCTCCATGCGTTTAAGAAAAGAACCTTTTATTTCGGCCATCGTATTGATTGCGATATGGGAAAGCGCGGCGCATTTCTTTCCGCCGTTCCTGTTTCCGTCGACGTGGACCATCCTCAAGGAAATCGTCGCCATCCTCGGCGACAGCAAGCAGATCGGCGGCGCGGTGGCGACTTCGCTGCGGATTCTTGCAGGCATGGCCGGCGCTTTCATCATCGGCAGCGCGCTGGGCATCTGCATGGGCGTATCGCAGAAAGCCGAGCGCTATGTGCATCCGCTGCTGACCTTCAACCAGGGCATTCCGGCGCTGTCGTGGGTGGTGTTTTCGGTGATCTGGTTCAAGTCCACCGAATTCCGCATCTGGTTCATCATCGCGATGACCACATTGCCGGCGTTCGCGTTTCAGATTTACGATTCCTACCGCTCGATGTCCAAGGACCTGATTGAAATGGGCCTGTCGTTCCGCCCGACCCGCTGGGACAAATTCCGCACGCTGATCATGCCGGGCATCCTGCCCGGCATTTTGACCGCGTGGAAAGTCAATCTGGGCAATGTCGCGCGCGTGGTGGTGGTGGCCGAACTGGTCGGCGCGTCGGTCGGCGTCGGCTATGAATTGCTGCAACGCCAGCAATTGTTCGATATGGCCGGCGCGATGGCCTGGACGCTGGTGCTGGTGCTGTTCGTGGTGATTTCGCAGTCGGTCGTGACGCTCCTGGAAAACAAGCTGCTGCGCTACCGTCCGCAATCGGAGCGTGGACTATGAGCGCGGTGCAACGAGTGGTGGAATTCAAGGGCGTCGCCAAGCGTTTCGACGGCGACAGCGCCGAGCTGAAGTTCGCGGCCAAGGATCTGTCGCTGCATATCGACAAGGATGAGCTGGTGGCGGTGGTCGGCAAGACCGGCTGCGGCAAATCCACCATGTTCAATCTGCTGATCGGGCTGATCGCGCCCAGCGCCGGCAGTATCGAAGTGCTGGGCCGCGATCCGTTCCGGGAATTCAATGCGCTGGCCGGAAAGCTGTCGGTGGTGTTCCAGAGCGACCGTCTGCTGCCATGGCGCACCGCCATCGAAAACGTCGCCTACGGCCTGGAATTGCGCAAGGTGCCGAAAGCCGAACGGCTGGCCATCGCGCTGGACTGGCTGACCCGCCTGGGCCTGGAAATGCATGCGGACAAATGGCCGCACTCCTTGTCCGGCGGCATGCGCCAGCGCGTCAGCATCGCGCGCGCGTTCGCCACCGATCCCGAAATCATGCTGTGCGACGAACCGTTTTCCGCGCTGGACGAGTTGACCGGGGCCAAGCTGCGCCAGGAATTCCGCCGGCTGGTGAAAGAGACCCGCAAGACCGGGGTGTTCGTCACGCATTCGATCCGTGAGGCGATCGAAATCGGCGATCGCATCATGGTGTTTCGCGCGCCGGGCCACGTCGCCGCCGAGTTCAAGGTCGGCGAGGCGCTGCGGCAGTTCGGTGAAGAGGGGCTGAAGCAGCGGATTCTGGAAGAGATGGGCAGCGGATCGACGAATCTCGAACCGCTGACGGACGGCTCGGGCAACGCGATCGCGCGGCGGATTTAACGTAATACGCACAGGCGCGCGTCGGCGGCGGTGTGAACGGTCTCAATTCATTGCAACCTTACTGGAGTCAGCATGGCCAAGACAAGCAGAAAAACCGCCGCAGGCAAATCGAACGGCCCGGATCGCGGCTACCGCGATCTGCACGAACATCTGCGGGAACTGGACAGGGAAGGGCTGCTGATTACCGTCGACCGTCCGATCAACAAGGACACCGAGATGCATCCGCTGGTGCGCTGGCAGTTCCGCGGCGGCATCAACGAACCGGATCGCAAGGCGTTTCTGTTTACCAATGTGGTCGACGGCAAGGGCCGTAAATACGATATTCCGGTCGTGGTCGGCGCGCTGGCGGCGACACGCAAAATCTACAGTGTCGGCATGGGCTGCGCGATCGAAGACATCGGCAAGGCATGGACCCATGCGATCGCCAATCCGGTGTTGCCGAACGTGGTGCAGGAGGCGCCTTGCCAGGAGATCGTGATCACCGGCAAGGAATTGAACAAGCCGGGTAAGGGGTTGGATAGCATTCCGATTCCGATTTCGACGCCGGGCTGGGACAATGCGCCGTACACCACGCTGTCGCAATACATCTCCAAGGATCCGGAAACCGGTATCCAGAACATGGGCATCTATCGCGGCCAGGTCAAGTCGCCGACCCGGCTGGGCATGAATCCGTCGCTGGAAAACCAGCCCGGCATCTACACCCACTGGGAAAAGGCCAAGGCGCGCGGCGAGAAGCTGCCGGCCGCGGTGATCCTGGGCTGCCCGCCATGCGTGGCGTTCACCTCGGCGCAGAAATTGTCGGAAGACACCGATGAGCTGCATGTGGCCGGCGGTCTGGCCGGCGCGCCGATCAATGTGGTCAGGTGCAAGACCGTCGATCTGCTGGTGCCGGCCGAAGCCGAAATCGTTATCGAAGGCTATATCAATACCGAATGGCTGGAGCCGGAAGCGCCGTTCGGCGAATCGCACGGCCACGTCAATCTGCAGGAATTCAATGCCTACATGGAGGTCACGGCGATCACCCGCCGCAAGGATGCGATCCTGACCTCGATCATTTCGCAAGTGACGCCGTCGGAGTCCAGCCTGATCAAGCGCGTCGCGCTGGAGCCGGTGTTCCTGAATCACTTGAAGCGGCAAATGGGCATCAAGGGCGTGCTCAAAGTATCGATGCATGAACCGCTGACCAATCTGCGCAAGGTGATCGCGGTGGTGGTCGACCGCAAGACGCCGACTACCGAAGTCTGGCGCGCGCTGTACGGCGCGGCGTCGCTGCTGCGCTCGGGCGGCAAGATGGTGATCGCGATCAATGACGACATCGATCCGGACAACGCCGATGCGCTGCTGTGGGCGATGAGCTACCGCGCCAATTTCGCACTCGATCTGCAGATCCTGGGCAATCGCGAGCAGGGCCACGGTCCGCGCAGTCCGCGCAACGGCGGCATCGATGCATCGCTGCTGATCGATGCGACGCTGAAGGACGATTTCCCGCCCATCGCGTTGCCGAAAAAAGAGTTCATGGAAAACGCCAAGGCGATCTGGGAAGAACTGGGCCTGCCGACGCTGAAGCCGGAAGCGCCGTGGCACGGTTATTCGCTGGGCGACTGGAGCGCGCGCAACGAACAAATGGCGCAAAGAGCGGTGCGCGGCGACTACTTCATCACCGGCGAGGAAATCGCGAAGCAGCGGCGCCGGGATGTGCCGATGAATACCGAAATCAAATCCGAGCGAAGCGATGGCGAACCTTCGGCCAAAGCGGCGAAACCGGCGGCGAAGGCGAAGAAGAATGTGAAAGCCGGGAAGTAAAAAGGGGAGGCAAAGCGCACATCGATGCGCATAATAAATCAGGAGACAAGATGCTCGATTCGTCGTTGGTTCATGATGCGGCATCACAGCCGAATGCACAGCCGAATGTGCAGCCGCAGCCGGCCGCCCGCGCGGAAGCCGCCGAGGCTGCCGCCGGAGGCCTGACCGAAGCCGGACTGCTCTATCGCATCGAGAGCGTGCCGTTTTCGCGCTGGCATTCGAAGGCGCGGATTCTGATCGGCAGCGCGACGTTCTTCGATGCGTTCGATGCGCTGTCGCTGGCCTTCGTCCTGCCGGTGCTGATCGGCATCTGGCACATCACGCCGGTGCAAATCGGCTTTCTGATTGCGTCCAGTTACGTCGGCCAGTTGATCGGCGCGCTGTTGTTCGGCTGGCTGGCTGAAAAATACGGCCGCATCCGCAGCATCTCCAGCGCCATCGGCATCATGTCGATCATGTCGCTGGCCTGCATATTGTGCGGCAACGTCACGGCGCTGCTGGCCTGCCGCTTTATCCAGGGCATCGGCATCGGCGGCGAAATGCCGGTGGCGGCGGCGTATATCAGCGAGCTGTCGAAAGCGCAGGGGCGCGGCAAATACTTTCTGCTGTACGAAATGCTGTTTCCGGTCGGACTGATGGTCACCGGCCAGCTCGGCGCGTGGCTGGTGCCGACGATAGGCTGGGAAGTCATGTTCTGGATAGGCGGCATTGCCGGCGCTCTGATTTCGCTGTTCATCTACCGTCTGCCGGAGTCGCCGCGCTGGCTGATTTCGCAAGGCCGGCTGGCCGAAGCCGATGGGATCGTGCGACAGATCGAGCGCAGCACCGATAAGCGGGTGGCGCCTACGTCGGTGACCAGGGAAGCGCTCGCCGCAGCCGCCGAATATTCGGCGGCCCAGCAGCATCGCCGGCAGCCATGGCATGAATTGTTTTCCCGCTTTTATCGCGGCCGCACGCTGGTGGTGTGGGCCTTGTGGGCGGTGACTTTTTTCATCGCCAACAGTCTGAACAACTGGCTGCCGACGCTGTACAAGACGGTGTATCACATGGGCCTGCAGGACGCATTGCGGGCGGCGTCGCTGACCAACGTGGCGCAGGTGCTGGTGCTGCTGTTGTGCGCATTCTGCATCGACCGTATCGGCCGCCGCAACTGGGCGCTGGCGTCGTTCGTTATCGGCGGCATCCTGTTGGGCGTGCTCGGCTATATGGGGGCGCAGGACGCGCTCAGCGTGATGATTCTGGGCACGCTGGCCTACGGCGTGGTCGGCTCGACCGCGGCGGTGCTGTATTTATATACACCGGAAATCTATCCGACCCGGATCCGCGCCACCGGCGCCGGACTGGCGACGTCGTGGCTGCGGCTGGCGTCGGCGATCGGCCCCGCGCTGGTCGGGTTGATGGTGCACAAGGAGGGTATAGGCTCGGTATTCCTGATGTTGGCCGGCGTGTGCGTGCTCGGTCTGCTGGCGTCGTTGCTGATGATAGAAACCCGGCAGCGCAGCCTGGAGGAAATCGCGCCGTAGGAAGCACTTATTCGGCGCTTCGTCCAGTTACAAGTCGTGATCCATCTGCTGGTCGCACAAGGCCATGGTCGCCTTGCCTTCCTCTTCCAGCCAGTTGCAAAAGGCGTTGCGCGCGGCGCTGTCGTCGGCGCCCGGATCGACGTTGGCGTAGTAGGCGCGGGTCTGCACGCCCAGGCTGCCGAACGGCGTGCACAGCCGGCCGGCGGCGATGTCGTCGATCACCAGGAAATAGGGGACCAGCGCGATGCCCAATCCTTCCATCGCCGCTTGCAGCGCGAAATACATTTGTTCGAAATTGATGGTCGCCAGCGGCGCGATGTCGGAGGCGCCGACCGCGCCTCGCCAATCGGCCCAGCGGTAAGGTTCGGTGGAATAAGTCAGCAGCGTATGCCGGGCGATGTCTTGCGGGCGCTTCAGCGGCTGCTTTTCCAGCAGATCGGGATGACACACCGGCAGAATGCTTTCGGTCAGGAAAAAGTGCGAATTGACCGCATCGGGCTGCCGCACCGCGCCGCGGATCGCGATGTCGTATTCCTTGGAGGAGAAGTCGACCGGCTCGATCGATGTCACCAGGCGCACCTTCAGATCCAGATGTTTGCGCTGGAATGTCGAAAAGCGCGGGATCAGCCAGCGCAAGGTAAAGGTCGGCGGCGCGCTGACCGTCAGTTCGACATTGCTGGCGTTCGACACATGCATCGCCGCCACCGCGATCCGGTCCAGCGCGGCGCTGGTTTCGTCCAGCAGTTTCTTGCCGGCCGAGGTCAGTTCCAGATGTGCATTTGTGCGGCGAAACAGAATGACGCCCAAATAGTTTTCCAGGATCGCCACCTGCCGGCTGATCGCGCCGTGAGTCACATTCAATTCCTCGCCGGCCTTGGTAAAACTCACAAGCCGGGCCGCCGCTTCAAAGGCGCGTATCGCATTGAGGGGAGGGATTTTTCGCATCGGTGTGAGATTTACTGACGGAGGCCGAGTATAGCGCAATCGCTTCAGTTGGCGTGCGGCCTTCGATACGCCTTCGGCTGCTCAGGCCGAATGGGTTTCTTGAATTTCGCCACAACCCGTTCGTCCCGAGCGGCCGAAGGCGCGTTTCCCCTTCAGGCGCTCAACTGCCCGGCGATCGGCAGTTTCCGCAAGCGTTTGCCGACGGCGTTGTAGATCGCATTGACCAGCGCCGGCGCCAGCGGCGGTACGCCGGGTTCGCCGACGCCGGTAGGCTTTTCGGTGGACGCAACGATGTAGACTTCCACGCGCGGCATTTCGTCCATGCGCAATACCTGATAATCGTTGAAATTCGATTGTTCCACCATGCCGTCCTTGAGCGTAATCGCGCCATGCAATGCGACGCCCAGCGCAAAGCCGATGCCGCCTTCCATCTGCGCTTTGACGATGTCCGGATTGACCACCGCGCCGCAATCGACGGCGCAGACCACGCGGTCGACCTTCAGGCTGCCGTCCGCCTTCACCGTGATTTCGGCAATTTGCGCGACATAGGTATCGAAGGCCTTGTGCACCGCCACGCCGCGGCCGCGCCGTTCGCCGGCGGCCCCGGCGGGCAGCGCCTGCGCCCATTGCGCCTTGTCCGCCGCCAGTTGCAGCACGCCACGATAGCGCGGCTGCTTGCCGAGCAGGCCGAGCCGGAAGGCGACCGGATCGCGGCCTGCCAATACCGCCGCTTCGTCGATCAAGCCTTCCGACGAAAACGCCGTATGGCTGTGACCGACCGAGCGGAACCATTGTATCGGCACGCGGGCGCCGTCCGGAATGGTCGCTTCGACCTGCAGATTGGGCACGTCGTAGGGCAGGTCCGCCTGGCCTTCGACCGACGTCGGATCGATACCGTTTTTCATCGCGCCTTCGAATAGGGTCCCGGCCATCACCGCTTGACCCACCAGCCGCACGTGCCAAGCCTGAAGATTGCCGTCCTGGTCCAGCGCGATGCGGGCGCGATGCAGATTCAGCGGCCGGTAATAGCCGGCGCGCATATCGTCCTCACGCATCCAGACCAGCTTGATCGGCGCGTTGACGTTCATCGCGCGCGCGGCGCGCGCGATGGCGACCGCTTCCAGAATATAGTCCGCATGCGGATTGGCGCGCCGTCCGAAGCTGCCGCCGGCGAACAATTGATTGATGCGGACCCTATCGGGCGCGATGCCGAGGAAGTCTCCCACCAGTTGCTGGTCGACGGTCTGAAACTGTTCGCCGTTCCAGATTTCGCAAGCGCTGTCGTCCAGCTTCACCAGGCAATTCATCGGCTCCATCGCCGCGTGCGCCAGATACGGCAATTCATAGTCGGCCTCGATCAGCTTGGCCGGGGAGGCCAGCGCCGCGTCCACATCGCCGACCTTGGCGGCGATCTTGCCGGGGCGTGCGGCAGCCGCGCGGTATTGCTCCAGCAATTGCGGCGTTCCCTGCTTGTAAGCCTTGCTGTCGTTCCATGCGACTTGCAATGCGTCGCGGCCTTGCTTGGCGGCCCAGGTATTGGTCGCCAGCACGGCGACGCCTTCGAAACGGTAGGCGCCGCCGCTAAAGCGGACCACCTGCACCACGCCCGGGATCTTCCTGGCTTTCGTTGCGTTGACGGATTTGACGGTGGCCCCGAAATGGGAAGGATGCAGCGCCACGGCAACCAGCATGCCGGGCAATTTGATGTCCTGTGTGAATATTGCCGAGCCATCGGTTTTGGACGGTGTGTCGATGCGCGGCAATGCGGCATTGCCGATCAATTTGAAATCAGCCGGCGATTTCAGCTTGACGTCGGCCGGCACCGGCTGGGCCGCGGCGGCGGCCGCCAGTTCGCCGAAGCCGGCCTGCCTGCCGCTGGCCGCATGCTTTACCACGCCCGCTTCAACGACCAGGCTCTGCGGCGGCACTTGCCATTGTGCGGCGGCGGCGCCGACCAGCATGGCGCGCGCGGCGGCTCCGGCTTGGCGCATGGGTTCGTAGGAATCCGCCATGGCCGTGCTGCCGCCGGTGCCTTGCACCCCCATGGTGTGGTTGGTGTAACGCGACTTGTCGGCCGGCGCGCCTTCGACCCGGATGCTGCGCCAGTCGGCGTCGAGTTCTTCAGCCAGCAGCGTCGCCAGGCCGGTGTAGACGCCCTGGCCCATCTCCAGATGTTTGGCGATAACGGTCACGGTGCCGTCGGAAGCGATTTGAACGAAAGCGTTCGGTTCGAATGCGGCGGCCCCTGCGTCCGCGGTACGTGCTGTGCTTGCCGTCTCGTCGCCGGCGACCTTATCGGCGGCCAGCAGCGGACCGAATTGCAGCCCCAGCGCCAGTCCGCCGGCGGTGTGCAAAAAACGGCGGCGGCTGACGTTGCTGATGGCCGGAACGAGGGAGGGCGATTCCGATTTTAAAATGCGCGCGATGGAATTCATGTGTGTTGTGCCGGTTAGGCCAGCGCATTGGCGGCGTCGTGAATGGCAGCGCGGATCCGCTGATACGTGGCGCAGCGGCAGATGTTGCCGCGCATGGCCTCGTCGATATCGGCGTCGCTGGGCTTGGCGTTGCGGGCCAATAGCGCGGTCGCGGACATCATTTGGCCCGATTGGCAGTAACCGCATTGCACCACGTCCAGCTTGCGCCATGCGGCCTGCACCGCCTGCCCGGCCTTGAGCGACGTCATGCCTTCGACCGTCGTGACATGCTTGCCGGCGACGCTCGCCAGCGGGGTCACGCAGGAGCGCACAGCCACTCCGTCCAGGTGCACGGTGCATGCGCCGCACAGCGCCATGCCGCAACCGAACTTGGTGCCGGTGAGATCGGCGACGTCGCGCAAGGCCCACAACAGCGGCATGTCGCCGGGCGCGTCGATGGCGGTGTCTTTACCGTTGATATTCAATTGGATCACTATTTTTTCCTTTTTTTAAGAAAACGCGTACATATCCATCGCCAGAATGCCGTACTCATAGCTGCTGTGCAGCAGTTCGGCCTTGGGCGCCGCGCCGGCCGCGCCGATCGCCACAAATAGCGGCAGCAGATGCTCTTCGGTCGGATGATTGCGTGCGCCGGACGGCGCCAGGCGGCGGTAATCGATCAATGCATCGTAATCCCGCCGTTGCAGTTTTTCCTTGACCCAGGCGCCGAATTCGCTGACCCATTCGGGCGCCGGCGCGTCGAGCGCGTGGTTGCGCAGCTCGTACAGATTATGCGTCAGCGAGCCGGAGCCGATGATCAGCACACCCGCTTCGCGCAATTCCTGCAGCGCCGCACCGATTTGCTCATGCCGCGCCGGCGTGCCGCCACGGATCAGCGCGATCTGCGCGACCGGTATGTCGGCCTCCGGATACATCAGGCGCAGCGGCACCCAGGCGCCGTGATCCAGCCCACGCTGGGCGCTGCGCTCGACGGCGAAGCCGGCCAATTCAAGCAAGGCGGCCGCATGTTCGGCTGCATCGGGCGCGCCCTGCGCCGGGTATTGAATGGCGAACAGCGCATCGGGAAAACCGCCGAAATCGTGAATGGTTTCCGGCTGCGCGGCGAGGCTGACGGCCGGGTTGCCGATGGTCTCCCAATGGGCGGAGGCGATCAGGATGGCTTTCGGACGCGGCAGGCTCCGGCCCATATCGCGCAGGAAGCGGTGCGCCGGGCTGTCCTGGATCGCCAGCATCGGCGAGCCGTGAGAAATGAATAAGCTGGGCAGTGTGGTCATGGCGGCTGATCCTCAAGTAGGTGCGGCGCTTTCCGGCATCCGGCCGATGGCAGCCGGAAACGCGAATAATCCGCATGGGATTGATGATATACCGCCTGCGTTAATCGGTTTGAATGCAATGCAGGCCCTCGCTTTCCAGCACCGGCAAACTGAGGGGTGCCGTGACAACTGCACGACGCGTAACAAGGGGATGCCCTCGCCCGGATGAGCGCCACTTTTGCTGCTCCTACCGGACATTCCTGTCATATAAGTCATGAGTTTTTTGTCGTATTCATTGCCATAAAGTAATTAATAACTGATATTCATACAATAAATTGGACCTTTAATGCTGCGCCGCGATATCTTAGGGCCGTCTCCTCCAATCTCCTCTAAAGAAATTGGATTCAGCCCGCAGCCTTCAGGTTGCGGGTTTTTTTTGCCCGCGTTTCTCCGGCCGCTATCACCGGCGGTGTTAAAGTGATGCGCATTCAGTGTAACGCTTGTGCAAGGATGAATATGTCTGCCGGAGAACGTCCCGATACGCCCTGTGTGGCGGTCTGCTCCACATTGTTCGACGACGTATGCCGCGGCTGCGGCCGGACGGCCGATGAAGTATCGCAATGGGTGGTGATGAGCCAGGAACAGAAAGATGCGGTCTGGGAACGCATTCTGGCGCAGGGTTATCCGCGGCGTTCTTCCTGAGCGATGCGTTTCAGAAGGTTAGCTTGTCGGACAATCCGGCCCTGTCCCGCAGTTTATTGCTGCTATGCAAAAAAGCCGACGCCGCGATTGCGCAGCATCGCGCACAAGGCGATAAGCGGCAGGCCGGTCAGCGCGGTCGGATCGCTGCTTTCGATTCTTTCCAGGATGGTGATGCCCAGCCCCTCGTTTTTGGCGCTGCCGGCGCAGTCGTACGGCTGCTCTATGCGCAGATAGGCGTCCAGTTCGCGGTCCGGGAGCTTGCGGAAGGTGACGAAAGTCTGGATGTTTTCCGTTTGCAGCACCGGAGTGTCGCCGGCGGCGTCCAGTAAACACAGCGCGGTATGAAAGATGACGCGACGGCCGCGCATTTTCTGCAGTTGGAGCAAGGCATTTTCATGCGTGCCCGGTTTCCCGATCTGTTCGCCATCCAGCGTGGCGACCTGATCGGAGCCGATAATCAGCGCCCCAGGCGCCAGCCGCGCAACGGCCCGCGCCTTTTCCTGCGCCAGCCGCAGCGCGGTGGTCTCGGGCGCTTCGCCGGGCAGCGCGGATTCGTCGATATCCGGCGCCATCACGTCGAACGGCAGACATAATCTGGACAGCAGCTCGCGCCGGTAGCGGGAACTCGATCCGAGAATGATTTTGCGTGTGGTGGCTGTCATGCTGTCGTATTTATGTTCGCGAGTGACCGGAAAATGCGCGAGGAATCTGCAAAAAAAAACGCGCTAACACTTTGACCGGTAAGGGAAAAGACTGTTATTATCGCAGGTTTTACAGATTCTTCTCTGGGCATGAACCCTTTTCTGATCGACGCATTTAAATTCTGTCGGCTTTCAGAGCGTCTCGAAGGCACGACGCCGATCGCGGAAATGGGGCGGCTTGCGGAAGCGTCGCACGATGGACAGGGCGCGATCGCCTGGGCGGTGCAGGGCGGCAGCGGCGATCTCGGTTATCCGCAATTGACGCTGCAGGTGTCCGGTTCGATCAATCTGCTCTGCCAGCGTTGTCTGACGCCGCTCAACGTGAACATCGATTCGCAATCCTTGCTGATTCTGGCAAAGGATGAAAACCGCGCCGATGAAATCGAAGAACAACTGGACGACGACGCGATCGACGTGATTGCGGTGCCGGACGAGCTGAATCTGCGCGACCTGATCGAGGACGAGGCTTTGCTGTCCTTATCGCTGGCGCCCAAGCATGAAGTGTGTCCGGGGCATCCGGCAGTGACGGATTCGCGGAAAAACGAAAAAACGTCGCCGTTTGCTGTATTGAAAAATTTGAAGTAATGATGTTTTGCGTTGCGAGGCCGGTGTTTGCATAGATAAACATGTGCCCGGCGGCAATGCGGAGCGCAAGCGCATCGTTATTTCTTGGTTAGCCAGATTTATATTGGTTATGTTAATATTTCGGAATTAAGAATTAGGAGTTGTCATGGCTGTTCAGCAAAACAAAAAAACCCCTTCGAAGCGCGGCATGCATCGCGCCCACGACTTTCTGGTCGCTCCTCCGCTGGCTATCGAGCCGACCACGGGTGAAACGCATCTGCGGCATCACATCAGCCCTAACGGCTTTTACCGTGGGCGCAAGGTTCTCAAGACCAAGAACGACGAGTAAAAGAATTGTTGTTTTTCAGTAAAAGCGGCGCAGCAACTAAACGGTTCGCGTCGCTTTTTATATGCTGGAGCAATATGTCATGTTGAATCGCGCCCAATCTGGCCCTTCACGCGGGTAGGCGGCAGGCTCTGAATCAATCCAATGACAATAAAAATCTCAATCGACTGCATGGGTGGCGATCATGGCCCGTCGGTCACGATTCCCGCCGCCATTTCGTTCATCAAGCGCGAGCCTGACGCCGAGTTGATTCTGGTCGGCCAGGAAACGCTCATTCTCAGCGCACTCAAGAAATACAAGGTCGCGGACCATCCGCGCCTGTCGGTTCGCCACGCGTCCGAGGTCGTCACCATGGACGATTCGGTCGAAGTCGCACTGCGCCGCAAAAAGGACTCTTCGATGCGGGTCGCAATCAGGCTGGTCAAGGACGCCGAGGTGCAGGCCGCCGTGTCGGCCGGCAATACCGGCGCGCTGATGGCGGTGTCGCGCCACCTGCTCAAGACCATTCCCGGCGTCGACCGTCCCGCCATCTGCACCATTCTTCCGAATCAAAACGACGGTCCGACCTACATGCTGGATCTGGGCGCCAATGTCGATTGCGAACCGCAGCACCTGCATCAATTCGCGTTGATGGGCTCGGCCCTGGTGTCGGCGATGGAAGGCAAGCCGAAGCCGACCGTCGGCCTGCTGAATATCGGCGAGGAAGACATCAAGGGCAATGAGCTGGTCAAGCATACCGCCGAACTGCTGCGCGCCGCGCACGCCAAGGGCGTGCTGAATTTCTACGGCAACGTCGAGGGCAACGACATATTCGAAGGCACCACCGATATCGTGGTGTGCGACGGTTTCGTCGGCAACGTCACGCTGAAGGCGTCCGAGGGCCTGGGCCGTTTCGTGAAAAGCGTGTTGACCACCGAATTCAGAAAAGGCTGGCTCAATATGCTGGGCGCGTTCATCGCTTACGGCGCGATCAAGGCGCTGTCGCGGCGGCTGAACCCTTCGCGTTACAATGGCGCGAGTTTGCTGGGTTTGCGCGGACTGGTGTTCAAAAGCCATGGCAGCGCGGACATGTACGCATTCGAATGGGCCATACAGCGCGCTTACGACGCGGCCAAATACGATGTGCTGGCGCGGATCAAGGTGGCGATCGAGAAGCTGATTCCTCCGTCGGATGCGCCGGAGAACGGCGGTGGAGCGGCGGTGCCCGGCGCCATTGCGCCCGACCCGGCTGCGCCCTCGGTCCAGGCCGCCGCCTCCGCCAATTAATTCAACGCATAATTATCAAAATCATCGCAATGAATCTATATAGCAAAATTGCAGGTACCGGCAGTTATCTTCCTCCCAAACGCGTCACCAATGATGAACTTGCGGCGCAGCTTGCCGCCGACGGCATCGAGACTTCCGATGAGTGGATCGTATCCCGCAGCGGCATCTCGGCGCGTCATTACGCGGACGCGGCGATGCAGACCAGCGATCTGGCGGTGGCGGCATCGAAGCGCGCTCTCGAAGCGGCCGGTCTGCAAGCCGGCGACATCGATCTGATCGTGGTCGCCACGTCGACGCCGGATTTTTTCGGCGGATTTCCCAGCACCGCTTGCGTGGTCCAGAACAAGCTCGGCATCAAGAACGGCTGCGCGGCATTCGACGTGCAAGCGGTATGCAGCGGTTTCGTCTATGGATTGACGGTGGCGGACGCGCTCATCAAATCCGGCGCCCATAAAAACGTGCTGGTGATCGGCGCCGAAATATTTTCCCGCATTCTCGATTTCAAGGACCGCACCACCTGCGTATTGTTCGGCGACGGCGCCGGCGCGGTGGTATTGCAGGCGTCGCGGGAGCCCGGCATTCTGGCCGGAAAACTGCATGCCGACGGCAGCTACGGCGACATTCTCTGTATGCGCGGCAGCCGCGCCGACGGCGTGGTGCGGGATGCCTTTCTGTATATGGACGGCCAGGCGGTGTTCAAGCTGGCGGTGGGGCTGTTGGCGGCAGTCGCCGGTGAAGTGCTGAGCGCCGCCGGCCTGGAGAGCACCGACGTCGATTGGCTGGTGCCGCATCAGGCGAATATCCGCATCATGCAAAGCACCGCCAAAAAGCTGAAACTGCCGCTGGAGAAAATGGTCTCCACCGTCGATCAGCACGGCAATACTTCGGCGGCTTCGATTCCGATGGCGCTGGATCTGGCGGTGCGCGACGGTCGCATCAAGGCCGGCCACAACGTCATGATGGAAGCGGTGGGCGGCGGTTTTACCTGGGGCGCGGTGCTGGCGCGGATGTAATTTCATCCGATGGCCTCGTTCGGGCGGCAGCGCGATGCCGCCGCCGGGCATGGCATCGCGCGAAATATTTCCCACTCTCTTTCAATTTCTATCGACATGACAAAATTTGCATTTGTTTTTCCCGGCCAGGGTTCGCAGGCGATCGGCATGCTCAACGGTTTTGCCGGCAACGCGGCGGTGCGCGATACCGTCGCCGAAGCATCGGATGCATTGCAGTTCGATCTGGGCAAGCTGATCGCCGAAGGTCCGAAGGAAGCATTGGATCTGACCACCAACACGCAGCCGGTCATGCTGACGGCGGCCGTGGCGATGTACCGTGCGTGGCTGGCCGCGGGCGGCAAGGCCCCGGCGCTGGTGGCCGGGCATAGTCTGGGCGAATATTCGGCGCTGGTCGCCGCCGGGGCGATCGCGTTTAAGGATGCGCTGCCGCTGGTGCGGTTTCGCGCCCAGGCGATGCAGGAAGCGGTGCCGGTCGGGCAGGGCGGCATGGCGGCGATTCTCGGCTTGTCGGATCAGGATGTGCACGATGCCTGCGCCGAAGCGGCGCAAGGCCAGGTGGTCGAGGCGGTCAATTTCAATGCTCCCGCCCAAGTCGTGATTGCCGGTCACAAGGATGCGGTGCAACGCGCCTGCGACGCGGCCAAGGCGCGCGGCGCCAAACGCGCACTGATACTGCCGGTGTCGGCGCCGTTTCACTCGTCGCTGCTGCGTCCCGCTTCGGATCGCCTGCGCGACTATTTGAAAGATGTGAACTTCAATGCGCCTGTTTTACCGTTGATCAATAACGTCGATGTCGCGATCGTCAACGATCCCGCGGCGATCAAGGATGCATTGGTGCGTCAGGCCGCCAGTGCGGTGCGTTGGGTCGAAACGGTACAAAAAATGGCGGCCGAAGGCGTCACCCACATCGTGGAATGCGGGCCCGGCAAAGTGTTGGCGGGTCTGGCCAAACGGATTAACGGAGATCTGATCGGCGAAGCCATCGTCGATCAGGCTTCGCTGGATAAACTAATGGAGTTGTTGGCATGACGACAGATACATCGCAAATCCTGCAAGGCCAGATCGCCCTGGTCACCGGCGCCTCGCGCGGTATCGGGCGCGCCATCGCGGCGGCGTTGAGCCGCCACGGCGCGCGCGTGATCGGCACCGCCACCACGGATGCGGGCGCGGCGGCGATTTCCGCCTATCTGGAGGAGTTGGCGCCCGGGCAGGGCAAGGGCGTCGTATTGAACGTCAACGACAGCGCCGCATGCAGCGCCGTGATCGACGCGGTTCAAAGGGACTTCGGCGCGATTTCGATTCTGGTCAATAACGCCGGCATCACGCAGGATCAGCTGGCGATGCGCATGAAGGATGAGGAATGGGACAACGTGATCGCGACCAATCTGACTGCCGTCGGCCGCCTGTCGCGCGGCGTACTGCGCGGCATGATGAAGGCGAGGGCCGGGCGCATCATCAATATCACTTCGGTGGTCGGCGAAGCCGGCAATCCTGGGCAGATGAACTATGCGGCGGCCAAGGCCGGCGTGGCCGGCATGAGCCGCGCGCTGGCGCGTGAAATCGGCAGCCGCAACATCACCGTCAATTGCATCGCGCCCGGCTTCATCGACACCGACATGACCAAGACGCTGGGCGAAGATCAGACCAAGGCCTTGCTGCAGCAGATCCCGCTCGGCCGTCTGGGCGCGCCGGAAGATATCGCGGCTGCCGTGGTGTTCCTGGCGTCGCCGCAAGCGGCCTATATCACCGGCACGACCTTGCATGTGAACGGCGGCATGTACATGGGGTAATTCCCCCTATATATCAAGCGATTGCCGATATTGTTATCGGCTGCCGCTAAAAGTAAATTTTCGGCGCGCAAATCTGCTAAAATGCGCGCACTTTCTGTAACCGATCCACTGGAGGGATGACATGTCCGATATCGAACAACGCGTTAAAAAAATCGTTGCTGAACAATTAGGTGTAGCTGAAGCGGAAGTTAAGGTTGAATCGTCGTTCGTCAACGATTTGGGCGCAGATTCGCTCGATACCGTCGAGCTGGTAATGGCTCTGGAAGACGAGTTCGAAATGGAAATTCCGGACGAAGAAGCGGAAAAAATCACTACTGTGCAGCAGGCGATCGACTTCGCCAAGGCACATATCAAGGCGTAATTTGCGCCGAACGGCTTTGGGAGAGTTGCTTGAACGAAAAAAGTAAACGCCGGGTCGTTATTACCGGTCTGGGTTGTGTGTCGCCGGTCGGCAATACCGTTGCCGAAGCTTGGGATGCCATCGTCAATGGCAAATCCGGTATCGCAACGATCACCAAATTCGATGCCGCTCCCTTTTCGACCCGTTTTGCCGGTGAAGTAAAAAACTTCAATGTCGAAGATTACATGCCCGCGAAGGATGCCCGTCACATGGATACCTTTATCCATTACGGCATGGCGGCGGGGATGCAGGCGTTTGAAGACAGCGGGCTGGTCGTCACGGACGAAAATGCGGACCGTATCGGCGTTCTGATCGGCTCCGGCATCGGCGGTTTGCCGCTGATCGAAGATACCCATGCAGAACTCACTAATCGAGGCCCGAAACGGATCAGTCCGTTTTTTATTCCGGCTTCGATCATCAATATGATTTCCGGCAATTTGTCGATCAAATACGGTCTGAGAGGGCCGAATCTTGCGATCGTCACTGCCTGCACCACCGGTTTGCATTCCATCGGCACCGCCGCCCGCATGATCGGGTATGGCGACGCCGATGTGATGATTGCGGGAGGCGCCGAAGCCAGTATTTCGCCGTTGGGCGTGGGCGGTTTTGCGTCGGCCCGGGCATTGTCGGCGCGTAACGATGATCCGGCCACCGCGTCCCGGCCATGGGACAAGGACCGCGACGGCTTTGTGCTGGGCGAGGGCGCCGGCGTACTGGTGGTCGAAGAATACGAACATGCGAAGGCGCGCGGCGCCAGAATTTACGCCGAACTGCTCGGTTTCGGCATGAGCGGCGACGCTTATCACATGACGGCGCCGAATGTGGACGGCCCGCGCAAATGCGTGACATCCGCATTGAAAGACGCACAGATCAACGCCGACCAGGCGCAATATCTGAATGCGCACGGCACGTCGACGCCGCTGGGCGACCAGAACGAAACCAATGCGATCAAGCTGGCTTTCGGCGACCACGCCAAAAAACTGGTGATCAACTCCACCAAATCGATGACCGGCCACTTGCTGGGCGGCGCCGGCGGGCTGGAGTCGGTATTCACCGTGTTGGCTGTGCATCATCAGATATCGCCGCCGACAATCAATATTTTTAACCAGGATCCGGAATGCGATCTCGATTACTGCGCCAATACCGCGCGGGAAATGAAGATCGACTATGCGGTGAAAAATTCCTTCGGTTTCGGCGGGACCAACGGTACGCTGGTGTTCGGGAAAATTTAAGCGGCGCGAGACTGAACGATGTCAATTGCCGTTTCCGTATCGTCGGGGCCTTCAAGGGCAGGGACTGTAGCGATGGCAATCGTATCGACCTCGATGATCGGGATCGGCACAATTTCATTGATGCAATTTTTCCAGGATTCGACAATGCCGGCGGTCGTTCTCACGATCGCCGCCGTCGCATTGGCGATTTTTAATGGGAATGTGTTGCGTAAGCGCGACAACAATGTAACACTGACGATTGCGGAGGACGGTAGGATCAGTCTTAGCCGACGGTCTCGTTTCAGCGACGATACGTCGGGTTTGCCTGCGAACAGCCAGCCGGAAATCGTGCAATTGCTGCCGGATTCGACCTTGTGGTCATTTTTTATATTGTTACGTTTTCGACAAGATAATAAAAGCATTACCGTTGCGCCGTTTTTTTTGTATAGTCTTTCTCCTCAATCCTTTCGCCGGCTATCGCTTGCTTGTCGATGGATTATTGCCCGCAACGAGGTCGTTCGGGCGAGTTCATAAACGCTACAAATCCTTACAGGGAACGATCGATGGATTGTGCGGCCGTTAGCGGTTACCTTGCATCCATATAATTGTGCTTGTAAAGAATAATAAAGGAACGGTGCTTGTCCACAGAACGCGAAATTGATCAATTATTAGTCGAACGGGTTCAGCGCGGCGATAAAAAGGCGTTTGAACTGTTAGTGATCAAATATCAAAGAAAGCTGATGCGGCTAGTGCTGCGTTTGGTTCGCGACCAGGCCGAAGCCGAGGACGTGGTGCAGGAAGCCTTCATCAAGGCTTACCGCGCCTTACCCAAATTCCGGGGCGATTCGGCCTTTTATACCTGGCTATACCGTATCGGCATCAACACCGCCAAGAACTATCTGGTGACCATGGGACGCCGCGCGCCCACCTCAACTGAAGCAGATGCAGAAGAAGCTGAAACTTTTGACGACGGAGAGCAACTAAGGGATATCAATACCCCGGAATCGATGTTGGCGACTAAGCAAATAGCGCAAACCGTGAACCTGGCGATGGATGCTCTCCCCGATGAATTGCGTATGGCGATTACCCTCCGAGAAATCGAAGGACTGAGTTACGACGAAATTGCTGAGGCGATGGGTTGTCCGATTGGCACTGTACGCAGTCGTATTTTCCGCGCACGAGAGGCCATTGCCGAAAAACTAAGACCGTTGCTGGGAACGGCCATAGATAAACGCTGGTAACTTTTGTTGTGTTGAAGAAAGGAACGAGGCTTTAAGCCATGGACACCAAAGAATTGAGCAGAGAACAAATTTCAGCTTTCGTCGACGGCGAGCTGTCTGAGACTCAGGTTGAAGTTGTGATGGCGGCGTTGCGTACCGAGCAGGGCCAGGCCGCCTGGAACGAATATCACCTCGTCGGCGACGCTGCGCGTTCCGATGAGACTGCGATTGCCATGAGTCCAGGCTTCATGTCCAAACTTTCTGCCCGACTGGATGCGGAGCCCGCGATTGTCGCACCGGCCGGTTCGCCGAATGTTTCCGGCGGGAAACAGGCCGATCGACTGGTTGCCAATGGCGCCGGCGGTCGCACCGCGATGCGCCGTTTCGGCATCCCCGCACTGGCGTTGTCGCTAGCCGCCGCGATCGGTTTCATGCTGCAGCCCCATGTGCAACAGCCGGCGCAAGTGGCCAGCGGCGCGGAGCCTGCGGCAACGCTGGCGCGCGATACAGATGTCGCACGCGATCCGAAGCTGGATCACGCCATCGGCGCGCATCAGGATTTGGCTGAGCAGCACACCAGTGAATACGGCCGGTCGGCCGCCTATAATATCGGCGCCGATAAGGAAGCGGATAAAGCTGCCGACAAGTCCGCCAATAAACCGGTCGCCAAGCCCGCGGACCCGGGCGTCGTGAAGTAGCCCCTCGCGCCGGTTTTTCGACCGGCGCGCCCATTCCTTCGTTTTTCGTACTCTCCGCCCCCGGCAGCTATGCCGGCCGGCGGTGGGCTCGCGTTACAATTACAATTCAAAATGTTTCGGGCGTCGCTGCCGGGCTTAATTCGGTTTATGCTCCGATTCGCCCGGTTTGCCATTGTGTTTTACCGGACCATCCCTATATCTCACCCTGCGCAATGGTGGATTGCGATCGGATTCGAACTCTAAATTGATGGACAAGCCTATGAAAACAACGTCACGCTTCACGATTTTATGTTTGTCGGCGCTGCTCTGCAGCACAGCCTTGACCCCTTTCAGCGCGGTCTATGCGGCGCCTCCGGCGGCATCCCCGGCTCCCATGGTCAATCTTCCGGATTTCGCGGATATCGTCGATAAAATCGGCCCCGCGGTAGTCAACATCCGCACCACGGAGCGGGTAAAAGCCACCCCGGACGATCAAGACCCCAACGATGCGGAGATGCAGGAATTCTTCCGCCGCTTCTTCGGCGTGCCGATGCCGCAGCAGCCGGCGCCGGCGGTCCCACGCGGCAATAACCGTCGCGCCCCGCAAGCTCAGGAAGAAGTGCCGCGCGGCGTCGGATCCGGTTTCATCACTTCGGCGGACGGGTACATCATGACCAACGCGCACGTCGTCGACGGCGCCAGCGACGTGTATGTCACGCTGACCGACAAGCGCGAATTCAAGGCGAAGATCATCGGTTCCGATAAGCGCACCGACGTCGCGCTGCTGAAAATCGACGGCGGCAATCTGCCGCGCGTGATGATCGGCGATTCCGACAAGATCCGCGCCGGCGAATGGGTATTGGCGATCGGTTCGCCGTTCGGCCTGGACAATACCGTCACCGCCGGCATCGTCTCCGCCAAGGCGCGCGACACCGGCGACTACCTGCCGCTGATTCAGACCGATGTGGCGGTCAATCCGGGCAATTCCGGCGGTCCGCTGATCAATCTGCGCGGTGAAGTCGTCGGCATCAACTCTCAGATCTACAGCCGCTCCGGCGGATTCATGGGCATTTCGTTCGCGGTGCCGATCGACGAAGCCTTGCGCGTCGCCGATCAGCTCAAGACGGGCGGCCGCGTGACGCGTGGCCGTATCGGCGTGCAAATCGGCGAAGTGACCAAGGACGTCGCCGAATCGCTGGGTCTGGCGAAATCGCAAGGCGCGCTGGTGGCGCAAGTCGAAGCGGGCAGTCCAGCTGAAAAAGCGGGTATCGAAGCCGGCGACATTATCCAGAAATTCAACGGCACTCTCATCGACCGGCCGAACGATCTGCCGCGCATGGTTGGCAACATCAAGCCGGGCACACGCGCCACCGTAACGATCTGGCGCAAGGGCGTCAGCCGCGACTTCACGCTCACCGTGGCCGAGGTGGAACCGGACAAGGTCGCCAGAGCCGACGACAAGAAGGGCAAGCCGGAGCAGCAAGCCACCAATATCCTCGGCTTGTCGGTCAGTAACCTGTCGGAAGAGCAGCGAGCGAAGCTGAAAATCGATTCCGGTGTGCTGGTTGAGGCATCCGACGGCAGCGCCGCGCGCGTCGGTATTCGTCCCGGCGATGCGATCCAGCGCCTGAACAATACCGATATCAAGGACGCCAAGCAGTTTAATGCGCTGGTCGCCAAACTCGATCCAAAGAAATTGGTTGCGCTGCTGGTGCGCCGCGGCGAGTCTTCGTTGTTCGTGACATTGCGTCCCGCGACGCCGGCGCCTTGATAAGTCGTCTGTGCGTGCCGTGAAGTGACGCATGGGGCTGCAGACGTAAATTGTCTGCAGCCCTTTTTGTTTGTGGGCCTGAAAGCCGCCTTGATTTTGTACATATGCCGCCTTATTACTTTACGATCTATTCCCGTTCCTATTGCCATTTGTGCGACGATATGCACGACGCCCTGCGCGCGGCGCTCGGCGAACGTGAATATACGGTGCAGATGGTCGATATCGACGCCGATCCGGCCTTGCTGGCGCGGTATGACGAATTGGTGCCGGTGTTGCTCGCAGGAAAAAATGGCGGCCCGGCCATGCAGTTATGCCATTATTTTTTGGATAAGGACAAGCTGGCGGCATTTTTGGCGGCCTGATCAAAATGGCCTCGGTTCCCTGGGCGCCACACACGGTATTCGGTAGGACAAGCCTGATTTTCCGGGCTTTTTAAGGCGGAATCCGGTAAAATGCCCTATCGAATAACCTGCATAACGTTGTTACGAACAGGCGCTCGCCTGGGGTGATTACCCCGCTCGGAGCGCCTTTTTTGTAGTCGTTTTTTTTAAGTCTTAATGAATAACATACGTAATTTCTCGATCATCGCGCATATCGATCACGGCAAATCGACGCTGGCCGATCGCATCATTCAGCTTTGCGGCGGTTTGTCGTCCCGGGAAATGGAAGCGCAGGTGCTCGATTCGATGGATATCGAACGCGAACGCGGCATCACCATCAAGGCGCAGACCGCCGCGCTGAGCTATCAGGCGATGGACGGTACGCTGTATAACCTGAATCTGATCGATACGCCGGGCCACGTCGATTTCAGCTATGAAGTCAGCCGCTCGCTGTCAGCCTGCGAAGGCGCGTTGCTGGTGGTGGACGCGTCGCAGGGGGTGGAAGCGCAGACCGTCGCCAACTGTTATACCGCGCTGGATCTCGGCGTCGAAGTGGTGCCGGTACTCAACAAGATCGATCTGCCTTCCGCCGATCCGGATAACGCGATTTCCGAAATTGAAGACGTCATCGGCATCGATGCGAGCGACGCCGTGCATTGTTCGGCCAAGACCGGCCTGGGCGTGCGGGAAGTGCTGGAAGCGCTGATCGTCAAAGTGCCGCCTCCGAAGGGAGATCCGGATGCGCCGCTGCAAGCGCTGATCGTCGATTCCTGGTTCGACAACTATGTCGGCGTGGTGATGCTGGTGCGTATCATCAACGGCACGCTGCGTCCCAAAGACAAGATCATGCTGATGGCCAGCGGCACCCAGCATCTGACCGAAAGCGTCGGCGTCTTCACGCCCAAGTCGGTGGGGCGCGATGCGCTGTCGGCCGGCCAGGTCGGCTTCGTGATCGCCGGCATCAAGGAATTGAAGGCCGCCAAGGTCGGCGACACCGTCACGCTGGCGAATCGCCAGGCCGCGTCGGCCCTGCCCGGATTCAAGGAAGTGCAGCCGCAAGTGTTTGCGGGCCTGTTTCCGGTCGAGTCCAATCAATACGACGCGCTGCGCGATTCGCTGGAAAAACTCAAGCTCAACGACTCCGCGCTGCAATACGAACCGGAAGTGTCGCAAGCATTGGGTTTCGGCTTCCGCTGCGGCTTTCTGGGCCTGCTGCACATGGAAATCGTGCAGGAGCGGCTGGAACGCGAATTCGATATGGATTTGATCACCACCGCGCCGACCGTGATTTACGAAGTGGTCATGCGCGACGGCAGCATTCTGATGGTGGACAACCCGTCGAAAATGCCCGAAACGGTCAAGATCGAAGAAATCCGCGAACCGATCGTGACCGTCAATTTATACATGCCGCAGGAATATGTCGGCTCGGTGATCACGCTGTGCACGTCCAAGCGCGGCATGCAGACCAATATGAGCTACCACGGCAAACAGGTGCAACTGACCTACGAAATCCCGATGGCCGAAGTGGTGCTGGATTTCTTCGACCGCCTGAAATCGACGTCGCGCGGCTATGCCTCGATGGATTACGAGTTCAAGGAATACCGGACGGCCGACGTGGTCAAGGTCGACATGCTGATCAACAACGAGAAAGTCGATGCGCTGGCGATCATCGTTCACCGCGCCAACAGCACGCATCGCGGCCGCGCCGTGGCGGCGAAAATGCGCGAATTGATTCCGCGCCAGATGTTCGATGTCGCCATTCAGGCCGCCATCGGCGTGAACATCATCTCGCGCGAAAATGTGAAGGCCTTGCGCAAGAACGTGCTGGCCAAATGTTACGGCGGCGATATCAGCCGCAAACGCAAACTGCTGGAAAAGCAGAAGGCCGGCAAGAAACGCATGAAGCAAGTCGGCTCGGTCGAAATCCCGCAGGAAGCATTCCTGGCAATCTTACAGGTGGATGAAAAATGAATTTGCAGGATCTTTTAGGCAATTTTGCATTGATACTTTTTGTATTGATGGTATTAACCGGCATCATTTGGTTTTTCGACCAATTTTACTGGTCCAAGCAGCGCCGGGCGCATGCCGACCGGGCCCTGGCGGAATTCGACGGGCGCAACGCCACCCTGACCGAGAACGGTGTCAAACCCGACACCAGCGCCCGCGAAAGCATACGCGCAGGCTTGCTGAAACAGCCGGTCTGGATCGAATATTCCGGCAGTTTCTTCCCGGTCATCGCCGCGGTGTTTTTTCTGCGCTCGTTCCTGTACGAACCGTTCAAGATTCCATCCAGTTCGATGGTGCCGACGCTGATGGTCGGGGATTTGATCCTGGTCAACAAATATACCTATGGGATAAGGTTGCCGATCATCAACAAAAAAATCATCGAAATCAATCAACCGCAGCGCGGCGACGTGATGGTGTTCCGGTTTCCGAAAGACCTCACGGTGGACTACATCAAGCGGGTCGTCGGCGTTCCCGGCGACAAAATAGTATATAAAAACAAGCGCTTAACGGTAAATGGTACACCTTTGTCGTATAAGCCCTTGCCCGATTTCCTGGATGAGCAGACACTAAGCTATTCCGGGCAACTGGAGGAAAACCTGGGCGGCGTGGCGCATAAAATCCTCAATGACCGCCGAGCCCCGTCCTACGTGCCGAATCCGGACAATTTCCCGCATCACGAACTATGTACTTACGACGTCGAGGGTTTCAGCTGCACGGTGCCCACCGGCGAGTATTTCATGATGGGCGATAATCGGGACAACAGCCTGGACAGCCGCTATTGGGGGTTTGTCCCGGATGAGAATATTGTCGGGAAAGCATTCTTTGTGTGGATGAATTTCGGCGATCTGAAACGCATAGGCGGCTTCCGTTAAGCGATGGCTGGGGCAACGGCCCCGGGCAATGCGGCTTGTCGGCAGCGGGCGGTCAAAAAGGGCGGCGAGGACGGCGTAAAAAGAATGCCCGACTAGAGTGAGCGACAATACATGGATTCAACATTGCAAAATCGGCTAGGCCACACGTTCCGGGATGCGAGTCTGTTGCAGCAAGCCCTGACCCATCGTAGCCATAGTAGTTTGCATAACGAAAGGCTGGAGTTTCTCGGCGATTCGATCCTCAACTGCGTCGTCGCGTCGTTGTTGTTCGAGCGCTACAGCACGATAGACGAAGGCGATTTGTCGCGCCTGCGCGCCAATCTGGTGAAGCAACAATCGCTGTATGAAATCGCGCAGCGCCTTGAATTGTCGCAATTCCTGCGGCTGGGCGAAGGCGAACTGAAATCCGGCGGTTTCCGCCGGCCGTCGATTCTGGCCGATACGCTCGAAGCACTATTCGGCGCAATTTTCCTGGACGACGGCTTTAACGCGGCGCGCGATGTGATTCGCTCGCTATATATCCCCATCCTCGACAGCGTCGATCCGAAAACGCTGGGCAAGGATGCCAAGACCCTGCTGCAGGAATACCTGCAGGGCAAAAAAATCCCGTTGCCGCAATACAATGTGGTCGCCACTCACGGTGCCGCGCACAGCCAGGAATTCGAGATCGAATGCCTGGTGCCGAAACTGGAGATCCAGGTCTTCGGCACTGGCGGCAGCCGCCGCGCCGGCGAGCAGGCCGCCGCCAAACTGGCGCTGGAAGCGGTGCAGGCTGCGATGGTGAAAACCCCGTCGGCCCCGCGCAAGCCGCGCCCGCGTACAGCGCAGCTGAAACTGGCCGGCATCGCCACGATCCAGCCCGATACGAATGCCGAAGGAGTGAGCGCGGACCGGCCCGCGACTTCCAAATCCGCCACGGCAAAAGCCGATAAGGCGCAGAAGCAGGCCGTGGCTCAGCCATTGGTCCCGGCTGCGGCGGATGGCGCAAAAACGTCGGGCAGGACTGAACATAAGGCTGAACACAAGGCCGAATCCAAGCCGGAAGCCAAGGCGGAACACAGGCAGGAAAACAAGCAGGAGAGCAAGCAGGAAAACAAGCAGGGATCCAAACCGGAGATCAAATCCGATAGTGCAAAGCTTAGCGCCGCGCCTACCGACGCCGCGCAACACGCCGGGCCGTCGCCGACCATCTCCAAAACGAAAAGCGCATGACAGAATCCACCGCCAGCCCCGACTCCGCTTCCGAGTCCGCCTCCGACTACCGCTGCGGCTATATCGCCATCGTCGGGCGTCCGAACGTCGGCAAATCGACCTTGATGAACGCCCTGATCGGCGCCAAGGTCAGCATTACCTCGCGCAAGGCGCAGACCACCCGGCACCGGATCACCGGCATCCAGACCATCGAAAACACGCAGTTCGTGTATGTCGACACGCCGGGATTCCAGACCCGCCATAGCAACGCGTTGAACAAGACGCTGAACCGCACCGTGACCAACACGCTGACCGCGTCCGACGTCATTCTGTACGTGGTCGAGGCCGGCACGTTTACCGACGCCGACAAGCAGGTGATGGATCTGTTGCCTAAAAATGTCCCGGTGATACTGGTCATCAACAAATCCGATCGCGTCAAGGACAAGGCGGCGCTGATGCCGTTTGCGCAGAAACTGGCGGCGCAGCACGACTTTACCGCCGTGGTGCCGGTCTCGGCGCAGCAACGCTTTCAACTCGACGGCCTGCAGCAGGAAATCACCAAACTGCTGCCGCATAACCCGCCGATGTTCGACGAAGACGACATCACCGATCGCAGCGAAAAATTCCTCGCCTCCGAGATCGTGCGGGAAAAAGTATTCCGTTTCGTCGGCGACGAATTGCCGTACACCAGCACCGTGCTGATCGAAAAATTCGAGCAAGAGGGCGATCTGCGCCGCGTGTTCGCCGCGATTCTGGTCGAACGCGACACGCACAAGGCGATGGTGATCGGCAACAAGGGCGCCCGCCTGAAGGAAATCTCGACCCAGGCCCGGCTGGATATGGAGCGTCTGTTCGGCGGCCCGGTCTATCTGGAAATCTGGGTCAAGGTCAAATCGGGCTGGGCCGATAACGAGGCCGGCCTGCGCGCTTACGGCTACGAGTAATACCAACCATCGAATTCATGGCCGTTCCGACCGCAGCCCTATCCGCCCAGGCGTCTGCTCCCGTCGACCCGGAAGACGCAGCGGTTTCGCCCGCCCCCGCATCGACGCCGGCGCCGCCCCCGTCGGCGCCGCGCCGCGCCCGCTCTTCATCCCCCGACATGCGCATCGTCGGACAACCCGGTTTCGTGCTGCACAGCTATCCGCACAAGGAAACCAGCCTGATCATCGACCTGTTTTCGCGCGATCACGGCCGCGTGGCATTGGTCGCCAAAGGCGCCAAGCGCCCGTATTCCAAGCTGCGCGGCGTGTTGCAGACCTTCCAGCCGCTGTCGGTGAACTGGACCGGCAAGGCCGAAGTGCGCACGCTGGTGGCGGCGGAATGGGTAGGCGGCCTGCTGCCGCTGGAAAAATCGGCGCTGCTGTGCGGTTTTTATCTGAACGAACTGCTGGTCAAATTGCTGGCGCGCGACGATCCGCATCCCGAATTGTTCGACCACTACGTGTCGACGCTGAATCAGCTGGCGCACGGCGAGTCGCCGCCCATCGTATTGCGCCAGTTCGAGCGCGCATTGCTCAAGGCCGGCGGCGTGGCGGCCGATCTGACGCATTGCAGCGTCGACCGCAGCGGCGTCGAAGCGAAGCGCGTCTATGTGGTGGATCCCGAGCAGGGAGTGCGGCCCGCGCTGCCGTCGGACACCTGGCCGCGCATCCACGGCAAAACCCTGCTCGACATGGAGCGCGAAGATTACAGCGACAGCGTCACCCAGACGCAGAGCAAATTCCTGATGCGTTTTCTGCTGGCCCATCATCTCGGCGGCGCCCAATTGAATACGCGGCAGATCCTGATCGACCTGATGCAGCTGTGAGGCGATGCCGGCGCCCATGCGGCGTCCTGCGCCATGCGCTTGGTTTTTGCGATAACATCGGAGACTATCCTGTCTTATCATTTAGGCCCGAATAATATGAGTTATTTGCAACCCACCGGCCCGGATATCGAACTGGGCATCAATATCGATCATGTGGCGACGGTGCGCAACGCACGCGGCGTCGGCTATCCGGATCCGCTGCGCGCCGCGCTGGAAGCGGAGGAGGCGGGCGCCGATCTGATTACCCTGCATTTGCGCGAAGACCGCCGGCATATCCGCGACGCCGACGTCGAGGCGATTCGCCCGCAATTGAAAACGCGCATGAATCTGGAAGCCGCCGTCACCGCCGAAATGCTGGATTTCGCCTGCCGCATCCGCCCGCAGGACGTCTGTCTGGTGCCGGAAAAACGGCATGAACTGACGACCGAGGGCGGACTGGACGTGGTGCGTTATTTTCCGCAAGTGCAGGCGGCGGTGCGGCAATTGCATGAGGCCGGCATCCGCGTCAGCCTGTTCATCGATCCCGAGCCGGCGCAAATACAGGCAGCTGCGGAAGCCGGCGCCGAAGTCATCGAATTGCATACCGGCCGTTATGCCGAGGCGCACAGCGCGTCGCTGCAGGCGGAAGAATTGCTGCGCGTGCGGCAGGGCGTGCTCGACGGCGCGCGGCGCGGCCTGCGCGTCAACGCCGGCCATGGACTGCATTACACCAATGTGCAGGCGATCGCGGGCATCGACGGCATCGCCGAATTGAACATCGGTCACGCCGTGGTCGCGCATGCGATTTTCTCGGGCTGGCAAAACGCGGTGCGCGAAATGAAGGCGATCATGGTCCGCGCACGGCGCGAAGCGGGCGGAGCAGGCAAATGATTTACGGTATCGGCACCGATATCATCCAGATTTCGCGCATCGCGGGCGTGCTGGAGCGTCATGGTGACCGTTTCGCCGCGCGCGTGCTGGGTGTCGAGGAAATGGAAAAATTCAAAGGCCGCCGCGCCAGGGTCCACGCGCGCGGCGTCAGTTTTCTGGCGACCCGGTTTGCCGCCAAGGAGGCGTTTTCGAAAGCGATAGGCCTTGGCATGCGCATGCCGATGACCTGGCGCGCCATGCAGGTGCTCAACGACCCCAGCGGCAAGCCGGTGGTGGTGTTGAGCGGCGTGCTGAAGGAATGGTTCGCGCAGCGCGGGCTGAGCGCCCAGGTATCGATTACCGACGAGGCCGAATACGGCGTGGCCTTCGTCATCGTGGAGCAATGATGCGCAGCGATTCCGCAATGCCCGCATTCGGCCCCGTCATGCTGGACGTGGTCGGCAAGACCTTGAACCAGGACGATATCGGCCGTCTGCAACACCCGCTGACCGGCGGCGTCATTCTGTTTGCGCGCAATTACGCGGATCGCGCGCAATTATGCGCATTAACCGCGGCCATTCACGCGGCGCGCCCGGGCCTGCTGATCGCCGTCGATCATGAGGGCGGCCGCGTGCAGCGTTTCCGTACCGATGGCTTCACCCATTTGCCGGCCATGCGGCGCCTGGGGGCCTTATGGGAGCGCGATGTCCTGCGGGCCACCCGGACCGCGACCGCCGCCGGCTTCGTGCTGGCGTCCGAACTGCGCGCCTGCGGCATCGACCTGTCGTTTACGCCGGTGCTGGATCTGGATTACGGCAGCTCCGGCGTGATCGGCGACCGCGCCTTCCATCGCGATCCGCGCGTGGTGGCCCTGCTGGCGAAAAGCCTGAATCACGGCCTGCTGCTGGCCGGCATGGCCAATTGCGGCAAACACTTTCCGGGACACGGTTTCGCCGAAGCCGATTCCCACGTGGCGATGCCGGAGGACCAGCGCGAACTCGAGCAGATCCTGCAAGAAGATGTCCAACCCTATGAGACCCTGGGCATGAGTCTGACGGCGGTGATGCCGGCGCATGTGATCTATCCGAAGGTGGACCGGCATCCGGCCGGTTTTTCCAAAAAGTGGCTGACCATCCTGCGCGAACGCCTCGGCTTTCAGGGCGTCATTTTCAGCGACGATTTGAGCATGGAAGCGGCCGGTTTCGCCGGCGGTCCGGTGGCGCGCGCCGAAGCGGCCTTGAATGCCGGCTGCGACATGGTGCTGCTGTGCAATGCCCCTGACCAGGCCGATCTGTTGCTAGCCGGCCTGCGCTTCAAACAGAGCCCGGCAGCGGCCGCGCGCATCGCCGCCTTGCTGCCGCGCGCGCCCGCGCAGGACTGGACGCAATTACAGAACGACGCCCGTTACCTGGCCGCGAGACAGGCGGTGCTGGCGCTGGCGTCAACGCCGGATGATTGATTTGATTGATTCGAATGACTGATTCGCTGCCGCCCGATCCGCGCGAGCTCGTTCTCGAGACCGTCGCCAAGTTACCGCATCTGCCCGGCGTCTATCGCTATTTCGACGCCGACAACAACGTGCTGTACGTGGGCAAGGCGCGCGACCTGAAAAAGCGTGTCTCCAGCTATTTTCAGAAGACGATGACCGGCCCGCGCATCGCGATGATGGTCGAGCGCATCGCCCGGCTGGAAACCACCGTCACCCGCAGCGAAGCCGAAGCGCTGCTGCTGGAAAACAATCTGATCAAATCCTTGCAGCCGCGTTTCAACATTCTGTTTCGCGACGACAAATCCTATCCCTATCTGAAAATCACCGGCCACGCGTTCCCGCGCATGGCGTATTACCGCGGCTCGGTGGACAAGCGCAATCAGTATTTCGGGCCGTTCCCGAACGCGTGGGCGGTCAAGGAATCGATACAGATTCTGCAAAAGGTATTTCTCCTGCGCACCTGCGAAGACACCGTCTACGCCAATCGCACGCGGCCCTGTCTGCTGCATCAGATCCATCGCTGCAGCGCCCCCTGCGTCAATCTGATTGCGCAGGAAGACTATGCGATCGATGTCGAGAATGCCGCGCGCTTCCTGCGCGGACGGCAGAGCGAAGTGCTGGCGGCGCTGGAGAAAAAAATGCATGATTTCTCCAACGATCTGTTGTTCGAGCGCGCCGCGCTGGTGCGCAACCAGATCGGCGCCTTGTCGCGGGTACTGCATCAGCAAAGCATGGAAATCGGCAGCGACGCCGACATCGATATCATCGCCGTGGTGGTGCAGGGCGGCCGCGCCTGCGTCAATCTGGCGATGGTGCGCGGCGGCCGCCATCTCGGCGATCGCGCCTATTTTCCGATGCATGTCGAAGCCGCCGCGGTCGCCGGAGCGGAAACCGACACGGACGTCCCCGATGCACCCGAGGTATCGGTGGCGGCCGAAGTGCTGAAGGCCTTTCTGGCGCAGCATTACATCGAAAAATTCATTCCCGGCTCGCTGATCGCCAATTGCGAATTCGACGAACCCGCGTTGATGCTGGCGCTGATGGAGCAATGCGGCCACAGGATCAATCTGACTTGCCAGCCGCAGGGGCAGCGCCGGCAATGGCTGGAAATGGCGCAGAAGGGCGCGGAGATGGCCATGGCGCGGCTGTTGTCCGAACAGGGCTCGCAGCAATCGCGCACGCGCGCGCTGGCCGACGTGCTCAACTGCGAAGTCGAGGATCTGGAAAATCTGCGCATAGAATGTTTCGACATCAGCCATACCCAGGGCGAAGCGACGCAGGCCTCCTGCGTGGTGTTTCACCACCACGCGATGCAGAACGGCGAATACCGCCGCTACAATATCAACGACATCACGCCGGGCGACGATTACGCCGCGATGCGTCAGGTATTGATGCGGCGCTATGAAAAAGTGGCCAATGGCGACGGCGTGATGCCGGACATCGTGCTGGTCGACGGCGGCAAGGGCCAGGTGGAAATGGCGCGCCAGGTGCTGACCGAACTCGGACTGGACATCGGCCTGATCGTCGGCGTGGCCAAAGGCGAAGGCCGGCGCGTCGGCCTGGAAACCCTGATCTTCGCCGACGGCAGGCCGCCGGCGGAACTGGGCAAGGAATCCGCGGCGCTGATGTTGATCGCGCAGATCCGCGACGAAGCCCATCGCTTTGCGATCACCGGCATGCGCGCCAAACGCGCCAAGGCGCGGCAGACTTCCCGCCTGGAGGAAATCGAAGGCGTGGGCGCGCGGCGCAGGCAGAAATTGCTGGTGCGCTTCGGCGGCTTGCGCGGCGTGACCGATGCCAGCGTCGACGACCTGGCTTCGGTGGATGGCATTTCCCGGCAATTGGCCGAAGAAATATATAAGCAGTTGCACTGAAGTTTTGGTAGATTGCAGGCTCTGCCACCTAAAGTGAATTTATGCCTTTTAATGTTCCCATACTGCTGACCTGGTTGCGCGTGGCGCTGATTCCCCTGGTGGTCGGCGTATTTTATTTGCCGGAACTGGGATTGTCGCGTTTCGAACAGGGCATGGCGTCGACCCTCATTTTCGTGGTGGCCGCCATCACCGACTGGTTCGACGGCTTCCTGGCGCGGCGCTGGGATCAGACCTCCGCGTTCGGCGCCTTCCTCGATCCGGTCGCCGACAAGCTGATGGTCACCGGCGCCTTGCTGGTATTGGTGCACCTGGGGCGCGTGCATCCGGTGATCGCGTTCGTCATCATCGGCCGTGAAATCACCATCTCCGCGCTGCGCGAATGGATGGCGCAGATCGGCGCATCGAAATCGGTGGCCGTCAGTTCGCTGGGCAAAATCAAGACCGCCGCGCAGATGATTGCGATTCCGATGCTGTTGTATTACGACACGGTAATGGGCGTCATCGATACCCGCCTGTGGGGCCATATACTGCTGATCATCGCGGCGGTGCTGACGGTCTGGTCCATGCTTTATTATTTACGCAAGGCCTGGCCGCTGATAAAAAAGATGCAGTAGGCCGCGCAACAATACTTGACAAGCGATGGGGCGCCGCTATAATAGCCGTCTGTTGTGAATGCGGGAGTAGCTCAGTTGGTAGAGCGCAACCTTGCCAAGGTTGAGGTCGAGAGTTCGAGACTCTTCTCCCGCTCCAGGATACGAAAGGAAGCCCACAAGCTTCCTTTTTTTATTCGACCCCTGGCGGGGTAGCAAAGTGGTTATGCAGCGGCCTGCAAAGCCGTTTACGCCGGTTCGATCCCGACCCCCGCCTCCATTTCCCATGCGCTCTTCAGCGCTACCGGACGTTTCGTTTCGGTTTTTTGGCGAACAGACTTTTCGCCATTCTTCTTTCTTGCGACTTTTTCATCAGCGGTTGTACGTTGTCGCCGCGTCGCGTCTTGACTCCAGTCCTTCTTCTTTCTCAGCGCTACTGCGCGCCTTGTCGAATTGACTTCTGAAGTATCCAAACTCCTTTAACCGCGGACCCCGGTCTGACGCGGGGGGTGTTTCGGCGTTCACCTCCGATGGGCATCTACACCCATATCAGCGCTTCTCATATTCCTGCCATACTATTCGCGCCCCGTCCATTTCCCCCACTTACTCCATTCTTTGTAGAAGATAAAAACATGTCAAAAAAAAACGCGGTTGTTATTACTGGTCTGGGCGTTATCTCCCCAGTAGGCCTCAACTTGGACGAACTGCTTCGCTCGCTTTCAACGGCGACATCCGGAATCAAATTGTGTGCGGCAGAACCGTTGAGCAAGCTATTTCCGGCTGGTCTGATTTCCGAATCATTTGCCGACAACTTCACCAAACTCGAATTGCCGTACCTGGACCGCTGCCAGCAAATGGGGATTCTTGCAGCGCGCCAGGCAATTACGGATGCCGGATTTGACAGCTTCGCGGACTACGGTCAGCGGGCTGGCCTGTATTACGGCAGTGTCAAAGGTGGTGTCGCCACCGAGCAGGCGTGGCACCACCAGCTCTTGGTAGAGGGGAAACAGACTGCGCGACCGTTTACCGCGATGGCGATCATGCAGAATGCGGGCGCCGCCCAAATCTCGATTCGCCACCAAATCCTGGGCCCCGTGATGACGCATGGCAGCGCCTGCAGTTCGTCGGGCGCGGCGATCGGGGAAGCCTTTCGCGCCATCCGCGATGGCTACCTGGATGTAGCGGTCGCAGGAGGTGCCGAGGCGCCCCTGACGGCGAGCGGATTCGGGGCGTTCGACGGAATCCGGGCGGCGGCGATGCCGGACCCGTCTGATGTTGCCCGCAGCTGTAAACCGTTTTCATCGGATCGAACCGGACTTGTCATGGGCGAAGGCGCTGCATTCATTGTGCTTGAATCGGCAGAACATGCCCAACGGCGGGGCGCCTCCTGCTTCGCCGCCTTGTCCGGTTATGGCATCGCCTCCGATGCTTATCATATCGGGACGCCTAAGGCAGACGGGCAGATTGCGGCGCTGCGTGCGGCGCTCGCGGACGCGGCGCTGCAGCCGTCGGATATTGACTACCTCAATGCGCATGGAACCGCGACCAAGGGCGGCGACGAAGTCGAAGCGAATGCCATCTGTTCAGTTTTCGGCGCCAGGTCGGTGCCGGTCAGTTCGACAAAATCCATTCATGGACATCTGCTCGGAGCAACCAGCGCGCTCGAACTGATCATTACGACCTTGGCGATGGCGGAATCATTCCTTCCTGCTACCGCACACCTGGATGCCATCGATCCCAAATGCGCATTGAATCATATTGCGAACACGCCTCTTTTCGATCGCCAAATCGAACACGCCATGTCTTTTTCGTGTGGATTTGGCGGGACCAATGTAGCACTCGCTATTTCGAAGCACCGCGAAATGCCGGCAAAACGCCGTTCTGTTTCGGTGCACACAGCTAACTGAAAGGGGAATTAACAATGAAAGCCGTCGATTTTGTGTTGCCAACATCGGAGAAGTACGTTTCAGATCGGATTGCAGTGGAACTGGATACGGCCTTGTCCAATACATTGTGGGTTACGATGAAGAAGGAGCCCATGGGCGCGACCCAGAATTTCTCTTTGCCCCTTCTGCATCATCTTTCTGCCTTAATCCATACTATCAAGGAACATGGCCCCCAATGGCATGCCGATGGAAACACGATACCCATCCATTACGCAGTGATGCGATCCGAACATCCTGATTATTTCAGCCTCGGCGGGGATTTGAACCATTTCCGCAATTGCATTCGGCAACAGGACAAAAGCGGGCTATATCATTATTCCAAGCTATGTCTCGACATGTTGTATGACTGGGCAAGCTGTTCGGGCGACTCCATGACCACCATCGCGCTCGTGCAGGGCAGAGCGTTGGGCGGCGGATTCGAAGCAGCGCTGAGCGCTGACTTTCTGATCGCTGAAGAGCACAGCGAATTCGGGTTCCCGGAAATTATGTTCGGTCTTTTTCCGTGTACCGGCGGCATGAGCTTGCTGGCGCGTCGGGTTGGCGTCTACCAGGCAGAACGGATGATGACGAACGCGCGGATCTATTCCGCTGCCGAGTTGAAGGAAATGGGCGTGATCGATGAAATCTGTCCGCGCGGCGAGGGCAATTTGGCGGTGACCAAATTTATTTCCAATCATGCCAAACGACGCGTGCCGCGGCTGATGGTACAACGCAGCCGGCACCGCATCGCCCCGCTCGACTACGCGGAACTGTTGACCGTCGTGGATGAGTGGGTCGAGGTGGCGATGGCATTGCCCGCGGCGGAATTGCGCATGATGGACATGCTCATCATGATGCAGGCGGGGGGGCGCAAATCCAGCGCGGACCTGCCCCATGAAACGCGCGCACAGGCATGATCCGATCCCGGACTCAAGCGTCATCGGACCGGGATCCGGGGGCCGGTTTTCCCCGATTTCCGGAATCGCCGATGCAGTAAGGGCCGAGGTGCTGCATCGCTTGTGGAAATTAACCCGCCTGATCTGTTTCAAGCGGGGTGGCAAGCCTTAATGTATGGTGGTCTGGGTCTGCAGAAGCGCGTCAAGGTCACGCACGCTTCGATTGGTGGTCTGCGTGACCTCCTGTGTCCAGTGCTCCCTTGCTGCATGCAATTCCCAGCGATCGATGCGCATGAGCTTGCTGGCCAGCGAAGCAAGCCGTACCGCGCCGACCGTGTCCGATATGCCGCTCAATGCGTGGGCAGTATCGTGGACTTGCTCGATGTCCTCGGCAGCCAAAGCTTCGAGCAAACCTCTGCAATTGCGTTCCATGTCCAGGGTTGCGCTGCGCAGTATTTGCGCAAAGAATTCCGGGCGCGGACTGCATGTCTGCAAATCCCCGAGCACGGCAAGATCGAGATATTGCGGCGGAATGGATGTGAGCGGCGCCGGCGGCGGTTTCACGGACGTCAATTCCGGCCTGGATTGCGCCTGCATGCCATCCGTTCCGCAGGCTTGCACAATCGCCTGGCGCAGTTCGTCGCGCGAGACCGGCTTATGCAATACGCCGGCGGCCCCAATATCGCGCAATTTTGCGCTGGTGCTTGCGGTGGTGTCAGCGGTGAGGAAGAATACCGGCGCCGTCTCCAGTTTTCCGAATTGATAGATGTGGAGAACCTGGCCGCCATCCATGTCACCCATGTTGTAATCCATGAAAATGACATCAAAGATCTGTTCATTGAGGAGATTCAATGCGTTTTCGCCGCTGTCGGCGATGGCGACCGCATGCCGGTCCTGTTTCAGGAGTTCCTGAATCAAGATCAGATTGGTCGTATTGTCGTCGGCCACCAGTATCCGCTTGCCATACAGGACAGCAGGGGGCGCCCCATCCGCGGATTCCTGGTGCGCTTTGGCGACTACAGGCAGATCTGCGTCGAAATAAAACAGGCTTCCTTTTCCTAATTCACTTTGTACGATGATTTCGCTTCCCATCAATGTCACGACTTCTCTTGCAAGGCTCATCCCAAGGCCGGTGCCGCCGTATTGGCGGGTTGTTCCATCAGATACCTGGTAAAACGGTTCAAAGATTCGCCGGTGCAGTTCCCGCGGAATGCCGATACCGGTATCTTGCACACTGAAGCGGATCCGATAAACGTCGTCGTGATTCTCGAGCAATTGCAGATTGACGTCGACCTTGCCGACATCGGTAAATTTCACCGCATTGCCGACAAGATTTTTCAGTACCCGGCTCAAATAATGCGCATCGCCCTGCACCATTTTCTCGATGCCGCGGTCCACCGTCACGTTAAAATCGATGTCCTTGGTTGCCGCCATCGATGCAAATGTGAGCCGAATCTGATCCATGACGTCATGTAGGTCGAACAACGTGGACGCGAGCATGAGTGCTTTCGCTTCGGATTTTGCCGAATCCAATAGATCGTTTATTTCCAGCAGCAAATCGTTGGAAAGCCTCAGAACAATGTCGGCGCGTCTTATCACACGTGCATCCGTTGCTTCGGCCGCTATCAACTGCGCAGAGGCAACGATGCCCGACAGGGGGGTACGCAGTTCGTGGCTTACCTTTGCCAGGAGTTGCGATTTCGCCTGGCTTTCAAACTCGGCACGGGCGTGCGCATCCCGCAGATTCTTGATCAAGCCGGTCGCATACAGTGGCACGACAACGAGTATGGCGAACAGGGAGAGCCCCAAGGTCGGGTGTGCACGCCAGACCGGCGCGATAGCCAACACCATGGCAAAGCCCGCGAGCGAGGCGGCCTGGCAGATCCACATCGAGCGCCGGCCGGTCCGGAAGCCAAAGCCCAAAATGGTAAATAAGTAAAAGCAAACAAAAAGCGCCCCGGTCTCCCCCGTCATGGTCAGCCATCCCGACAACAGCAATGGATCGAGAATCGCGGTGCCTATCACAAGCGCGCGCGCGGTGGATCGCTGCCGAATGCGAGTCGCTAACCAGAACGTAGTAAACATGTAAAGGGTATGCAATGTCGCGATCACGCCTACTGCGACGAGGCCGTTCGCGCCATACGGCGTTCCCCAGTACCGGACCGCGACCAGACCCAGCAACAAGACTGGAAATCCAACTGTGACGCGCACCTTGGCTTGTATGCGGACGCTGGTCTCGAGCCCCGGCACGTTGTTGGTTGCCGTACTTGAAGTCATCATATTTACTACCTTCTCCATTTTGCCGCGCCGATTGCCTGACGTTCAAATTCCTCGCCGGCACTTTGCCAAGGCGCGATCTACCTGCCGGACTACATGTCCGCCACGCAGGGGGGCATCTTACCGCCGATGCACGCATCGGGCATACCGCTTTAGGCATGCGGCATTGGTCGCTCCAATTCAACTACGTCGATTTGAAATGTTGGCAAAATAGGCAATTGTCGGTTTACAATTCCACGCACTACCGTCGAGAATAGTGTGCAGTGCATGTGCCGTGCAGCCTGCGCGGTAACACGTTACTATGCGGCCATGCTGCCGCCATGCTCACGCTGCGGCAGATCGCCGTTGTTGACGTGATACTTCCTACCTCCGGCGGTAGACTTGTCAATACTCTCACTGAAAGAAAACACCTGATGAACGTTCTCGATGTCGTAATCAAAATTAAAAGTATTCTGCATGACCGCTTTGATATCGACACGTCGGCGATGAATAACAGCACCAAACTGAGCGATCTTGGTATTGATTCGCTCCATCTTGCCGATATGATGCTCGACCTCGAAACGGAATTGGATATCACCATCGAGGACCTGCCACTTCTCCCGGAAACGACGCTCGGGGACCTCGCCGCCATTGTTTCAAACAGGACGACGAAAATCGTCTGACCTCCGCCCGCACAATCGGCATTGGCTACATTGAAATAATTGCCTTTGGGTAATTATGGCTGGTGGCATACTGTCGATGTTATCCAATGCGGCTGCACGTGCCGTGACTTGCTCTACCAATCAGAAATGTCCACGTGGTATTGCTGTTTCGACAAGAATACAAAGTCATTGCCGGGAAATGCCATGATTCTTGCTTACAATAAATTAATACCCATCCCCGAATGTACTTCGTCGTAGCGACTGGTTGGTCTTTATCTGCATTGGCATGCGGTTGAGCGGGAGATGGTTGCGGTTGCTCCGCTGCGTCAAATACCGCCTCGCCAAGTGCGATGCGTTGAATGCGCCATGACATGGCGAGTCATGTATCACCAAAAGGATTTGGATTAAGTTAAATGCACCATGCAAATATAATCGTAAGCGCAACTGATATCCTCAATGCCAGTATTCTCATTGTCGACGATCAGAAAACGCATTTGCTGATCCTTGAGGGGATGTTGCGCCACGCCGGGTATGTATCCATTACCAGTACAACCGATCCGCATGCGGTCTACGCGCTGCACCGCGAGAATGATTATGATTTAATCCTGCTCGACCTCAAGATGCCCGGCATGGATGGATTCCAAGTGATGGAGCGCCTGAAGGAAATCAAAACAGACGACTATCTTCCCGTCTTGGCAATCACCACCGACGACGACTTGAAGCTGCCCGCCCTACAGGTTGGGGCCAAGGATTTCATCAGCAGACCCTATAATTCGGTTGAAGTATTGATGCGCATCCACAACATGTTGGAAGTGCGGCTCTTGCACACGATGGCGAAACACCACAGCAAAATTTTGGAACAGACGGTGCAGGAACGAACCGCCAATCTGCGTCAAAGCGAAGCGCGGTTCCGTAGTTTTGCCGCCATGTCGTCCGATTGGTATTGGGAACAGGACGCACATTTCCGGTTCAGCATGATTTCCGCCACACAGACCGTTTTAGGAGAGCGTCCGGAACACTTGATCGGCAAAACGCGCTGGGAATATGCCGACTGCACCGACGGGAACGAGTGGGCCGGGCACAAGGCTGTGTTGGCGGGGCGCCAGGCGTTCACCGATTTTGAATACAAATTTCGCACCGATAAAGGGATTATTGCATGGCGATGCATCAACGGTGAGCCGTTGTTCGAAAGCGATGGAACTTTCATCGGTTACCGCGGCACGGGCAAGGATATTACTCAGCGCAAGCAGGCGGAGGAACGCATCTATCATATGGCGCTGCATGATGCGCTGACAGGACTGCCGAACCGGACCTTGCTGCTCGACCGTCTGGACCAGGCAATTGGCTATGCAGGCCGTAACGGGAATGCAGTGTGGGTCCTGTTTGTCGACCTCGATCGCTTCAAGTTTGTGAATGACAGCCTAGGGCACAAGGGAGGGGATCGGGTGATCAATGCGATTGCTGAACGATTGCAATCGGCGATACGAGAAACGGATACGGTGGCCCGTCTTGGGGGTGACGAATTTGTGTTGATTCTCCCCCAGCGTGCGGATGAAACCAATGAGAGCATTGTGACCGACGCCATTGTTCGCTTGATGGATGCCGTCGCGAAACCTTTAACGCTGGAGGCGCACTCATTCTTTCTGAGCTGCAGTATTGGTGTGGCCGTGTATCCGGAGGATGGAACCACATCGGAAGCATTGATGGAGCACGCCGATACCGCGATGTATCGCGCCAAAGAAATGGGCGGCAACAATTTCCAGTTCTATACCGCCGCAATGAATGCGAGCTTATTGGAACGACTCAGCATTGAGAAAGATCTGCGCAATGCGATCGAACGCGAGGAATTCGTATTGCATTACCAGCCGCAGGTCGACGCGCGCACAGGGCGCATTGTCGGAATGGAAGCGCTGATTCGCTGGCAACATCCAACGCTTGGCTTGATACTGCCGAATCGTTTCATTGGTCTTGCCGAAGAAACGGGTTTGATCGGGCAGATCGGCATCTGGGTGCTGCGCACCGCCTGCGCGCAGACAAAATCATGGGAGCGCGCCGGTTATGGTGGGGTGCGCGTCGCTGTCAACCTGTCTGCACGCCAGTTCACGCAAAAAGATCTTGTCCAGTCAATTGCCAATATCCTTTCGGAAACGGGACTTGCGTCTCATTTTTTGGAGCTGGAACTGACGGAGAGTCTGTTGATGAACGATGTTGAAGAAGCCATTGGCATCCTGCAGGAACTCAGAGCATTGCGCGTGCACATGTCAATTGACGATTTCGGCACGGGCTATTCGAGCTTGGCCTATTTGAGGCGTTTTCCAATCGACGTCCTGAAGATCGATCAGTCTTTCGTGCGTGACATGACGTTGGACTCGGATGGCGCCGTTATCGTGAAATCGGTCATTTCACTGGCGCATAACCTGAAACTGCTGGTCGTGGCCGAAGGCGTCGAGACGCAAGAACAATTGACGCATTTGCGCAGTCTGGAGTGCGACATGGTGCAGGGTTATTTCTTTGGTAAGCCGGTGCCTGCCGAGGCATTCGAGCAGATACTTCGAGTGGGCACGTGCCTGCCGATGGAGGCGGGCCATTCCTGATGCATCAGGTGCCGCTGCCCCGGCCCTGGATCCTTTGCTTCTGCCTCAGCGCTATTGCACACCTTGTCAAATGAACTCCCGAAGCACCCAAACTCCTTTAACGGCCGGCCCTTGGAATCGCTCACGAAGTAGTCAATCCCTATAATTCCCGTTCCTTTGGAACAACGCAGACTTTGCACGGTCGTATTCCTCATGAAGAAATCGATAAGCAAAATCCTGTTATGGATCGCCCTGTCGTTGGCGGCGCTGATAGCGATTGTGGTGATTTTCCTGCTCACCTTCGATTGGAACCGCGCCAAGCCGTATATCGACCAGCGCGTCAGCGTCGCCACGGGGCGCGTATTCGAAATCCGCGGCGACCTGTCGCTGCATTGGCAAAAGGCATCCGGCCAGACCGGACAGCGGCACTGGATGCCGTGGCCGCGTCTGTATGCCAACGATATTCTGTTGAGCAATCCGGACGGCGCAAAAACCGGCCCGCAAATGGTGACCGTCAAGCAGGTCAATTTCTCGTTGAACCCCTGGCCGCTGCTGACCAAAGATGTAGTGCTGCCGGAAGTGGAGGCCGATGGGCTGACGATAGCGCTGGAACGCAGCGCCGACAGCAATAACTGGACCTTCAAAACCGCCAGCGACAATACGCCGTCGGCCTGGACGTTCGACGTCCGGACGCTGATCCTGAAACAGGCGCATGTGCGCTATCTGGACGAGAAGATCAAGCTGGACATGCAAGCCGACGTCGATACGCTGGCCGACAATAATCCGCAAGGATACGGCCTCGCGTTCACGCTCAACGGCACGTACAACAAAGCGCCGGTGACCGGCAGCGGCAAGGCCGGCGCGCTGCTGTCGCTGCGCGATCCGAATGCGGTGTATCCGGTGCTGGTCGACGCCAAACTGGGCCACAACGCCATGGTCTTCGACGGCAAAATCACCAAACCCACCGCGGTTACCGCGATCGAAGCCGATTTGTCTTTATCCGGCGACAGTATGGCCAATCTGTATCCATTGACCGGCGTGCTGCTGCCCGATACCCCGGCTTACGCGACCAAAGGCCATTTGATCGGCAGAATGAATCAGCCGGGCGGCGACACCTGGACCTATAGCCAATTCACCGGCAAGGTCGGCGACAGCGATATTGCCGGCACGCTGGAATATCTGATGCACAAGCCGCGGCCGCTGCTGCGCGGCCAAATGGTGTCCGAGCAATTGCGTTTTCAGGATCTGGGTCCGGTAGTGAAAGCCGATTCGAATGCCGAGAAGGCCAAGCGCGGCGCGGCCGCCGTGCAGCCCGCGGATAAGGCGCTGCCGGTGGAAAAATTCGAGACCAAGAGTTGGCGCGCGCTGGACGCCGATGTTCAATTCACCGGCCGAAAAATTATCCGCGGCGCCAGTTTGCCGATTCAAAACATGCAGACCCATTTGCATCTGAACGACGGCGTGATGTCGCTGACGCCGCTCAATTTCGGCGTGGCCGGCGGTGATTTGACATCGAATATCAAACTGGACGGCAGCGGGGAGACGATCAAGGCCGAAATCAAAACCGCCGCGCGGCATCTGAAGATCAAGCAACTGTTCCCGACGCTGCAATCGATGCAGGCCAGTTTCGGCGAAGTCAACGGCGACGTGTCCTTGTCAGGCGTCGGCAATTCGGTATCCGCGCTGATGGCGACTTCCAACGGCGAAATAAAGGCGGTGGTCAGCAAGGGATCGGTCAGCAAATTCATTCTGGAAGCGGCGGGTTTGAACATTCCGAATGCCGTCTTCGCCAAGCTGTTCGGCGACAAGCAGGTGCAGATGAATTGCATGGCCAGCGATTTTTCGATCACCGACGGCTTGATGCATACGCGCTCGTTCGTGGTGGACACCACCGACGCGGTGGTCACCGTCAGCGGCGATATCAATCTCGCCAAGGAATTGATGGCGCTGGACGTGCGGCCGATCAGCAAGGGGGTGCGCGTGATTTCCTTGCGTACGCCCTTGTATGTGCACGGCACTTTCAAGCATCCCGATATCGGCTTGTATAAAGGCGCGATCGCGCTGAAGGCCGGCGCCGCGGCGGCATTGGGCGTGCTCGCCGCGCCGCTGGCGGCGGTTCTGCCGTTGATCAATATGGGCAATACCGAGGACACCGATTGCGCCGGCTTGCTGGCCGCGGCCAGTCAGAAACCTACCGCGCCGGCGCCTGGAAAGAAGGAAAAGCAGAAGCCGCTGAAGCCTGCGCAGCAGCGCCACCAAGATGGGCAATAAGATTATGAAAGCGGCGGCGAAAACCGGCTAAAAAAACTTACACAGGTTTGGAAAACCCTTTATAATTCGGCCCTCGCACGATGCCGCAAATGAAATCCAAACACGGCAGACGGGCCATTACGCGGGAGTAGCTCAGTTGGTAGAGCGCAACCTTGCCAAGGTTGAGGTCGAGAGTTCGAGACTCTTCTCCCGCTCCACATTTGAATGTCTGTGGAGCTCAGCGAAAGTTCATCAGTTATTCCTTCCAGGGATCGATGATATCGATTCCGCATTCCACAAAATCCTTCGTTTTGCGGGTCGCCAGACTCGCACCCCGCGAATATGCCATCGCCGCGATCATTGCATCGAACTGGCTGATTGGCCGGCCGGAATTTTTCCGGGACGCTGCGATCTCGGCATAAGCGCTGGCGGCATCTCCATCGAAGCTCAATACCTGTCCGGCAAAATGCTCATTGAAAATGGCTTGCCTTCGGGCAGCAATCGGATTCCATAGAGAATCTCTCCTCGCGTTACCGCCGTGGTGAACAGGGCCGAACGTGGCTGCTCGGTCAACCATGCCAGCACCCGGCCTTCAGGCCGCGGACCAAGAATTTCCGAGAGCACATTGGTATCCAGGACAATATGTGTTCAGATCCACTCGGTCGCGAATGGCTTCACGAGGAGGGAGGTCGAGTTCCACGCCACCCAGCGGTTCAATCCGCGCTTTAACGCGTTTTCGCCTTGTCGATGACTTCAGCGGCGCTCTGCAGCGTCAACTCGCGCAGCGGGGAAGCCTGGTCCAGATGGGCGTTTTCGAGGGCGACCGACAGATTGCTCATGTTCTGCGCCAGTTCGTTGAGCGCCAAACTCAGTTCGGTCAAAAGATGGGACATGTCTTCAGGAGTGGAGGGCATGATTGGACTTCTTTCCATTCAGATGAGCTTCAATATAGTGTAAAAGCCGCCGATCGGGTATCGCGTTAACAAAGCTTTTAAAAGCTTATTGTTTCTTACAGCAGTTCCACATTGGAAAGATTTAAATAACTGGTCTCGCGGGTAATGGCAACGAAGTCGGCCAGATACGGCTTGGCCGACAATTCCGGGAGACTGGCGGCATACAGCCGTCCGGTCAGTCCTTCAAATGTTATTCGTTTAGCTACGACATAATCGCGCTTCAAATAGTTCTGCGCTGCCCAAAGCGGGAGTGTGGCGATGCCGCGTTTGCTGGCCACCAGTTGCAGCATCGCCACGGTCAATTCGGTGGTGCGGCGGGCGGTGCGTATGCCGGCCGGCTGCAATACCTGCCGCACCACGTCAAGCATGTCGTCCGGCACCGGATAGGTAATCAGCGTGTCGCTGCCGAAATCTTCGGCGACCAGATATTCCTTGCCGACCAGGACATGATCGTGCGCCAGCAGCGCGACGATCTCGAAATGGAACAGCGGATGATAATCGACATTTTCATCCGGGTCGACTTCGGCCACGATCGCCACATCGGCGCGATGTTCGTACAGCAAGCCCACCGGATCGGCCTGAAACCCGGAAACGATATCGAGCTCCACCTCCGGCCAGCGGCGGCGGAACACGTCCATCGCCGGCATCAGCCAGTCGAAACAGGTATGGCATTCGACGGCAATCCGCAATTGTCCCGCTACGCCCTGGCCCAGCCGCACCAGATCGCGCTCGGTTTCGGCCACCTGCGGCAGGATGGCATCGGCCAGTTTCAGCAAGCGTTCGCCGGCGGCGGTGAAGCGCACCGGCACCGATTTGCGCTCGAACAGCGCGGCGCCATGATGCTCTTCCAACTGCTTGATCTGATGCGACAGCGCCGACTGCGTCACATTCAATAAAGTCGCCGCGCGCAGCAGATTGCCGGCTTCCCGCAATGCAAGCAGGGTGCGCAGATGACGCAGTTCGAGAATGGATGACATTATTAGTAAAATTCAAGTTGATTAGAAAAATATATCGTTTGAGTAATATATCAGGAATCGGCAGACTAGGCGGCTCTAAGGATGCGGCAGGGCCATGAGGTCGCACCGCATCCTGTTTATGCTTATTGGGAGCGAGTCATGGCAATTGCACATATTTTGGGATTTCCGCGCATCGGCGCGCAACGCGAATTGAAATTTGCGATGGAGTCCTTCTGGAAGGGCGAGATCGATCAGGCCGAGCTATGCGCCACCGGCGCCGAACTGCGCGCGCGTCACTGGGCGGCGCAGGCGGCCGCGGGTCTGGATTTCGTCACCGTCGGCGACTTCGCCTGGTACGACCAGATCCTCGGCACGCTGGCTTTGCTGGGCGCAACGCCAAGCCGCTTCGGCGCGGCGGAAAAAACGCTGGATCTGCACGCTTACTACGCGATGGCGCGCGGCGACAAAACGCATTTTGCGATGGAAATGACCAAATGGTTCGATACCAATTACCACTTCCTGGTGCCGGAATGGACGCCCGATCTGCCGTTCGACGGCGGCGTCGACTGGCTGTTCGACGAGCTGGCCGAGGCCCGCGCGCTCGGCCATCGCGCCAAGGTGGCGCTGGTCGGTCCGCTGACCCTGTTGTATCAGGGCAAGATCAAATCCGGTCTGACGCATAAACTCGAGCTGCTGCCGAAAGTGCTCGCGGCCTATCGTCGCACGCTGGCGCGGCTGCATGAGGCCGGCGTCGAGTGGGTGCAGATCGATGAACCGATTCTGGCGCTGGAACTGGATACGCGATGGCGCGCCGCATTCGCGCCGACTTACGCTGCTTTCGCGGCGGCATCGGCCGCGCCGAAGCTGTTGCTGACGACCTATTTCGACGAAGTGAGCGCGCATGCGGGGTTGCTGCGCAGCCTGCCGGTGGCCGGCGTGCATCTGGACCTGGTGCGCGGCGCAGGGCAACTGCCGGCGTTCGTCGCCGACTGGCCGCAGGACAAGGTGCTGTCGCTCGGCGTGATCGACGGCCGCAATATCTGGCGCGCCGATCTGGACCAGGCGCTGGCATTGCTGCAGCCCTTGCAGGAGAAGCTTGGCGACCGCCTGTGGATCAGCGCCAGCTGCTCGCTGCTGCATGTGCCGGTCGATCTCGACAACGAAAACAAACTGGATGACGAACTCAAAAGCTGGCTGGCCTTCGCCGTGCAGAAGCTGGACGAAATCGCCGCATTGAAGCGTGCGGCAAGCGGCGGTTTGCAGGATGCGGGCGTCGCCGAACGTTTCGCCGCTGCGCGCCGCGCACGGCAGAGCCGCGGCAGCGCGCCGAGAATCCACAATGCGCTGGTGCAGAAACGCTTGCGGGAAGTCAGCGGCCGGCACGCCGAACGCAGCGCCGGCTTCGCCGAGCGCATCGCCGCGCAGCAGGCGCGCTTCGCATTGCCGGCATTCCCGACCACCACCATCGGGTCGTTTCCGCAGACCGCGCACATCCGCCATACCCGCGCCGCCTATAAACGAGGCGAGCTGGCGCATCTGGACTATCTGGAAAAAATGCGCGACGAAATCCGCATGATGGTCGACAGGCAGGAGCGGCTGGGACTGGACGTTCTGGTGCACGGCGAGCCGGAACGCAACGACATGGTCGAATATTTCGGCGAACAGCTGTGGGGCTATGCGTTTACCGCCAACGGCTGGGTGCAGAGCTATGGATCGCGTTGCGTGAAACCGCCGATCATCTACGGCGACGTATTCCGCCCCGAAGCGATGACCGTCGGCTGGAGCGCGTTTGCGCAAAGCCTGACCGAAAAACCGATGAAAGGCATGCTGACCGGGCCGGTGACGATGCTGCAATGGTCGTTCGTGCGCGACGATCAACCGCGCGCAACCACCGCGCTGCAGATCGCGCTGGCCTTGCGCGATGAAGTCTGCGATCTGGAAAAGGCCGGCATCGGCATGATCCAGATCGACGAGCCGGCGTTCCGCGAAGGCTTGCCGCTGAAGGCGCGCGACTGGCCGGCTTATCTTAACTGGGCGGTGCGCGTCTTCAAAATCAGCGCAGCGGGCGTGGCCGACGCCACCCAGATCCACACGCATATGTGCTATTCCGAATTCAATGACATTCTGCCGTGGATCGCCGCGATGGATGCCGACGTGATCACCATCGAGACCTCGCGCTCGGATATGGAGTTGCTGGACGGCTTCGGCGAATTCTCGTATCCGAACGATATCGGCCCCGGCGTCTACGACATCCATTCGCCGCGCATTCCCGACGTTGAACAAATGGTGCGGCTGATGGAAAAGGCGCGCGGAGTGATTCCCGACCGGCAGTTATGGGTGAATCCGGATTGCGGTCTGAAAACGCGCGGCTGGCCGGAAACCGAGCAGGCGCTGGCGAATATGGTGAATGCCGCCAGACGTTTGCGCGATTCGGTCAAGCCGGCGGCAGTCAAATCCGGATCGAAGGCGAAGGTCTAGGCGTCGCGCAACGCCTGCCTGATGGCCTCGGTCTGTGTGACGATTTGGCGCGCATCGTTATCCAGCGAGGCGGCGCGGCGCAGCAATGCATACCAGCCGGACCAGTCGGCGACCTCCGGTCCCGGCGGGTTCAGCGCCGGGATGGGGCGGGCCTCGGCCGGCGTTGCTGCGGCCGTCCCATCGGCGCTTGGGGGCGGGGTCTTGCGCCCCGGCACCGGCGGATTGATGATCCGCTGCGCGGCGGTCAGCGTGTCGATGGCGTCGACGCAGGCATGCTCGACCACATCGTTGACCTGTTCACGCGGCAAGCCGCTGGTATGGCGGCGCAGCAGCACGCGCATCGCCGCCATATGCGCCGCCACCAGGTAATTCTGCACCACGAACCGATTGATTTCGCGCGCCGCATGCTGCTTGCTGAGCGGCTCGTCCATCATCCGGACCAGCGCCGACACCAAGCCGGCGAGCGCATCCATGAACCCTTTGCGGCTGACGCGGTAAAAGAAATCGTCGTTGACCTTGCCTTCCAGCATTTCGCGGCTGGCTTGGATATATTTCTTGCTGGCCAGCAGCACCTCGTTGAGCAAGCGCGGCAGCGCCCGATATTCCCAGCTCGGCAACACGTAACTGAATACGGTGGCGATCGCCACGCCCAGCACCGTATCGATCAGCCGTTCGCCGATGACGCTTTGGCTGCTCGGAATCACCAGGTTGATTTGCAGCAGGATCTGCATCGACGCCGCGATCGCGGTGTAACGATATTTGATATAGACGAAAGCCGGCGACGCCACCGTGGTCAGGAAGATCAAGGCTATCAACACCAGCGGATCATGCACGAAATGCAGAATCACGGCGGTCAGCACACAGCCGATGAGGGTGCCGATCAGACGGTCGCTGCGGCGTCGCTTGGTCATGCTGTAATTCGGTTTCAGAATGATGACGATGGTCAGCACGATCCAGTAGCCGCGCGATACATACGGCAGATGATCGGCGACCCACAGCCCGCACGACACCGCCAGCGCCACCCGTATCGCAAAGCGGAAGACCGGCGATTCCCAGCGCAGATTCTTCACCAGCACGCCCCAGCGGTATTTCTGTTGCGTCAGGAACGGCGTCATGTCGGTGCCGGGCAGCAACGGCAGCGGATCGACCGGAGTCCGGGTGGCCTGATGCAGGGTTTCGATCGAGGCGAGGATGTCGCGGATCTTGTCGTAGGTCACGCGCAGCAGCGTCAACGCCTCGTCGGGGACCTGGCCGGCCAGATTGTCCTGCTGCAATTGCTGCATTTCGTACTGGATCGCCCTCAGCTCCGCCTTGTAATTGACGCTGGGCACCGACGCCCGCTTGCGCGTGATCGAATACGCCATGCCTTCGATATCGCTGGCCGCCTTGTTGGCGATATCGCGCAGGAACACCATCACGTCCTTATCGGCGAAATGGCTGCGCAGCAGCGCATAGTCGGTGTGCGTGGTCAGAATCTGCTCGTACAGTTCGAGCACGTTCAAATGCACCTGAATCAGTAAGCCATCCTGTTTGGTATGCATATCGCGCAATATCAGATCGCGCGCGGCTTGCAGTTTTTCGGCGAGGAAAATTTGCTGGCGCAGCAGCAGATTGAACTGCGCAGCCAGCTCGGTGCGGATGTCGTAGAAATCGGCCTTGATGCGCAGGTAACTCGCCAGTTCGAACAGCGCTTCGGCCAGCACCTGCTGCTTGATGCGGCGGCGCAGAAACCACGACACCACCATCGAATACGCCAGATAACAGATGCCACCGCTGAAAAACAAGCCGCTGTAGCGGACGGCTTGCAGCGGCGTCATGGAGCTTTCCATCGACAGCGTCATGATGAACAGCGCGGCGAATTGCAGCGGCATGGTTTTCTTGCCGTAGACCACCATCATGCAGGCCATGAAACTGACGGCCACCAGCGTCGCGCGCAAGAGCCATGGGAACGGCGCGCACAGGCTTACGATCAGCGCGACCAGCGTGCAGAGCAGCACACTGGCCAGCATTTCATTGAATTTGTGGCGCAGCGGACTGGGCAGATCCATGAGGCTGGTGCACAGCGCGCCGATACAGACCGTCATCGCGGTGGCGAGATCGAATCCGTACAGCACCAGCAGCGTCAGACCGACGACGCCGATGGCAATGCGCACACCGCCGTAAAAGTAGTGACTGAAGATAAAGGTGCGGAAATCTAAGGCGTAATGCATGAATCCGTTATGGGAAAGGGGATTGATGGTTTTGGCGCCGTGTAATTGTGTCTTATTTGTCGCCGATGTGTGTATATTTTTATTGGCCCCGGCGCATGCGTATTTTTCACAATATCTAGGCGCCATTCCGCAATGTGAAAAGTTCGTTCGCGCGGCGTCATAAGTTTATTCCGTGACAAGAAATTGCTTATCACATTACAAAAAATTAAATATAAGTGTTTGAATATTAACGATTAAATTTTATTCATATGTCTTACATAAGACATTGTTGCGGCGCAGCGACGGGCCTATTATCGAATTACTGGATTCAAGTAAGGCGACGCGAATCGACGATTTTGAAACCATCCCTTTTCATCATCTCAAGGAGTATTGCCATGACGACACGCGAACGACAAATACAGGCCCTGGCCGACGACTGGAATCAGAACCCGCGCTGGAGCGGCATCAAACGCAATTACACGGCGGCCGATGTAGTCAATCTGCGCGGTTCGCTGCAACCGGAGCACACGCTGGCCAAACGCGGCGCGGAAAAGCTGTGGGATCTGCTGCTGACCGAGCCGTTCGTCAATACCTTGGGCGCATTGACCGGGAATCAGGCGATGCAGCAGGTGAAAGCCGGGCTGAAGGCGATTTATCTATCCGGCTGGCAAGTCGCCGGCGACGCCAATATCGCCGGAGAAATGTATCCGGACCAATCGCTGTATCCGGCCAATTCGGTGCCGCTGGTGGTCAAGCGCATCAACAATACCTTCCAGCGCGCCGATCAGATTCAATGGTCGGAAGGCAAAAACGATGTCGATTTTTTCGCGCCCATCGTGGCCGACGCGGAAGCGGGATTCGGCGGCGTGCTCAATGCCTATGAACTGATGAAGGCGATGATCGAAGCGGGCGCCGCCGGCGTGCATTTTGAAGATCAGTTGGCGTCCGTCAAGAAATGCGGCCATATGGGCGGCAAGGTGCTGGTGCCGACGCGGGAGGCGGTGGAAAAGCTGAACGCGGGGCGGCTGGCGGCCGACGTGTCCGGCACGCAGACGCTGCTGATCGCGCGCACCGACGCCGAGGCGGCCGATCTGCTGACTTCCGACGTGGACGACAACGACAAGCCCTTCTGCACCGGTGAGCGTACCGTCGAAGGCTTCTTCAAAACCCGTCCCGGCTTCGATCAGGCGGTGTCGCGCGCGCTGGCGTATGCGCCATACGTGGATCTGGTCTGGTGCGAAACCGGCAAGCCCGATCTGGCGTTCGCCAAAAAATTCGCGGAAGCGGTGCATGCCAGGTTTCCCGGAAAGATGCTGGCCTACAATTGCTCACCTTCGTTTAACTGGAAAAAAAATCTGGACGACGCCACCATCGCCCGGTTTCAGAAAGAACTCGGCGCGATGGGATATAAATTTCAATTCATCACGCTTGCCGGTTTCCATGCATTGAATTATTCGATGTTTAATCTGTCGTATGGTTATGCGCGCCGCCAGATGTCGGCTTTCGTCGAATTGCAGGAATCTGAATTCGCCGCCGCCGAGCAAGGGTTTACTGCCGTCAAGCACCAGCGTGAAGTCGGTACCGGTTATTTCGACGCGGTGGCGCAGGCGATTCAGCAGGGACAGTCGTCGACCACCGCGCTGCACGGATCGACCGAAGACGAACAGTTTTTCGAAACCGCAAACCTGAAAATCGCATAAAAGGAGGGATAAGTAAAGAGGAGGCAGGAGGAGACGATAAGGCAGAGCCAACCACGCGAAGAATGGCGCGACAGTGCATCGACGCCATCGCAGATCTTGACCCGCGTCCCGGAGCGATCCGGCGGCGCGTTTTTTTTATTGGATCCTGCCGTCCCGCATATCGAACACCACTTCCCCCAGCACCGCGACATCGGCGGGATCGTGCGTAATGACGACCATCGGCAGCTTCAGGCGCTGCTGCATTTCCTTGAGTTCATCGCGCATGTATTGCCGCAGCGATTGATCCAGCGCCGCAAACGGCTCGTCGAGCAGCAACAGATCCGGTTGCGCCACCAGGGCCCGCGCCAATGCCACGCGCTGACGTTGCCCGCCGGATAATTGCGACGGATAACTGGCGGCGGTGTTTTCGATGCGGAAGGCTTGCAGCCAGTGCCGCACCTGAGGATGCTGTTGCGGGCGGCGCAGCGGCAGGCTGCCTCGGGTTAACGCGAATCCGATGTTTTGCGCGACCGTCAGATGCGGAAACAGCGCGTAGTCCTGAAACAGATAAGCGACACGGCGTTGCTGCGGCGGCAATTCAATCTTTTGCTCGGCATCGAACAGCACGCGGCCGTTGAGCACGATGCGGCCGGCATCCGGCGCGATCAAGCCGGCGATGGCCTGCAGCGTCAGGCTTTTGCCGGCGCCGGACGGGCCGAACAGGACCATGCTCAGCGCGTCGGAACGGAACGCGACGTCGAGTTCGAACACGCGTTCGGGCGAGGGTACCGTTTTCCGGATGCGGATCTCTAGTGTCATGGCGCAGCTTCTATCTCAGGCGCAAGCGGATTTTGCCGGGCATCAGGCGGCTGGCGATCAGCAGCGCGGCGATGCAGGTAGCCGACGTAATCAATACCAGCGTGGTCGCGGTGACGTCGTCGCCGGCCTGGACCGCTTCGTAAATCGCGACCGACAGGGTTTGCGTGCGTCCAGGCAAGCTTCCCGCAATCATCAGCGTGGCGCCGAATTCGCCCAGCGCCCGAGCAAACGCCAGCAGCACGCCGGCGGTAATGCCGCGCCGCGCCAGCGGCAAGCTCACCCGGAAAAAAATGCCGGTCTCGGAAACCCCCAGCACGCGCGCCGCGTCTTCCAGTTGTGCATCGACTTGCTCAAAAGCCGCGCGGGCGGCCTTCATCACCAGCGGAAACGCCACCACGCTGGACGCGATCACCGCGCCTTGCCAGGTGAACACCAGTTGGATGCCGATGCCGTTCAACCAATGGCCGAAAGGGCTGCGCCGCCCCAGCAGCACCAGCAGGTAATAGCCGAGCACCGTCGGCGGCAATACCAGCGGCAGGGTCAGAATCGCATCGGCCAGTTCGCGCAGCGGCGAACGCCAGCGCGCCAGCGCATAGGCGGCGGCGGTTCCCAGCAGCAGATTGATCAGCGTCGCCCAGCCCGCTACTTTCAGGGAAAGCAGCAAAGGCACCCACACGCCGGTGGCGAAATTCATTGCGCGAGGAAGGTGAAAAGGCGGAGCTGCAAATTAAGGGCGGACGGAAGCCGGCGGCAAAAATCCATAGCGGGCCAGAATCGCCTGGCCGGCGTCGGAACGGACATACGCAATGAAGCGTGCGGCCGCGGCCGCATTGGTGCTGCGGCTGGTCACCGCGATCGGATAAGTGATTGGCGCCGCCGCGGACGCCGGCAGACGCAGCACCACATGGACTTTATCCGGCATCATCGCGGCGTCGGTAGCGAACACGAAACCGGCGTCGACTTCACCGCGCGCCACATAATCCAGGCTCTGCCGCACGTTTTGCGCCATCACCCCCTTGGCCGACACCGCTTTCCACAGGCCGGCTTTTTCCAGCGCGGCCTGGGCGTAGCGGCCGACCGGCACGAAAGCCGGGTTGCCGTAGGCGATGCGGCGCAGCGCCGGTTGCATCAAATCGTCCAGGCGGGCGATCGGCAGCACGCTGTCGCGCGGCACGATCAGCACCAATTGGTTACCGGCAAAATCATGCCGGCTGGCTGGCGCCACCGCCTGCTGCGCGACCGCCTTGTCCATCGCGACTTGATCGGCCGACGCAAATACATCGGCCGGCGCGCCCGAGACGATTTGCTGCAGCAGAACATCGGATGCGGCAAAGTTCAGCACCACGCCGTCCGCCGGATTCTGATCCTGATAAGCCTGCGCCATGGCTTTGAATGCATCGTTCAGACTGGACGCCGCCGATACGATCAGTTCGCCGGCAAGCGCATTGCCCGCGGCCGAGAGGGATAGCGCAAGACCGAGACCGGCGAGAATGACACGTGCACGCATGAATACTCCAATTTGGAAGAACAAAAAAGAAAGCGCCGAAAAAGTGGCGGCCCTAGGCGCAATTCTGCCCGTTATTCGACTCAGCCGCTTGCCGCCGGCCTCATCGTTAAATTCTATCGAAATATACGCGAGGATATAACGGCGGTCAATGCGCCAATGCGGACGGAGCGGGGGACGCAGCAGCCGGCTTCCATCCGGCGGGGCTGTGCCCTGAAAATATGAACAAAGCGGGACGCTGCGCGCCCGCCTTGCTACAATCCGGCGCATGGCACGTTCAAATACAATACGCATCCGCGTGATGGCGGACGACACAATCGCTTTCGGCCCTGGCAAGGCGGAGTTGCTGCAGGCCATCGCGCACAGCGGGTCGATCTCCGGCGGAGCGCGCGAAATGGAAATGTCCTACCGCCGGGCATGGCTGCTGGTGGAGCAGATGAACCGCTGCTTTCATGGCCCGCTGGTGCTGACTTCCACGGGCGGGTCCAAGGGCGGGGGCGCGCAGGTGACCGATCTGGCGCAGGATATTCTGCAGCGCTATCGCGCCATGCAGCTCAAGGCCGATGCCGCCATCCAGGACGATATGCAATATCTGCAAGGGCTGATGCGGAACAGGAACGGGCGACAACAATGACTGACAACGATGGCTGAATTGCTGCTGTCCGCCTCCCCGTGGCGCCGCCGCTTGCGCCGCATCTTCGGGTTTTCCGGGCATCACGTGATGCTGCTGTGGGCCGTCGGCGCCGGTTTGCTGGGCGCGCTGGCGACCGTATTCTTCCGCGAATGCATTAAGTGGCTGCAATTGCTGCTGAGCGGCCAAAGCGGCAGTTTCGTCGCTATTGCGCATAGCCTGCCGTGGTGGGAGCGAATGCTGATGCCGGCCTGCGGCGGTCTGGTTGCGGGGGCGCTGCTGTGGGTGGCACGCCGCGGCGCCGCCCCCAATGCCGACTACATGGAAGCGGTCAGCATTGGCGACGGCCGCATTCCGGTGCGGCAGACGCTATGGCGCAGTTTGTCGTCGCTGGTGACGATCGGCACCGGCGGTTCGATCGGCCGCGAAGGATCGATGGTGCAACTGGCGGCGCTGGGCGCCTCGCTGCTCGGACGCGCGACCCGGTTTCCGGCCGTGCGGCTGCGCCTGCTGGTCGCGTGCGGCGCGGCCGCCGGTATCGCCGCCGCCTATAACGCGCCCATCGCCGGCGCTTTTTTTGTGTCCGAAATCGTGCTCGGCGCGATCGTCATGAAAAACTTCGGACCGGTCGTGGTGGCCTCGGTGGTCGCCAATATCGCCATGCGCAGCCTGCCCGGCTACAAGCCGGTGTTCGAGATGCCGGCATTTCCCGACATCGCCGGCGCCGAAGTGCTGCCGTTCGTGCTGCTGGGTCTGCTGGCCGGCGTGCTGGCGCCGCAATTTCTGCGGCTGCTGCAATTGTCCCGGCAGTGCTTTCAGAAAACCGCGTTGCCGTTGCCGCTGCGCCTGGGCCTGGGCGGTTTGCTGATGGGCCTGATTTCGGCGGTGTCGCCGGACGTCTGGGGCAATGGCTACAGCGTCGTCAATTCGTTTTTGCACACGGATTGGCTATGGACCAGCGTGCTCGTCATCGTGCTGCTCAAAGTGGCGGCGACGGCGCTGATCGTCGGCTCTAGCGCGGTTGGCGGCATTTTCACGCCGACGCTGTTCGTCGGCGCCGCGCTGGGTCTGCTGTTCGGTCAGGCGGCCAATGCATTGCTGCCGTTTGCGACGTCGGCGCCGTTTGCTTACGCGATGGTCGGCATGGGCGCGTTCCTGTCGGCGACCACCTCGGCGCCGCTGATGGCGATGTTGATGATTTTCGAGATGACGCTCAGCCATCAGGCGCTGCTGCCGCTGATGCTGTCCTGTGTGGTCGCTTATTTCACCGCCGGCAGCATCGGCGGCTTATCGATGTACGACATCACTCAGCGCCGTCAGCGCGATGAGGAGGCCCGGCTGGCGCTGCGCGGTTCGCATATGAGCGATCTGATCAGGCCGGCGGAAACGGTATTGGCCATCGACGCCGCATTCAGCGAAATGTCCGCCATGTTCCTGCAACATTCGGTCAAATACATTTATATCGTCGATGCGCGTAATTATTATTGCGGGGTGGTGTCCTTTCAGGACGTCACTTCGTCATTGCTTGACAAAAAGGAAACTACCGGCGAAACCGCGCTCGATTATTTGCGGCGCGATTTCCTGCATGTTGTCACGGCCGACATGTCGCTGAAAGAAGGCTTGCAGCTTTTTCTCGATCATCAGGGCGAGCGCCTGCCGGCGATTCAGAGCGTGGAACAGCCGCTGCTGCTCGGCGCCGTGTTCAAAACCTCGCTGCTGGACGCCTATTTCCGGCTGGATCGGGACGAGCAATGAGCGCGCCGATCGCGGTCGTCCCGTCCTGGTGCGGCGCAAAGCGATCGAAGATCCGATGCGCCGGGCCGTCCGGCGCGCAGGGCTTTGTAAATAATGCCTTTTCCGTGTCGGTTAATTGTTAAAATGCCGGACATGCTTGCGTCAATAGACGGTGCGCCACTTCAATCCGCAGTTCCAATTAGAAATTATTTATGCTGAGTTACCGCCACGCCTTTCATGCGGGCAATCATGCCGATGTGCTAAAGCACACAGTGGCCATTCAGTTAATGCGTTACCTCGGGCAAAAAGAAGCGCCTTACATGGTAATCGACACGCATGCCGGCGCCGGCGTGTATGCGCTCGACGGCGGTTACGCGGCGAAGAACGCGGAATTCGAAAGCGGCATCGGACGTTTGTGGGATCGCAAGGATTTGCCGGAAGCGCTGGCCGATTATGTCGGCCTGGTCAAAAAGATGAATCCCAGTGGCAAGATGCGTTATTACCCCGGTTCGCCGTATTGCGCCGAGCAGGTCATGCGCGAGCAGGATCGTTTGCGCCTGTTCGAATTGCATCCCGCCGAAAGCAAGATCCTGGCGGACAATTTCCGCAAGCTCGAAGCGCATGCCGCCGAGCAGGGCGTGCGCCCCCGCGGAAAACGCGTGATGGTGCAGCGCGCCGATGGCATGCAGAGTCTGAAATCGCTGCTGCCGCCACCGTCGCGCCGCGGGCTGATCCTGATCGATCCGCCGTACGAGGACAAGCGCGACTACCAGTACGTCAAGGAAACGATGCAAGATGCCTTGCCGCGTTTCCCGACAGGAACCTATGCGATCTGGTACCCGGTGCTGAACCGGATCGAATCGCGCCAATTGCCGGAAAAGCTTAAAAAGCTCGAAGTCGGCAACTGGCTTAACGTCACCTTGTCGGTGACCACGCCTTCTCCCGATGGTTTCGGTCTGCACAGCAGCGGCATGTATGTGATCAATCCGCCGTACACACTGGAGCCCATGCTGCGCGAAACCATGCCTTATCTGGTCAAGGTGCTGGGAACCGATCCGGGCGCGGGATTCACGCTGGAGTCCGGCAACGGCCCCGTAGCCGCCGTCGCGCGCAAGCGGCGTACCGAATGAAAGATCCCATATTGACCGATATCTTTTCTCGCGTTAATGGGATTCCCGGAAAAACGCGATAAAAAAAATATGCCGAAAAAAAGTACACACGTTGTCAAATCGCAAGATGCGCCAGTGACCGAAGCGGACGTAGCCGCGGTGTTGCATGCCAAGGATTTTTTCCTGGCGCGGCAGCCCATTCTGGACCGGGAGCAGGGACTGGTCGGCTATGAGTTGCTGTTTCGCAGCGCCGCCACCGGCCCCGCCAATGTCAGCGACGACGTAGCCGCCACCGCCGCGGTGATCGCGCATGCTGCCGAGCTGGGCATCAATAACGTGATCGGCGACATGCCCGGTTACATCAATGTCGATGCCGCCGTGCTGATGAGCGATTTCATCAAATTCCTGCCCAGCGACAAGGTCGTCCTGGAAATCCTGGAGACCGTCAAGGTCACGCCCGAGCTGATCGAACGGGTGGCCGAACTGTCGCGTGCGGGATTTACCTTCGCGCTGGACGACGTGGTCGCCGATTCGCCGGATATCCAGCAATTGCTGCCGATGATCGACATCATCAAAATCGACGTGATGGCGATCGACCCGAGCAAATTGCTGATGCTCAGCGTGCAATTCAAGCGCGCCAACAAATTGCTGCTGGCCGAAAAGGTAGAAACGCTGGAGCAATACCAGGAATGCCTGGCGTTCGGCTTCGATTATTTCCAGGGCTATTATTTTGCCAAGCCGATGATCATGCAAGGCAAAAAACTGGATTCGTCGAAAGTCGTCATCATGCAGATTCTGGCGTTGCTGGTGAAGGACGTCGACAATCGCGAAATCGTCAATTTCATCAAAAAGGACGTTGCGCTCAGCCTGACTTTGCTGCGTCTGGTCAACACGCCGGTGTACGGTTTCATGCGGCAGGTCGATTCGCTCGGCCAGGCCTTGTTCGCGCTGGGCCGCCGGCAGCTCAAGCGCTGGCTGCAGATTCTGCTGTACGCCAATACGCAGCAGGGCGTGCATGCGTTGTCGCCGCTGGTGCTGCTGGCGGCCTCGCGCGGCAAGATGCTGGAACTGCTGGCCGAAAAACTGCGTCCGGGCCGGCGCAAATGCGCGGAGACTGCGTTTACCGTGGGCATCATGTCGCTGGTCGACGCCTTGTTCGGCATGCCGATGGATCAGGTGCTCAAGGAAACCAAGGTCAGCGAGGAAATTCGCGATGCGCTGGAACTGCGCAACGGCTTTCTCGGCGCGCTGCTGAAGCTGGCCGAATTCAGCGAACGCCTGGACATCGGCAGCGCCGAAATGCAGGAGTTGCTGAAACACCTGTCGCTGGCGCCGGAGGATTTGTACGCGATGCAGGTCGAAGCCTTCAATTGGACAAATACTATCTCCGCCAGCATGGGCAATTGATCATGCCAGATCGCGCACCCGGGGGCGCCGGATCGCCGTCATATTCGTTACAATGCGACGATGAACAAAGCATTCGTAAAAGAAGGCAACGGCGATGACGATGACGGCGACGACGCGGGAATCGGCCTGCCGCCGTTGCCCGCCGGCGCCAAAAATTACATCACGCCGGCAGGTTACCGGCGCCTGAAAGATGAATTGCTGCAACTGATCGACGCCGATCGTCCGGAAGTGGTGCGCATCGTTTCCTGGGCTGCATCCAACGGTGACCGCTCCGAGAACGGCGATTACATCTACGGCAAGCGCCGTCTGCGTGAAATCGACCGCCGCATTCGCTTCCTGACCAAACGCATGGACGCGGCCGAGGTATTCGACCCCGCGCTGCACTACGGCAGCGATCAGATTTTCTTCGGCGCCACGGTGATCTACGAAACAGGCGACGGCGAAACGCATACCGTGACGATCGTCGGTATCGACGAATTCGACCCGCTCAACGGAAAAATCAGCTGGGTATCCCCGGTGGCGCGTGCGCTGACCAAGGCGCATGCCGGCGATACGGTCGTGTTGCAGACACCGGCGGGAGTGGAGGAGCTGACGGTGCTGGAAGTGGATTATCCGGCGCCCGAGGAATGAAAACGCGTCGGGCGCTTCCTAATTTCGTTCGCGTAATATCCGCGTCACGCTGCTGATGCCGCGGATATTGCGCATCAGCCGCGCCAGATGCACACGGTCGTCGACCCTGACCGTAAAGCGCAACTGCATCATGCGCTGGTCGTGGTCGGTATCCATGCCGACATAGACGATGTCGGCGTCCGACTCGTTGATTTCGGACGCGATGCGGGCCAGCACGCCCTTGTCGTTGAGCATCAGAATCTTCAGCCGGCATTCAAAGCGCTGCTCCAGATCGGCGCCCCATTGCACGTCGATCCAGCGATCCGGATCCTTCTTCATGTAACGCTTGCTGACATCGCAATCGAGCGTATGCACGATCAGCGCCTGATCCTGCTTGAGCTGTCCGATGATCTGATCGCCCGGGATCGGCAGGCAGCAATTGCCGAGCTGCACCGAACTGCCGACGTTGCCGACGATGGTCACCGGCTCGGCCTTGTTGGGCAACGCCTTGCCGTTATGATCGAATTGCGACGAACCCTTGCCGGCGTCGACCAGGCTCATGATGTGGCGCGCCATCAGCGGCGCCATGCGCTTGCCGACGCCGATGTCGACATACATCTCTTCCAGCGTTTTCGCGCTGGATTCGCGCAGCAGGCGCTCGATCAGCGTCGGCGGCAGCTCCGTCTCCAGATTCAGGCCGATCAGTTCGTGATTGAGCAGGCGTTTGCCCAAAGCCTGCGACTCCGCCTGGTCCACCGCGCGCAGGCGATGCCGGATCGCCGAGCGCGCCTTGCCGGTGCGCACGAAATTGAGCCAGTTCGGATTCGGTTTGGCGCTCGGCGAGGTAATGATTTCGACGATGTCGCCATTATGCAGTTCGGTGCGCAGCGGTTCCGCGACATGATTGATGACGGACGACACCGTCTGGTCGCCGACGTCGGTATGGATGCTGTACGCGAAATCGAGCGCGGTAGCACCGCGCGGCAGCGCGATGATCTTCGATTTCGGCGTAAACACATAGACTGAATCCGGAAACAGGTCGACTTTCACATGCTCCAGAAATTCGGCCGAGTCGCCGGTCTGCTTTTGAATGTCCAGCAGCGATTGCAGCCACGCATGGGTGCGCTGCTGCAGATCGGTCAGATTGTCGTCGTCTTCCTTGTACAGCCAGTGCGCCGCCACGCCGGATTCGGCGACGTGATGCATCTCGCGGGTTCTGATCTGGAATTCGACCGGCGTGCCGTAAGGGCCGATCAATGTGGTATGCAGCGATTGATAGCCGTTGAGCTTGGGGATCGCGATGTAATCCTTGAACTTGCCCGGCATCGGTTTATACAGCGCGTGCAGCGTGCCCAGCGCGACGTAGCAATTGGCGAAGCTGTCGACCACCACCCGGAAGCCGTATACATCCAGCACCTGCGAAAACGACAGGCGCTTGCTGCGCATCTTGCGATAGATGCCGTACAGGGTCTTTTCGCGGCCGTCGATCTGCGAGGCGATGCCGGTCGCCGCCAGCGTATTGTTGGCCGATTCGAGAATCTTGCTGACCACCTCGCGGCGGTTGCCGCGCGCGGCCTTGACGGCCTTGGCCAGTGTGCGGTGCCGCAATGGATGCAGATGCAGGAATGACAACTCCTGCAGTTCGCGGTAAATATTGTTCAATCCCAGCCGGTGCGCGATCGGCACATATACTTCCATCGTCTCGTTGGCGATGCGGCGCCGTTTTTCCGGCGACATCGACGACAGCGTGCGCATATTGTGCAAACGGTCGGCCAGCTTGACCAGGATCACGCGCACGTCGCGCGCCATCGCCAGCAGCATTTTGCGGAAGTTTTCCGCCTGCGCCTCGATCTGGGTCTGGAATTCGATCTTGTCCAGCTTCGACAAGCCGTCCACCAGCATCGCCACCGGCGCGCCGAAACGCTCGAACAGCTCCTCCTTCTGCACGTCCTGATCTTCCATCACGTCGAGCAGCAGCGCGGCCATGATGGCCTGCGCGTCGAGCTTCCAATCGGCGCAGATTTCGGCGACCGCCAGTGGATGGGAGATATACGGTTCGCCCGACTTGCGCATCTGGCCCAGATGCATTTCGTCGGAAAAGCGATAGGATTCCTTGACCTTCTTCAGTTCGGAAGGCGTCAGGTATTCGGCGAGCTTGACGGTGAGATGGGAGAAGGTGGCGACCCGGGTCTTCGGGATCACCGCTTCGTACTCCGGTTCGCCATGACCGCGGCTGTGAGCCGCGCGGCTTCTGGCGAGGCTTGCGGATACCGTCGAATCTGTGGGATGCAGGCTCATGGGGGGACGGTATCGGCGGCGTTACGCTATAGCGGGACGATGAAAGGCGATCAGGAAGGCACTTTTTTCAGCATTTCGATGCCGACCTTGCCCGCGGCGATTTCGCGCAGCGCGGTGACCGTCGCCTTATCGTTGGCCGCTTCCACTTTCTTGGTGTGGCCCTGCAGCAATTGGCGGGCGCGATAAGTGGCGCACAGCGTCAATTTAAAACGATTCGGGATGTGCTTGATGCAGTCTTCGATAGTGATGCGGGCCATAAAAACTCCTGAGACAGATTTTTCAGCTGAACTTGGCATGGATGCCAAACTGGTTGAAGAGGGAAGGGTTGCGCGCCGCTTGACGGGAGAAACGGCAGCGCGCCGCCTTGATGACGGCTGTTAATTCAGACAAGGCGGTCGCAAATTCATTGTTGATAATAACATACTCGAACTCCGGAGCGTGCGCGATCTCGCCGCCCGCGGCCAGAATCCGGCGGGTGATGATGTGCGGTTCGTCCTGGCCGCGCTTGTGCAGCCGTTCCTCCAGCGCCACGATCGACGGCGGCAGGATGAATATCCCCACCGCCTGCGGGAACTGCCGGCGCACCTGCTGCGCGCCTTGCCAGTCGATTTCCAGCAGCACATCCAGGCCCTGGTCGATCTTGTCGGCGATGGTCAGCCGGGACGTGCCGTAGAAGTTGCCGTGCACTTCGGCCCATTCCAGAAACTCGCCCTGTTCCCGCCGCGCCTGAAAATCGGCGGCATCGGTGAAGTAATATTCGCGGCCGTGCTGTTCTTTCGGCCGCGGCGCGCGTGTAGTGTACGAAATCGACAGCGTGATCGCCGGCTCCTGTTCGAGCAGCGCATTGACCAGCGTCGATTTGCCGGCGCCGGACGGCGCGACGACCATGAATACGCTGCCGGGGGATCCGGAGAAGTCGGAAAGGACTGGGGCCTGGGACATATTGATTTTAGATTAAATTAATTTAATGTACGGAGCGCTTCGCGCTATTCGAGATTCTGCACCTGTTCGCGCATTTGATCGATCAGCAGCTTCAGTTCCATCGCGGCGTCCGCCAATTCCTTCATTGCCGACTTGGAGCCTACCGTATTGGCTTCGCGATTGAGTTCCTGCATCATGAAATCCAGACGCTTGCCGACCTGGCCGCCTTTTTGCAGAATATGGCGGGTCTCGGTCAAATGGGCCGACAGCCGGGCCAGCTCCTCCGCGATATCGATACGGATGCCGTACAGCGTAACTTCCTGGCGGATCCGCTCCAGCGTTTCCTCGCGCGTCAGATTCGGCGTGCCGCTGTGCTGCGAATGGCCCAGCCCGAGCGCGTCCTGCAGACGTTCGCTGGCGCGCAGCTGGAACTGCGCCACCAGCTGCGGCACCAGCGGCGTGATGCGGCGCACGATGCTCTCCATCGCCTCCACGCGCGACAGCAGTACCTCGCGCAATGCGGCGCCTTCGCGGGCGCGGCTCTCTATGAAAGCGTCGAGCGCGGCGCGCATCGCGTCGTTGACATCGGCCTGCAAACCTTCCTGGCTGACTTCGGACTCTTCGATCACGCCGGGCCAGCGCAGCAATTCATAGACCGACAGCGGCGCGGCGTCGATAAACTGATCGCGCAGCTGATGTTGCAGATCCGCCAGCGAATTGAGCAAAACGCTATTGATGGCCTGAGCGCCGCCGACGGCGAGGCGGCGGCCGAAGCTTAGCCGGCACTCCATCTTGCCGCGCACGACGCGTCCGATGATCGCTTCGCGCAGCGCCGGTTCCAGAGCGCGCAAATCGTCGTTGACGCGAAATTGCAGATCCAGAAAGCGCGAATTGACGCTTTTCAGTTCGATGGTTATCGTGCCTGCCGGGGTGTCACGGGTATGGATGGCATAGCCGGTCATGCTGCAAATGGTCAAGGAGCTCTCCGATAGTCAATGCGGTCAATGCTGGTCAATGCGGCGTAGTTGGCATTGTAAAGAATTTTGTCCGCGGCCGGGGAAAAGCGGCGATATGGCGCAGTGGGCAAGCTCAAAAAATCCGTCGCAAAGCCGCTAAACTGATGCTCCGGGCACGCCTTTTTGTGTATGCTTCGGGTACTGCGATTTTCCCGCTCCGGTTCCACAGAAAGTTATCTCAATGTCACAAGTTTCCCGCCCCGACGCCCGTGCCGCCGATGCGTTGCGCAGCGTGCGCCTGACCCGCGATTTCACCAAGCATGCGGAAGGTTCGGTCCTGATCGAATTCGGCGACACCAAAGTCATCTGCACCGCCAGCATCGAAGAAAAAGTGCCTTCTTTCCTGAAAGGCAAGGGCCAGGGCTGGCTGACGGCGGAATACGGCATGCTGCCGCGTTCCACGCATACCCGCATGGATCGCGAGGCCGCGCGCGGCAAGCAAAGCGGCCGCACCCAGGAAATCCAGCGTCTGATCGGCCGTGCGCTGCGCGCGGCGTTCGATCTGGAAGCATTCGGCGAACGCACGCTGCATCTGGATTGCGACGTGATCCAGGCCGACGGCGGTACGCGCACTGCCGCCATCACCGGCGCCATGGTCGCCGCCTACGATGCGTTCTCTAAACTGGTTACGAGCGGCCAGATCGCCGCCGTGCCAGTCAAGCATTTCGTCGCCGCGATCTCGGTCGGGGTGTACCGGGGGTTGCCGGTGCTGGATCTGAATTATATTGAGGATTCCGGCTGCGATACCGATATGAACGTCGTCATGACCGATACCGGCCATTTCGTCGAAGTGCAGGGGACGGCGGAAGGCGCGGCGTTCGGCCGCGATACGCTTGACAGCCTGCTGGATCTGGCGCACAACGGCATTGGCGAATTGATCGCGCTGCAGAAGCGGACGCTGGGTTTGCATTGAGCCGCCGCTCCATCCGCCCTGAATCGAGATACATGGTTTGCGCTGTCAATCGCTCAGTTTCCAGGACCGGGAATCACGCATCATGAGTAAAACCATCGTGCTGGCGTCGAACAACGCCGGCAAAGTAAAGGAATTCAACGCCTTGCTGGGGACGTTGGGGTATACCTTGCGTGCGCAAGGGGAATTCGATGTGCCGGAAGCGGAAGAGCCGTACGCGACCTTCGTCGAAAACGCATTGACCAAGGCCCGCCATGCGGCGCGTCTGACCGGCCTGCCGGCGCTGGCCGACGACTCCGGCATCTGCGCCGCCGCGCTGGGCGGCGCGCCGGGGGTATTGTCGGCGCGCTACGCGGGCGAGCCGAAATCGGACGCCCGCAACAACCGCAAGCTGGTGGCGGACCTGGCGGCGCAGGCCGACCGCTCCGCCTATTATTACTGTGTGCTGGTGTTCGTGCGCCACGCCGACGACCCGCAGCCGGTCATTGCCGACGGCCGCTGGGACGGCGTAGTGATTGCCGAGGCCCGTGGCGACGGCGGTTTCGGCTACGATCCGCATTTCTGGCTGCCGCAACACGGCAAAACCGCCGCCGAGCTCAGCGCCGACGAGAAGAACCGTCATTCGCATCGGGCGCAGGCGCTGCGCGCCCTGGCCGAAAAGCTCGACAACAAGCCTAGCGGCAGGCCCGAATGATCCCGATCAAACCGTTATCCGCTGTCAGACCGCGCGCAGCGACGCCGGAAGGCGTGGATGCGGACGCGCTTGGCGCCTCCCCGGCGCAAGCCGCGCTGGCGTTTCTGAAGCCGGGCAGCCTGCATTTGAGCGCATTGCCGCCGCTGTCGCTCTATGTGCATTTTCCGTGGTGCGTCAAAAAGTGCCCGTATTGCGATTTCAATTCGCACGAAGCGGACGGCGATTTCCCGGAAAACGACTATCTGGACGCCTTGCGCGCCGACCTGGAAACGGCGTTGCCGCTGATCTGGGGCCGCAAGATTCACACCGTATTCATCGGCGGCGGCACGCCCAGCCTGCTGTCGGCCGCCGGGCTGGACCGTTTGCTGTCCGATATCCGTACGCTGCTGCCGCTGGACGCCGACCTCGAAATCACGATGGAAGCCAACCCCGGCACTTTCGAAGCCGAGAAATTCCGCAGTTATCGCGCCAGCGGCGTCAACCGGCTGTCGATCGGCATTCAGAGTTTCAATCCGCAGCACTTGCGGGCGCTGGGCCGGATTCACGACGGGCTACAAGCACAGCAGGCGGTGGAAATCGCCCACCGGCATTTCGACAATTTCAATCTGGACCTGATGTACGCGCTGCCGGGACAAAGCCTGGCGGAAGCCGAGCAGGACCTGATGCAAGCGATATCCTACGGACCGCCCCATCTGTCGCTGTACCATCTGACGATGGAGCCCAATACCGTATTCGCCAAATATCCGCCGGCGTTGCCGGACGAAGACGCCAGCGCCGATATGCAGGACATGATCGCCGCGCGCACGCGGCAGGCCGGTTACGGGCACTATGAAGTATCGGCATACGCGCAGCCCGGCAGACAGGCCAGGCATAATTTGAATTACTGGCAATTCGGCGATTATTTGGGCATCGGCGCCGGCGCGCATTCGAAATTGTCGTTTCCGCATCGCATAGTGAGGCAAATTCGATACAAACAGCCGCAGACCTATTTGGCCCGCGCCGCCGCAGGCGACGCCATCGCCGAATCGGCTGAAATCGAACGCAACGCACTGGGTTTCGAATTCATGCTGAACGCGCTGCGACTCAATGCCGGCTTCGCTCCCGGCCTGTTTGCCGAGCGCACCGGGCTGGCCATCGGCACGATCGAAACGGCCTTGAATGACGCCGAAAAACGCGGCCTGCTGTTGCGCGATCATCTTAATATCCGCCCCACGGAGTTGGGTCGGCGCTTTTTAAATGACTTGCAGCAAATCTTTTTAGAAGACGACTGATATGGCTGTTGTAAATTTGAGTTATATTAATGACAATTTGATACGTATTTGAGATTTTCTCTGTACATACAACGGGGAAAATAGCAAGTAGCCGAGTCGCTACGAGTGATAGCGCAAGCCATTGGATCAATTTATGAACAGCGCAAAGAAATGCTGACACCTGAGATGGCTGTCCAAAACATAAGCAGTTCGCCGTTCCCTCTCGTTTTTTTAGAGCCGATCGCCGACGTGAATCATCAATGGGCCGCCCTGGCGATTCATCTGTCACCTTCCGACGGCGACACCACGGCTCTGCTTAATCAGCTATTTTCCGAATTCGAATTCCACGCCGCCCTAGGCAATCTGCGTTGCTTGCTGCCAGTACCCGATCCGGCCAGCTTCGAAACCCATTTCGAATCGCTGCTGCCGCCGTCGCAATTTGTGCTGCGGGTACCGGTCGAATACTGCGCCGGCGACGCCCAGCTGCAAACCCTCGACCGGCTGCATCGTCGCGGTTACGCCATTCTGGTGCAGGGACTGCCGGTCGGCGGCGCCACATTGACGGAAGCCATCGCCGGCATCTCCGTCGATTACACCTCCGCCACATTCTCGCAGGTCAAGGGCTGGCTGAGCCGGGCCGGCGCCGGTTTGCATTTGGCTGAAGAGATACAAGACCAAAACAGTTTCGATGCCTGCCAGCAGCTTGGGTTCCGCTGGTTTTCCGGCGAATATTCGCTGCACCGGACCTCGCTGGCGTCGCGCCGCGATCCTACCTCGCGCATGCGTCTGCTGCGTCTGCTCGACCTGGTCGCGTCGGATGTCGATTCGCACGAAATCGAACAGCAAATGAAACACGATCCGACGCTGACCTACCAGCTATTCAAACTGGTCAGTTCGGCCGCTTTCGGCTTCAACTCCACCATCACCAATTACACCCAGGCGCTGAACCTGCTTGGCCGGCGTCAATTGCAGCGCTGGCTGCAATTACTGCTGTACGCGCGCCACGCCAGCGACAAATCCAACAATCCGCTGTTGCCGCGCGCCGCCGCGCGGGCCGGCCTGATGGAAGCGCTGTGCCAGAAACTGGGCTGCGACCGCGACGAACAGGACCGGGCGTTCATCGTCGGCATGTTTTCGCTGCTGAGCGTACTGCTGTCGATGCCGATGCTGGAAATCATCGGGCCGCTGAAATTGCCGTCCGACGTATTGGGCGCGCTGACCGAACGCCGCGGCCGCCTGGGCAGCCTGCTGCGCCTGGTCGAACGCTCCGAGTACGGCGAAGCCCCGCTGCGGCATGCCGACCTGAGCGGCTGCGGACTGACCGTGCAGGCGTATTGCCATTCGCTGGTGCATGCGTATCGATGGGCGTCGCATGTCAGTGCCGAGGCTCACGCATGATCGCCATGCTGAGCCCGGATGATGTGGCGGGCTGTTCGGTATTATTCGACGCAATCTGGTCGCTGGAGGGGCCCGCTCTGCACGATGCCTTGAGCGAGATCGGCGCTCACGTCCTGCGTTTGCCGGCATGCCGTTTTGGCGCGGACCAGACCGGCCACGAAGGTTTGAGCGAAGCGGTGACATATCACGGTGTGCAGCACGGCTATTTTTTACTGCCCGAGCCACCCGAAAACTACGCGGAGATCGACCGCATCCGGCTCAAGGAATTCGCCGGGCTGACCGCGCGCCTGCTGCACACGCGCCGCGAAACCGGCATGCGCGCACGCGAGCTGAACCAGATCGAGCGCAAGCTGGAAGAACAGGCGCAGATTCTGCAGCAAATGCACGAATCCGTGATTACCATGGACCAGGCCGGCTTCATCACCAGCTGGAACCAGGGCGCCGAACGCCTGTTCGGCTATACCGCGGCCGAAGCGGTCGGACGCAACGTGCTGTTCCTGTATGAAAACGACGAAGGCGAGGAATTTCAGATCAGCGACCTGTTCATGCAACCGGGCGGACGCGAAATGGAAGTGCGGCGCAAGAAAAAATCCGGCGAGGCGTTTTGGGCCAGCCTGTCGCTGTCGATCATGCGCGACGCCGACGAAAACCCATTAGGCATGATCGGCTATCTGACCGACATCACCGAACGCAAAAACGCCGAAAAGCTGATCCACCACTTGGCGTATTACGACGACCTGACCAAGCTGCCCAACCGCACCTCGCTCACGCGCAGCGTCGACCACGCGCTGGCGGCGGCGGAGCAGGGCGATGTCTACGGCGCGTTGCTGTTCATCGACCTGAACCGTTTCAAACCGATCAACGATACGCTGGGCCACATGGTCGGCGACAAAATCCTGATCGAAGTGGCGCGCCGTCTGCGCAAGGCCATGCCCGACCAGGATGTGGTGGCCCGCCTGGGCGCCGACGAATTCGCAGTCGCATTGTTCGACATTGACAAGGATTACCACGCCGGCTTTGCCGCACAGAAACTGATTTCGCTGTTCGACGAGCCATTCTTCATCGACGGCCACGCGCTGCGCCTGGGCGCCAGCATCGGCATCAGCATGTACCCGCAGGATGCCACCGACACCGAAACCCTGCTGCGCCTGGCCGACATCGCCATGTATCGCGCCAAGCGCGGCGGCGAGAACGACGAAGGCGGCTACGCCTATTACCGCGCAGACATGAGCGACAATACGCTGGAGCTGCTGCGCATCGAAACCGGCCTGCTGCGGGCGCTGGAATACAACGAACTGCTGCTGTACTACCAGCCGAAAGTCGAAGCCCAGACCGGCCGCATCAGCGGCGCCGAAGCGCTGGTACGCTGGCAGCATCCCGAGCGCGGCCTGCTGCTGCCGGGCGAATTCATTCCGATCGCGGAAAAAACCGGCCTCGTCGCGCAACTGGGCGAATGGGTGCTGGAGAAAGTCTGCTCCCAGGCGCAAAGCTGGCAGGCCTGCGGCCTGCCGCCGGTACGCATCTCGGTCAACGTCACCGCCGTCGAATTCACGCGTTCGCTGCCAGATCGCATCGCCAGCGCCCTGAAGCGCCACCGGCTCAGCGGCGACTGGCTGGAACTGGAGATCACCGAAGGTATGCTGATGCACAGCACAGACCGTCTGATCGCCATCATGGAAAAGATCTGCATGCTGGGCGTGACGATCTCGCTGGACGACTTCGGCACCGGCTATTCCAGCCTGTCGTACCTGAAGCGATTCCCGATCAACACCCTGAAGATCGACCGTTCGTTCACCGTCGGCATTCCGGACGACTCCAACGACTGCGCGATCGGTAGCGCGATCATCAGCATCGGCAAGCAGCTCAAGCATAAGGTCATCGCCGAAGGCGTCGAGAATCGCGAGCAGCTGGCGTATCTGAAAAATGCCGGCTGCAACGAAATGCAGGGCTGGCTGTTTTCACCGGCGGTGCCGGCGGCGGATTTCGAATACATGCTGACGATGGAGCAACGCTTCACGGTCTGAGCCATGGCCAGAACGGAGATTGCGATGGCAAGTCCCTGGGGGCTTATGTATAATGCCCCCCTTACGGAAGCGTGGCCGAGCGGTTGAAGGCACCAGTCTTGAAAACTGGCGACGGGGGAACCCGTTCGTGAGTTCGAATCTCACCGCTTCCGCCAGAAACATAATGAATACGGGCCTTTACGGCCTGTGCCGTTAAGCATAAGGTGGCCATTTGGACAGCTTATGCTTTATTCCACGATGGGCCACATTATGTTTTATTCAAAAAATGTGCCAGATATGCGCCACATTTTGAGTAATCAATAAATTTAAGCGAAAAAAAACCGGCACCAAAAATGGGCCGGCGTGGTGAGGTTACAAGAAAGAGCTAGTCGAGAATTTCAATCTCTCTGTTTGCATCGGGTTGTTGAAGATGTTTTTGAACATCTTTCAGCACATTAAGCAGATTGGCTACCGGTGACAAAATTTCTGCGGGCACTCTCGCCACAATTCCTCTACGCGTCACCGTTTTTCCCTCTGTCCATATGTCTAGGCAAGCCTTCTCAAGATAGGGCCAGGCATCCACCACTTTCGCCTCCTGTCGTCGCCGTGGTAATCCCCCCACAAAAAAGCATCAGTTGAAAGTAGAATTTTCTTAAATGAGATTTTGAGGAAGTTTTACATGAAGACATCACGCTATACGGAAAGTCAGATCATCAACATCTTGAAGCAGGGGGAAGCCGGCACGCCAGTGCCGGAGCTTTGCCGGGAGCACGGGATGAGCTCGGCGTCCTTCTACAAGTGGCGCAGCAAATACGGCGGCATGGACGCGTCGATGATGACGCGGATGAAGAAGCTCGATGACGAGTACCGGCGGCTCAAAAAAATGTACGACGAAGAGAAACTAAAGGCGGAGCTCATTTCGGAGGCCATGCAAAAAAAGTGGTGAAGCCATCTCACCGGCGTGAGATGGCACAAGCGGCAGTCGAGGCGCATGGTATCAGCGTAAGCAGTGCATGCG
>JAQGLY010000022.1 GCA_028292625.1 Herbaspirillum sp. | reverse complement strand
GGCTTGAGCAACGGATGGCTGGGACATGCCGAGCTTGAGCAGAAGTTGCGCGACTGCCGAGCAGCAGACACTGGCGATGATCAGCAAAAGGAGGACAGGACTCATGCGCGGCAACTCCGGTCGAATTGAAGGATAGCCTTCGGTTACAGGTTGGCGGTCTCGCTCTCGACGCGGAAAGTTCATGTTTCCCGCGCCTTTAATCAAGCGTCTTTTATGTTACAAAAGATAATAGATTGATGCATAAAACTTACGATTATAGTTATCTTTTTTACAACACAATAAGCGGTGGCGCCTGCTGCAATGGCATTTGTTTTCCCCTTTGGAAATAGAACATAAGCGTCCCGCTCCGGGACTGACTGCAGGGACTAAAGGATGTCTGTATTATCAACATGCTGCACACAACGGCGCAGTAGGATATTCCCGCCAATTTCAAAGGAAACACCCGCATGATCCAGTTCTATTACCACCCCTCCCCGAATCCGCTCAAGGTCGCGCTCTTTCTCGAAGAGTCCGGCCTGCCGTACGAAACAATCCCGGTCGATACCCGCAAAGGCGAACAGCACCAGCCGGCCTTCCTGCGGATCAATCCGAATGCGAAGACACCCGCCATCGTCGACGGCGACGCCACCATATTCGACAGCAACGCGATCCTGTTGTACCTCGCCGAAAAATCCGGCCGTTTCCTGCCCGAGAACACCCCGGCTGCGCGCGGCCAGATGTTGTCCTGGCTGATGTTTGTCGCCAGCGGCATCGGCCCCTACTCCGGACAGGCGGTGCACTTCAAGCACTTCGCACCGGAGCCAAAGGAATACGCGGTTAATCGCTATATGTTCGAAGCGGAACGTCATTACGCCATTCTCGATGCGCAACTGGCAAAACATCGCTACATGCTGGGCGAAACCTACACCCTGGTCGATATGGCCGTGTGGGGCTGGGCTCGCGCCGTACCGTTCATCTTCGGGCCCGACGCATGGGCCGCGCTGCCGAACCTGAAGCGTCATTTCGATGAAATCAACGCCCGTCCCGCGGCACAACGCGCCGAAGGATTGAAAGAAAGGTTCGCCTTTAAGGCAGAGATGGACGAAGACGCGCGCAAACATATGTTTCCGCAGAACGCGCAACTTCAGAACCGACCGGCATAAAGACCAGCCACGGCCTTGATGCCGTCAGTCAAGTCGACAACTGGCGCCGCTGCCGGCCGTCGAAGACCGCAACGCGCCCTAATGAACTATTGCGTTGCGGAACTGTCTATCCTGCCAGGACAGTTTTCAAGGCCCCAGCAATGCAAGGCTTCGGTTTGGAAAGCGTCTCAAACCAAACTTCAACCATTTAAGACATCCCATGAAAAAAATTCTATTTGCAGCCGCCCTGATCGCCAGCACCTTGAGCGCAGCAGCGCCTACCTTTGCCGAGGTGGTCATCCGCTCCCCGGTTGTCAAGCATCACCACCATCGCCCGGTTTGCCATTCCGTACGTGAACATGGCCACATGGTAAGGCGTTGCCGCTGATCGCTTGGCATCCAGGCAGTCAGATTAAAAACCTCGAAAATTCGGGGTTTTTTTATGCCCTCCTGAATCGGAAAACAGATTTCTTACCGGCGATATTCACACTAGCACTAGCGCGCTAAAGTTCCGGTCTCCTCGTTAATCCGGGATCTCTGGCTCGACCAGCGTCGCGAGCTGCGTGAGCGACTCCTGCCAGCCGAGATAGCACATTTCCAGCGGAATGACTTCGGGCAGCCCTTCTTGCACTACGTTCAACTCAGTTCCGCACGATACTTGCTTCAAGGTCACCGTCGTCCGCATTTCTCCAGGCAGGTTCGGGTCGTCGAAGCTGTCGGTGTAGTGAATTTTTTCGAATGGCACCAGTTCACGGTACTCGCCGCCAAACGAATGGCTGTGGCCTGTCGTGAAGTTCGTGAACGACATCTTGTAGGTGCCGCCAACTTTGGCGTCCATATGGTAAACCTTGCAGGTGAAACCGTAGGGTGGAAGCCACTTGGCAATTGCGTCGGCGTCCAAAAACGCCCGATAGACACGCTCCGGCTTCGCTCGGAGCACTCGGTGAAGTCGAATGGTTCCTGTGGGCATGATTAGTTCACCTTTCGCTGACGAGGTTGAGCAAAAAGCCGCTTTTGAAGCCAAAGCGGCATGTGAGCGTTCGCCATCACCGCGGGGTTTTGCAGGTGAGAGAGGAAGTCAATTTCAGTGATCCCGGCAAAGTCGGTAAGTTCCTCGCGTTGCCTGTGGTCACGCGAACACTCATCCGTATCGATCCAAAGGCGACACTGGATAACCGGGCAAAATGGGAAGGCCTGTTTAACGACGCCATCATTGAATAGCGGCGAAATAGCGGCAATGGTGGTTTCCCGGCCATGCCTGCCGGCATGCGAGAACCGCGCTTACGCGACACCACCGAACAGTATGCCGACGCCCGACGTCACGGCCATTGCAAGCGCACTCCAGAACGTGACGCGGACCACGCCCGGGAGTATTTTTGCACCGCCTGTTTTTGCCGCCAGTCCGCCCAGGGCGGCCAACGATACCAATGCGGCAAGCGCCACCGCGAAAATAAGATGCGTTTGGGGCGTGAGAGCAACCACGGCCAGCGGCAATGCGGCGCCTGCGGAAAAACTGCTTGCGGATGCCAATGCCGCCTGCAACGGACGGGCGGCGCTGTTCTCGGTGATTCCCAGTTCGTCGCGTGCATGTGCGCCCAGCGCGTCATGCGCCATCAATTTTTCAGCAACTTGTCCTGCCAGCGCGAAATCGAGTCCTCGCCGCATGTAAATGGCGGTCAGCTCCCGGTGCTCGGCATGAAAATCCGCTTCCAGCTCGGCGCGCTCCTCGGTCAACGCAGCTTTCTCGGTGTCCGATTGAGAATGGACCGATACGTATTCGCCTGTCGCCATCGACATGGCGCCCGCTACCAGACCGGCAATGCCCACCAGCATGATGTTTTCATGCCCGGTATTGGCGGTGGCCACGCCCAGCACCAGACAGGCGATCGATACAATGCCGTCGTTGGCGCCCAATACGGCGGCACGCAGCCAGCCTGAGTGTTCAATGCGATGGTTCTCACGATGCCGTCTGACCATTTTGTACAATCAATGTAAGTTTAAAAATCAGCTCGAAAAATGGCTTCGGCCTCCAGGATCGGACGCCTGGTCACGGGTACTGAATTCTAAGAAACTCCACGTCAATTTTCAAGTAACGGTACTGCTAATCGGATTAAGAACAATTCCGTGTCAGCCTGACGAATTGTCAGCCGGCGCCGCACGGAAGCTGGCGGTATCCGATTCATCCAGCTTGAAGGTGCTGACCGACGCCGTCAGCTTGTACGCCTGGTCTTGGAGCGATTGTGCCGCCGCGGCTGCCTGCTCCACCAGCGCGGCGTTTTGCTGCGTGGTTTGCTCCATCTGGCCGATGGCATGGTTGACTTGCTCGATGCCATCGCTCTGTTCCCGGCTGGCTGAGCTGATTTCACCGACGATGTCGGTCACGCGCTTGACGCTGGCCACCACCTCGCCCATGGTGGCGCCGGCCTTTTCGACCAGTTTGCTGCCCGTGTTGACCTGTTCCACCGAATTGTCGATCAAGGCCTTGATTTCCTTGGCGGCGCCGGCGGAGCGCTGCGCCAGGCTGCGCACTTCGGCGGCCACCACGGCAAAGCCGCGGCCCTGCTCCCCGGCGCGCGCTGCTTCGACTGCGGCATTGAGCGCGAGGATGTTGGTCTGGAAAGCGATGCTGTCGATTACGCCGATGATGTCGGCGATCTTGCGCGATGATGTGTTGATCGAACCCATGGTGTCGATCACCTGGCCGACCACGTTGCCGCCTTGCGTCGCTACTTCGGAGGCGGACAGGGCCAGCTGATTGGCCTGGTTGGCGTTGTCGGCGTTTTGCTTGACGGTGGAAGTCAGTTCTTCCATTGCCGACGCGGTTTCTTCGAGCGAACTGGCCTGCTGTTCGGTGCGCGACGACAAATCCAGATTGCCGCTGGCGATTTCGCTGGATGCGGTGTTGATGTGTTCAGTGCCTTGGCGCACCTCGGCGACCACGGCTGCCAGTCCCTCGCTGATGCCGTTGACGGCGCGCATAAGCTGGCCGATTTCGTCCTGCTGAGTGACGTGGACGCGCGCGGTCAGGTCGCCGCCGGCCAGCTTGTCGGCGGCTTCCCTGGCGCGCGCCAGCGGACGCGTAACGACTTGCTTGATGACGAAGAACAGCACCAGGCCCACCAGCATCAGGGACGCCAGACCGAACAGGATGAAGCGATTGCGCATGGCGGTGATTTCGCCGGTCACTTCATCGGCGGAGGTCTCGCCGGCGATGAGCCAGTTCCAGGCGGGAAACTGGCGAAAGGCGACGATCTTGTCTTCCCCCTTGCGGCCGGCGGTATCGGGATCGGCCGACATATAGCGCATCACGCCCTCCTTTTGCGCCAGCATGTCCTTGATGAACTCCCTGCCGTTGAGGTCCTTCAGGCCCAGCAGTTTTTTGCCTTCATCCTTCGGGCCAGCGATCAGCGCGCCGAAATCCGGGCCTTCCTTGGCGTTGATCACATAGAAGTAGCCGGTCTGGCCTATCTTGAGCGCCTTGATCTTGTCCTTCAGCGTCTTGATATCGCCGGAGATATCGACGCCGACATACAGCGCGCCGATCAGTTGGCCGGCGGCATCCTTGATGGGCATGTACTTGGTGATGTATTGCTTGCCGAATAATGTCGCGATGCCGCTATAGGACTTGCCGGACTGTAGCGCGGCATAGCCGGGATGCGCCCTGTCCAGCAGCGTGCCGATGGCACGTTCGCCGTTTTCTTTTTTCACGGAGGTGGATATCCGCACGAAGTCGTCGCCGGTCTTGGCGAAAACGGTGGCGGTCACGCCGGTCTGGGCGGTAAAGCGGTCGGGGATCGAGAAGTCCAGGTTAAGGTCGGCGTTGCCGTTACGCAGAATCGGTGTCGTCTGGTCGCCGATCTGCACGCTGCGGCTGGCGTCGAGCGTGAATTTTTCCGGGAAGGCGTTGGCGAACATGGTGGAAAAACGCTCCACTTCGTTGTGCACCGAACGATCGAACATGTCGACCATATTGATCACGCCGCGGGTTTCGGCGCTGATCTGCGTCATCGATAGCCGCTCCAGCATGCTGGAAGTCACGTAGCCGATCAGCAGGAAGGCGGCAATGAACAACGCCCCGACCAGCGCCAGGGTGAGAGAGGTGAGTTTGGCGCCGACGGTCCAGTGTCGATAATTGAAGGCTGAAATTAGCATAGGTGTCGTCCTCGTCCCTTTAGAGCACTAACGCCGTGCCGTGACAATCATTCGAAGGAAGCATCTTATGTTCGACGTAAAAGAGGTAAAGCGTGAAGCAGACATGGTAAGCACTGCCAGATTGCGCTTTAAACGGGACTCGGTGGGGACGCCGCGCAGATACTTGCCGGCGGGATATTTTCATGAGGATATGAACGCGAATGCCGAGTTGATGGGCGCTGCCGTGGAGAAGCCCTGATATGCAAAAAGCTCGCCTAGGCGAGCTTTCGATTCACTACAATCAATTCCAACGATGACCCTCGCTATCTGCGTGGTGCCATGAACTACCAAAATATAAAAACCCGTGCTATCTGTACGGTGCCTTTACGGCTTCAATATGGACTGTCTGTTTACCGCTTACGTTATGAATAACGCTTTGTAATTAATGAACTGCGGCGATTGTAACACTACTTTGGCGCTTCAGGCATAACTTCCGGTAGCAAGGCGGATACGGCAGGGATTGGATTTCCTGCCGACGGTGAGCGCTACGGTCGTTCCATCCCTTTTTGCTGCAGCGCGCGCGTCGCTTCGGGGCCCTCCAGCAAATGCAGCAATGCCTGCGCCGCCGCCTGTTCCTTGCTGGCGGAGCTGACGGCTGCGGTGTAGACGGTGTAATTCTGGATCTCGGCCGGCAATGGGCCAATCAGCGTCACGCCTTTTACCGCCAGGATTTCGCTGATCTGATGCACGCCGAAGGTCGCTTTGCCGTTCACCAGTTGGTCCCCAACGTAACCGCCCTGCACTTTTACCGCCTTGCGGTCGATTTCATCGGCGATTCCCCATTGCTGGAACAGCTTCGCCAGGTAAATCCCGCTGGACCCGCCCGAAGCGGGATCGATGTAGGCGACCGATTTTGCGTTGAGCAAGGCCTGCTTGAAATGCTCCACGGTACTGATGTCCGGTTTCGGCGCGCCTGCCGGAACCATCGCGCCGATGCCGACCCGCGCCAGATTCATTACGCTGCCGGCGCTTACTTTTTGTTTGGCGACCAGCTCGGAGATCAAATTCGGGGTCATGATCACCACGTCGAACGAAGCGCCGCCCTCGATGCGCTTAGCCAATCCGCCAGCGGTATCGTTTTCCAGAATGATCTTGTTGCCGGTGCTGGCCTCATATTGCGGCGTCATGGCGACGACGACTTGTTTGATCGCGCCGGCGGTCAGTACCTTCAGGTCGGCAGCCGACGCCGATATTCCCATTCCCAGCGCAACCGCCGCAGCTACACCGGAAACGACTATTTTTTTCATTCCATTCATATCAGTCACCTTGTTCGCATTAGTGGGCAAAATCAGCCCGCATATTAGCATCGCCCCCGCTGTCCGTTAGGGCCTGTTATCAATTAATTTCCTGATCGGCCGCTCGCGCGGCGCGCAAGCGCGCGGTCGAAAATGGTGGCGACGAATAGCAGCGCACGGCATAATGTGGCGCTGATATGGTTGGGAAGTTGTGCGAATGCGCTCCCATTTGGCAATGTCGTAATTCAGATAATAAATAAAGGCCGATACGATGAATTCATCCGTGCATATTCAGCAAAAAAATGCCGCGCGCTATGCGCCGGTCGCGATACTCCTTCATTGGTTGCTGGCCATTTTGATCATCGCCATGATTGGAATCGGCTGGTACATGATGTCGATCGAGCGGGACCCGAACAGCGGCTGGTATTTCAATCTCCATAAATCTATCGGGATCCTGGTTGCGGCGCTGGTGGCGCTGCGCGTGATCTGGAGGCTGGGCCATAAGCCTCCCGCTTTGCCGGCCAGCGTCGCGAATTGGCAAGCGACGGCCGCGAAGGCCACCCATTACTTGTTATATCTGGCGATGATCGCCATGCCCGCGGTCGGCATCCTCGGCGCGCTCCTCACTAAAAAAGGCATCGTATTTTTTGGCTTGGAAGTGCCGCGCTTGATGGCGCCGAACCACGACCTTGCGGAAACGTTCTTTGGCGCGCACTCGGTCATTGCCTGGATACTGGTCGGATTGATCGGCCTCCATGTTCTCGCCGCGCTGAAGCACGCGGCGATTGACAAGGACGGGGTGTTTCAACGGATGTGGTTTGCCAGATAATGCGCCGGATGCGGCTACAGCAGGTACGGCACCCAGGAATACCCGGCAATCCGTTTCGCCGTGGCCGGGTCGCCGATACGTTCCGGAATGCTCAGGTCTCCTAAAGGGGAGCCGCGCAGCACGAGATTGCCCGGGCTGCCGGTATTGGCTTCCTGCAATTCAAGGTTGCCGCTATTGAGCAGCACTTCGCGGTAAAGCTCCTTTTGCCCGGGGCTCAGCATGCCGGGTTGCGGAAATTGCCCGGTCTCGTGCAGGACTGTCGCCGCGTGCTTGATTTCAGTGTCGGCAGAGCCGGTGCGGTCCTTGCCGCTTTTGCAGTTGAAGCAGGGAGCCACGTCGATCAATTGGCTCAATATCGCAATGCGCGTGACCATCTTGTACGGATCGCCGCCATCTCGTCGATAGCTCCGTTCGTCGTTCGCAGACCATAAGATGCGGATCTGGTTGACCAATTCTTCAATGACCTTATTCTTTTCGGGATGTTGGCTCAGATATTCTCGAGCCCAGCCGCCTATGTGGCTATACGGCTGGGTATTGCCGATCAATTTCTCCAGTGACGCCTGGTTCTGCTCTTTCGCAGCTGACCAGCCCAGGTTCAATTTGTAGGCGCCTTCGTTAACGCCGAAGTTGAAAGCGGCCACCTTCACGGTGAATTTGACGGTCTTGGCGATTCCGTCCCGCGTCACATCGAAGGACACCGGCGATTCGCTGAGCGTCCGCCAGGCTTTCAACTGATCGTCGAGCTGAGTCCCTTCGGAGAATTTACCGAAGTTCATCGGGGTCAGCATGGAGGTCGAACTTAGCCTGAGTTCCACTGGCTTGCCTTCCGTGGCCAGCCTGCTTTTTTCCGGGCCCATGAAAAGTGCCGCGATCGCCACTTCCCGCGCCCGATTGAGCGTGGCGGCCGCGCGTTCGGGGCTCCCTGCCGGCAAACCGAAAGCCGACAATCCGGCATGCCGTTGCCCCCTGAACAGAAGCTTGCCCTTGCCCTCGCCGTCCAGCTCGCCCTTGCGTGGGTCGGCCCGTAGTTCGGTGGTCCAGAGATTGACCGCATGCATAGCTTCATCGGTGGTATGGGCGCATCGCCCTGTTCCACTGTAACTCGGGAACAGCAGCGCGCCGTCAGGTGTGCGCATCTGGCTGGCCGGCGTCATGGCCGACGTGTACAGCGCATCCTGATCCTGATGGGCGATTTTGGTCTCGATGACCGGCCATTTGCGCTTGTTCAACACTGTGACCAGGGCTTTGGCCATCTGCGATTTCATCGCTTTGCCGGGATTCCAGCCGCCGGCAAGAGGCTCCAGCATCCGCATCATCTCTTTATTTAGCGCTTGCGCGTGCTTAATGTCGAGCCCGGATTCGGAGATGCCCGACCACCAATCTTCCAGCTTTTTTCGCACGGTTTCCGCGGCGGCCGCATCCTTTTTTGCATACTGCCCAATGATATGCAGCGCGGCGTCTTTTTTTAACGCGAGCCGGTCGTGCAGTCGGTGTGCAACTTCATCTGTTTTGCCGATAGGCGTACGCACCGCCTCCGCAACGCAGATCCTTTTTTCCTGACCTGGAAAAGCCCGGCACCGAAACGACATATTTCTTTTGTATTGCAAACCTTTAACCGGCGCCTCATCCCTGCTTGACGAAACATTGAACAGATTGAGGGATTTACCCATCGTTATCGAGGCGGTTTTGAAAGATTGACTGACGCTGCTTGTCAGTCTATTCAGGAAACCGGGCGAGCGATCGTTGCTAATGGAATAGGTTGGCATCGTAAGGGCTCCGTCATTGAGTGGGAGTCGCTACGATATGCCAGCGGAAATCCTGCGTCTTTCGAGAAACGACGATTCTGTCGGCGGCAAGCTGGGCGGCGGCGAGCCGCGGAATCGATATAACTATTTCTAATTTTCCTATCATTTTTAATTATAAAAAAAATTAAAAAAACATTCTTGAAAGCGGAAAATATGAGACCTATATCACCCACGGAGGCGCCGGGGGACGTGTCCTCGGTTCGCCATTTTTTTGGTTTTCACAATAAATGGAGATCTCGATATGTATAGAACCTTTTTCCCGCGCGACGTATTTGCCGAACTGGATACGCTGCAGCGCGAATTGCAACAGGCATTCGATCTTTCGCCTTCGATCCGGGGCTTGACCAGAGGCGCGTTTCCGGCAATCAATGTCGGCCGCACCGACCAGACCCTGGAAATCTACGCCTTCGCTCCGGGGCTTGATCCGTCGACCGTGGAGCTCGACGTCGAACGCGACATCCTGACCATTGCCGGTGAGCGTCCATCGCCCATCCCGGACAACGACGACAAAACCAATGTGCATATTAATGAGCGTTTTGCCGGCCGCTTCCGCCGCGTGATCACGCTCCCGGACGATGCCGATGCCGATTCGGTGTCCGCGAACTACCGGGATGGCGTACTGCATGTGACCGTGCAACGGCGCGCCGCAGCGCAGCCACGCCGCATCAATCTTCAGTAATCGAAAGGAGACCGAATATGAACGCAGTCAGCACAACCGAAAACAAGGCACTGAGCCGTAAAGAGGAATCGCCTCGCGACGACGCGGTGTTGACCCCGCCGGTGGATGTACTGGAGGATCCTAACGGCATCACGCTGTTCGCCGACTTGCCCGGCGTGCCCAAGGACAAGCTGAAGCTTCAGGTCAACGCCGATACGTTGACGATCGAAGCTGAGGTGGGTTTTGCAGTGCCCGAAGGAATGCAGGCCAGCCATGCCGAGGTTGGACTGAACCGGTATCGGCGCGTCTTCACCCTGAGCAAGGAACTCGACACTGAAAGCGTCACTGCCGACCTTGCGAATGGCGTACTGAAAATAAGCATTCCGAAAGCCGCGCACGCCCAGCCAAGACGTATCGAAGTGCAAGTCAATTGACCGGGTTTTCTGCCGGCCGCATGCAGCGGCCGGCAGACGCCATTTGGCTCGGATTTCCGCCGTCGGCTTCAGCTGTGAACTGATCAGGCTTGCAAGGGAATGAAATACAAGCCGACCGCGAACAACACGTAAAAACCGCCAAACAACGCCATCACGCGTGGCGTCAACGCATTCTTTTTCAAGAAGAAATATAGTCCCACTATCGACAGCATGGTCACGACAGCCGCCCACACCAGCGCATGCTGCAACATCCATGGGGTGAACATTATGCCCAGCGCGCTCGGTATTGTCGCCTGGATCATCATCGCGCCACTGATGTTGGCCAGCGCCAAGGTTTGCTTGCCCTGCCGTACCCAGATCACGGCGTTCAGGATTTCGGGCAGTTCGGTTGCGATGGGACTGAGCAGCAGCGCCACCAATTGCGGAGACAGGCCCAGCCATGGTCCGATCGCGTCGATCTGATGGACGAACACCTGTGAGCTGAGAAAAATGACCACCAGGGCGCCACCGGTCTGCAACAGCGGCCATCCGCGGGCTGGCGCTGCCGCTTTCGGTCGTATTTTTAGAGGTTCGAGATCGAACGCGTTGCCGGCATCGCCTCCTGCTGTCATCTCTTGACGCACATAGGCGGCATAGGCGAATAGGAAAAGTATGCCCAGCCACGGCTTGATCGCGAACGCCACCAGACCCAGCGCCGCCTTGAAGACGAAAATGGAAAGAAACCATTTCTGGTCGCTGATCAAGCGTCCGCCGGTTAAATCGGACAAGAAGTGACCCTGGGGTTGCCGTTTGCTGAAAAGAAAGGTGAAGCCTACGACAGCGTACGCCACCGTGCCCAGCACCAAAGGGCCGCCGAGCGCCGCGCCGACCCCAATTTCCTTCTGCGCGGCGGTGTGGCCGAAGACAACGGCAACAAAGGTGACAACGCTTTCGGGCAGCGCCGTGCCGAACGCGGCAAGCACAGTGCCCGTAGCGTTTTTGGAGACGCCGAATTGCTGGCCAACCCATTCGACGCCATTGACAAAATATTCGCACGCCAGATAGATCACAAACGCGGAGCCGAGCAGAAGCAATACCGTGATCAGCATGATGCGGCCTCGCCCGGCTTGACTTGATAAAAATGGGTGACGCGGATGCGCCGCAATGTGGGCGGCTTGTATTGGAATCGCAGGGAATGCATTGGACACTTTAGGGGCTGGGCACATACCGATGACACGGCAACTCGCCCGGCCCCGGTAAGAGTTGTCCATGCCATAGGTCTTGCCAACGTACAGTCGCATATGCCATGGCGATTGCGCCAAGTATGTTGACATATGCCCTTCGCTGGATGCGAAGGCGGCTACTCCCCTAAGGAAGAGCGAATATTACTTGAAGCAAACCGGAATCGCAAGCCGAGATTAGCCTAGTGCATAAGCGGATAAATGATCAATCCCAGCACGGCCGCGGCAGCGACAATCACGGGCTCCTGCAGTTTCTTGAATTTCCATAGCAGCGCAATCGTCGCCAGCGCGATCAATATCGTCGGAATGTCGACGATCGAACGCCTGGCGATCACGATCACCGAGCCGGTAATGGCGCCGATCGCCGCGGCCGTGATGCCCTCCACGAACGCGACCACGCCCGGCAACTTGCCGTATTTTTTGAAATAAGGCGCCGGCAGAACGGTAAACAGATAGCAAGGCAGAAAGGTGGCGAGCGAGGCCACTGCGGCGCCGGGCAAGCCCGCCACCAGATACCCGATGAAACCGACCGTGATGACCACCGGCCCCGGCGTAATCATGGCGACGGCTACCGCATCGACGAATTGCTTTTCGCTCAGCCAGTGCAGATCCGTCACCACGCCGCCATACAGAAACGGCACAATCGCCAGTCCCGAGCCGAAGACAAAAGCGCCGGCCTTCGCAAAAAAAATCGCTATGTGCGACAGCAGCGGCAAATCGATCGTGCCGAACAGACCGCCGGCCATCGGCAATTGCGTCAAAGCGGCCGCGTTCAGATTGCCCTTCCCCAGCCATTTGGGCGGCGCGCGCAGGAACCAGACGAGTACGCCGGAGGCGATGAACAACCAGGCTATTTCAGATTCGGTCACCACCGTGACCGCCGCCAGCACGAGATAAATCGCCCATAGCAGCTTATCTTTGCCGACGCTCTTTTGCGTCAGCTTCTTGGCGCTCATCGCGATGATGCCGATCACTGCCGCACCGACGCCGTAGAACACCGCCTGCATCCACGACAGGCCGCCGAAGCGCAGGTATGCCCAGCCCAGCGCCACCACCATCAGGAAGGAAGGAATAACGAATGCAATGCCGGCAAGCGTCGCGCCGAGCAGACGGTAATGCACATAGCCCATATAAATTCCGAGCTGCGCCGCCAGCGGTCCCGGCGCAAGCTGCGCCAAGGCCAGGCCCTCTTTATAGTCGTCTTCGGCGATCCATTTTCGCGTCTCGACCAGATCCCGATACATATAGCCCACCAGGGCGACCGGCCCGCCGAAGCCGAGCGCGCCGAGTCTGAGCATGTAGAGGACCAATTGCCACAGCGTGTAACGGGGCGTCTCCGCCGGCGCGGCGACGGTCAAGGGGTTGGTGTCCAATGGGAGCTCCGATCGTCAATTCTTTTTCTGATTTTGTTCGTTGAAATGCGTGTGCAAGGCATCGAGCGCCGAACTCATTTCCATCAGTAATTCGTCGTCGCCCGACACGCGCTGGCGCATGCCGGCCATGATGGCTTCGAAACCAGCGGCTTCCGGTACAGGATCGCCGCCCACATCCAGCGCATGCACCATCGCGGCGACACGCGACAGCCCGGCATCCTGATCCAATCCGAAGCTGGCCAGCAGCACTTCGAAGGTCACCATCTCGCCGATGTGCGTGAAGGCCGCGCCGTCGAAATCGAAGCCCAGCGCATCGTCCGGGCAATCGGCGGGTTGCGGGAGCCACAAAAAACGTGCCGTTCTATCGATGAAGCGCCGTATCAGCCAGGCGCTGGCGACCCGATCTATCCATAGATGACGACGCGTGGCCCACAATTTGCCCTGATAGGCGTCGAAATTCCGTTTCCGCACCTGGCCTGGCGCGGCATGCGGTTCATCGGGCGATATCGCCAGCGCGGCGCCGGCGCGAAAATCGGCCCAGTAGACTTCGGCGTCGAGGCTAGATTCATTCGGGAAATAATCGATGCCGCGCAGCGCGTCATAGTCGCGGCCGGATTTGCGCAGCAGACGGGTGATTTCCTGTGGGCTCAAGGCGGGCAAGGTTTTGCGTGTCTCGCGCAATCCATCGATGAATTCGGCGTAGTCCTTGTTACGCGCGAAAAGGCCGCGCAATAAAGCATCTTCTTCCGCGGTGGGCGCCTGGATATCCAACAGCCAGGCGACGCCGCCTTCAGCGATGGTTTCTTCGGCCAGCGCGTCAAAGGGCCCGGCTGCCGTTCGCGGCAGCAGATAAGCGCCGTCGCGCAAGGCGCCGCAGCCTAGCGTTTTCAACGCCCGCCAGATACGCATGCGCGGCGTGGCGCTGGATGCCGGCAGGCTTAATACCAGAAGCCGCCATTCAGACGGCGTAGAGGGGGTAGAGGAAGTAGACATATTTATATTGTAGAGACAAATACAAATATGTAAACATAAATACAAAAATATGAACCGACAATGGGCTGCGCACTTATTCGACGACGATGCTGCCTTTCATGCCGGCCTCGAAATGGCCCCCTTCCAGGCAGGCGAAATCGAATGCCCCCGCCTTGCCGAATTGCCAGATGAGGACGCTGGTTTTCCCCGGCGCCACGGAGACCTGATTGCCATCGGTGTGCGCCATCTGGGGATGGCCAGGCATCATGTCCGCGTGCGCCTGTATATCCTGCGCCGATCCCAGCACAAACTCATGCCTTAGCTTGCCGGAATTGCTGACGACAAATTTGACGGTCTCGCCGCGTTTCACATGGATGAGGTGTGGAGAAAAGCGCATGGAATCGGCCATCTCGACGTGCACGGTTCTGCCGACTTTGGCGGGATCGCCCAGTTGGCCGATAGCAGGATGCGCATGACGTCCGCCGGGGGGATGGGCGCGATGGACGTCTTGCATGCCGGGCATGTCCGGCATGGCCGCGGCGGTCGCCATGCAGAGCGACGGCAAGGTCATCGCGGCCAGCGCCAGGAGTGTCGATACATGCTGGCGGAACGGTCGATTCATGGGGCTCATCCGGTAATGGGAAAAGCTCCATATTAAAGCATCACCGCCCCGCCGTTCACACACAGGCTTTGTCCGGTGATATACGAAGCATCGGCCGAGGCCAGCAGGCATACGCCGTTGGCGACGTCTTCCGGCTGCCCGATGCGGCCCAGCGGAATGCGCTTGCCGCGTGTATACAATTCGTCGACGGTGGTCGCTTCCAGCGGCTGATCGGTATGCGTGACGCCCGGCACCAGCGTATTGACGCGAATGTGCGGCGCCCATTCCTGCGCCAGCGAACGCGTCAACGCAATCAGGCCGCCCTTCGACGCCGCATAATGCGCACCGTCGCGCGCCGCGCCCTGGATGCCGCGGCCCGATGCGATATTGACGATCACGCCGTCGCGCGCGGCCAGCATGCCGGGCGCGAACGCCTGGCTGCACAGAAACGCGCCGCCCAGATTGACCGTCAACACCCGCTGCCACAACGAAAACGGCATGTCGATCGCGCTGGCGCGCGGGAAAATCCCGGCGTTGTTGACCAGCAGCCGGCAGACGCCGAGTTGCGCGGCGACGTCCTGCGCAGCCTGTTTGACCTCTGTTTCCGACGCTACGTCGAGCGGAATATACAAAGCGCGCCGCCCGAGCGCGATCGCTTCGGCGGCGACCTCGCGCCCCGCTTCCAGCGGATCCAGAATCGCCACGTCGTAGCCGCGCTGCGCCAGCGCCAGCACGATGGCGCGTCCTATGCCTTTGCTGCCGCCGGTGACGACGGCGACGCGGTCAGTGAGATCGGCCGCCGCGGCGGAGCCGTTCGCGGACGAACTCATTCGAGCCGGACGTTTTTGCTGAAATCGTAGTCGGCGCCGGAGACGCTTTCGAACTCCCAGCGCACTTCTTCCGCCGGCCAGCGATTGGCTTCGACTTCCTCCATGAACGTCAGCAGCATCTGCCAGGCCACCTTGGTATCGCATGGACGGTAGCGGCCCGGCATCGTATCGTTCAGGAAACCGTGCGGCGCGGCGCGCACCACATGCATGCGATAGCTCTTGCGATGCGTTTCCAGCGCGTCGCGGATGCGGCGTACATGGTCCAGCGAAATGGTGTGATCGGCTTCGCCGAAAACGAACAGCGACGGCACCGTCAGTTTGGCCACCATGTCCGGCATCGACACCGGCTGCAGATCGTTGGCGTTCCAGTCGCGGCCCTGGGTGGCGCCGTAGAACACCACGCAGCCGGCGATGTCGTTGCGCTGGCTGGCGACCACGATAGGATAGCGGCCGCTCTGGCACACGCCCATCAAAAAGATTTTTTCGGATTGCGTGCGCTCATCGCCGCGCAGCAGGTCGATGGCCTGGCTGATCACCCGCGTGCATTCCGGATCGGGCATGATCACACGCGCCTTGCCGGCGGTCAGCGCGGCCTTGTCGCCGTCCCAGCGTGAAAACAGATTCGGCGCGAACGCCACGTAGCCGTCATCGGCCAGCTTTTGCGCCAGGTCCAGCGTGTGCTGCACCAGGCCGTAACGTTCGTGCAAAATGATGACCGCGGCGCTGCTGCGGCCGCTCTCGGGGATGAATAGGACGCCTTCAAGACCGTTGGCGAGCTGGATTGATTCCTTCATTTGTCGATTCCCATAATCTGCGAAAGCAGCGGCTTCCGCCTGGTTGAAAAGATCGGCCACGAATCCGCAGTGAAACGCCGCCTGCGAAATCCATGCCGAGGAGCCGCGATGGCTTGCGCCGGCGGCGTTACTTTGCGGCGCCGGCTTTCAGCATTTCGCCCACTTGCGCGGCGGTGCGCACCCGCCCCATGCGCGGGAAAATGCGGCGCATGAACTGTTCGTGGTTGTCTGTTTCCGGCGAGCTGGACGCGTCGCTGACGAACACCAGGTTGTAATCCATATCGCGTGCCGAGTACGCGGTGCTGGCGACCCCGACGTCGGTCGAACCGCCGGCGATGATGATGGTGTCGATCTTGCGTGCGCGCAGCGCCAGATCCAGATAAGTCTGGTAGAAGGCGCTCCAGCGGTATTTTGGAATGATGTAATCCTCTGGCGCAGGCGTCAGTTCGTCGATCACCGCCGCTTCCCAGCTGCCGGCGGCGACCACCGGCAAGCGGTCCGGCTTCTGATCGACCGGAACCGGATTGAGCCGGTTGTCGGTATCGCGAATGGTGTGCGCCGAAGTGGCATTGTCGGCGCGATGGTTGGCGGCGGCGTATGCCACCATCAAGCCGTGCGCGCGCGCGTTTTGCAGCAATTGGCTGGCGGCGGCGACCACCGGTTTGTAGCGCGCATCGGTTTTAGGATCGTTCTTTTTGATATGCCCGTTCAGCATGTCGAAGAAAAGCACTACGGTGCG
>JAQGLY010000017.1 GCA_028292625.1 Herbaspirillum sp. | reverse complement strand
CGGCGCCGCCGCTGCCGAAGATCGCCTCCGCATGACCGCAATTGGAACAGATGTGCGTGCTCATGTTCTCGACGATGCCCAGAATCGGAATGCCGACCTTTTCAAACATCTTCAGGCCCTTGCGCGCGTCGAGCAGCGCGATGTCCTGCGGCGTCGTGACGATCACCGCGCCGGTCACCGGCACTTTTTGCGACAGCGTCAATTGCACGTCGCCGGTGCCGGGCGGCATGTCCACAATCAGGTAATCCAGATCGCGCCAGTTGGTCTGGTCCATCAGCTGCTGCAAGGCCTGCGTGACGATCGGGCCGCGCCACACCATCGGTTCGTCCGGATCGACCATGAAACCGATGCTCGACACCTGCAGACCGTAGTTCTCCAGCGGCTCCATGGACTTGCCGTCCTTGCTTTGCGGGCGCTCGCCGGTCAGGCCCAGCATCATCGGCTGCGACGGGCCGTAGATATCCGCGTCCAGAATGCCGACCTTCGCGCCCTCGGCGGCCAGCGCCAGCGCCAGATTGACGGCGGTGGTCGATTTGCCGACGCCGCCCTTGCCGGACGCGACGGCGATGATGTTCTTGACGTTCGTCTTCAGTTTGACGCCGCGCTGCACCGCGTGCGCGACGATTTTTGCATAGACGTTGGCATTCGCCTGCGCTACGCCGGGCACCGCTTTCAACGCCGTTTCCACGGCGTTGCGGATAAGCTCGATCTGGCTTTTCGCCGGGTAGCCCAATTCGACGTCGAGCGTCACCGCCGCGCCCTCGATCTTGATGTTCTTCGCCGACTTGCTGCTCAGCAAATCCTTGTTTGTATTCGGGTCGATCACGGCTACCAGCGCCGCTTGCACCGCTTCCATTGTCACGCTCATTGTGTGGCTCTCCTTAATTGGCGCTAGTCTAAACCAATCGCGCAGAGACTGTCGAAATGATGCGCGCCAAGCCATTTCGTCGTCAAACCTGCTCGAAGCTCCTCCGCACTGCTAAAATTAGGGTTTTTTCCGGGTATCCCCGCCATTTCGGGGCCTTCCCCCTGCAAGCCTTCACACATGAGCACACCATTGAGCACCGCAGCCCCCCGCAAACTGTTCGTCACCACCGCCCTGCCCTACGCCAACGGTCCGTTCCATATCGGCCACATCATGGAATACATCCAGGCCGACATCTGGGTCCGGTTCCAGCGCATGCAGCAGGACGGTGAACACATGCGGCAGGTGCACTTTGTCGGCGCCGACGACGCGCATGGCGCGGCCATCATGATCGCCGCCGAAAAAGCCGGCATTACGCCGCAGCAGTTCGTCGCCGGTATCGCAGCCGGGCGCAAGCAGTATCTGGACGGCTTTCATATCGCGTTCGATAACTGGCATTCGACCGCCAGCCCCGAAAACCACGCGCTGTCGAAAGAAATCTACCGCAGCCTGCGGGACGACGCCAAACTGATCACCACCAAGGTGGTCGACCAGTTTTTCGATCCGGTCAAGAACATGTTCCTGGCCGATCGCTACATCAAGGGCGAATGCCCGAAATGCGGCGCCAAGGATCAGTACGGCGACTCCTGCGAGGTTTGCAGCACGGTGTATGCCGCCACCGATCTGATCAATCCGTACTCGACGCTGTCGGGCGCGACGCCGGTGATGAAATCTTCCGAGCATTTCTTCTGCCGCCTGTCCGATCCGCGCTGCGGCGAATTCCTGCGCGAATGGGCGCTCCACGGTCAGCATCTGCAAGCGGAAGTCGCCAACAAGACCCGGGAACGGATCGAAAGCGAAGACGGCCTGCGGGATTGGGACATCAGCCGCGACGCGCCGTATTTCGGCATTGAAATCCCGGACGCCCCGGGCAAGTATTTTTATGTGTGGCTGGATGCGCCTGTCGGCTATCTGGCGTCGCTGAAAAATTACTTCGAAAAAGGCGGCCCGAAACAAAAATACGGCGAATCGCGCAGCTTCGACGAATTCATGGCCGCGCCGGACACCGAGCAATACCATTTCATCGGCAAGGACATCATTTTTTTCCATACGGTGTTCTGGCCCGCGATGCTCAAATTCACCGGGCGCAAAGTGCCGGATGGGATCTTTGTGCACGGTTTCGTTAACGTAAACGGCGAAAAAATGTCGAAATCGCGCGGCACCGGCATCTCGCCGCTGCGCTATCTCGAAATCGGCATGAATCCGGAGTGGATGCGTTATTACCTGGCCGCCAAATTGAGCGCCAAGGTGGAAGACATCGATTTCAATCCCGACGATTTCGTCGCGCGGGTGAATGCCGATCTGATCGGCAAATACGTCAACATCGCCAGCCGCGCCGCCGGCTTCATCAGCAAGCGTTTCGACGGCCGTGTCGCGATGGCCTGGGCCGCCGGAGACGATGCCGTCCTGGCGCGGCTGCGCGCGGTGGGTCCGGAAGTGCAGGCGCTCTATGAACAGCGCGAATACGGCAAGGCGCTGCGCGCGGTGATGGAACAGGCCGATCTGATCAATGCCTATGTCGACGCCAACAAGCCATGGGAGCTGGCCAAGGACAGCGCGAAGGATGCGCAACTGCATGAAGTATGCAGCCGTCTGCTGGAAGCTTTCCGCATTCTGACGCTGTATTTGAAACCGGTGCTGCCGCAATTGGCTGCGGCGGTCGAAACTTTCCTCGACATCGCGCCGCTGCAATGGAGGGATATCGGCGTGCCGTTGCCGCAGGATCACCGGATCCGTCCGTACAGCCATCTGATGACCCGGGTCGAACCGAAAATGCTGGATGCGCTGTTCGATGCGCCGGAAGCCGACGCGCCGGCGGACCCCACGGACCTTGCCGTCCCGGCCGCGGAGAGCGCCATTGAAGCGCTGGCTCCCGAAATCAAGATCGACGATTTCGCCAAAGTCGATCTGCGCATTGCCAAAATCGTCAATTGCGAAGAGGTCGCGGGGTCGGACAAACTGCTGCGCCTGACGCTGGATGTCGGCGAAGGCCGCATGCGCAATGTGTTTTCGGGGATCAAATCGGCCTACAAGCCGGACCAGCTGATCGGCCAGTTCACCGTGATGGTGGCCAATCTGGCGCCGCGCAAAATGAAATTCGGTGTTTCGGAGGGCATGGTGTTGGCGGCTTCAGCGGCTGATGAAAAGAGCGCTCCGGGCATCTATATTCTGACGCCGTGGCCGGGGGCGGAGCCCGGGATGCGGATTCGCTGATGTGGAAGCCTGCTGTGGCGGTGATGCGTATAGGACGTTGATTTACGTCCCCTAATTACTATAAATATCCGAAGAAGACGTCCCCGCCACCTCCCCGCTATCCCGGTCGAAATGCACGTTAAACAGCCGGCCCCGATAGTTTTCCAGATATTTCCAGTCCCACACTTCCTCATTTTTCCGTTCGAAGGTCACCACGCTGCGCGGCTTGCCGAGCATGCGCCGCACCTCTTCGCGGCGCATGCCGCGCTGGATTTTGGCGAAATTTTCCTCGGTCAGCACCTGCGCATACGCGATCAGCTTGCCGTCCCGCCCTATCGAAAACATCCAGGTACGCGCGCCCTCCGGCCCTTTCGGGTATTCCAGCGTGCGGCCGCCGTCGGCGTCGTCCCACACTGTGTCGGGCTGCCCCATCACATTGCGCACGTCGCTTTCCAGCGACTCGCCCGGATGCAGTCTGCTCAGCCCGAACTCCTCGATCGGCCGGCCGTTTTGATCGCATCCGACGGCCAGCAGCGACGCCAGCACGGCGGCCAAAAGCGCAAACAGTTTTCGAATCCGGGTGGACATGGCATTCCCTGGTAAAAGTCAAGGTAGAATAGCGCAATTCCATTTCCATCTTATTGGCTAATCTTATGAATTTCACCAAGCACTTTCAGTTGTACGAATCGGAAGCGACCAAATTCATCGCCGAACTGAAACGGAAAAACCCGCAGCTGGAAGAAGAACAACGCGCCGGCCGCGCCTTGCTGTGGGACAAGACGCCCATCAATATGGACAACACCGAGCGCGATGCAGCGTCGCGCGTAAAGCAGCAGCCTTACGTCTATCAGAACAAATAAACGCATGAGTACGTCTGCGGCCGAGGCGCAGTCCGATACTGCGCTGTCCGACACCGCCATGGCCCTGGCGGCGCAGCCCGATTCGACGCCCAGCACCATCGACGGCGTCGCATTCGCCAAACTGTACGGCGAGCCGCTGTTCAAGCTGCCGATGGATTTGTACATCCCGCCAGACGCGCTGGAAATTTTTCTGGAGGCGTTTCAGGGGCCGCTGGATCTGTTGCTGTATCTCATCCGCAAGCAAAATTTCAATATTCTCGATATCCCGATGGCGCAGGTCACCCTGCAATATCTGGAATACGTGGACCAGATCCGCGAACACAATCTGGAATTGGCCGCAGAATATCTGCTGATGGCGGCGATGCTGATCGAAATCAAATCGCGCATGCTGTTGCCGGTACGCAACTCCGACAACGGCGAAGAAGCGGAAGATCCGCGCGCCGAACTGGTGCGCCGCCTGCTGGAATACGAACAAATGAAGCTCGCCGCCCGCGAGATCGACATGTTGCCGCAGCTGGGCCGCGATTACGTTCGCCCCCAGGTCTACATCGAGCAAAGCATCGTGACCCGCTGGCCCGACGTCGATGCGGCTGATCTGCAGGCGGCCTGGGCCGACGTGCTCAAGCGCGCCAAGCTGACCGCCCATCACCACATCAGCCGCGAAGAATTATCGGTGCGCGAACATATGACCAGCATTCTGCGCCGCCTGCAATCGACCCGCTTCGTCGAATTCGCCGATCTGTTCGATCCCAGCCGCGGCGTGCCGGTATTGGTGGTCAATTTCATCGCCTTGCTTGAGCTGGCCAAGGAAACCCTGATCGAAATCACGCAGGGTGAGCCATACGCGCCGATTTACGTCCGCCTGTCCTATTCGCCCAATTAGCATCCCTTCCCCTCCGGCAATTCCCAGAAAACAAACCGATTCATGAAAATAGTCTCCTCCATCGAAGAGTTGCGCGATCAATTGCGAGGCCAGTTGCGCACCGCGTTCGTTCCCACCATGGGCAATCTGCATGAGGGCCATCTGTCGCTGATGCGGCTGGCGCGACAGCATGGCGATCCGGTGGTGGCGTCGATTTTCGTCAATCGCCTGCAGTTCGGTCCGAACGACGATTTCGACACCTATCCGCGCACCTTGCAACGCGATGCGGAGAAACTGGAAAAAGAAGGCGTCTATGTATTGTTCGCGCCGACCGAGAAGGAACTGTATCCGGAACCGCAGGAATTCCGCGTGCGCCCGCCGGACGATCTGGGCAATATGCTCGAGGGTGAATTCCGTCCCGGCTTTTTTACCGGCGTCACTACCGTGGTGCTGAAACTGTTATCGTGCGTCCAACCCAGAGTCGCCGTCTTCGGCAAAAAGGATTATCAGCAATTGATGATCGTGCGCAATATGGCGCGCCAGTTTGCGCTGCCGACCGAGATCATCGCGGCCGAAACCTACCGCGCCGACGACGGCCTGGCGCTGTCGTCGCGCAATGTCTATCTGAGCGAACAGGAACGGGCCGAAGCGCCGTGGTTATACCTGGCGCTGGACCAGGTCGCGCAACAAGTGCGCGCCGGCCGGCGCGATCTGGCGCAACTGGAAACGGCGGCGATGGAGGCACTGAGGACGCGCGGCTGGCAACCCGATTATGTCGCCGTGCGCAAACGCAGCGATCTGCAGGCGCCGAGCGCCGACGATCTGGCGCAAGGCGCGCCGCTGGTGACGCTGGGGGCCGCCAGACTGGGCGCCACCCGCCTGATCGATAATCTGGAAGTTTAAGTCAGAAATCGTAGCGCGCCGACAAAATCAATTGCCGGCCCGCTTCCGGATAGATGCCGCTCTGGCAACCGTAAGCCTGACTGAAGTACTGCCGATTACCCAGATTGACGCCGGTCAGCGCCAATTCCCAACGCGCCACGGTGATCGCGTAACGCCCCTCCACCGTCACGTAAGAGGGCATTTGCGCCGCGCAGGTATTCGTAAAGTCGCTGCCGTAACGCTGGCGCGACACCCATTGCGCGCCGATGCGCGCGCTGTGCGGTCCCGATTTCCAGTTCAGGCGCGCGCTGGCGGTGTTGCGCGGCACCAGCACCACTTCCTTGCCGGCATTGACGCCGCTCCGGAAACGCGCATCGATATGCCTGAAACTCGCATTCAAATCCAGGTCCTCGCGCAACTGGGTGCGCATTTCCAATTCGACGCCGCGACGCTGCGTCGGATCGAGATTGACGTTGGCGCCCTGGAAACCGCCGGGATTGTCGACCGTCGGGTCGTACATGATTTCATTGCGCAAATCGTTCTGGAACAGCGTCACCGTCAGCGCCTGCCGCGCATTGCCGAAGGTCGCGCCGAACGCCAGATCGTCCGAGGTCTGCGGCAGCAGCATCCGGCCGGGCGTCAGCGTAAATCCGTTTTCATCGATATTGGCCACGCGATAGCTGCGCCCGGCCTTCGCAAACACGGTCGCGGCGGACGCCACGCCCAGGCTGCCCTGCAGGTCCCAGGCGCTCAACGTCTGCTTCTGCCGGTAATCGCCGCCGGCGTCGAAGGCCAGCGGGTCCGCGCTGCGCTGATCGAAGGTCTCGCGCCGCACGCCGAACGCCAGCCGCGCATCGCCACGCCGGATTTCGTCGCGCGCATATACCGCTATCGAACGCTGTTGTCCGGTCGCCGCCGACGTCAAGCTGTCGGCATTGCGCTTCGATTCGGCGACGTCGACGCCGATCACCAGCTCATTGCGCACAGGTCCGAATTGCGCCGTATGGCGCAGGCGCGGAGAGAACTGTTCTGTGCGGCTGCGCGTCGTATAGTCGCTGATGCCGTAACTGCCGACGGTATGGGAAAAATAGGTTTTGTCGCGTTGCGCCCACTCCACCGCCAGTTCGAACGCTCCCAGCCGTTGTTCGCCGAACAGCGAGACCCGATCGACGCGGGTCGAACCGGCATCGTCCGGGGTGAAACTGCTGCGCGGATCGTTCTGGTATTGCGCCATCGTCAGCGCGCCAGGCGTGCGGTAATGCTGGTCCGAACTGTCGACGCGCACGCCGATGCGGCGTCCTTCTCCGGACCATTGCAGGCCGCCGCCGAGGTTTTGCTGGCGCAAACGATTGTTGGCGCGGTAATTGTCGCTTTCCAGATTGGCGGCGTTCACGTCCAGCGACAAGCCGTCCCAGTCGCGCGCCAGCGCCAGCCGTAATCCGCGCCGGCCGAAGGAGCCCGCCTCGGCAACCATCGTGCCGCGCGCGGTGTCGCGTTGCGGTCGTTTGGTAATGATCTGAATCGTACCGGCGGTCGCGCCTTCGCCGTACAGGACGCTGCTGCCGCCGCGCACGATCTCGATCCGTTCCACGGTTTCGATCGGGATGCTCGACAGCAGCGCGACGCTTAATTCGTTCTCCGACAGCCGCACGCCGTCGACCAGGATCACCGTATTCTGGTCGGCGGTCGCGCCGAAACCGCGCAAATCCAGCGAAAAATCCGAGCTGCCGTAACTGTTCTGACGACCGTACACGCCGCCGATGCTGCGGATGGCCTGATTGACGTTATCGACGCCGGCTTGCCGGATCTGGGCCGCGGTGATCACCGTGGCGCCGACCGGCGTCGCATCGGATTCGTCGTCGAAACGCGAGGCCGACACCAGCACCGGCGCCAGGGCCTGATCCGCCGGCGTCTGCGTCTGCCCCCATGCCGCGCCCCCGATCGAGGCCATGCAAACCGCGCCGGCCGTCGATGCAATGCGTGAAACCGTAGGACGCATTCCGATTGCCGCATGGAAAATCGCGGCCCGGCCGAATCTGAAACGAACTATCATGGCGAACATTTATTCCGGCAAAAGCCGCGTATTCTACGCAAGTTGAATGCGACGGAAGCTGTCATACCCTGTCGAACGACGCAAAAACGGCGGAGTCCGCTTAAGAAGACCCGATTTCCATGCTTTCTTGACGGATGCAGGAATCGCGCGCTTGATTAAAATGCAGATTACAATGGAAAAGTTGTCTTCAGGAAAATAGAATTCTGCCGATAACAGTAAAATGTTCGCGGATTCCAGGGCCGTAGCACATGGATTGCGACAATTGGCCGGCAAATGCAGGCGCCGCCGACGACTTCCGGGGGGAAGATCGGAAACGAAAAACGCAAGACAGAAAATCCATGGAAAAAACAAAACGCAGCAATTAGGGAGAATGCAAGACCATGAGTGACGCCGATCTGGATTTAGAAGCCTTATTTGACGAAATATCCGCAAGCTCTCAGGCGGGGTCGGCAACAGCAAGCGCGCCACCGGCTGCGGCGACGGCCTCGCCCTCCGCTGTCACCGCAGCCGCCGGGGACCCCGCGGACGAACAGGCGGACAAGCAAATGTACGTCCGTCTCGGCGGCATCGTCCGCATGCTGCACGACTCGATGCGCGAACTCGGCTACGACCGCTCGCTGTCGGAAGTGGCGTCGCAGATCGGCGACGCCCAGGGACGGCTGGAATTCGTCGCCACGCTGACCGAACAGGCCGCCAACAAAGTGCTTAACGCGCTCGACGTGGGCATGCCGGCCCAGGATGTCCTGTCCAAAGGCGCCAAGGACATCGGGGAGCGCTGGAGCCGCCTGTTCGCCGGCCAGATGAACATCGAGGAATTCAAGAAACTGGCCCACGATTCGCGCGCATTCGCCGCCACCGCGTTCGACTCCGCGGAAGCCGAAAAAGCGCGCATGCTGGAAATCATGATGGCGCAGGACTTCCAGGACATCACCGGCCAGTTGATCAAGAAAATCGTCGGCATCACCGCCATCGCCGAACGCGAGCTGGCCCAATTGCTGCGCGACAACGCTCCGCCGGAGTTGCTGAACACGGCCAATGAAGCCAAGGATAAACCTGTCGAACTGATGGCCGGACCTGCCGCCGATGGCAGCGCCCTGGTACAGAACGACGTCGACGATTTACTTGATAGCCTGGGGTTCTGATGGATGAGGAAATGCTCAGGGACTTCGTGGTCGAAGCCTTGGAACTGGCCACCAACGTCGAAGACCAGCTGCTGACGCTGGAACGCCAACCGGACGACATGGAAGTATTGAATGCGGTGTTTCGCGCCTTTCATACGATCAAGGGCGGCGCCGGTTTCGTCAATTTGCCGGCCATGGTATCGGCCTGCCACCTGACCGAAAACCTGTTCGACGCGTTGCGTAACGGCAAGGCGCCGGTCACGCCGATCGCGATCGAAGCGGCATTGCAGGCCAGCGGCTTCGTCGCCGATCAACTGACCGAATTGTCCAACGGCGCCGATCCGGCCAGCCTGGCCCCGATGCCGCAGGATCTGGAAGATATTCTGACGCATGCGATCAACGGGGACGGCGGCAGCGGCGATAGCCAGGACGCAGCCCCCGCGGCGGCAGCGCCGCAAGCGGTATCGGCGGCGCCGGCAATCACCGCCAGCGGCGCAGACGGCGGCGGCAGCACCGTCAACGCGGACGGGGAACTCGACTGGGAAGCGCTATACCGCGCGGTGACGGGGTCTGCACAAGAGACGCAGACGGCAAGCGCCGCCGGCGATCAGCCGAAGGCGCCGCCAGCCGCGAAGGCCGCTGCGCCGGCATCGCCGCCCGCGGCCGCTCCCGCCGCCAAGACCAATTCCGCCGCGCCCAAGGAAGAAACCATCCGGATCGACGCGGTCAAACTGGACGCGTTGCTGGAAGTGGCCGGCGAGTCGGTGCAGGCCGCCAATCAGGCCGCGGTGCTGCTGGAAAAATTGCAGCAGTTCAAATTCGAAGGATCGGCCGCATCGCTGATGTCGACCCTGGCCGAGACGCTCAACCGCGCATCGCGCTATTCGACCGAATTGCAACGCGCCACCTTATCGACCCGCATGCAGCCGGTCGGCCGTCTGTTTCAGAAATTCCCGCGCCTGGTGCGCGAACTGGCCAAGGATCTGGGCAAGGAGGTCGAATTGGCGATCGCCGGCGCCGAAACCGAGGTCGATCGCGTGGTGGTCGACAGTTTGTACGATCCCCTGGTGCACATGTTGCGCAATTCGCTGGATCACGGCATCGAAAGCGCGGAAGAACGGCTGGCCTCCGGCAAGCCTGTCAAATCGACGATTTCGCTGAAAGCCTGGCAGGAAGCCAGCAGCGTGATGATTGAAATCTTCGACGACGGCAAAGGCATGGATCCGGATATGCTGCGCAAGAAAGCGATCAGCAAGGGTCTGATCGGCGAATACGAAGCGCAATCCGTCGACGAAGCGCTGCAACTGGTGTTCCTGCCGGGATTTTCGACCAAGGAAGTGGCCAACAGCGTCTCCGGCCGCGGCGTCGGCATGGATGTGGTCAAGACCGCCGTGGAAAAACACCGCGGCACGATCCGCATCGATTCGACGATGGGCAAAGGCACGCGCTTCTCGATCCGGCTGCCGATCGAACTGTCGATCATCCCGACCATGCTGGTGCGCACCGCCGGCGCCGCGCTGGCGCTGCCGATGGCTGTCGTGCAGCGGGTGGTGGAACTGCCGGAGACGTTTTCGGAAGTCGGCGGCGCGCCGGTGATGCGCGATCAGGGCCGTCCGCTGCCGGTGCATTCGCTGGCCGGCGTGCTCGGTTATACGCCCGGATCGGAACGGGTCGGCATCGTCATGGCGGTGCCGCAGCCGTACATCCTCGGCGTGGAAGCGGTGGAAGGCACGGCCGATCTGGTGATCAAGCCATTGACCGCGATTCATACCAACGGCATCACCGGCACGGCCCGCTCGGCCGAAGGCGAACTGGTGCTGGTGGTCGGCCTGTCGTTCCTGCTGGAAGGCTGCCGCAGTTCGGCGCGGGTGGCCGTCGCATAACATCGCGGCAGCGGCAAACAAGAACGGAAGCATGCGGACGCGATCCGATGCTTCCGTTTTTTTACGTCCGGCTTTCCCGGCGCTTTATTTCAGCCGGCAGCTCAACATCCAGAAATGTCCCAGCCGCAATATCCGGATCTCGCGCGCATGCGCGGCGAAACGCTTGCGCAAGGTGCTGTCGGTCGGAAAATTCTTGAGCACGTCGTAACGTTCGCCGTTCACCGACAGAATCTGATACGTATTGCCTTCGGCGTCGGTATGCGCGATCGGCACGGTGTTGCCTTCTTCTTCGCCTTCGACGTAGTTGTCGTCGATCAGCAGCAGCAATCCATCTTTCCCCAATTTCTTTTGCAGGCCGTTCAGCCATGCGGCCTGCCGTTCGCGCGGCAGATGCGACCACCAGAAGCCGCCGAAACAGGCGGTGTGACGATCCGCCGCCGGCAACGCCATTGGATTGCGGGCGTCGGCCTGCAGCCATTCGACGCCGTCGAGCGGCGTGCCTTGCGCGATCGCCAGCATGGCCGGATTGTTGTCGACCGCCGTCACCGCATCGGCCACCTCGGCCAGTTGCCGCGTCCAGTAGCCTGTGCCGCAGCCGACTTCCAGCACGGTATGCCCTTCCATCAGCTCGGCGACTTTGTTGCGCAGACGCGTCAACTCTTCCCGGCGTTCGGGCAGGTCGTAGATGTCTTCATAAGTCGCGGCGCATGCGGCGTAATAGGCGGCGGGATCGGTATGCAGCATAAGAATGGGGACAATCAAAAAATGGGGCGGCGGAAAGCTGTTCGAGCCACGCAGTATAGGACAAAACGAGACCGGATTATTACAAGGGACGCATTCAATTGTTCGTCAATCGATACAAATTCTGCCGACGGTGACAGCATAATTTTTTATGTTCGCGATTAAACGTGGAAATTTTCAGACAACAACCCTGAAGGAACAATACGATGCCCGGCGCTATCAATCCCAACCCACCTCCGAAACAGCCTTCCGTCTTTACTAGACAAGGCGTTCATGAAATGACCCGGCAATTGGAGGCCGTCAGGGTCCGCCGCACCGAGGCGACGACGGCCGCCGCATTCCGCCCGCTGTCGCCTTCGCGCGGCACCACTGCCATGACTACCCAAATCAAATCTGCTTCCCGCAGCTGCGCCACCGACGCCAGGCGGCCAATTCCCGAGCGGCCTATCCCCCGGCAGGCGCCATTACAGTCCGCCGCCGCCAAGCAACGTACCGCAGCCCCCGGGCGAGATCCTGAACGGCAACGCAAGGATTTCAAGATCTTTTCCACTCTGTACAACACCAACGCCGGCGCCGAAGCGATCAACGCCGCCATGCGCGGAGACAAATTGAAGCTCAGCATCCGCGAAGTGATAAGCGAAATAGGACGGCGCAACGGCGAGGAAGAAATTTTGAGTTACAAAAGAGCAAAGGTTGACCTGGAATTTGACATGGAACAACTGGCGACGAAGAGCAATCTGCTGCGTGTCGCCGACGAGATATACGCCCAAGCCGATCCGGCCAAGTTGTCGGCTCACCGCATCTATCGCGGGCAGGGAATGACGTCAGCGGGAATCGATAAACTGATGGATTTATGGGACAGCGGCACGCCAGTCAAAGCCACGCATTTTCTTTCCTGCGACAAGAACAGCGAAACCGCGCTCTTGTTTGCCAACAACCTCATCAAAGGCGTGGAAGAGCCGGTGCTGTTTCAGATCCTCGGCTTCAGCAATACACGTCTGTCTCCATACATGAGCGTCCTGGGCGAGACGGAATCCTTGTTCAGCCCGCATGCGACATTCAAGATCGAACAGATCGGCAAAGGCAAAAACACCGGCTGTTACGTCGTCAAGCTGACCGAAATCTCCCGGACCGAAACCGCGCAGGCGATGCCGTATTAAGAATGCGTTCCCGGATTGGGCGTATGCGCGTCCTCCGGCGCATGTTTCGGCGCATAGCGCTCGGACAGGGTTTCATACAACGGCGGCGCGAAAAAGCGCGACACGCGCGACGCAATCAAGGCCGTCGCCATCAGCGAAATCACCAGCGCGTGCCCGTTGACCATTTCCATCACGATGACGAACGCGGTGATCGGCGATTGCGTCACCGCCGCCAGATAACCGACCATCGCCAGCGCGATGAGCATGCCCAGCGAGGTGTGACCGAATAAAAAATGCAGCAGATTGCCGAAACCCGCCCCGATCGACAGCGACGGCGCGAACATGCCGCCGGGCATGCCGGGCAGATACGAGCCGACCATGGACGCCAGTTTCAGCAAGGGATAAAACACGGATAACTGCTCCTGTCCGCTCAACAAGCCGCGCGCTTCCGCATACCCGCTGCCGAAGGTCGCGCCGCCGGCCACCACGCCGATCACCGCCACCACCAGACCGCACAGCGCGGCAAACACGATCGGGCGTTCGCGCCGCATGACCAGGATCGATGTCGGCATCCAGCGCTGCGTGTTCAACAGCAGCCAGCAGAATATGCCGCCCGCGACGCCGGTCAGCAACGCGGTCGCGATCACCGCCAGCACCAGTTTTCCACTGGTTTCGTTGATCACCGCGATGGTGCCGAAATAGGTGTAATTGCCGTTCAATCCCAGCGCCACGATGCCGGAAAAAATGATGGTGGTAATGATCACGCCGCTGGCGCGCTGTTCGAAGCTGCGCGACAGCTCTTCGATCGCGAACACGATGCCGGCCAATGGCGTATTGAAGGCTGCCGCCAGACCGGCCGCGGCGCCGGCCAGAATCAGGCGCCGCTCCATCGCCGCATTGATGGTCGGATACAGACGCCGCAGATTGAACATCATCGCCGCGCCGATCTGCACCGTCGGCCCCTCGCGCCCGATGGTCATGCCGCCCATGATGGCCAGCACCGATACCCCGAGTTTGCCGAACAATACGCGCCACGACAGCAATTGCAGTCCGCGCTCGGCGGTATTGCCGTTCAGGGCCGCAATCACTTGCGGAATCCCGCTGCCCTCGGAACCCGGAAAAAACCGCCGGGTCAGCCAGACGCACAGGGCGCTGATGGCCGGCGTCAGCAGCAGCGGCGCCCAGCCGTGCGCCTGCTGCACCGATCTGAACGCCTCGAAGCCGTAGTCGATCGCGCGCGCGTACAGCACCGCGACCAGCCCCACCACGATCGCGCCCGCCCACAAAATGCCGTATTCAACCCACAGGCGATGCGCGCGCCGCAGCGAATCTTCCGAAATTTTCGATAAATCCATAGTCTTTATTCACTACGCTTAAAAATGCGCGCTACAGTTCATACATGTCTTTTCCGCCGTCCATTACCTGGTCGATCATCTTGCGGTTCAGCGCCGGTGCCAGCAATTCGATGAAGGTATAGACATAACTGCGCAAATACGCGCCCTGCTTGATCGCCACGCGCGACACATTGGTGCCGAACAAATGGCCTGCGGGAATCGCGCGCAGCCCTTTGTCGCGTTCGGCGTCGAAGGCCATGCCGGCAATGATGCCGACGCCCATGCCGAGTTCGACATAGGTCTTGATCACGTCGGCGTCGATGGCTTCCAGCAAAATGTCCGGTTTCAGTTCGCGCAACGCGAATGCATGATCGAGCTTGCTGCGGCCGGCAAAGGCGGCGTCATAGGTAATCAGCGGAAAGGCGGCGATTTCTTCCAGCGCGATCGATTTCGACTGCAGCAGCGGATGATCCGGCGTCACTATCACCACGTGCTCCCATTGATAGCACGGCAGCGAGATCAGGCCTTCGCCGGACGTCAGCGCCTCGGTCGCAATCGCGATATCGGCCTGATCGTTGCGCACCATGTCGGTAATCTGTTTCGGATTGCCCTGCAACAGAGACAAGCGCACTTTCGGGAATTTCTGGGCGAAGGCCTGCACGATTTTCGGCAGCGCATAGCGCGCCTGCGTGTGCGTGGTGGCGATGGTCAGGCTGCCGCTGTCGTGGGCGGCGAATTCCTTGCCGATGCGCTTGAGCCCCTCGACCTCCTGCATGATCGACTCCACCGAGCGCAATACCGCCCGGCCCGGCTCGGTCAAGCCGCGAATCCGCTTGCCGTGCCGCGTGAAGATATCCACGCCCAGTTCCTCTTCCAGCTCGATGATCGCCTTGGAAACGCCCGGTTGCGATGTGTACAGCGCCTTGGCCGCCTCGGTCAGATTGAATTTCTGGCGCACAGCTTCCCGCACAAAGCGGAATTGATGGAGGTTCATCGTATATCCTTCGCCATTTTCAATGCCTATTTCCAATGCCCGCTACAGATTCAGCGGCGATACCGCAGCTATTAGCAACAAACGAATTTACATATACCCCAAGCGCATATAAGTAAATAAATACTATGTTGTTTGGAATAAAGCATAAGTTTATTACGATTCATGCTCTTATGGATGGAGCGATATGACTGTTTCTTATGTAATCAGCGGTTTTGCGGTCGGTTTACTGGTCGGATTGACCGGCGTCGGCGGCGGTTCGCTGATGACGCCGCTATTGACGCTGCTGTACGGCATCCATCCCAGTGTGGCGGTCGGCACCGACCTTGCGTTCGCTGCGGTGACCAAATCCGCCGGCACCATGGCGCATCGCTACAAGGGCACGGTGCGCTGGGACGTGGTCAGGCAGTTATCCTGCGGCGCGTTGCCGGCGGCCGTGCTTTCCACCCTGCTGTTGAAGCATTTCGGCGCGCTCGGCCACGGCATCGCGGAAATAATTCGCTATTCAATCGCCATTTCGGTCAGTTTGACCGTGATTGCCCTGTTATTTAAAGCTAAACTTCAGGTTTGGTTGAATAATCATCCGGAAAAGCAATTACATGGGGCCCGGCTGACCGCCGCCACCGTCGCCTGCGGCCTGTTGCTGGGCACGCTGGTGACCGTTTCTTCGATCGGCGCGGGCGCGGTGGGCGCCACCCTGCTGGTGCTGCTGCATCCGCGTCTGTCGCCGGCCGAAATCGCCGGCACCGATATCGCTTATGCCGTACCGTTGACCGCCGTGGCGGCTTTCGGGCATTGGTGGCTGGGATCGATAGACTGGCCCTTGCTGGGCGCCCTGCTGTTGGGCTCGGTGCCGGGCATCACCATCGGTTCGCTGGCGGCACGGGCGGTACCGGAAAAATTTTTACGCGGCCTGCTGGCCATCACGCTGACGAGCGTTGCTCTGAAGCTGGTTTGGTAGTCCGGTTTTCTTAGACGTTATCAAGGATTAGGCAGATGTATCACTACGACCAATACGATCATCAGATCGTCAAGGAACGCGTCGCCCAGTATCGCGATCAGGTGCGCCGCCGTCTGTCGGGCGAACTGACCGAAGACGAATTCCGTATCCTGCGCCTGCAAAACGGCCTGTACCTGCAACGCCACGCCTATATGCTGCGTATCGCCGTCCCGTACGGCATGCTGTCGTCGCAGCAAATGCGCATGTTCGGCCATATCGCGCGCAAATACGACCGCAACTACGGCCACTTCACCACGCGCCAGAATATCCAGTTCAACTGGGTTCAACTGGAGCAGTCGCCGGACATCCTGGCCGATCTGGCCACCGTCGAAATGCACGCGATCCAGACCTCCGGCAATTGCATCCGCAACACCACCTCGGACGAATTGGCCGGCGTGGCCGCAGATGAAATCATCGATCCGCGTCCGTATGCCGAAATTCTGCGCGAATGGAGCACCTTCCATCCCGAATTCGCTTACCTGCCGCGCAAATTCAAGATCGCCATCAGCGGCGCCAAAGACGACCGCGCCGCAACCGCCGTGCATGACATCGGCCTGCATGTGCTGAAAAACGAAGCCGGCGAAGTCGGTTTCCGCGTGATGGTCGGCGGCGGCATGGGCCGCACGCCGATCCTGGGCAGCGTGATCCGCGAATTCCTGCCTTGGCAGCATGCATTGACCTATATCGAGGCCATCCTGCGCGTGTATAACCAGCACGGCCGCCGCGACAATATCTACAAGGCCCGCATCAAGATCCTGGTCAAGGCCATCGGCGCCGAGGAATTCGCCAAACAGGTCGAACAGGAATGGCAGGACACCAGGGACGGTCCTTCCACGCTGACCGTCGAAGAACTGAACCGCATCGCGCAATATTTCACCGCGCCCGACTACGAAGCGCTGCCGGCGTCGGATGCCGCCTTCGAACAGCAAAAAGCCGGCAACAAGGCCTTCTCCAACTGGCTGCTGCGCAACGTCAAGGCGCACAAGGTCAGTGGTTACGCCGCGGTGGTGCTGTCGCTGAAGAAAACCGGCGTGCCGCCGGGCGACATCAGCGCCGAGCAAATGGATTTCGTCGCCGATCTGGCCGATCGCTACAGCTTCTCCGAACTGCGCGTCACCCACGAGCAAAACCTGGTGCTGGCCGACGTCAAGCAAAGCGAACTGTTCGCGCTGTGGCAGGAAGCCAAGGCCAACGGCCTGGCGACGCCGAACATCGGCCTGCTGACCGACATCATCTGCTGCCCTGGCGGCGATTTCTGCTCGCTGGCGAACGCCAAATCGATTCCGATCGCGCAAGCCATCGCCGAGCGCTTCGACGACATCGACTACCAGCACGACATCGGCGAGATCGAACTCAACATTTCCGGCTGCATCAACGCCTGCGGCCACCACCATGTCGGCAACATCGGCATTCTGGGCGTCGACAAGGACGGCAGCGAGTGGTACCAGGTGTCCATCGGCGGTGCGCAGGGCAACCACGCCAGCATCGGCAAAATCATCGGGCCGTCGTTCTCGGCCGCGCAAATGCCGGCCGTCATCGATCGCCTGCTGCAGGTGTATCTGCAGCAACGCACCGAAGACGAACGTTTCATCGATACCGTGCAACGCCTGGGCGTCGCGCCGTTCAAGGATCATGTGTACGCCACGCCGATCAAGCTCGATCAGCTCAAGGGAGAAGACGCTTATGTCTAAGATCATTAAAGACCGAGCCGTCGTCGAAGACGACTGGAACGTGCTGCGCCTGACCGAAACCGATAGCGTCGACAGCGTCGCCATACCGGGCGGCAAGGTCATCGTGCCGCTGAAGGTCTGGCTCGCGCATCCGGAGCTGAAAGACCGCGGCGACATCGGCGTCTGGTTCGCCAGCGACGAACGCGTCGAAGATCTGCAAGAAGCGCTGGCGCAAAATCCGCGGCAGTTCGCGCTGATCGCGGTCGATTTCCCCAAATTCACCGATGGCCGCGGCTATTCGATCGGCTACCTGCTGCGCACCCGCCTGCACTACGACGGCGAATTGCGCGCCATCGGCGACGTATTGCGCGATCAATTGTTTTACATGCAGCGCGTCGGTTTCAATGTTTTCGCCGTGCGCGAAGATAAGAATATCGATGATGCGCTGAAAGGCCTGACCGATTTCTCGGAAAAATATCAGACCTCCTGGGATGAAAAGACGCCGCTGTTTCGCCGCGTGCACCGTTCGGCGCCGGCACAGGATCGGAGCTAGATCATGCACACGACAGCCGTCGCCAATCCGTCGCTGGACAGCCTGATCGCCGCCACCCGCGCCACGCTGGAAAGAATCGCCGCCGAGTTTTCGCCGGCGGTGTTCGCGTCCAGTCTGGCCGCCGAGGACATGGTGCTGACCGACCTGATCCTGCGCCACAAGCTCGACATCGGCATCTTCACGCTGGAAACCGGCCGCCTGCATGCGGAAACGCTGGGCATGCTGGACCGGATCCGCGAGACCTACGGCTATGAAGTCACACCGTTCCGTCCGGAACCGGCCGCCATCGACGCCTACGTCAAGCAAAACGGCAGGGATGCGTTTTACGAAAGCGTGGACATGCGCAAGGAATGCTGCCGCATCCGCAAGATCGAGCCGCTCAAGCGCGCGCTGGCCGGCAACAAGGCCTGGGTCACCGGCCAACGCCGCGCGCAATCGGTCACGCGCGCCGAACTGCACGTGCAGGAAGACGATGCGGCGCACGGCATGATCAAATTCAATCCGCTGGCGGACTGGTCGGAACAGGATGTCTGGGATTACATCCGCGCCAATCAGGTCCCGTACAACCCTTTGCACGACCGCGGCTATCCGTCGATCGGCTGCGAACCGTGCACCCGCGCCATCGAACCCGGCGAAGATGTGCGCGCCGGCCGCTGGTGGTGGGAAAACCCGGAATCGAAGGAATGCGGGCTACATGTGGTGGACGGCAAACTGATCCGCATCAAGCCCATCGCCGCCGCCGCGGATTAAAACCGGCGGCGTCTGATTCTCCATTTATCTTATCGATTAAGTCATAGCATTACTAAAGGTCGTCGCATGAACACAGCCGTAGAACAGCAATTCCTGGATCAAGCCAGCAACCGTCACCTGGACTGGCTGGAGTCGGAAGCCATCCACATCATGCGTGAAGTGGCCGCCGAGTGCAGCAATCCGGCGCTGCTGTTTTCGGGCGGCAAGGACTCGGTGGTGCTGCTGCGCATCGCGGAAAAGGCTTTCCGTCCGGGCAAATTCCCGTTCCCGCTGGTGCACATCGACACCGGCCACAATTTTGCGGAAGTGATTGAATTCCGCGACCGCCGCGCCGCCGAACTGGGCGAACGCCTGGTGGTGCGTTCGGTCGAGGACTCGATCGCGCGCGGCACCGTGCGCCTGCGCAATCCGCTGACCGATTCGCGCAATGCGGCGCAGGCGGTGACGCTGCTGGAAACCATCGAGGAATTCAAATTCGACGCCTGCATCGGCGGCGCGCGGCGCGATGAAGAAAAAGCGCGCGCCAAGGAACGCATCTTTTCGTTCCGCGACGAATTCGGCCAATGGGATCCGAAGGGCCAGCGGCCGGAACTCTGGGACCTGTACAACACCCGCGTGCATCCCGGCGAGAACATGCGCGTCTTCCCGATCTCCAACTGGACCGAACTCGACGTCTGGCAATACATCGCGCGCGAACGACTGGCGCTGCCGAACATCTATTTCGCGCACCAGCGCCAGGTGATTCCGCGCAACGGCCTGCTGGTGCCGCTGACCGATCTGACGCCCGCGCTGGAAGGCGAAACGGTGGAAACGCAAACCGTGCGCTTCCGCACCGTCGGCGATATTTCGTGCACCTGCCCGGTGTCTTCGGATGCCGCAACGGTCGACGAAATCATCGCCGAAACCGCGGTGACGCAAATTACCGAACGCGGCGCTACGCGGATGGACGATCAGACCTCCGAAGCCTCGATGGAAAAAAGGAAAAAAGCCGGTTATTTCTAAACCGGCCATTGCTCAATATCCGTCGATTCAGCCCACCAGGCAACAACCGTCACGGCAACACACTTACAGGTTTTTTATGAACGCAGTCGTCCCGAACCAAATCCACAACGCCACCCGCGAGCGCGGTCTGCTGCGCTTCATTACCGCCGGCTCCGTCGACGATGGCAAAAGCACGCTGATCGGCCGGCTGCTGTTCGACAGCAAGGGCATTTTCGCCGATCAACTGGATGCGATGTCGCGCGCCAAGCACAAGCGCACCGTGGGCGACACCATCGACCTGTCGCTGCTGACCGACGGCCTGGAAGCCGAACGCGAACAGGGCATCACCATCGACGTCGCGTATCGCTATTTCGCCACGCCGAAACGCAAATTCATCATCGCCGACACCCCCGGCCATGAGCAATACACGCGCAACATGGTGACCGGCGCATCGACCGCCGACGCAGTCATCATTCTGATCGACGTTTCCAAGGTCAAGCTGCACGACGACGGGACGGTCGATCTGCTGACCCAGACCAAACGCCATTCGACGATTGCGCATCTGCTGCGCATCGAACACGTCATCGTCGCCGTCAACAAGATGGATCTGGTCGATTACGATCAAACCGTCTACGATCGCATCGTCGCCGCCTATATGGAATTCGCGCAGCAGCTCGGCCTGCGGGATGTGCGTCCGATCCCGTTGTCGGCGCTGGCCGGCGACAATGTCGTCACGCCCGGCGACAAGATGCCGTGGAACCAGGGCCCGACCCTGATCGCGCTGCTTGAATCGCTAAGCGTCTACGATCAATCGCACGACGAACCCTTCCGCTTCCCGGTGCAATTGGTGGCGCGCCACAACGGCCACGAAGCCAATGATTTCCGCGGCTACATGGGCCGCATCGAAGCCGGCATGGTGCGCAAGGGCGATCGCCTCACCGTGCAACCGGGCGGCCAGAGCGCCACCGTCAAGGACATCCAGGTGCTGGATGCGTCGCTGGACGCCGCCGTGGTCGGCCAGTCCGTCACGCTGCTGCTGGAAGAACATCTGGACATCTCGCGCGGCGACATGCTGGCCTCGACCGAACAGCCGCCGGCGCTGCTCAAGACCGTCAGCGCCGACCTGTGCTGGCTATCGGAAGATCCGCTGGACCTGCGCCGCAAGTACTGGCTCAAGCACAGCACGCGCCAGGTTTCGGCGCGCGTGTCCAAGGTCGATACGCTGCTGGACATCAATACCCAGCAGCGCCATCCGGCCGAATCGCTGAAACTCAACGATATCGCGCGCGTCACCGTGAGCGTGCAACAGCCGATCGCCGCCGATGCCTATGACACCATCCGCAACACCGGCGCCTTCATCCTGATCGACGAAGTCACGCACCAGACCGTCGCCGCCGGCATGATCGTTTTCGCCTGAACCGGGTCCGCATCGAACTCATCCCAGGCCGCTGCCCCATGCCAACCGAGCCGCCCCGCGCTGTCGGAAAAGTCTGCCTGATCGGCGCCGGCCCCGGCGCAGCCGATCTGATCACCGTGCGCGGCGCGCGGCTGCTGGCCCAGGCCGATGCCGTGCTGTACGACGCGCTGGTGACCGAGGACATGCTGGCCCTGTGCCCGCAGGCGGTCCGCATTTCGGTCGGCAAGCGCTCCGGACAACGCTCCACCGCACAGCATGCGATCAATCAGTTGCTCATTGAGAGCGCACGGAAATATGCGCTGGTGGTGCGTCTGAAGGGCGGCGATCCGATGCTGTTCGGCCGCGCCGACGAAGAACTCAGCGCGCTGGAAGCCCATGGCATCGCCGTGGAAGTGGTGCCCGGCATCACCGCGGCGCTGGCGGCGGCGGCCAGCGCGCGCCAGCCGCTGACCAAGCGCGGCATTGCCCGCAGCGTCGCGCTGTTCACGTCCAGCACCGCGCCGGAGGAAAACCAATTGGTGCGGATGCCCGTCGGCGACACGCTGGTGCAATACATGGGGGGACGGGAAGCGGCGGCGACGGCGCGCAAGCTGCTGGCGCTTGGTTTTGCGCCGACGACGCCGGTGGTGGTGGTGGAAAACTGCAGCCGCCCGGACGAGCAGGTGCAAAGGCTGATACTGGCGGATCTGGAACAGGGATTGGCGCTGTTCAGCGGGCCGGTGCTGGTGATGATCGGCGCCGCGCTGGCCGAACGCGGCAGCGCCGCGCCGCCAAAAAACGGCTGAGCGCTTGCCGTGATTCGATTAATCCAGTGACGTTGGATGAGCAATTTATGACAGTGAAAATTTGAGCTTGGCAATACCATGTAACTCAAATGATTTTTACGGAAATAAAATGCTCGCCTCCAGTGCCGGTTTTCAGTCTTCCGACCCCTACTATGTATCCTTAGCTATGAAGGAATCATCAGGGGGTATTCCGGCACAAGGCAAGCTTTACCGGTTCGATGATTCGAATCCCGTGATTTTTTTTGTCAGATTACGCAGTTTGCTATACGACAAACCCTCGTGGGACAACACGTACGTTGGAGAAGATGGAGAAATTTGCCTGGCCGATGTCCTGCGTACGGCCCTGCACTTGGTGCGCACAATGGACGAAAGCAAAATAGATTTTTTGCCTGACGACCTTATCATCATCAACAGATTGAAAGAATGTTTACAGCGTATTCCCCGATCTTCCGGGCATGAGTTAGCTGAGCTTGTTGATGAGGCTCTGGATAAGGCGCAACTTTCCGAATCCGAACTGGCCGAGATAGACCACCAAGCCTGCATATCGGATATACAGCAGGCGCTAAGATTCGTTCTCAAGAATGAATCGGAGAACGCCAAGGTCGCCGAATCAGTCAGCAATGCATTGCTTTTGCTGCGCAATGCCGGCGTCGTCGGAGTATCGACACTGCTGCTGACGTTGATAACCTCCGCGGTAGAAGGCGTTTTGCCTGAAGACACGATGCTGCGGACGCAGATCGCGATTGCTTTCTCCTTGGGGGCTTCGCTTTTGCTGAAGGTCGTCGGCATATTGTCGAAATACATAGGGGGCGAATGCGCCTGGAAAGACGTCGCCCTCGATGCAACGGCTTATCTCTTTCAATTGGCGCTTCTCGTGTACATGGTCTGGGAGGAAAAGCTCGACGAATTGACAAGCCCCATGGTTGGTATCACGCTAAGCAAAGCGGTGAATCAGATCCTTGCCAATACGATTGTAATAGAGTCGGTAAAAGCCGTTACCGACGACGAGCTTGTCGTGGAAACAGATCATCCGATACAGTCGATAGTGCAGAACTCCGCTGTTGCCGGCACTTCCACAGCGGTGGCCGAGAGCTACGCGTTTCATGACGATGATGAGCGCAAATTCTATGAGTACGCATATTCGGAGGCGGTCAATGCCGTCCAGAATGCGGTGATCGCGACCGGCAGCAACACGGTGTCGGATATCGTCAAACGATGGGCGAAAAACTGCTGGAACGGCTCGCACGACCGCTTGCGGATAAGCGTTCACCGGCTCACCGCCAAGGAGTGGCTTGATATTCTGACCAACGAGCTGGGCATCGCGACGATATGGGCACAGAACAAAAGTGTCGCGACCGCATTGGCGGTATCTAAAATGCCGGACGACAAGTGGATAAGGACCGTGGCATCGACCATCACAAGTCTATTGGTAACAGCAAGCGAAACGACACTCGAGCAATTCAAAAGTAAACCACTTGAAATTCTCCCGGCTAGTGAAGAAGAACGGAATTCAACTCTCTTGCCGACGGATGACCCGCAGCCCACCACCTCATCCGACGCACGGAGACAGCCGAGTGTCCGCGGAGAAACCGCTCCCGATGGCCAACGGTGGTCCCGGAAATCGATCAGGCGATATAACTCGGTGGGAATATATTAATAGCCACTAGAGCGCATTGCGATACTCTCGTTCAACATGCGGCCACCATCCACTGATGATCTAAGCCGTTAGCGAACGGATGCAATACTGCGCCATCGCCTCCAGCACGTCGGCATCTTCGCCGACCGGCGCCGCCACCCGCATCGTCAGCCCGGCATGCGCCGCGCGCAGATCCTCGACCAATTGCGGCAAATCGCGCTGCACATGCCCGCCCTGCCCCAGAAATACCGGCACCACGGTGATGTCGTCGACGCCTTCGGGCAGCAATTGCGCGACGCATTGCGGCAAGTCCGGCGTCATCAATTCCAGAAAGGCCAGTTCCACCGTGAACTCGGGCCGTTGCGTCTGCAACAGCGCTTGCAGACGCCGGAAAGGCGCGGCCCATGCCGGATCGCGCGCGCCATGCGCGAATAAAATCAGTGCTCGTTTCATCATAACGAAGGCTCCCGAAAACGAGCCGTCAACGGCGCTCCACCATGTATAACGCTGTCACCGCCAGGCTCAGGAAAAAGAAGCTCGGAAATGCAGCGGTAAAGAACGGCGGCCACGAATTGAGCAGCCCCAGATGCGCAAACAGATTATTCACCAGCAGAAAACAGACCCCTATCATAATCCCGGCAAAAATCTTCAGACTGACGCCGCCTGCGCGGAAATGCAGATACGCGAACGGCAGCGCCATGGCCATCATCACAAACACCGATAGCGGAAAAACCAGCTTTTTCCAGAACGCGATCTGATACTGTTCCGAGCGTTGATTATTGGCTTCCAAATGGCGGGTATAGGCCAGCAGATCGTAGGCCGACATGCGATCCGGGTCGGAGAACAGCACCGACAGAATTTCCGGCGTGATCTCGGACACCAGCGTCTCCTTCGCCGATTTGCGTATCGCCAACGGCGCGGTGATATCGCGTTGCGTCTTGCCGTCCGCAAACACGGTTTCCGTCACGTCGTTTAATTGCCAGGTGTTTTTACCGAGGTAATCGCCGGTCTCGGCGGTAATGATCTTCGCCAAATGAAATTCGCCGTCCAGTTCATACAGACGCACACTTTCCAATTGCCCGGCCGACGTGATCGACTGCGCATTGAAAAAACGGGTGCCGATCACCGCGCCGTCGAGTCCCGCGGCGCGAATCTGGTCCTTGGCCCACAAGCCCGACCGGAACTGCTGCGATACCGACAGACCCTGCGCCTGCAGCCGGACCTTCTGCGCCATCTCGCTGCTTTTCGGCGCCAGCAATTCGCCGAACAACAGCGTCACGCACACGAACAACAGACCGATCTTGATCAGGATTTTGGCCGCCATCATGGTCGACAGGCTGGACACGCGCATGATGGTGAATTCGGAACGCGACGCAAACTGCGCCAGCGTATAAATCGTGCCGATCAGGGTGGCGATCGGCATCAGCTCGTACACATAACCCGGCATGCCCAGCAAGACGAACAGCATCGCATGCTGGATCTGGTAGCCGTTGCGCCCGACCGATTGCATTTCGCCCATCAAATCGAAAAAAGCGAACAGCGACAAAAAGGCCAGCAGAGCGAACAATACCGAACGCACGATTTCCGACATGAAATAGCGTTGCAGCACACTCACGGCTTCACCACCCGTTTCGACAACACCGAACCGCGGAAACGCCCCAACAGCAGCAGCGGATGATACGGACTATTGACCTTCAAACGCCATGCATACATGCATAGCGCCGCCGCCAGCACCGTCAGATGGGCCGGCCACCAGGCCGCCATGAACGACAGTCGGCCCTGCAGCACCGAGGCCTGAAAGATCCCGATCGTGCTGTTGTACAGTACATAGATCAGCAACGCCACGATCAGGCCGATGGAGCGCCCGGCGCGCGGATTGACGAACGACAGAGGGACCGCCAGCAGCATCAGCGACAAGGCCATGAACGGCAGCGACACGCGCCACAGCAATTCGCTCATATTGAACGACGTGCGGTCCGCCAGCAGTGCCGAGGTGGGCAGCGCGCGCGCGGCCTGATCGCTGGCCGAGGCGGGCGACTGCTGCCCCATCATCAATGCATAGCGATCGAATTCGACCATCTGGAAATCGGCCTGATTGGGCGTGCCGTCATAGCGCCGGCCCCTGGCCAACACCACCATGTTATCGCCGTCCGCATTGGTAACGCGTTCGCCCTCCTTGGCGACCACGATGCTGTTTTTGGCGTCCTTGTAGGTGCTGACGAAAATATTCTTCACCTTGGTCGAATCCTTGGAAAACCCCTCGACGAAAAACACCCGGTTAGCGGCCGCGGATTCCTGAAAATTACCGGGCGACACGCGCGCGAGGTCTTCGCGCTTCTGAAAGCGATCGATAAACGCCGCACTCTGCATATTGGCCCACGGCGTGGCGATGAAACTGAGTACCGCGGTCAGCACGATCAGCGGCCAGCCGAACGCCAGCACCGGCCGCACCCACCGCGTCAGACTCAGGCCGGCCGAAAACCAGACCACCATTTCGGAATCCTGATAACTGCGGGTGATCACCAGCAGCACCGAGATGAAGCCGGTCAGGATCAGGATCACCGGCATATAGTTCAAGGCCTGGAAGCCGATCAGCGCCAGCACATCCTGGGAGCTGACCTTGCCGCCGGCGGCCTGGCCCAGGATCTTGATCAGCATCACGGTGATGACAATGGTGAACAGCGTCGTAAACACTGCGCCTGCAGTGCTGAGCAATTCGCGTCGAAGGGCGCGCTGGAAAATCATTCGGAGCTTATAATCACGTAATTATTGAGTAACATACAGACAAGGATAAGCGATGGACTTTAGCATAAAAACAATAGACGCAAAAACATCAATCGCCACAGTCAAGACCGGCTGCCTGGTCGTAGGCATATTTGAAAACCGCAAATTATCCGCCGCTGCCGCAGCCATCGATAAAACCGGCGCCGTCACCGCCATTCTGAAAACCGGCGACCTCAGCGGCAAGCCCGGCTCCACATTGCTGCTGCGCGGCCTGCAAGGCGTTGCCGCCGATCGCGTGCTGCTGGTCGGCCTAGGCGACAGCGAAGACATCAAGGACAAACATTTCAATCAGACCGTGCAAGCCATCGTGCGCGTATTCGGCACACTGGGCGGCAACGATGCGCTGCTGGCGCTGCCGCTGAATCAGGTCAAGCAACGCGACCTGGGCTGGGCCATCGGCAACGTGGTCCAGAGCGCGCGCGACCAGCTCTATCGCTCCGATGCGCAAAAAAGCAAGAAAGATCCCGCCCCCGCCGGCGTCAAGAAAATCGCTTTCGCGCTGAGCAGCACCGACACCGCATCCGGCAAGCAGGCGCTGCTGGAACACGTGGCGATCGCCAATGGCGTCGAACTGAGCAAGGAATTGGGCAACCTGTCCGGCAACGTGTGCACGCCGACCTATCTGGCCAACACCGCCAAGAAACTGGCCAAGGAATACAAACTCGGCATCGAAGTACTGGACCGCAAGCAATTGCAGGCATTGAAAATGGGCAGCTTCCTGTCGGTCGCCAACGGCAGCGACGAACCGCCGAAATTCATCGTGCTCAAGCACATGGGCGGCAAGGGCAAGGATGCGCCGGTGGTGCTGGTCGGCAAAGGCATCACCTTCGACTCCGGCGGCATTTCGCTGAAACCGGGCGCCGCGATGGATGAAATGAAATACGATATGTGCGGCGCCGCTTCGGTGCTGGGCACCTTCCGCGCAATCGCGGAAATGGGCCTGAAGCTCAATGTCATCGGCGTCATCCCGAGCACCGAAAACATGCCGTCGGGCAGCGCCACCAAACCGGGCGACATCGTCACCTCGATGTCGGGACAGACCATAGAAGTCCTGAACACCGACGCCGAAGGACGACTGATCCTGTGCGACGCGCTGACCTACGTCGAGCGCTTCAAGCCGGCCGCCGTGATCGACATCGCCACGCTGACCGGCGCCTGCATCGTCGCGCTCGGCCATCACAACGCGGGCCTGTTCAGCCGCGACGACGAAGCCCACGACAAGCTGGCGAGCGACCTGCTCGCCGCCGGCAAAGCCAGCGGCGACACCGCATGGCGCATGCCGATCGAAGACGCCTATCAGGAACAACTGAAATCGAACTTCGCCGACGTCGCCAATATCGGCGGCATGCCGGCCGGCAGCGTGACCGCGGCCTGCTTCCTGGAGCGTTTCACCCGGAAATACACCTGGGCGCATCTGGATATCGCCGGCGTCGCATGGCGTAGCGGCCCGACCAAGGGCGCGACCGGACGGCCGGTGCCGCTGTTGACCGCTTATCTGCTGGGGCAGGCCAGGGCCGGCAACGCCAAGGCAACAAGCAAGTAAGCAAGCCGCGGCGCTTCCTCCGATACCGGGCTCGCCCGGGGACGAACGGGTTTCTCGCAAACGAAGAAAATCGTTCGTTCTCCCCCACGCCTTCCCTGGTACATTCCCCGTACCCGCCAACAAAAGCCCATGAGAGAGGCGGCAAGGTCATGCCGCGCCGGCTCAACGAGCGGTAATTCCCCTCAAAATAATTGCAACTATTCTTGCCTCAGTTTGCCCAAGGTTGGGAAACGGCAACAGAAGTTTTGCTTCCCGGTAATTTTTCATCCCCATTCCAGAACCGGTCCCGCTGCCTCCCCGCAGTAAAACTGGACGTCAGAGACTCCTCCTCACTTATCTAAAGCGGCGAGTACTTTCGTCGATCGACGCCGCCAATAAATTGGCAATTAAATAATTTCAGATGAGGATCATCGTGACGCAGAAAAATCATTTTTTGACGCTGGACGGATTTCGGGGCCTGGCAGCGCTTCTGGTCGTTATGCGGCATACGACAGCCTTTTTTGGCAGCAATCCTTTTTTTGAGAGCTATCTTGCCGTAGACGTTTTCTTTCTGTTGAGCGGCGCTGTGGTGACGCGCGCTTATGAAGCGCGGCTATTGACCGGGCTAACGCTGGAAGGCTTTGCACGGATCCGTATTCTGCGTTTATATCCGTTGTATGTGCTGGGAACAGGTATCGGGATTGTGGCGGCCATGACCGGCGTGATCTGGTTTCCGCATTCCCTGCCGTTCAACGCCGTGCTTGGGCTGCTGTTTATTCCGAGCATACAGTCCGTGTCCCTGTTTCCGTTCAACGGGCCGGCATGGTCGCTGTCCGCCGAACTTGCCGTCAACCTGTTCTATGGCGCCACCGTGCGCATGCTCAGCGACGTCAGAGTGATGCTGTTGATGGCGGCGTCGGCGCTCAGCATTCTGGGGTTTCTATATTTCGGCCACGCACACAGCCTGGACGCCGGTTTCGATCGACACGCGTTTTATCTCGCCTATCTGCGGGTCGGCTATTCGTTCATGGCCGGTGTGCTGCTGTACCGTCTTTTTGCGCGAAGGCACGACATGTCCGCGCCGCCGATCGTCAACAATGGGATTGCCATACTGGCGATGGCAGGCCTGACGGCGATCCTGATGGCGTCGCCGCCGAAAGCGGCGGTTCCATACTTCGATTTTTTCGCGGTGACGATAGGCTTTCCGCTATTGGTCCTGATCGGAATGCGTTATCAGCCGGGTGCGCATCTCGCGCGCGCATGCAAATTGCTCGGCGCAGTGTCGTACCCGATCTATATCGTCCATGCGCCGCTGACCGAGTTCGTCAGAGTGGCGTTACGAAAACATGCCGGCTACTCGGTAGCGGCGCATGCGCCCTGGGCCGGTGTTGCGTTGTTGATATTTCTGATCGTATTGGCGTGGTGCTTGAATCGCTATTACGACGAGCCGGTGCGAAAATTTTTCGATGGGATGCAATCACGCCCCATCGTTGAGCAAGGCCCGGCTCAGGGGCAGCTCAAATAACCTGGCTGCCGCCTAAATCGTCTTGCCGGATTTTCGCGTTTTTACGACGCGCCGCAAAGCCCAGAAATCCAAGTCCGGCGAGCATCATCGCCCAGGTTCCCGCCTCAGGAACCGGCGATACGCCCGGCGTCAAGACCGCGTCTTTATAAAACATGGTCAGATTCGAATACGCCGGGATATTGCTGCCGCCGTTGAACCAGCCGATGTTGAATGTACCGGTTTCCGTCTGTCCAGCGGTCAGCTGTTCGTCGTTGAACAGGAAGGAAACGGTCGCGTTGCCGGCGTGCATGCCCAACACCAGATCGAGGGTCATGCTCTGGGTCGCGGTGATCGACCATACGCCGGTTTTTTGATTGGGCGCAAGCGAAAAAGTGACGTCAAAACCGGAGCCGGCGATGTTCAACGGAGTGCTGGAAACTTGGCCGTTACTGCCGATTTCGGTCAAGAGATTCCAGGAACCAGTGAAAACATTATTGAAAACGCTGGGATTTCCGTTCGGGCCGGACTGCCCGTTCCCAGTCGAAAATGCAATGCCATCCGCCGCCTGGCCGTTCAGTGTGAAATCAGTCACCTTGGCATTGCCTATGCTGGCCGCGGCCGACGCGCTAAAAGACGCCACCGATAATAAAAGCGCCATGAAATACTTGGTTTTCATTTGTTTCCTTTGATTCATTCTTGGATATTTTTCGCAATCATACCAAAATAATTATCAGTCTGATAATATTTACATCAATTGACCGTATTTTTGAATCAAAGTCGCAAATACCCAACATTCCGGCCTTATTCCACTCCTAAATAGCGGGTAATGATGTGAAACCTTCTTTTTAAATCAGGCGATGAACGGCCGGATCGCATCCATGAAGCGCTGCGGCTCCTGCAATTGCGGTACGTGCGCACAGCCGGGAAGAATTTGCAGCTCGGCGTTCGGCAGCCCGGCCGCCAACTCTTGCGACATCGGCGGCGGCGTGGCTTCATCGTGTTCGCCGACCAGAACCAGCACCGGCATCGTTACCGATGCCAGATCGCGGCGCAGATCGAGCTCCGCCAGCGCGTTGCAGGCGCCGTGAAACGTCTGAGGATCGACCGCGATAAAGCGCTTGCGGCGTTCTTCGATCAATTCCGGATTGGCGGCCTGATAAGCCGGCGAAAACAGACGGCGCATCGCCACATCGGCAATCGCGCCCAGACCTTTTTCTTTGGCTGCCGCCGACATTCCCCGAAAAGCGGCGCGCCCCGGTTCGGAAAACGCCGCCCCACTGTCGGCAAGCACCAGCCGTCCGGCAATCCCCCGATGCCGGATCGCCATCGACAATGCGATAAAGCCGCCGTAACCGTTGCCCAGGAAAATCGGCGCCTTGGTGAGCGCCATTTTTTTGACCGCGCCGGCCACCCTGTCGGCCACGGCTTCCAGGCCCCCGTCGACGCGATCCGAAGCCCCGAAGCCGGGCAGGCTCAGAAGAATCACCTGATGGGTTTGCGCCAACGATCCGGCGATTCTGTCGAAACTCGACTCGTCGGCCAGCAGCGAATGGAACAATACGATCGGTATGCCCGCGCCGCCGATGCGCATGCTGACGCAATGGCCGTCGACCGACACCGTCGATTCCTTGAACACCGCTTCTTTCATGGGAACGCTTACGTTCATGTCATACCTTTTTAAAACGGACCGCCGCCAAACGGTCCTCTTCCATTTGCTCCAGGCTGCGCCTGCCGGATTCCACACCGAACAAAAGCACCACCGCAATCAATGCAAACAATAGGCCGATCATCAATGTCAGCACACCGCGAATACCGAAATCGGTGAACAGCGAGACCACCAGAAACGGCGTCGCAATCGTCGCGCCGCGGCCGACAGTATTGCAGATGCCGGATGCACGCAGCCGCACTTCGGTCGGAAACAGTTCGGGAATGTAGATCGCAAACAACAGCGCCACCAGCACGTAAATCGGCACGGTCAGCGCAAAGCCGATCACCGGCAGCAACACCGGATCGCTGACGAACGGGTAGATGAAACCGAATACGATCGCCGCCAACGACGAAATAACGATCGTCGGCTTGCGGCCCCAGCGGTCCGCCGTCAGCGCACCGATCGCCGCACCGACCGGTGCCCCGATCGACATCAGCATCGAATATTGGAACGACGTGGCGACGGTCAAGCCTTGCTTCACGAAAAAAGTCGGCAGCCAGGTAATAAAACCGTACAGCAGTGTATTGATGACGACCAGCGCGACACAGCCCACCAGCATGCGCGGCAGCAGCGGCGGAGCCCATAGACTGGCAAGCTCGCGCGACGGCGCTGCCGCGGCAGGCGCGGCCGGTTCCGGCAGCGGCTTGCCGCTCACGGCTTGCGCCTCGGCTTCGATTTTCTGCATCAGGGCTTCGGCCTCATCGAAACGTCCGACCGATTCCAGCCAGCGCGGCGATTCCGGCAGCGATTTGCGCATGTACCAGACGACGATTGCGCCGATACCGCCCAGAATGAACATGGCGCGCCAACTGAAGGCAGGAATCACGAAAGTACCGAGCAACGCGGCCGCCGGCAATCCGCTCACCACGAACACCGCCATGCCGCCCAGCCATTTGCCCCGCACCTGCGCCGGCGCGAATTCGGTCAGCGTCGAATAGCCGACCACGTTTTCCGCGCCCAGTCCGATGCCCATCGCCAGGCGCAGCAGGATCAGCACCGTCATGTTCGGCGCGAACGCAGCGAGAATCGAAGCGCCGCCGAACAGCATCAGATTGAATTGATAAGTGAAACGCCGGCCCAGACGGTCGCCCAGAAAACCGGTCATGAACGATCCGATCATCATGCCCAGGAAAGTGGCGGAAACGAATAGCGCGTTTTGCGCCAGCGTCGAAAAGCCGCTGTGCAAGGTGGCGCCCAGCACGGTGGCGGCGATATAAATATCGAATCCGTCAAAGAACATGCCGATGCCGATCAGGAACATGATGCGGCGGTGGAAAGAACAAATGGGAAGCCGGTCGAGACGGGCTCCTGTATTGACGCTGGCGTGCATTTTTGTCTCCTTGAGGGTGCAATTTTTATTGCTTATCGTGTTTAAGTTCCTTGCCTGAATGCCTTTATTCGAATGCGCCTGCAGGGCTTAACTGATTAAGTCATTGGAAATGCCGAGTAAGTGGCGAGAGGGGTCCAGGCGGTGGATGAGAAGCGCAGCCGTACTCAGGTACCTCATTGACGTCAACCCTGCATCGCCGTCCGGCGATTGGGCCGCTCTCGCCGCTTAATCAGCGTTTCCTTAGTTCAGACGCGGCTGCGCGGCAGTGTCCCGGTACCAGTCGAACGGTGCGTCGTCCATGCGCACCATGACGCTTTTCGTTTCAAAATGCTGATCGAACGATTCCGTGCCGCACTCGCGTCCGATACCGGAATCCTTGACGCCGCCCCACGGCGAGGCCGGATCGAGACGATGATGATCGTTGATCCAGACGATGCCGCACTTCAACCGGGCCGCCACGCGATGGGCGCGGGTGACGTCGTTGGTCCGGATCGCCCCGGCCAGCCCGAACGGAGAACGATTGGCAAGCGCCAATCCTTCAGCTTCCGTCGAAAATCTGGTGACCGATACGAACGGACCAAACACTTCTTCCTGAAAAATGCGCATATCGCCGGTCACGTCGGCAAACACGGTCGGCTCCACAAAGAAGCCGTTCTGCAACGCCGGATCGGCGGGAATGCGGCCGCCCGCCACCAGGCGCGCCTTATCCTCTTCCAGGCCGATTTTGATGTAATGCAAGACGCGCTGCTGCTGGCGCGCCGACACCACGGGCCCCATCTGGACGGAAGGGTCTATAGGATTACCGATGCGAATCGTCTTGGCCTTGGCCGCCAGTTTTTCAACGAATTCATCGTAGATTTTTTCCTGCACGATCTGGCGGCTGCCGCAGATACAGGTCTGGCCGGCGCCGATGAACGCGCCGAACGCCGCATAGTTGACCGCCTGATCCACATCGAAATCGTCAAATACCAGCACCGGCGTCTTGCCGCCCAATTCCAGCGTCTGGTGCGCAAAGTTCTGGCCGGCCAGTGCGCCGGTGATACGACCGGCTTCGGTGCCGCCGGTCAACACCCACTTCGCCAGACCGGGATGTTCGGCCAGGGCGCGGCCGGTAGTCGGACCCAGACCGGTGACGACATTGAACACGCCCGGCGGCAAACCGGCATCGGCAAACAGCGCCGCCAGCCGCAGCGTGGTCAGCGGCGTGTACTCGGACGGTTTGACCACCGTCGTGCATCCGGACGCCAGCGTCGGCGCCAGGCTCTTGAGCATGATCATCAGCGGATGATTGAACGGCGTCGAATTGCCGACCACGCCGATCGGCGTGCGCAAGGTGTAATTCAGATAATTGCCCTCGACCGGAATCACCGCATCGCGGCGCGCAATCGCCAGGCCTGCGTTATAGCGCAGGAAATCCGGCAAGCGCGACACCTGCGCCCGCGTCTCGTTGAGGGAGCGGCCGTTATTTAGCGTTTCCAGATGATAGATTTCTTCCAGATTGGCTTCGAACACATCGGCCAACTTATTGATCAGCCTGGCGCGGGTGCGATTGCTCATGCCGCTCCATTCCGGACTCTCGAATGCCGCGGCGGCGCTGCGCACGGCGAGGTCGACATCCGCATCGCAGGCATGCACGATACGCGCCAGCAATTCGCCGGTGGCCGGATTGACCACGCTCAGCCGGTCGGGTTGAGACCCCGGCATCTCGCGCCCATCGATGAATAATCCGTGCGAAGGAACTTCGCGAGTGAAGGACGCATTATTTTCTGACATACCGCATCTCCATTCTTTGTATCTCACAAAAAAATAAACCCGGGAAAGGCCAGGACCTGTTAACCGGCCCTAAAAGACAAGGAAACGGGTCATGGCGCCGGTGACCCGTTTTGCCGCCGCCGCAACATGTTTCGCGGCCAGCCGTTCGGCGCGTTTCGACTCGCGCGCTTGCAATGCATCGATGATCTGGCAATGCTCGTCGACCAATGCATCGGGATTCCCTGCTTTGACGTTATTCACGCTGACCCGCACCACGCGCTCCATCTGATCGATCAGTTCACCCAATTGCACGCACAAGCGGCCATTCGCCGCCAGTTCCGCCAATGCGGTGTGGAAGGCGCGGTTATAGGCGATGAATCCGCCGCTCCAGAGCGCGGGATCGAAACGGCGAAATTGTTCCAGCGCCTGCAACTGTTCATCGCTGGCCTGCCGCACGATGCGTTCCATGCAGGCGCGTTCCAGCACGCCGCGCAGATGGAACATGTCCTGCACATCGGTCAACGATATCGGCGCCACCCGATATCCCTGCCGGGGCATCGTGATGACCAGACCTTCGCGCTCCAGACGCATCAGCGCATCGCGCACCGGCGATTTGCTCACCCCAAGCCGCAAGGCCAGCTCGGCCTCGCGGATTTCCGCGCCAGGCGGCAATGCGCAGCTCAGGATTTCGGCGCGCAATTGCACGTAGGCGGTCTCCCTTAACAGTTGATTACCGGTGTTTTGCAGAGCGGGAGTTGCTGTCATGAGGATCATCATAAAATATTACGATTTAATTTAAATTTATTATGTGATATATCACGTAAAAGCGCAAAACAATATTTATCGGCTTTTCTTCAGGTGTTTTCGCTAGCGCCGTTGTAGAAATCTGAAGGAGAACACATAAATTTAGGTGTTATTTATTTTTGTAATATTTTACAAATCGTTATATAAATTAACCCCATTACTATTAGCAGCCTTATTCAGCCATCGCTCGGCGCATTCGTTCCGCATTGGCAGCCAACTAATCCGTGTATCATTTCGGCACTCGAAAGCGCTGTCGCGCGCGTCGCTCATCGGCAGGCCTTAAAATCCTGCGTCAATACGGAATCGCTTGCAAATGAAAATCGCCACCTGGAACGTCAATTCCCTCAAAGTCCGCCTGCCGCAGGTATTGCAATGGCTGGCCGATAATCCGGTCGACGTGCTGTGCCTGCAGGAAACCAAAATGACGGACGACAAATTTCCGGCGGCGGAAATCGTGGCCGCCGGTTATCACGTGGCGTTTACCGGTCAAAAGACCTACAACGGCGTGGCCATCCTGTCGCGCCATCCGATTGCCGACGTCGTCAAAAACAATCCGCACTTCGAGGACGAGCATCAGCGGCTGATCGCCGGCACCGTCAACGGCGTGCGCATCATCTGCGCATATATCCCGAACGGGCAGTCGCTGGAATCGGATAAATACCAATACAAATTGCGTTGGCTAGGCGGCCTGCACGATTGGCTGGCGCGTGAGATGCTCGCGCACGACAAGCTGGCGCTGCTGGGCGATTACAACATTGCGCCGGAAGATCGCGACGTGCACGATCCGGTGGCCTGGGAAGGCCAGGTGCTGGTGTCGGCGCCGGAGCGCGCGGCCTTCGTCAAAATGCAGGAAATGAAGCTGGTCGACGCCTTCCGCCTGTTCGAGCAGCCGGAAAAATTGTATAGCTGGTGGGATTATCGGCAAATGGGATTCCGCCTCAATCGCGGCTTGCGCATTGATCATATTTTATTGTCGCCGGCGCTGGCTGCGACCTGCTCGGCCTGCGTGATCGACAAGATTCCGCGTAAATGGGAACAGCCGTCGGATCATACGCCAGTGATTGCCACGCTGGATTTGCCGGCCTGATCGACCGGGGTTCGCCGGGCGTTGCCAAAGTGCGCTACGCCGTCGTTGACGGACAGCGATCGCGCTGCCCCTCATCCAGTGCATGAGCCAATGGATCAGACCGCCGGAAAGCGCCCCCAGAATTACTTCGCTGCCCCGCATCAATCCAGCGTGCTCGATCGATGACCCCGGCGAGGCAGTCAACAGCACAACCGGGCAAGTCCACAGGCAGACCCGGATGGAGGGCCGTCCTCTCGCGAACAGCGCGCACAGGCCGACCGCTGCTGCGATCTGCGGTGCGGTTCCGACGCCGACCTGGTGCGCCACTTCACTCACCAGGATGGCGACCACGGCGCCGGCGATCGTGCCGACGACCCGCCCGACGATCGAATGGCGGGTTGCGTCGAAGCTCTCCTGGGAGACGACCAGGCTGGACATCGAAGCCCATACAGGATGGGGCAGGCCTACACCCGTTGCCAGCAGATAGCTCAATGCGCCAGCGGCTGCACAACGCGCCGCGAAAGCCAGTCGCCCCGCAATTTCGATCAGTGACATGACCGACATCCTCTCAACGCCGCAGGTTGGTCTTCGCGAGCTCGATCACCTCGTCGCCGCGCCCGTTGATGATGGCCTTGAGCATATAGAGGCTCAAGCCCTTGGCCTGTTCGAGCTTGATAGCCGGCGGCATCACCAGTTCCTGTTTGGCGGTCACGACGTCGACAAGCACCGGTCCATCGTGGGCCAACGCCTTGCGTAGCGCCGGCTCCACATCCTCGGACTGCTCGACACGCAGACCGAGTACGCCCATCGCATTGGCCATCGCTGCGAAGTTCGGGTTCCTCAGGTCGGTGCCGGTGTCCAGATAACCGCTGGCCTTCATTTCCATCGCGACAAAGCCTAGCGACGCGTTGTCGTAGACAATGACTTTTACCGGCAGGCCGAGCTGAACCAGCGAAATGAAATCACCCATCAGCATTGAGAAGCCCCCATCGCCCGACAGCGAGATGACCTGACGCCCCCGAAATGCGGCCTGCGCACCGAGCGCTTGTGGCATCGCGTTGGCCATCGAGCCGTGGTTGAACGATCCGATCAGGCGGCGCTTGCCATTCATTTCCAGATAGCGTGCGGCCCAAACAGTCGGTGTGCCCACATCGGCGGTAAAGATCGCATCTTGGGCCGCCAGTTCGTTGACGAGCCGGGTCAGATACTGGGGATGAATCGGCCGTCCCGGGGCAGACGGCATGGCGAGATCGTCAAGTCCCTGGCGCGCATTTGTGTAGTGCTTCAGCGAAGCATCGAGGAAACGCCGGTTCGTCTTCGGCTGCAGTTTGGGCAGTAAGGCATCGAGCGTCTCTGCAACGCTGCCGACGATACCCAGATCAAGTTGCGCGCGCCGGCCGAGTGCGTCGGGATTGATGTCGATCTGCACGATCTTCGCCTGATTCGGATAGAAGTTCCGATACGGAAAATCCGTACCGAGCATTACCAGCACATCGCAGTTCAGCATCGCCTGATAGCCCGAACTGAAGCCGATGAACCCTGTCATCCCGACATTGAACGGGTTGTCCCATTCCACGTACTCCTTGCCGCGCAGTGCGTGTACCACCGGCGCCCCCAGTTTATCGGCCAGCGCGACCACCTGATCGTGGGCGCCCGCGCAACCGCTGCCGCACAGCAGCGTGATCGCCTCGTGGCGGTCAAGCAGACCGGCGAGGCGGTCCAGCCCCGCGTCGTCGGGCAGCACCCGGGCTGGCATCGGCTGCGTCCAATGGGGGCTTGGTACCGCCGCCTCCTGCAACGCGACGTCGCCCGGAATCACGACCACGGCCACACCGCGTTTGAGAATCGCCGCGCGCATTGCGCGGTGCAGGACCTGCGGCATCTGTGCGGGGTTGGTAACCAGTTCGACGAAGTGGCTGCATTCCTTGAACAGCTCCTGCGGATGCGTTTCCTGGAAGTAATTCAGGCCGATTTCCGACGACGGAATATGCGCTGCAATGGCCAACACCGGCACCTGATTGCGGTGCGCATCGAACAGGCCGTTGATCAGATGGAGGTTACCCGGCCCACAACTGCCCGCGCAGACCGCGAGTTCGCCGGTGGCTGCGGCATCCGCGCCAGCCGCGAACGCCGCGACTTCTTCGTGGCGCACATGCAGCCATTGAATGCTATTCATGCGGCGCAGTGCGTCGCTCAGACCATTGAGACTGTCGCCGGTCACTCCCCAGATGCGCTTGACGCCGGCCAGTTCCAGGGTCTTCGCCAGTTGTTCCGCTACGGTAATCGTTGCCATGATGCCCTCCTGTTGTCGAGTGGTGTGGGGACAGTATCTGGCGACGTGGCCTCAAGTACAATATATCGAAAGTAGCGATTTCGATATCTTTTAGTGAATAACAGGACATTTTCATGGAGCTTCGACATCTGCGTTATTTCGTTGTGGTGGCCGAGGAACGGCACTTCACCCGTGCCGCAGAACGCCTCGGTATCGGGCAACCGCCGTTGAGCCTGCAGATTCAGCGGCTCGAGCGCGAGATCGGCGCGCAGTTGTTCCGCCGTCTGTCGCGGGGAGTCGAACTGACCGAGGCCGGCATGCTGTTGCTCGACAATGCGCGTCAGATACTCGCCCTTGTCGAGCGCACCCGCACGGACGTGCAGCGCCTGTCCCGTGGCGAAATCGGACACTTGCGCATGGGCTTCGCGGGAGCCACATACTTCCAGCCGCTCGTGCCGGCCCTCATTCGCGAATACCGCGGCCGGCATCCCGATGTCGTGCTGTCGCCGGAGCAAAGCAATACGCCATCGCTGGCGGAAGGCCTGCAGCAAGGCCGCATCGACGTAGCCTTCATTCGGCCGCCGATCATGAGCGCCGACGAAGTGGAGGTTGAGTTGCTGGTCAGGGAGGATATGGTCGTGGCCCTTCCGCATACCCATCCGCTGGCGCAGTCCGGCGCGTCGGTATCGCTGTCGGCGCTCGCGGCGGAGACGTTCATTCTGTTCCCGCGCATGATCGGCGCTGGTCTTTACGACGCGATCACGCATGCCTGTCAGCGCGCCGGTTTCATTCCGAGACTGGGTCAGGAGGCGCCGCAAATTACGTCGATCGTGCCGATGGTCGGCGCTGGCTTTGGCATTTCGATCGTGCCGCGCTCAACCAGCCAGATCCAGACGGACGAAGTGGTCTATCTGCCGATTGCGGGGGAAGCGCCCAAGGCGCCGATCAGTCTTGCGTGGCGGCGCCACGATCCGTCGCCGGTGGTGCGCAGCTTTCTTGCGGTCGCCCGGCAGATGGCGCGAGACTGGCGCAAAGCGCAACGGTGAAGCAAGCGATGCGGGATCGAAGGCCTGGCAATCCGTCATTCGGCAAGCAAAGGGAGGCCATTAATCGTTATCTTCTGACCGCTTCGGCGTCGCGTTGCGCGCGCCCAATTGCTTTTCGAAAGCCACATCCAGCTTGCTGATGCGGCGCGGCTTTTGCGGGCCGTACGCATTCACGAATGCCGCAAACTCGTCCAGCGTCATCGGATCGCACAATTTGACTGCGGGACTTGCGCCGCCGCTCTGCACCAGATAAAACAATTCGTCCGCCGTGCGCACCATTGAATAACGCGGACCGTCCGACCGGCTGTTCAGACGTTCGACCGCCGAGGTCGCTCTTGTGGATCGCATCGCCATTCTCCTAAAAGCCTCATCTTACCGAATACAGCGGCGCTGCGGTGCGTTCCGGCGCTTGCGTCAGCTATGCGTTTGCGGATCTTTTTCCGCCAGCGCAAGCCGTATCTGCTCCAGCGCCGCCGGGTCTTCGATGGTCGGTAATTCGCCCGGATCGCGCCCCTCGCAAATCGACTGTATCGCGCGCCGCAGCAATTTCCCGGAGCGCGTCTTCGGCAGCAGCGTCACAAAATACACCCGCGCCGGCCGCCCCACCGCACCCAAGCGGCGATCGACGACGTTCATCACCTCCATTTCCAGCGCGCGCGCCGCCTCCGGCGTCGCGACGGCCTGCGCATTTTTCGGGATCGCGAACGCCACTGCCAGCTGGCCTTTGATCTTGTCTTCGACGCCGACCACCGCCACTTCGGATATGTCCGGATGGCTGGAAATACTCTCCTCGATTTCACGCGTGCCGAGGCGGTGGCCGGCGACGTTGATCACGTCGTCGGTGCGCCCCAGAATAAAGTAATAGCCGTCCTCGTCGCGGATGCCCCAATCGAAGGTCGAGTAAACGGGACGGTCGAAATTGCGCCAATAGGTGCTGACGAAACGTTCGTCGTTGCGATAAATCGTTTGCATGCAGCCGGGCGGCAGCGGTCCCTCGATGACGACCACGCCTTTTTCGTTGGCGTCGCACAATGCGCCGGTTTGCTCGTTGAGGATCTGCACTTTATAGCCATACAGCGGACCGCCGGGACTGCCGAGCCGGGTCGGCTTGTCGCCGACGCCTTTGGCGATCGACAAAATGGGCCAGCCGCTTTCGGTCTGCCAATAGTTGTCGATCACCGCTACGCCCAACGCGCTTGAAATCCATTCCGAGGTGCTTGCGTCCAGCGGCTCGCCGGCCAGATACAAGGCTTTCAGCGACGACAGATCGGCCTTTTGCATCAGCTCCAGCGGCTGCTTTTTCAGCACGCGGATCGCGGTCGGCGCCGAGAACATCCGCGTGACCTTGTATTTCTCGACGATGCGCCACCAGACACCCGCATCGGGGCTGACGGGCAGGCCTTCATACAATACCGTCGCCATGCCGGCCAGCAATGGACCGTAGACGATGTAGGAATGCCCGACCACCCAGCCGATATCCGAGGTGCAGAAAAATGTTTCGCCCGGCTTGCCGCAAAACATCAGTTCCATCGATGTCGCCAGCGCCACCGCATAGCCGCCGACATCGCGCTGCACGCCTTTCGGCTTGCCGGTGGTGCCCGAGGTGTACAGCACATACGATGGATCGTTGGATTCCAGCCAGACTACCGGCGTGATCGCGTCGGCATGCGCGGCGCGCATTTGCGCGTAATCGATATCGCGCCCCGCCGTCATCGGCATGGCCGCCAACCCGCGATCGACCATCAATACATGCGCCGGCTTGTACGTGGCCAGAGCGATCGCCTCATCCAGCAAACCCTTGTAGGGCATGATCTTGCCGGCGCGCGATCCGGCATCGGCGGAGACTATCAATACCGGCTGCGCGTCGTCGATACGCGTGGCCAGGCTGTTCGATGCGAAACCGCCGAACACCACCGAATGCACCGCGCCGATGCGCGCGCACGCCAGCATCGCAAAGACCGCCTCGGCGATCATCGGCATGTAGATCAGCACGCGGTCGCCCTTGCGCACGCCCAACGCCTGCATCATCGATGCGCAGCGGTTAACTTCGGCATGCAGTTCCTTGTAGGTGTAGACGCGTTCGCTGTCGGTTTCGCTCGAAATGGCGATCAGCGCCGGCTGGTGGCCGCGGACCGTCAGATGACGGTCGAGCGCGTTGTGGCACAGATTGGTGGCGCCGCCGATGAACCAGCTGGCGAATGGCGCACGGCTGTAGTCCAGCGTGCGCGTAAACGGTCGATGCCATTCGATACGCCGCGCCTGCTCGGCCCAGAATGTCTGCGGATCATCGACGGAACGACGGCAAAAGGCGTCGTAAGCGTGCGCATCGAAACCCATGGGTCTCCTCCATGTGAAGTCCGAAACGTACTTTGCGTCCCGGAATTTTATTGGCAAGCCCTAAATCACATACATATCAAGGTACTCGTTAACCGGCATCGCTTCCAGCGCTTTCTGATTCAGCGATACGTCCAGGATTTTTTGCTGTTGCCGGGCCGGAAACTGGCGCGCCAGATTGATTTTGAATTTTTCCTCCAGCAACGGAATGCCTTCCTTGCGACGCCGCGCATGGCCGACCGGGTATTCGACCGTCACTTCGGCCAGCGTTTTGCCGTCCTTGAATTCGATGCTCAGGCCGTTGGCGATCGAGCGCTTCTTCGGATCGTGGTAATCCTTGGTAAAGCGCGGATCTTCGATGCAGGCGATCTTGGCGCGCAGCACATCGATACGCTTGTCGGCGGCGATATCGTCTTCGTAATCCGATGCGGTCAGACGGCCGAAAATCAGCGGCACGGCGACCATGTACTGGATGCAGTGATCGCGGTCGGCCGGATTGTCCAGCGGCCCTTTTTTATCGATGATGCGGATACAGGCTTCGTGGGTGCGGATGGTGATTTTCGCGATGTCCTCGATCTTGCGGCCGGCCTTGGCGATTTGCGCATGCAGCGTCATCGCCGCTTCCACCGCGGTCTGCGAATGGAATTCGGCAGGGACCGAGATTTTGAACAGCACATTTTCCATCACATAGGAACCGTATTCGCGCTGGAATTTGAATGGCTGGCCTTTGAACAGCACGTCGTAAAAGCCCCAGGTCTTGGCGGTCAGCACCGATGGATAGCCCATCTCGCCGGTCCTGGCCATCAGGGCCAGGCGCACCGCGCGCGAAGTGGCGTCGCCGGCGGCCCAGGATTTGCGCGAACCGGTGTTCGGCGAATGGCGATAGGTGCGCAACGACTGGCCGTCGACCCAGGCCAGCGATACGGCGTTGAGAATTTCGTCGCGCGACAAGCCCATCATTTCGGCCACCACGGCGGTCGATGCGACCTTGACCAGCACTACGTGATCCAGGCCGACCTTGTTGAAGGAATTTTCCAGCGCGATGCAGCCCTGGACTTCATGCGCCTTGATCATGCCGGTCAGCACGTCTTTCATGGTCAGCGGCTTTTTGCCGGCGGCCACCGCATTGCGCGACAGCCAATCGGCGGTCGCCAGAATCCCGCCCAGGTTGTCGGATGGATGACCCCATTCGGCCGCCAGCCAGGTGTCGTTGAAATCGAGCCAGCGGATCATCGCGCCGATATTGAACGCGGCCTGTACCGGGTCCAGTTGAAACTGCGTGCCGGGCACCCTGGCGCCGTTCGGCACGACGGTACCCGGCACGATCGGTCCCATCAGCTTTTTGCAAGCCGGATATTCCAGCGCTTCCAGTCCGCAGCCCAAAGTATCGATCAGGCAATTGCGGGCGGTCTCGTAAGCCGTCTTCGAATCGATTTTGTATTTCGTGACGTAATCGACTATGTCGATCAGCACCTTGTCGTGTTTGGGACGGACGTTCGAAATATGTGCGGACATGTGCGCTTCCTGTGAGCGAATTTGAAAACGGCCTGCCGGATACGTAAGGCGCGGCAGGCCGGCGATAAGGCAATCGTCGAATTCCCTTATCGGCTTACAGCTTGCAGTCGTTAGCCAGCGGTTGGCCGATCTTGGAGTCCAGCAACATCGATTTCGCCGGAATCTGGATCCATACCATCCCGCTGCTCCGGTCTTCGAAGCGCAAGGCGCCGGTCGCGGTCTTCACCGGCAGCATGACGTAGGTCTTGCCTTTCCAGGTCAGATTGACGTTCTGCAGACCATCGCCCATCTTGATGCCGACGGCGCTGCCGAACTCGCATCTGAAATTGCCGCTTATCAGCTGCCGCGTCCAGAGCGGGCCGCTGCCTACCGCCGGCGTGCCGGGCGCCGGTTTGGTTTCGGTGACCGGCAGCGGCGACGATGCGCACGCCGCCAGCAAAGCGGCGAAACTTGCTGCGATGACAACTTGCGCTACGCGGCCAGGCGCGGGTTTCAGGATGAGGTTCATAAGGTCGGAGGTCTCCACGATAATGAAACGGAAAGGGGACCACCAGTGTATACGCACCGGGTGCCGCATCCTCCAACTTATCGCTGCTTTCCAACGCTATTTCCGCTTTGCCAGCGGGACGAACTTCAAATCCTCCGGTCCGACATAATTGGCGGACGGCCGAATGATCTTGTTGTCGACGCGCTGCTCGATGACGTGCGCCGCCCAGCCGGAGGTGCGCGCGATCACGAACAGCGGCGTGAACATGGCCGTGGGCACGCCCATCATGTGATACGACACCGCCGAAAACCAGTCCAGATTGGGAAACATTTTCTTGATATCCCACATCACCGTTTCCAGCCGCTCGGCGATCTCGAACATCCGGGTGGAGCCGGCGTCCTTGGACAACTTATAAGCCACGTCCTTGATCACCTTGTTGCGCGGATCGGCGATCGTGTATACCGGATGTCCGAAGCCGATCACCACTTCCTTGTTGTCGACGCGGCGTTTAATGTCCGCTTCCGCTTGGTCCGGATTGTCGTAACGTTTCTGCACCGCGAATGAGAATTCGTTGGCGCCGCCGTGCTTGGGCCCGCGCAGTGCGCCGATGGCGCCGGTGATCGCGGAATACATGTCCGATCCGGTGCCGGCGATGACGCGGGCGGCAAATGTCGACGCATTGAATTCATGTTCGGCATACAGGATCAGCGAGGTATGCATCGCCTTTTCCCACAATTCGGACGGCGCGGCGCCGTGCAGCAAATGCAGGAAATGCGCGCCGATCGACGCGTCGTCGGTTTCGACCTCGATACGGTTGCCGTTGTGGCTGTAGTGGTACCAGTACAGCAGCATCGATCCCAGCGACGCCATCAGCTTGTCGGCGATGTCGCGTGCGCCGGGGATGTTGTGATCGTCCTGCTCCGGCAGCATGCAGCCGAGCGCGGAAACGCCGGTGCGCATCACGTCCATCGGGTGCGACGCGGCCGGCAGCCATTCCAGCGCGGCCTTGACGTTGGCCGGAATACCGCGCAGCGCCTTGAGTTTGGCTTTATAAGCGCGCAATTCGGCAGCGGTCGGCAGTTTGCCATGCACCAGCAGATGCGCGATCTCTTCGAATTCGCAACTATCGGCGATATCGAGAATGTCGTAGCCGCGATAGCGCAGATCGTTGCCGTTTTTGCCGACCGTGCACAAGGCTGTGTTGCCCGCGGTGACGCCCGATAAGGCCACGGATTTTTTCGGTTTGAATGCGCTGCCTGCCGCTTCGCTCATGTCGCCGCTCCTGTATTCAAAAGAAATGAAAATTCCACAAAATGCGTTCTATTTTTTCTGCCCCGAGAACAAGGCGTCCAGATGCTGTTCGAACCGGTAATAATCGATGCGTTCGTATAATTCGGCGCGCGTTTGCATGGTATCGATGACGTTTTTCTGCGTGCCGTCGCGGCGGATCGCCTGATACACGTTTTCGGCGGCCTTGTTCATTGCGCGGAACGCGGACAGCGGGTACAGCACCAGGCCGACATCGGCTCCCTTCAATTCTTCGACGGTAAACAGCGGCGTGGCGCCGAATTCGGTGATATTGGCCAGCACCGGCGCCTTTACCTCCGCGGCGAATCGCCGGTACATCGCCAGCTCGGTAATCGCTTCCGGAAAAATCATGTCGGCGCCCGCCTCGACGCAGGCCGCGGCGCGCTCCAGCGCCGCTTCCAGCCCGTCGACGGCCAGCGCATCGGTGCGCGCCATGATGACGAAATTTTCATCGGTGCGCGCGTCCACGGCGGCCTTGATGCGATCGACCATTTCCTCCTTGGAGACGATTTCCTTGTTCGGACGATGGCCGCAGCGCTTGGCGCCGACCTGATCTTCGATATGCATCGCCGCCGCGCCGGCCTTGATCAGCGCCTTGACGGTCCGCGCCACGTTGAAGGCCGACGCGCCGAAACCGGTATCGGCATCGACCAGCAGCGGCAGATCGCAGACGTCGGTAATGCGCCGCACGTCGACCAGCACATCGTCCAGGTTGGAAATGCCAAGATCGGGCAAGCCCAGGGAGCCCGCGGCCACGCCGCCGCCCGATAAATAGATCGCACGGAAGCCCGCGCGTTTGGCAAGCAGCGCATGGTTGGCGTTGATTGCGCCGATCACCTGCAACGGCGACTCTTCGGCGACAGCCTGGCGGAACGCTGCGCCGGCGGAATGAATGCTCATGGCTCACTTTCGAAACGTTTCAGTTAACCGCATTTTGGACGGACTTTTCACTGCATTGCAATCGGCGTGCCAGTACCGCACGGCGCCAAGCCCCATCGCCAATCCGAATGCGATTTCCATCAAAAATGCCTTTAAATCAAGCGCTTGATAAGGGCCCCTTATTTTGGGCGCAATCGGCGGGATTTTCCAGCAGGGATCGCCTTCACGTTACAATCCTGAAATTGAAACGCATTTGAAACATATTTTGAAACAACAACTGAAACACGGAGGGACACATGAGTCGCCCATCGACAGCCTCGCGCGATCCGCACGCGGAACAAGCGGTTATCTGGACGGTATCGATATCGCGCCTGTCCGATCTGTTTCGCGACATCCGGCGCGAGTTCGACGATCAGGCGCAGATCGAAGCGATTCATCTCGGCTTCGACGAGGCGGTGCGCCACATTCGTGAACGTCTGCAAAACGAACGTTGCGATGCCATCATCGCCGCCGGCTCCAACGGCGCGTATTTGAAAAGCCGTCTGCCGGTGCCGGTGATCATCGCCGCGGCCAGCGGTTTCGACGTAATGCAGGCGCTGGCGCAAGCGCGCAAGATCGGCAGCGACATCGGCCTGATCAATTACCGGGAAACCATCCCGGCGTTGAGCGATTTCCAACGCACCTTCGGCCTGGGCATCCAGCAGCGCATTTATGTCACGGAAGAGGACGCGCGTGCGCAGATTCAGGAATTGAAGGCCGCCGGCATCAAGGTCGTGGTCGGCGCGGGGCTGATTACCGATCTGGCCGAAGAAGCCGGCATGACCGGCATCTTCATATATTCGGCGGCGTCGATCCGGCAAGCATTCGACAGCGCGCTGGACCTGGTGCAACTGACGCGCCCCGATCATCGCCTCGGCTCACAGGCGTCCGCCAACGGTCCGCGCGCGCGCCACCGGCTGCAGGACTTGCGCGGGGAATCGGCCGCGATGCACAACGTGCGGCAAGCGATCGCCCTGTTCGCCCGCTCGCCCGCGACGGTGCTGATTCGGGGCGAAACCGGCAGCGGCAAGGAACTGGCGGCGCAGGCCATTCATCGCGAATATGCACAGGGCCGCCACGAGCGGCCGTTCGTGGCGGTCAACTGCGGCGCGCTGGCGGAATCGCTGCTGGAATCGGAGTTGTTCGGCTATGAAGACGGCGCCTTCACCGGTTCACGTCGGGGCGGCCGCGCCGGCCTGTTCGAAGCGGCGCATCGCGGCACTCTGTTCCTGGATGAAATCGGCGAAATGCCGCTGAATTTGCAAACCCGGCTGTTACGGGTATTGGAAGAGCGCGCGGTGGTCCGGGTCGGCGGCACCCGGCCGATTGCGGTGGACGTACGCATCGTCAGCGCCACCCATTGCGACCTGGAGGCGCGCGTCACCGAGGGCCGTTTCCGCGCCGATCTGTATTACCGGCTGGCGGTGCTGCGGCTGTCGCTGCCGCCGTTGCGCGAACGGATGGACGACCTGGCGATGCTGGCGCAATGGTGTCTGAAAAATGCATTGGCGGCGCTGGACAGTCGGCCGCATGCGGATCTGGATGCCGAGCTCCAGGCTTGCATGCCGCTGCTGAGCGCCTATCGCTGGCCAGGCAATGTGCGCGAATTACGGAATCTGATGGAGCGGCTGGCGCTGTTTTTGGCGGATGCGCCGCTGCAGGCGCTGACGCCGGCATTTTTGAAAAGCGTTGCGCCGGAATTGGCCCTGCCGCAAGCGTCCTCGGCCGCGGATGCAGCGGAGCCTGAGCCGGCGACGGCGATCGATCCATCGGGGAAACCGGAAACGGCGGAGAGCTTGCAACAGACGCTGCAGCGTTTCGACGGCAATCGGGAAGCGGCGGCCGAATACCTGGGAATCAGCCGTACCACCTTGTGGCGCAGATTGCGCCGGAATATATAAGGGGCCATCCACGCGCAATAGATGGCGGCCGGGACCGCCGACACGCCGAATCGTCCCATCGGACGCAGGCGTTTCGGCGGATAAATCCGTTGTCGCTACTCAATCATCCGCGACGCCGCCGATATTGAGTTCCTGAATCTTCCGCGTAATCGTATTGCGCCCGATGCCCAGGCGCACCGCCGCATCGTTTTTACGGCCATGCGTATGCTTCAGCGCCGCCTTGATCAGCGTGGCTTCGAACTGGCGGCCCAATACATCCATGACCTCGGGCAAGCCGTGCGCGAGCATTTGCGCGGCCTCCGTTTCCAGCAGGGCAACCCAGCGGTGCCGGTCGCCGCCGGCGGCATCGTCGCTGCGTTCGGCAGCGCTGTCGCCCTCGGTCTTGACGGCTGCCGGCGACGATGGCGTCGACGCAATTTCATCGATCGGCCGTTCGTCGATCAGATCCTGCGGCAGATCCTTGACTTCCACCGTCTGACCCGGTGCCATCACGGTGATCCAGTTGCACAGATTCTCCAGCTGGCGCACATTGCCGGGCAATTCGAGCTGCGACAAAAACTGCATCGCATGCGGCGACAAACGCTTCGCTTCCACTCCCAATTGGCGCGCGCTTTGCGTCAGGAAATGCCGGGTCAGGAGCGCGATGTCTTCGCGCCGCTCGCGCAGATTCGGCAGACGCAAGCGGATCACGTTGAGGCGGTGATACAAGTCTTCGCGAAACAGGCCTTCGCGTACCCGATGCTCCAGATTCTGATGGGTGGCGGCGATCACGCGCACATTGGCCTTCATCGATTGATGACCGCCGACGCGGTAGAAATGTCCATCCGAGAGCACACGCAGCAAGCGCGTTTGCAGATCGAACGGCATATCGCCGATTTCATCCAGGAACAGCGTGCCGCCTTCGGCCTGCTCGAAACGGCCGCGCCGCATGGTCTGCGCGCCGGTAAAGGCGCCGCGCTCGTGGCCGAACAGTTCCGACTCCAGCAGATCCTTAGGAATCGCCGCGGTGTTGAGCGCCACGAACGGCTGCGCCGAGCGCGGGCTATGTTTGTGCAGCGCGCGCGCGACCAGTTCCTTGCCTGTGCCGGATTCTCCGGTAATGAGCACGGTGACATTCGATTGCGACAAACGCCCGATGGCGCGAAAGACGTCCTGCATCGCCGGCGCCTGGCCGAGTATCTCGGTGGCTTCGACGGCGGCCTGCTCGACGTCGCCTTCGCGCAGGCTTTCTTCCAGCGCGCGCCGGATCAGCTCCACCGCCTTGTCGACGTCGAAAGGCTTGGCCAGGTATTCGAACGCGCCGCCCTGAAATGCCGAGACCGCGGAATCCAGATCGGAGAATGCCGTAATGATGATGACCGGCACTCCGGGGTGCTCGGCCTTGACGGTTTGCAACAATTCCAGGCCGGAGGGGCCTGGCATGCGTATATCGGAAACCAGGACTTGCGGCACACCTGTTTGCAATGCCGTCAGCGCATCGCGTGCGCTGGAAAAACTGCGGGTGGCGAGGTTTTCGCGCGCCAGGGCTTTTTCGAGCACCCAGCGGATTGATTCATCGTCGTCAACGATCCAGATTGGTTTCATAGTTTGCAACATCCCGCGTCTAAGCTCAGCATCGCCATTTCCGGCACATCCACTCCCCCGGCTCAAGGAAGCGGTATCAAAATCCTAAAATCGGTGCGGCCCGGACGGCTTTCGCATTCGATCACGCCCAAGTGCTGCTGCACGAAAGTTTGCGCCAACGTCAGTCCAAGTCCGCTGCCTCCCTCGCGTCCGGATACCAATGGATAGAAAATCCTGTCTTCGATATCGGGCGCGATGCCGGGGCCGTTATCGATGATATGCAAGTCTAGTGCCAGCTTGTAGCGCACCTTCGCCAAAGTGACCTGGCGCGCCACGCGAGTCTCCAGTTTCAATTCGGCATCGCCGCTGCGGATACGTTCGGTCAGCGCCTGCGCCGCGTTATGCACGATGTTGAGCATGGCCTGAATCAGTTGCTCCTTGTCACCGCGGAATTCCGGAATCGACAGATCGTAATCGCGCCTGACCACCAGGCCCTGCGGAAATTCGGCCAGAATCAGGCTGCGCACGCGTTCGCACACTTCGTGGATATTCACATCGCCGACGATATGCGGCCGGCGGTGCGGCGCCAGCAGCCGGTCGACCAGCGTTTGCAGGCGGTCCGCCTCCTTGATGATGACTTGCGAGTATTCGCGCAACTCTTTCAGATGGCGTTCCGGCAACTCCAGCTCCAGCAATTGCGCGGCGCCGCGGATGCCTCCCAGCGGATTCTTGATTTCATGCGCCAGATTGCGGATCAGTTCCTTGTTGGCCTGGCTTTGATCGAGCAGACGCTCTTCGCGATCGAGCTTCAATTGCTGGATGTTCTCGCGCAATTCGATCAGCACCGGCATCTCCGGTCTATCCAAAGCGGTAATCACGGCATCGACCTGCAAGGCCTCGCGGCCGGCGCGTTCGAGCACCAGATCGAGCCGCTTGTCGGCAAAACGGTGCGCGACCGCCTCTGCGAACAGAGGTTTGAGCAGCTCGCCATTGGTAAACAGATCGCTCAGCTTCTGATGCAACAATACCCTGACCGAACTCTCCAGCATGTTTTCGGCGGCGGCATTGGCGTAGACGATGCCGCCCTCTGCGTTCAGAACGATCACGGCGGAGGCCAGTAAATCCAGTCCTTCAAGAGAAGGCACGGCAGATTTCGGTGTCATAGTCTCTTGCAAAATAGAAAGTATTCGTCAGATACGGCAACCGATACGAACCGTCGACACGCATCGACACGGATCGGATGCCCAAAAAGAAAAAGGGGAAGCGAACTTCCCCTTTTTGTCACACGTTATCGTGATGCAACGACCGATAAATCAAACCGGCTTACAGCGAATAATACATATCGAATTCGATAGGATGCGTAGTCATGCGGAAACGCTGCACTTCCTGCATCTTCAAATCGATATAGGCATCGATCATGCTGTCGCTGAACACACCGCCGCGGGTCAGGAACTCGCGGTCGTTGTTCAGATGTTCCAGCGCCTCGTCCAGCGACGAGCAGACAGTCGGGATCAACTTGTCTTCTTCAGGCGGCAGATGGTACAGATCCTTCGAAGCGGCTTCGCCCGGATGGATCTTGTTCTGCACACCGTCCAGACCGGCCATCAGCAGCGCGGAGAAGCACAGGTATGGATTGGCCAGCGGATCCGGAAAGCGCGTTTCGATGCGGCGGCCCTTAGGATTCGGCACGTGCGGAATGCGGATCGACGCCGAACGGTTGCGCGACGAATAAGCCAGCTTGACCGGCGCTTCGAAGCCTGGAACCAGACGCTTGTACGAGTTAGTGCCCGGATTGGTGATGGCGTTCAATGCCTTCGCATGCTTGATGATGCCGCCGATGTAATACAGCGCGAACTCGGACAGACCGGCATAGCCGTCGCCTGCGAACAGATTCTTGCCGTCTTTCCACACCGATTGGTGCACGTGCATGCCCGAACCGTTATCGCCGACCAGCGGCTTCGGCATGAAAGTGGCGGTCTTGCCATAGGTGTGCGCGACGTTCCACACGATGTATTTCAGATTCTGAGTCCAGTCGGCGCGCTCCACCAGTGTGGAGAACTTGGTGCCGATTTCGTTCTGACCGGCGCCGGCGACTTCATGGTGATGCACTTCGACCGGAATGCCCATGGCTTCCAGCAGCAGACACATTTCCGAACGCATGTCCTGGAAGCTGTCGACCGGAGGAACCGGGAAATAACCGCCCTTGACCGTTGGACGGTGGCCGGTGTTGCCGCCTTCGAGCTTGGCGCCGCTGCTCCACGATGCTTCTTCCGATTCGATCTTGACGAAGCAGCCGGACATGTCCGCGCCCCAGCGCACACCGTCGAAAATGAAGAATTCAGGCTCTGGACCGAAATAAGCCGCATCGCCCAGACCGGACGATTTCAGATACGCTTCGGCGCGCTTGGCGATCGAGCGCGGATCGCGGTCGTAACCTTTGCCGTCGGACGGTTCGATCACGTCGCACTGCATGAACAGTGTGGTTTCTTCCATGAACGGATCGATATTGGCAGTGGTCGGGTCCGGAATCAACAACATATCGGATGCTTCGATGCCCTTCCAACCGGCAATCGACGACCCGTCGAATGCGTGACCGGTTTCGAATTTATCCATATCGAAATGGGACACAGGCACGCTGACGTGCTGTTCCTTGCCGCGTGTATCTGCAAAACGGAAGTCGACAAACTTGACTTCGTTATCTTTTACCATCTTCAAAACTTCTGCGGCCGTCCTTGCCATTGCAAATCTCCTAAAACGAGGAAGTGATACTAAACTGGGATAAATTGTGCTGAAAAATTCTGCGCGGCGCTATTTTAGCCGCTATTACTTGTCCCTATGCGACATCTTTCAATTAGCCGCAACAAACACACGAACAAGAAACGCACCATGGGATAAGCAGTTTCCATGCCAATCGCCGTCAGACAAACACCCCATAGGCGCGCTATGATGTACAGAATTGATAAGGGATAACGCGATTTAACGGACTCTTCGCAGTTTGCACCAATTTTGTGCGAAATAATGTAGATGCACAAAAACATCACATTTTTCGGCCGGCGCACCAATAGCGCACCGATAATGTGCTCACCAGGATTTTTGATGACAAATACACAAGATATTCTGACCAAGGCGCGCCAGTTGGGCCAGGCAAGTCAACTGCCGTATGCCGGCGCGGTCACGCCCGCGCAAGCCTATGCCTTGTTGCAGGCCGACAGCAACGTGAAATTGGTCGACGTGCGAACCAAAGCCGAGCGCGATTGGGTGGGCCAGGTGAAAATCGACGGCACGCAGCATTTCGCGATCGAATGGAATCTGTATCCGCAGAGCACCCCCAATCCGGCCTTCCTCGACGAACTCGACAAACTCGCCTCCAAGGATCAGGTGCTGTTATTTCTGTGCCGCTCCGGCGTGCGTTCGCGCCACGCGGCAAAAGCCGCTACCGAACGCGGTTATGCAAACAGCTTCGACATCCTGGAGGGCTTCGAAGGCAACAAAGACGCGGAAGGCCACCGCAAAACGGTAGAAGGCTGGTGTTTTGCCCGGTTGCCATGGACCGGCGCATAAAATAGCAAACGCAGGACCGTGTAAAATAACGGACTTTTGCGCCCCTCCGTTTCTGAGAAAACCAGCCATGACCATCATCAAGCAAGACGATCTCATCGAATCCGTCGCCGCCGCCCTGCAATACATCAGTTATTACCATCCGGCCGATTACATCCAGCATCTGGCGCGCGCGTACGAAGCCGAGCAAAGCCCGTCCGCCAAGGACGCCATCGCGCAGATCCTGACCAATTCGCGCATGTGCGCCGAAGGCAAGCGTCCGATCTGCCAGGATACCGGCATCGTCAATGTGTTTTTGAAAATCGGCATGGAAGTCCGCTTCGAAGGCTTCAAGGGCTCGGTCACCGATGCGGTCAACGAAGGCGTGCGCCGAGGCTACAACAATCCGGACAATATGCTGCGCGCGTCGATCGTCGCCGATCCGCATTTCGAACGCAAGAACACCAAGGACAACACGCCGGCCGTGGTGCACATGGAACTGGTGCCCGGCAATACGGTGGACGTGCAGGTCGCGGCCAAAGGCGGCGGCTCCGAAAACAAGAGCAAATTCGTGATGCTCAATCCGTCCGATTCGCTGGTCGACTGGGTCATGAAAACAGTGCCGACGATGGGCGCCGGCTGGTGTCCTCCCGGCATGCTCGGCATCGGCATCGGCGGCACCGCCGAACGGGCGATGCTGATGGCCAAGCAAGTGTTGATGGAAGACATCGACATGTACGACCTGCTCAAACGCGGTCCGCAAAACAAGCTCGAGGAGTTGCGCATCGAACTGTTCGAGAAGGTCAATTCCCTGGGCATCGGCGCGCAAGGCCTGGGCGGCCTGACCACCGTGCTGGACGTGAAAATCATGATGCATCCGACGCACGCCGCGTCCAAGCCGGTGGCGATGATTCCGAACTGCGCGGCGACGCGCCACGGCCACTTCGTGCTGGACGGCTCCGGTCCCGCATTCATGGAGCCGCCGTCGCTGTCCGACTGGCCGCAAGTGAACTGGATGCCCGACACCGAAAAATCGAAACGGGTGGATCTGGATACCCTGACCAAGGAAGAAATCGCGAGCTGGAAGCCGGGCCAGACCCTGCTGCTGAACGGCAAAATGCTGACCGGCCGCGACGCCGCGCACCAGCGCATCCAGGACATGTTGGCCAAGGGTGAAAAGCTGCCCGTCGATTTCACCGGCCGCGTGATCTATTACGTGGGTCCGGTCGACCCGGTGCGCGACGAAGCGGTCGGCCCCGCCGGCCCGACCACCGCCACACGGATGGATAAATTCACCGACATGATGCTGGAGCAGACCGGCCTGATTTCGATGATCGGCAAAGCCGAACGCGGCCCGGCGACCGTGGCGTCGATCAAGAAACACAAATCGGCCTATCTGATGGCCGTCGGCGGCGCGGCTTATCTGGTGTCGAAAGCGATCAAATCGGCCAAGGTGGTCGGCTTCGAGGATCTGGGCATGGAGGCGATTTACGAATTCGACGTCAAGGACATGCCGGTGACGGTCGTGGTGGACGCCAACGGCGTAGCGGTGCACACCACCGGGCCGAAGGAATGGCAGGAGCGCATCGCGAGCAGCGTCGCGCTGAGCAAGATCCCGGTCGCGACGGTATAAGCCCCAGTATGCCGCCTGCAATGCCGATGGCTGCCGATGCGCCCATCGGCATTTTCGATTCCGGCGTCGGCGGTTTGTCGGTGCTGCGCCACATGCATGCCGATCTGCCGCACGAGCATCTGCTGTATTTCGCCGATTCCGGCTATGCGCCGTACGGCGACCGCAGCGAAGCGGAAATCGTCGCGCGTTCGCTGGCGATCGCGCAATTCCTGCTGGCGCGAGGCGCCAAGGCGCTGGTGGTCGCCTGCAACACTGCCACCGCCGCTGCGATCGTCGCATTGCGCGCGCAATATCCGGCGCTGATCGTGGTCGGCATCGAACCCGGGCTCAAGCCTGCCGCACAGCAATCCCGTAATCGGCAGGTCGGCGTATTGGCAACGCGCGCCACGCTTGCCAGCGCCCGTTTCATCGCATTGCGCGACCAATTGAGCGTCTCCACCGGCGCAAATTTTCACAGCACCGCCTGCGTAGGTCTGGTCGATCTGATCGAACAGGGGGCGTTGTATGCGCCGCCGACGGCGCATTTGCTGCAAGGCCATTTGAGCCTGCTGCTGGAACGGCAAATCGATACGCTGGTGCTGGGCTGCACGCACTATCCGTTCGTGCGTCCGCTGATTGAGGATACGCTGCGCAAACTCGGCGCCGCATCGATAGGCATCGTCGATACCGGGCAAGCGGTCAGCCGGCAATTGACGCGGCTGATCGACGCGGCAGGCCTGCGCCGCGCATCGGAACACGGCATGGGTACGCTAAGCGCCTACACCAGCGCCGGCGCCGGCAGCTTGCAGACGGCATTTGCCAGACTGTTGAGATTGACCCCCGCCGTTACCGCCGTAGCCCCGCAGGCGCAGGACATCCATACGACTTGAGCACGTTTGTATGCGGGCCGCGCTTATTTCGTTTGCAAGTACCGCCACATGTTTGTATAATTCCCAGCTGTCTTATCGGCGGCATTATTTTCAGTGTCGCCTCAATGGTGGTCGTAGCTCAGTTGGTAGAGTCCAGGATTGTGATTCCTGTTGTCGCGGGTTCGAGCCCCGTCGTCCACCCCAAAGAATTCAAGGCTTTCCGCCAATCATCAAAAATCCGTGGAAAATGACATTCCAATTTTTGGAAGGTGATTTCAATTTTCATAGTCAGTATTACAGCATCATTCTCGCTACAAATTTTACCGAACATTACCCTCCTTCCGCCGATCCCCCCCGCACGATCCATTCTTGTAAGACGGTCCGCGCATCTTCGGTATCGCCCCGATGCGTTCCAATCCCCTAATCATCATGCCGACGATGGATATCGCCGCTTCAAGATGTTAAATTACAGAAAAACAGGCCGCAGCGTTGGGTCCATATACGCCATAGCGCCATACGCAATAACCAGCAATCCCGATTGCGTGGCAGGTATAAATTTATGAAAAATACCTGAATTTCTATTTCGCGATACACTCCGTGCGCGATATATTGCAACAGCAATATTCTGATATCAACTAAAAATAAAAGGAATCCAATGTTTGGGGCATTGAGGCTTTTGCTTGCATGCGCAGTGGTAACCTATCATGCGAGATTTACCCCCTTCGATTACAACACCGGAGTTACAGCTGTAATTATATTTTTTATAATTTCCGGATACGTGATCAGCGGGCTATATTCTGCACGCTTTTCGACACCTCCAAATTCAAGCGGATTTCTCAAAGACAGAGTAATCAGAATAGGCCCTCAATTTTATTTTTACGTCGCGATATGTTTTTTTGTTTTCTACGTTTTTTCACTATCATCGCCAAATTTCACACCCAACAAATTAGGTGCCAGTGATGCCTGGAACAATATCGCTCTATTACCCCTAGGATTGGCCGGATATGTACCTACTGCAAATATTTTCCCGATAGACCCTCCATCGGGATCACTTGCCACAGAATTTTTATTTTATCTTTCAGTTCCCGTCTTATTTACGTCTTCTGTCACCATTGTCGGAGCCTTTGCTGTAGCCACTATCGTATTCTGCTGCGCAACATGGAATGCAATTCCAATACTCGAATTCAGCTATTACAGCCTACCTGGTACTTTGATATTTTTCATCATTGGGCATTTAATCTATTGGAAGAAATGGAAGTACTTCACAATCGCACTAATACCTCTGACGATTAATTATTTGGGCTTATTAATGACCGGGCAAATTAATAAAGGCTTCAACAAGGAAATATTTCTAGGTCTTTATTTTGGTGCAGCCTGCATCATGTTGTTACGACATCTACGACCGAAAAAAATAGACAACTGGATGGGGGCTGTATCTTACGGATGTTTTTTAGGACATTATCCAATTTTAGTAACGCTAGACCATTACGGCATTTTCAAAGAATCACGAATCAGATTTATGTTTCTGCTGCTTTTCTTGTCAGTTTTAGCGGGTGCAGTTTCGTATTTTCTGGTCGAATTACCTACATTGAAATATCGCCGAAGGATTGCGGCAATAAACAAAGAGACTCGTGCGTTTTCCGCAGCTAAAAATATAGAACAATACGAGCAACCCAAAATTTAGTAGGCCTTATGCGGCAACCAGCATGTAAAGGTTGCTTAAACAGATTCAAAAATTCGGTATAGCTCGTATCATTTTCTGCGACCGTCCCCTGAAAAGGGCATTTTTCAATAAATTGCTCACATTGAAATGGCGCTGAGATTTTTGTGTCGCTCGCATCCAAAACTAGACATATACATGGCGCCTATCGCCCGAGCGACCGGAATTCCATTCAAGCAAGTAGGGATCTGGGGCGCTCGATCGATGGCGCAAGCGGCGGTTTGAAGATGACTCAGACTTTTCCAATTGCGGACCCGCGGCTGATCGGCAACTCCTTGCTCAGCTTCAGTGCATCCGCCAGCGCTTCTTCTTCGGTATCGCGTATAGCGCCGCAGGGAAAATCCTTCTCCTCCTGGCTGCTGTCGCGGAAAAGAATCAGGTGCACGAAACCCTGAAATTTCCCATCGTCGTACTCATGCGCGCGCGTGTCGAAAACCAGACGGTTGCCGTCGGTATTCGTCGCTCCTGTGAACTGAACGGTCATATGTCCTCCCAAATCCACTGAGAAATTCTAGCATGGACGCGGGCCAATGACCCCGCTGTCCGGAAGAATATTGTCATGGCCAGGTCGGCTTAAGCCGGGGGTGCCCGCGGGCAAGATAGACATGCCGCTTCAACCGGCCGCCAGCCTAAACGGATTGCGCCAGTTTCCGCAGCACATGCGCGGCCGCCGCGAGCCCAAACGAGGCAGTCACCACCACTGCCGAGCCGTAGCCGGCGCAGTTCAAACCGGTGACGCCTTCGGATGCATAGTCCAAAGCTTCGCCGTCGACGGCACAGGCTTCATCGACCGGCATGCGCACCGGTTCGGTGGAAAACACCGCGTCGACGCCGAAGCGGTTGCGGTCGCCGCGCGGGAAGCGATGATAGCTGCGCAAGCGCTTGCGCACCTTCGCCAATAGCGGTTCCTGCTCGGTTTTGGATAGGTCGCGCACTTCTATTTTGGACGGATCGGTCTGGCCGCCGGCGCTGCCGACGGTCAGCAAGGGGATGGCATGGTCGCGGCAATAAGCGATCAGGGCGACTTTGGCCTGCACGTTGTCGATGGCGTCGATTACGTAATCGTAGGCATGCGCGCCTATCATCCGATCGAGATTGTCCGGCGTCAGGAAATCCTCGATTTCGGTGACTTTGCAGAACGGATTGATCAATGCGACGCGTTCGGCCAGCGCGGTCACCTTGGCCTTGCCCAGCGTGTCGCTGAGCGCGTGAATCTGGCGGTTGACGTTCGATTCGGCCAGATTGTCCAGATCGATCATCGTGATGCCGCCGATCGCACTGCGCGCCAGCGCTTCGACCGCCCAGGAGCCGACCCCGCCGACGCCGACCACGCATATGTGCGACCGGCGGAACCGCTGCAAAGCGGCCGCGCCATACAGCCGGGCAATGCCGCCGAAGCGGCGATCGAAGTCGACTTCCGCCGCGTCGACAGCGGGTCCAACGGAAAGGTCTGGCAAGCTCATGGCGTCGGTAAAAAAAAGGCTATCAAAATGCAATACGGCGCGCCGTCGTGGCGCGCCGTTTTTCCAGCGGTCCAGTCAAGGGACGGTCAAGCGGGTCAGACCACCGCGCCGTCGGTTTCGTCCTTCGGCTTGATCGGCTTGATCATGTCTTCGCGCTTGACGCCCAACCACATCGCCAGCGCCGCGGCAACAAACACCGACGAGTAAATGCCGAACACGATGCCGATGGTCAGCGCCGCCGCGAAATAATGCAGCGTAGGGCCGCCGAAAATCAGCATCGACAGCACCATGACTTCGGTGCTGCCGTGGGTGATGATGGTGCGGGAAATGGTGCGGGTGATCCCATGGTTCAGCACTTCCGGCGTGGTCATTTTGCCGTAGCGGCGATCGCGGAAGGTTTCACGCACGCGGTCGAACACCACCACCGATTCGTTGACCGAATAGCCCAGCACCGCCAGCACCGCCGCCAGCACGGTCAGCGAAAACTCCCACTGGAAGAATGCGAAGAAACCGAGAATGATGACGATATCGTGCAAGTTCGCGATCACGCCGGCGATCGCGTATTTCCATTCGAAGCGGATCGCCAGATAGATCATGATGCCGATCACCACCATGCCCAGCGCCATCAGGCCGTCGTGCGCCAGTTCCTCGCCGACCTGCGGACCGACGAATTCCACGCGCTGCAGTTTGACGCCGGGTTCCTGGCTCTGCAGGGTGGCGATGACTTTTCCGCTTTGCTCCGATGCGTTGACGCCGCTACGCGCCGGCAAGCGGATCAGGACGTCCTGCGCGGTGCCGAAGCTTTGCACCTGGGCGTCGGCATAGCCCAGCTTTTCTATCGATTGCCGGGTTTGCTCGATATTGGCGGCCGACGGGTAATGCACTTCCATCACCGTGCCGCCGGTGAATTCGATCGAGAAATGCAGGCCCCTGTCGAACAGGAAAAACACCGCGGCGATGAACGTCAGCGCCGAAATGACATTGAAGATCAGCGCATGGCGCATGAACGGTATATCTTTTTTAATCCGGAAAAATTCCATCATTACCCTTTCTGTCCGATCCCTGCGAGGGACCTATCCTCAAGCTTCGATTATTTGCGGCGCGGCCGGGATACCTTCGACGCCCGCGGCGCCTTCGGCAACGCGTCGCCATCCAGCGCGCCCTTGACCGCGACGTCGGCGGGTTTCCAGATCTGGCCGATGGCGAGGGCGGAAAGCTTTTTGCGGCGGCCATACCAGAGATTGGCCAGTCCGCGCGAGAAGAATACGGCCGAGAACATCGAGGTCAGGATGCCGAGACAATGCACAACGGCAAAGCCGCGAATCGCGCCGGAGCCGAAAATCAGCAGCGCCAGACCGGCGATCAGGGTCGTCACGTTGGAGTCCAGAATCGTGGCCCACGCGCGTTCGAAGCCGATCGCGATGGCGGCCTGCGGCGTATTGCCCGCGCGCAGCTCTTCGCGAATGCGTTCGTTGATCAGCACGTTGGAGTCGATCGCCATGCCCAGCGTCAGCGCGATCGCGGCGATGCCGGGCAGCGTCAGCGTGGCTTGCAGCGTCGACAGCAGCGCCACCAGCAACAGCAGATTGACCGACAGCGCTATCGCACTGAACAGGCCGAACATCAGGTAGTAGCAGATCATGAACGCGGCGATCACCAGGAAGCCGTACATGGTCGATTCGAAACCCTTGCGGATATTGTCGGCGCCGAGTTGCGGCCCGATAGTGCGTTCTTCGATGATTTCCATCGGCGCCGCCAGCGAACCGGCGCGCAGCAGCAGCGACAGGTCGGCCGCTGCTTCCGGCGATTCCATGCCGGTAATCTGGAAGCGCGAACCCAGTTCGTCACGGATGGTGGCGACCGTCAGCACTTCGCCCTTGCCTTTTTCAAACAGCACGATGGCCATTGCCTTGCCGATCTTGTTGCGCGTCGCATCGCGCATTCTGCGGCCGCCGTCGCCGTTCAGATCGATGCTGACCGCGGCCTGATGGTTCTGGTCGAAGCTGGCCGACGCGCTGGAGATGTAATCGCCGGTCAGAATGGGCTCCTTGTACAGGATGACGGGCGCGTTCTTTCCGGTTTTGAACAGTTCGGAACCGAACGGCACCGCGGAGCTCAGTTCCGTGCCGCGGACGATCGATTCGTCGACCATGCGCACTTCCAGCGTGGCGGTGCGGCCGATGATGTCCTTGGCGCGCGACACGTCCTGCACGCCGGGCAATTCGACCACGATGCGGTCGGCGCCCTGGCGCTGAATGGTCGGTTCGCTCACGCCCAGTTCGTTGACGCGCTTGGACAGCGTCAGGATGTTTTGCTTGACGCCGTCGTCCTGCGTCTGGCGCAGGGCTTCGGGACGCAGGGTGCCGATCAATTTCAGATCCTGGCCGGCGCCTGCGTCGGTCAACAGCATCTCGGCCAGTTGCGACGCCAGCGCTTCCTTGGCGGCGGCGCGGGTGGGCTCGTCGCGGAACGCAATTTCAATGGTGTCGCCGACGCGGGCGATGCCGTTATGACGGATGTTCTTGTCGCGCAGAATGCTGCGGGTGGAGGTCAGCAAGCCCTGCAGGCGCTTGTTGATGACCGCCTTGATGTCGACCTGCATCAGGAAATGCACGCCGCCGCGCAGATCGAGGCCCAGGAACATCGGGAACGCGTGCAGGCTTTGCATCCATTGCGGCGTGTTCGGCAGCAGATTGAAGGCGATGATATAGGCGGGATCGGTGGGATCGGTATTGAGTTCGTGCTCGAGCAGCGTCTTGGCCTTGAACTGTTCGTCGGTATTGGTGAAACGGGCGCGCACCGAGGCTTGCAGCGTGCTGTTGTCGAAAAGTATGCTCTCCGGCGGCAGATTGCCCTTCTGCAGAATATCCTGGGCCCGGGTCAACACCTCGGGGGTCAGCTTGAGCGTGGATTTGGCGCTGCTGATCTGCACCGCGGGGGATTCGCCGAAGAAATTCGGCAGGGTATACACGGTACCGAACAGCAAGGCCAGCACCAGCAGTACATATTTCCAGAGAGGATAACGATTCATAGTTTCAGCATTGATTAGACGTTACGTGCGTTTGGTACATGACGTACATACGTGCGGACATCGCTTGCGACAGATTGCGGACCAGCCGCCGGCCGCGCGCGAAATTCCGCACGCAAACCCGGCCACGGTCGGCCCCGCAAATTACAGCCCCTTGACGGTGCCCTTCGGCAGCAGCGTGGTGATCGCGCTTTTCTGCACAACGACTTCAGTGCCTTCGGAGATTTCAACGGTCACATAACCATCGTTGACCTTGGTCACCTTGCCCAGCAGACCGCCGGAAGTCACCACTTCGTCGCCCTTGGCCAGCGCATCCATCATCGCCTTCTGCTCTTTCTGGCGCTTCATCTGCGGACGGATCATCAGGAAATACAGCACGGCGAACATCAGGATAATCGGCAGGAAACTGGTCAGGTTACCCATCAGGCCACCTGCGCCAGGACCGGTCGCTTGCGCGAATGCATCGGAAATTAACACGTGTTACTCCAGTTGGTTATTGAAAAGAACTCGGCATTTTAGCACCGGCGGGGCGCAATAACCCGATAGTATTGCAAGCTGGGCGGTCCGAGGACGGCCTCGCATGTTGCGCCGCAGCGCGCGGAAGCGGGACAGGCGCCCCCGGCGCTATGCGCCGCGCGCCCGATCCGCGCGAAATTGCCGTACGAACGCGTCGAATTGCCCGGCGTCAATGGCGGCGCGGATGTCCTTCATCAGCGCCAGATAATAGTGCAAATTATGGATGGTATTGAGCCGCGCGCCCAGAATTTCGCCCGCTCGGTGCAAATGGTGCAAATATGCGCGCGAAAAATTTTTGCAGGCATAGCAGCCGCAGCTTTCATCCAGCGGCTGGTCGTCGTCCTTGTAACGCGCATTCTTGATCTTGATATCGCCGAAGCGGGTAAACAACCAGCCGTTGCGCGCATTGCGCGTGGGCATCACGCAATCGAACATGTCGATGCCGTTGGCCACGCCCTGCACCAGATCTTCCGGCGTGCCGACGCCCATCAGATAGTGCGGCTTGTCGGCCGGCAGTTTCGGACCGGTATGGGCCAGCACCCGCATCATTTCTTCTTTCGGCTCGCCCACCGACAGGCCGCCGATGGCGTAACCGTGGAAACCGATCTGTTCCAGCCCGGCCAGCGATTCGTCGCGCAGGTTTTCGAACATGCCGCCCTGCACGATGCCGAACAGCGCATTCGGATTGCCGCCCTCGCGGAATTCGTCGAGCGAGCGGCGGCCCCAGCGCAGCGACATGCGCATCGACTGCGCGGCCTCGCCCTGCGTCGCGGGACGGTCGTCGATTTCGTAGGGCGTGCATTCATCGAACTGCATCACGATATCGGAATTGAGCACGCGCTGGATCTGCATCGATACTTCCGGCGACAAAAACAGCTTGTCGCCGTTGATGGGCGACGCGAAATGCACGCCCTGCTCGGTAATCTTGCGCATCGCGCCCAGCGAAAACACCTGAAAACCGCCGGAATCGGTCAGGATCGGCTGGTTCCAGCCCATGAATTTGTGCAGACCGCCGAATTTGGCGACCACTTCCAGCCCCGGCCGCAACCACAGGTGAAAGGTATTGCCGAGGATGATTTGCGCTTCGACCTCGTTGAGCTCCAGCGGCGACATCGCCTTGACCGAGCCATAAGTGCCGACCGGCATGAAAATCGGCGTTTCGATCACGCCGTGATTGAGTTTCAGGCGCCCCCGGCGCGCATTGCCATCGGTCTTTAGCAGGGTGAATTCAAGCATGTCGGCTCTCTACTGTGTTCAAAAAACAGGCGTCAGGGTACTTGAAACGGCAATGCATTCCTAGAACTACTTGTTTTACGGCCGGCTCTACCAATCCTGAGAGGCTCTGATAGGCTGGCATGCCTATATCATGTCGGGCCGCTCAAATAATTTCCGCAACGAAACAAATGCCCCCCTTCGGACTGTCCCTGGCGATCGGCACGCCTCCATTGAACGCAAGCCTGTCTTCCGTGGCCGCGCGCCCGGTCAACTTCGGCCCGTCGCCGATCGCCCCGCCGCGCTTCCGCTATACCGCCATCGATCCCAGGGACGAAGCCCATCGGCCGCGCACGGGCCGCTGGTTGCTGTCGCGGCCGCTTCGGCAGCGGGCAACACGCGCCGCGCCCACCCCCGAAGCGGCCGCGCCGGCCCTTTCCGGCGGCGAAGCCGAGCGCCTGCTCGGTCTGCGCCCCGGCGCGCCATATGCCGAGGACAAAAAAGCGTTGCACGCGCTGCTCGATGACGTCGATGTCCACCGCAACCATGATCCGGCGGACACCGGCGATTTGCGCGCCGGCTGGTGGGCGCGGCTGAGGGAATACCGGCCCGCATACGCGGTCGCGGATCTGCAGCGGGTGCGCTCCAACCTGCGTTCGATATTTTTCGACGCGCCGCCGGCATCCCGGCCCGGGCTGTGGCGCCAGATGTCCCAGGCCGCGCGGCGGGACCTGAACCTCATGGTGGCCATCGCCGACGCCGTCAACGGCGCGGCGCGAGCGGATGCCGGTACGGTCGACGCCAGTTCTTATCCCCGGATTGCCGACGCAGTGCGGGAGGACCTCAAGCCGGACGGCTCGATGCCGGCGTCGGACATGCCGTATCTGCTGGCGCTCAGCCAGACCTTGCGCGACCATGGACTCGCAAATCACACCTTTTTTGAAAACCGGCTGGAGCTCCTGCCGAGCGATGCGCACGGCTTCGCCGCGGCCATCGACGCACCGCCCGCGGCCGACGCTCCCTACTTCCAGCAGCGGCGGCAGGATCTTGCCGCTCTGGGATATTTGCTGTTGCAGAAGAAATCCGGTGTCGAAAACGAAAGATTGACGCTCCCGGCATTGCGCGGAAAATTCGAGGCCGCGCTGGAGGCCGAAATGAAAGACGAGCGGATCCTGTCGCAAATGTTCGCCGGCCCGCGCAGCGCCGACGACATTTACCACGACGGCATGACGCTGCGCAACGCCGCAGGCAAAAGCGTCTCCGACCTGATCGATTATCTGGATCGCCGCAACGCATCGGATTTTGCGCAGTTGCACGCCGCTCACAAAATCACGCTGATGCGCCGCAAGCTATACCGATTGCAGGAACACCCGGATTATCCGGTCGGCAGCGCAACGCAATCGATGGCGACCATCCTGATGCGCATGTCCGATCAACCGCTGAACAGACGCTATCGGCGCTACGACGGCAAACTGCAATTGCTGGAATGCTGGGAACTGAGAAATCAGCAATGGATCGCCCGCCGCGATTTCGTGATGTCTCCGGAGCTCTACAATGCGATGCATCTGGAAGGCGCGAACGACTTGGCGGTATCGGGACTGTACTGGTATCGGGACGTATGGGATACGCAGATTTTCCAGGCGATCATGAACACGCCGCCCGGCCGCGGCGGTGACCGCGAAGGGCTGGCGGAGGTCTGGCGATGGCTGGCCGAACGTGCGCCGGGCTGGCAGGCATCCGGCCGGGGCTGGGCGGCGATCGCCCCGGAACAATTTGCCGACAGCGTCACGGCCGCCGCCGACGCCCTATATCAGATTCAGCAGGCAAAGGATCTGCCGCGCTTCGAATTTACCGATATCTACGGCGCGGGCCACACGCAATTTCATTCCTCGCTGATGGGACTTCGCCCAGAAGCCCGGGCGGCGCTCGACGCGGTCGCCAAGCAATTCGATTTCAGCCTGTTTTTCCGAGAACGCGTTCTGGCCGACAACTGGCTTTCCACTTCTTACCGCCTGCTCGACAAAAGTTACTACCGGACCATGCTGGAGTTGCAGCCTCCGCCCTCGTATTCGGTCGAAATCGAGGCTTATCTAACCCTGTTTCGCAATGGAATTACCGCGGAGCAGATGCTGCACGAAACGGCGCAGATCATCTGCGACGTCGACCTGAGCAGATTCCACGCACGGCCGCGGCCGCCTTACGAAGCCTTTATCGCCGTCATCCGCAATCCGCACCGCGATGCACGCCTGCTGCTGTCGAACGGCAAAACGATCTATCCCCATCACATCATCAATGAGTCGTTCGATGCGTACCGCAAACACATCGACAAGCATCCGTGGGTCATCGGACATGCGTGGCAGAATTTGCGCGACCGCGGCCTGCCCTTCCTGCCGTCGCTGCTGAACAAGGAGATCGAAGCCATTGCCCGGCCTTTACGGCAAAAAGCATCGAAAGCCACCGAATCGGGCACGCAAATGGCCGACCGGTATTTCGGTGCGCTGCCGATCACGGCGCCGCTGCTGCATATCAGTCGCTCCGTCCGCGACGATCATTACGGAAACGTGCCGTATTACACGCTGATTCTGGCGCGCGACATCATAGCGGCCGTCGCGCTGGCGCATGCGATCGGCGCCGCCTACATCAGTCCCCTGGTATCGGCCGCGCGTTACGGTTCCTCCGCGCTATTGGCCGCCACGGCGGTGCCGCGAACCTATCGGATTCATTCCGCCGGCTATATCGATCTGAAGCCGCGCCCTTCGCGCAGGCAGAGCAAACCGCATGAAATCACGCTGACCGGCGATCAAACGCGCGGCCTGCAAAACAAGGTCGTCAGGACCAGAAATCAGGGCAACGCGGCGCGTCAATACTCCACCTCGCATACGCCCGACAACGCCACCCTGTTGGCAAGCGTCCATCGCCGGCACTTCGATCCCGAGGACTGGCAGAAAATGATGCAACTGATGCTGCCGGCAAATGAAGAAGAGGAATTTAGACAGCAACAGAATATTCTGAAAATCGGCACGCAGAATGAACATTCGCTGCTCAACATCACGATCAGCGAACACATCGAGGACGCCGGCGCGCGGGCCGGACTGCTGGGGCTGAGCGAAGTGGACGCATTCACGCAATGCGACGGACAAATACTGGGAGAGCGCGCGACGGTGCAGCGCGTATTCGATTGGATGCTGAAAGCCACCAACTACCGGATGCGGCCGATGCTCAAGCTGCTCGACGACAACCTGCGCGTCGCTTATGCCGACGGCGTGCCGGCGGCATGGGAGTCGCATCCCGATTGGCGTTACGATCCGGCCGATATCGTATCGCAGGCATACATCGGCTCGGCCCGCTTCAGAAGCCTCTTCAACTGGCATGACGATCACAGCATCGAAAAACAATCGCTGCGCGTCACGCTCGACCTCGCCTGCAAGCGGGCAACGGTCACCCGAACGGCCTCCAGCAGCATCGCCGCCATCCGCTTGCCTGCCGATCCGCACAATCTGCCGTTCGTCATGGACGAAATCCATATCCGCCGGCAAACGATACGGCAGGCGATCGTCGAAAGCATGATCGAAGCATTCATCGGTCCGCACACCCTCTCGCAACCGATGCGCAACCGCGGCGCCGTCATCTGGCTGTCCAATCAGGTTCTGCTGCAGGAAGGCCGGCGCTTCGATCCGAGAATAAACGCCGTTTTCCTGGATGCGCCGCAACCCGGCCTGCGTCGCGATCAGCGATCGATACGCCGGATCGCGGAACTGGAAGACCAGTATCTGGAACGCATCGGCGTGAAAAGCCAGTTCGACCCGCGCGCGATGTATCAGGAACAAGACGTGCGGCAGCGGCCCACCGTCGAAGCGGTCACGGCGCTGCTCGAACGCCTGAACTACCGGGCCCATTGGCACGAGCAAAAGCAGCCGCCGAAAAGCGACGCATTGACGCGCGCCGATTTTCTGCAGCGCTTCCGGCGCGGATTTGTCGTCGACGAGGGCAGTTGCGCCGTCGCCGACACCGAATTGATCGATCTGTTTTTCTGCGAATGCTATTCCGGCAGCAGCCTGTTTCGCCGGCTGTTCGACGTCGGCATCGCGCAATTGGCGCGGCGCTGGACCATTTTCCCCAATGGCTTCGACGGCGACGGCGCCCCCGACGAAGACATGCTGATACCCGCGGAAGGATTGATCAACGCCAGAGCGGAGAACGCAGTGTATCTGGGGCTGATCGAAGTCGAACCGGGCGGCGACAATACGTCGGTCTCGCTGCCTGTCCGGCAGTTGCCGCCGCTGGAACCGTTTCGCCGAATGCTCGATGGCGTGGTGGCCGCATTGAGCGGCGATCTGGGCACGCCGTCGCGCCATGCCGCGTATCGCCATCGCGGCGCCACGGTCTGGGCCAGCGACGTCGTCACCTGGCAAGCCGGCTGGCCTGCGAACAAGCGGCTGGCGCGCGTCGCGCTGTCGGCATCGAACGCCGACCAGGCCGCACAATTGCTAAAACTGGCCGGCGCCAATCGCCGCGCGGCGCGGATCGAAGACACTTACATCGTGCATAGCCTCAATCGTCAGCCGAAGACCTCACGGTGAGCAACATCGCATCGCCGTAGCTGAAAAAACGATACTGCTGCGCAATGGCGTGCGCGTAGGCGGCCCGGATTGTGTCGTATCCGGCCACCGCCGACACCAGCATCAACAGCGTCGATTTCGGCAAATGGAAATTGGTGATCAGCCGGTCTATCGTCTTGAAGCGGTAACCGGGCGTGATGAACAGGCGCGTATCGGCGCTGCCTGCCTGCAGAACGCCGGATTGCGATGCCGATTCCAGCGCACGCAAGCTTGTGGTGCCGACCGCGACCACCTTGCCGCCGGCCGCCTTGGCGGCCTGCACCGCATCGACCGTCGCCTGCGAAATGGTGTACCACTCGCTATGCATCTGATGCTCGGCCAGGTTCTCGACGCGTACCGGCTGGAAGGTGCCGGCGCCGACGTGCAGGGTGACAAACGCGGTCTGCACGCCGCGCTCGCGCAATCGCTGCAGAAACGGCTGGTCGAAATGCAGGCCGGCGGTGGGGGCGGCCACCGCGCCAGGCTCCCTGGCGTACACGGTCTGATAACGCGTTTCGTCGAACGCGTCGGCGGCATGTTCGATATACGGCGGCAACGGCAGGCTGCCGTAAGCCTCCAGCAGTTCGAACACATCGGCCGGAAAGCGCAGCGTGAAAAATTCGCCGGCGCGTTCGCCCACCTGCGCGTCGAACGCATCGGCCAGGCGTATCGCGCCGCCCGGCAACGGCGACTTCGAGGCCCGCACCTGCGCCAGGACGGTGCGGTCGTCGAGCACCCGTTCGACCAATACCTCGACTTTGCCGCCGGTGGCCTTGACGCCGAAAAAGCGCGCTTTCAACACGCGCGTATCGTTGAACACCAGTAAATCGCCTGAATCGAGCAGATCGGCCAGATCGCCGAAATGACGATCGATCAGCCGCTCGCCGTCGACATGCAGTAAACGGGAGGCGCCGCGTTGCGGCAACGGCGTTTGCGCGATGAGCTGCGGCGGCAAATCGAAATCGTAGTCGGAAAGAGCATGCATGGCGGTAGTCTGGGTAAGAAAGCGATGGCGAAACATCGGCCAATGACCGTACAATCGTCGATTATTCAGGGCCGGTTTAATGGCCGACCCGCGGCCGAACTCGTGGCCGAACCCGTTATTTTACGCTCCCGATCCATTTTTCCCTACATGCCCGCAGCGAAGCGTCCCTCTCCCGCCAAAAAAGCCGCCGGTCCGCAGAGCAGGGCCGGCGGCAAAAGCGCGGCAAAAGCGAACGCCCCTGTCCGCAACGAAAGCAAGCTCGCCAAACTCGGCCTGCGCACGGACATCGATCTGGCGCTGCATTTGCCGGCGCGCTATGAAGACGAAACGCAGATATTGACCATCGCCCAGGCCGGCATGCGCGGCATGCAGACGGTGCAGATCGAAGGCGTGATCACGCTGTCCGATATTCAATACCGTCCGCGCCGCCAGTTGGTCGTCACCGTCGGCGACGGCAGCGGCCAGCTGGTGCTGCGTTTCCTCAATTTCTACGGCAGCCAGGCCACGCAGTTGTCGGCCGGCGTGCGCATCCGTGTACGCGGCGAACTGCGGCACGGCTTTTTCGGCGCGGAGATGGTGCATCCGGCGTACAAGGTCGTGCTGGAAGGCGCGCCGCTGCCGGACGCGTTGACGCCGGTGTATCCGTCCGGCGAAGGACTGTCGCAGACCTTCCTGCGCCGCGCCATCGCCGATGCGCTGGCGCGGCTGGACTGGCGCGACACGCTGAACGAAAAGATCCGCACCGCGCTCGGGCTGGAACCGTTCGAGGCGGCGGTGCGGCTGCTGCACAATCCGCCGCCGGACATCGACGAACATGCGCTGATCGAACGCACGCATCCGGCCTGGACGCGGATGAAATTCGACGAATTGCTGGCGCAGCAGCTGTCGCTGAAACGGGCGCAGCTGGCGCGCCGCGGCCGCACCGCCAGCGCGCTGCCTACCATCGGCCCCCTCAGCGACGCATTCCTGGCGCGCCTGCCGTTTGCGCTGACCTCCGCGCAGCAACGCGTACTGACGGAAATCCGCGCCGATCTGCGGCAATCCTTTCCGATGCAGCGCCTGCTGCAAGGCGACGTCGGCAGCGGCAAAACCGTGGTGGCCGCATTGGCGGCGGCGCAGGCGATCGACAGCGGCTTTCAGGCGGTGCTGATGGCGCCGACCGAAATTCTGGCCGATCAGCATTTCCGCAAGATCGGCGCCTGGATGGAGCCGCTCGGCATCGACGTCGCATGGCTGACCGGCAGCCTGAAAAAGAAACAGAAAACCGAAGCGCAGGCGCGCATCGCCTCCGGCCGGGCGCAACTGGTGATCGGCACCCATGCGCTGATCCAGGACGCCGTGCAGTTCGCCAAACTCGGGCTGGTGATCGTCGACGAGCAACACCGCTTCGGCGTGGGGCAGCGGCTGGCCTTGCGCAATAAAAGCAATCACACCAGCATCGTCGACGAAGCGGTCGCCGACGCGGTCGATACCGCGGCTCCGGATGCGCCGCAAATGGTGCCGCATCAATTGATGATGTCGGCCACGCCGATTCCGCGCACATTGGCGATGACCTATTATGCCGATCTGGAAATTTCCGCCATCGACGAACTGCCGCCGGGGCGCACCCCCATCGTTACCCGGGCCGTCGATCAGAACCGGCGCGACGAAGTCATCGCCCGCGTGCATGCGGCGGCGCTGGAAGGACGTCAGGCCTACTGGGTCTGTCCGCTGATCGAGGAATCGGAAGCGCTGCAATTGCAGACCGCCGTCGATACCCATGCGACGCTGGTCGCCGCCCTGCCCGATCTGCGCGTCGGGCTGGTGCACGGCCGCATGAAACAGCAGGAAAAGCAGGACACGATGGATGCGTTTACACGCGGCGATCTGCATTTGCTGGTGGCGACCACCGTGATCGAGGTCGGCGTGGACGTGCCGAACGCGTCGCTGATGGTGATCGAACACGCGGAACGCTTCGGCCTGTCGCAACTGCATCAGTTGCGCGGCCGGGTCGGCCGCGGCGCGGCGGCGAGCGCTTGCCTGCTGCTGTATCAAAGCCCGCTGGGCGGGGTCGCGAAACAGCGTCTGATGACCATGCGCGCCACCACCGACGGCTTCGAAATCGCGCGCCGGGATCTGGAAATACGCGGCCCCGGCGAATTTCTCGGCGCGCGGCAGTCGGGTGAAGCGCTGCTGCGCTTTGCCGATCTGGCGGCCGACCAATGGCTGGTCGAACAGGCCCGTGCGCTGGCCCACGAACTGCTGCGCAACGATCCGGCCACCGTCGATGCGCATTTGGCGCGTTGGCTGGGAGGCCGCGAAGAATTTTTGAAAGTTTGACCGGCATCGGACAAATCAGATTTATGCGTTACGGCGCAGGCGGGCGACAAATCGGGCCGAACAAGGCGTACGATAGCCGCCATATTGTAAAAAAAACAGCCAAACGAGGGTTCCCGCACATTTTGCGGCAGCTTGTGCGAACATAAGCGCTATGACTCTAACCGAACTCAAATATATCGTTGCCGTCGCCCGCGAAAAACACTTCGGCCATGCCGCCGAAGCCTGTTTCGTCGCTCAGCCCACGCTGTCGGTCGCCATCAAGAAGCTGGAAGACGAATTGGGCGTCACCATCTTCGAACGCGGAGGCACCGAAATCTCGGTCACGCCGCTGGGCTCCCAGATCGTGGCGCAAGCGGAACGGGTGCTGGAACAGACCGCCGCGATCAAGGAAATCGCCAATCAGAACAAGGATCCGCTGTCCGGCCCCTTGCGTCTGGGCATCATCTACACGGTCGGCCCCTATCTGCTGCCGCCGCTGGTCAAGACGATGATCGAGCAGGTGCCGAAAATGCCGCTGATCCTGCAGGAAAATTTCACGGTGCGGCTGATCGAATTGCTGCGCCAGGGCGAACTCGACGCGGCCATCATGGCGCTGCCGTTTCCGGAACACGGCCTGAACGTGCAACCGCTGTACGACGAGGAATTCGTCGTGGCGCTGCCGAAAAATCACCGCTGGGCCGGGCGCACGACGATCGACGCGCCGGAGTTGAAACACGAAACCATGCTGTTGCTGGGCAATGGCCACTGCTTCCGTGATCAGGTGCTGGAAGTCTGCCCGGAAATGGCGCGCTTCTCGACCGCCGGCGACGGCATCGCGCGCAGTTTCGAAGGCTCGTCGCTGGAGACCATCCGGCACATGGTCGCCTCCGGTATCGGCATTACCGTGCTGCCGAAAGGCTCGATCCCGGACATGCACTCCAAGGACGGCATCGTGCGCTATGTGCCGTTCAGCGATCCGGCGCCGTCGCGCCGCGTGGTCATTGCATGGCGCAAGAGTTTTACCCGCCATGCGGCGATCGAAGCGGTGCGCCAGGCGGTTCTGGCCTGTCAGCTGAACGGCGCGCAAATGCTGCGTGATGCGCCTGTCATCGAATCTCAAGGCAGCGCCGTGCAAGCATGATGGACCGTCTCAAGCAGTATTTTTACCTTACCCGTTTCGACAAACCCATCGGCATTCTGCTGCTGCTGTGGCCCACGCTGATTGCCTTATGGCTGGCGTCGAACGGGCGTCCCGATCCTTATTACCTGTTCGTCTTTTGCGTCGGTACCGTGCTGATGCGCGCCGCCGGCTGCGCGATGAACGATTTCGCCGATCGCGATTTCGACCGGCATGTGCAACGCACCGCCGCCCGGCCGCTGACCGCCGGCAAAATTGCCGCATGGGAAGCGGTCGCCGTGGCCGTCGTACTGGCGCTGGCCGCGTTGGCGCTGATCTGGCCGCTCAATCCGCTGACCAGGCAGTTGTCGCTGGCGGCCGTCGTCATCGCCGCCAGTTATCCGTATTTCAAACGTTTTTTTGCATTGCCGCAGGCTTATCTGGGCATTGCATTCGGCTTCGGCATTCCGATGGCGTTCGCGGCGGTGCAGGACACGGTGCCGCCGGCCGCGTGGCTGCTGTTGATCGGCAATGTGTTCTGGTCGATGGCCTACGATACCGAGTATGCGATGGTCGATCGCGACGACGATCTGAAACTGGGCCTGAAAACCTCGGCCATCACTTTCGGCCGCTACGACGTGGCGGCTATCATGCTGTGCTACGCCGCGACGCTGCTGATCGATCTCGGCGTCGGCTGGCATTTTGGGCTGCGCGGCTGGTTTGCCGCCGGCATCGCAGCGGCCGCCGCAATGGCCGTTTATCACTACACGCTGATCCGCGGCCGCGACCGCATGCGCTGCTTCGCGGCGTTCAGACATAACAACTGGCTGGGCGCGGCGCTCTTCGCCGGCGTGGCGCTGGACTACGCGTTCAGCACGGTTTGAAACAGACAGGTCGACCGGCCTGCCGATTCGAGGGAACTACTTGTTAGATGCATTAAGCTTCGCAGTCGGGCTGCGCGACGACTGCTTCAGATTGTGGGAAACTTGGCAAACTCCGCTGAGCGATAAAATCGAGCTGCTCCTCGATCTGGTTCCATCGGAAAAACGGGAAACGCTGCGAGATCTCAGCCATTGGCTGTTGTGCTGCAAATACCTGTGGCCGGACGCGCCGCCGTTCGATGAAGCCGTGCCGGCATCTCCGTTCAGCCTGCACAATCCATTCCAATCGTTCCGGATCGACCCGAACGCCATCCATCGCACCGTGGGCAACATACTCGACGATCACGGCGACGAGTTTCTCGCCGGCAAAATGCTTAACTACGTGATGAACGGCAGCGATGACGATTGGCGGGCCTTGTGCGGCGCAGGCTATCCGGCCACGCGCGTCGATCCGACCGACGCGCCGCAGACGTGGCCGCGGGAATATCTGGTATTGGCGCTGGGCACGCTGGATATGAAAGGCGCCGATCTGCGCCGGGCCGATTTACGCAAAGCGACGCTGAGTGGGATCGCTTTCACGAACGCCGATTTAAGCGATGCCGATTTCAGCGGCAGCAGTTTGACGGCGGTTTCGTTCATAGGATGCGATATGCGCGACTGCGACTTGCGCGCGGCGCAGCTTCGCGCCTGCTTCGTCAGCCGCAGCCGCCTTGATGGGGCCCTTTTGCAGGAAGCCGACATGCGCGGCATCAAAATGACGTCCAGTCGATGGCGCGGAGCCAGACTGACAGGCGCGAATCTTTCCCGCGCGAAGATCAAAAAATGCGATTTCCGGCGCGCGGACATGTATGAAAGCCTATTGGAACATGCCAGGCTGAAGAAATGCGACATGCCCGACGCGATGCTGAATAATGCGTGCCTGCGCCACGCCAAGCTGCACAATACGAATCTGGAAAATGCATGGCTCAATTGCGCCGACCTGTCTCATGCCAAACTGCTCAAGGTCCGCTTCAGTTCCCGCGACGGCAATCTGAGCGATGCCGTTTTCAAGGACGCCACTTTATCCGATGTGGACATCGGCTTCGACGACCATCCGGACCAGCCTTTTCCGCTGCGAAAAAATCTGCTGCCGCGACTGCTGGATCATACGCTCAGGGAGGCCTTGCGAAGTTGCGGCCAGGAATATGACAGCGATCCGGACGGCGCTTATCTCGATGCCTATAGCGATTCGGATGACGAACCAGCCACGGAACCGGACTATGCGGCCGCGCAAATAAAAAGGCGCGCCATTTATTGCATCGCTCTGCTGAATTCCCCGTTGCCGCAGCTGGTTCCGAATAACACTAACCCCGACCGGCCTCATCTCCCAATGTTTTACCGCGCGCCGCCGCCGCCTTGATCGCCTTGACGATCAGCGCTTTGACGCCGCTTTCTTCCATGCTGGTCAAGGCCGCATAGGTCGTGCCGCCCTTGGACGTCACCCGCTCGCGCAACAGCGTCACCGGTTCGGTCGAGCGCAGCGCCAGTTGCGACGCGCCGGCAAACGTCGCCTTGGCCAATTCGATTCCCTGTTCGGCGCTCAGGCCCAGTTCCTGCGCCGCCTGCTGCATCGCCTCGATGAAATAAAACACGTACGCCGGACCGCTGCCCGATACCGCCGTCACCGCGTCGATCAGCGCTTCGTCATCCAGCCAGACCGTGGCGCCGACCGCCGCAAGAATACTGTCGGCGGCCTGGCGCTGCGCGGCCGACACGCCCGGCAGCGCGACCATGCCGGCGATGCCCTGACCGATCAGCGCGGGCGTATTCGGCATCGCCCGCACTATGGCGCCATGGCCGTTGGCCCAGCGCGACAGATCGGCGGCCCGGATGCCGGCGGCGATCGACAGTAATAACTGGCCGGATAAATGCGGCTGCAACGCGGTCAGCACTTCCCGCATTTTATCCGGCTTCACCGCCAGCACGATGACCTCGCTTGCCGTCAATGCGGCGTCGATTTTCGGCGCCACGCTGACGCCGAAGCGGCTATGCAGGTCTTGCAGCGCGTCGGCATTCGGATCGATCACATGGATATTCGCGCCCGGGGTCAGTTTGTTCGCCAGACCGCTGATCAATGCGGCCGCCATATTGCCGCCGCCGATAAAACCGATTTTCAAAATGATTCCTTTATAAAGTCAGAAAGCAACTGCTCGGGAAATTCGGATTCGCCATTCCGATTGCTCCGATGCAGGACGAGTATTTTTTACGCATCGGCGCTTACCGCCGGCGCGTATGTTCTGCCGCCGAAAATGGCGCTGCCGATGCGCACCACGGTCGCCCCTTCCGCTATCGCCGCCGCCAGATCCGCCGACATCCCCATCGACAAGGTATCGAGCGCCATGCCTTCGGCATTGAGCGTATCGAACAAGGCGCGCAACGGGCGATACGCGGATCGCTGCCGCGCCGGATCGTCGGCCGGCGCCGGAATCGCCATCAGCCCGCGCAGACGTATGCCGGGCAATACGGCGATGGCGCGGGCAATGGATGCGACCTCATCCGGGGCCGCGCCGCTCTTGCTGGCTTCGCCGCTGACATTGACCTGCAGACAGATATTGAGCGGCGGCAAATGCGCCGGCCGCTGCTCGGACAGCCGCCGCGCCACCTTCTCGCGTTCGACCGAATGGACCCAGGCGAAGTTTTCGGCGATCTGACGTGTTTTGTTGCTCTGAATCGGGCCGATGAAATGCCATTCCAATATCGCATCGGCCTGCGCCGCGGCTACCGCCGCCATCTTCGCCAGCGCTTCCTGCAAATAGTTTTCACCGAATGCATACTGGCCGGCGCGCCATGCGTCGAGCACCGCATCGGCGCCGAAGGTTTTGGAGACGGCCAGCAAACGGATTTCTTCCGGCCGGCGCGACGCGCTGTGCGCGGCATCGGCGATTTGCCGGCGGACGACTTGCAGGTTGGAAGCGATCGGGGACATAATTCAACGAAATTTTGCTGCGCAGCGCCATGCCGCGCAATGTGCAGCGATTATAGAGCGCATTTCCGCATTAGACGAGATACGCCGTCGATGAAATGGACGCGCAATGAATATCTCCGAACTGCTCTCCCGCTCGCTGCAAAGCCGGGCTTCCGACCTGCATTTATCCGCCGGCATGCCGCCGCTGCTGCGCGTGAACGGCGAAATGGCGCGCCTGGCGCTTCCCGCGCTGTCGCACGCCGAGGTGCATGCGATGCTGCATGGGCTGATGAACGACACGCAGCGCAGGCTTTACGGTACCCGGCTGGAATGCGATTTTTCGTTCAGCGTATCCGATACCGCGCGGTTTCGCGTCAATGCGTTCAATCAGATCCGCGGCGCGGCGGCAGTGATCCGCACCATTCCGGCGGACATACCGACATTGGCGCACCTGGCGGCGCCTGAACTGTTCGGCGCCCTGGCTCTGAAACGCGCCGGACTGATCCTGGTGACGGGCGCGACCGGCTCGGGCAAATCGACCACACTGGCGGCCATGATCGACCATATCAACCGGCATCGAAGCGCACATGTGCTGACCATCGAGGATCCCGTCGAATTCGTCCATCCTTCGCAACGCAGCTTGGTCAATCAGCGTGAAATCGGACGCGACACCGCTTCCTTTTCGGGCTCCTTGCGCGCGGCGCTGCGCGAGGATCCGGATGTCATCATGATCGGCGAATTGCGCGACCCGGACAGTATCCGGCTGGCGCTCAGCGCGGCCGAAACCGGCCATCTGGTGCTGGGCACGCTGCATACCGGATCGGCGGTCAAAGCCGTGGATCGCATCGTCGATGTCTTTCCGGGAGACGAGCAGCACATGGTGCGCGCCATGCTGTCGGAGTCGATACAGGGGGTGATCGCGCAAATGCTGATGCCGCGTAGCGATGGCGACGGACGGGTCGCGGCTTACGAGATCATGCTGGGCACGCCCGCTATCCGCAATCTGATCCGCGAAGGCAAGACGGCGCAGATGTATTCGGCGCTGCAAACCGGCAGCGGCGCCGGCATGCAGACGCTGGACCAGCATTTGACGCAACTGGTGCGGCAGCGGATTGTTTCGGCCGCAACAGCGCGCGCGGCGGCGCGACATCCAGAGTGCATTCCCGAGTAGACTAGAGCGTGTTGACAAAGGAAAAAAATCATGGCCACCATCAGCGATTTCGACGTCAAATTGCCGGACGGCAGCGTCACCGGTCTGGCGCAATACAGCGGCAAGGTGCTGCTGATCGTCAATACCGCCAGCAAGTGCGGGTTTACGCCGCAGTACAGTGGATTACAGGCCTTGTATGCGCAATTCGCGCCGCAGGGGCTGGAAATTCTGGCGTTTCCCTGCAATCAGTTCGGTGCGCAGGAACCGGGCGATGCGGCAGAAATCGGCGCGTTTTGCGAAACCAATTACGGTGTGAGCTTTCCACTGTTCGCAAAAATCGACGTCAACGGCGCACAGGCCGATCCGCTGTTCGAATTCTTGAAAGACAGGGCTCCGGGCATTCTGGGCAGCAAGGCGATCAAATGGAATTTCACCAAGTTCCTGGTGCGGCGCAACGGCGCGGTGTTCAACCGCTATGCGCCGACGACCAAGCCTGAAGAACTCATCGCGGACATTCAGCTGCTGCTGGCGGAATAGCGCCGCTCACCAGCCCACTAACTAGGCGGCTGCCTGCAGCGCCTGATCAACCAATTCGATCCAGTGCCGCACCGGCGTCGCGGTGCCGGATTGCAAATGCGTCAGACAGCCGATATTGCCCGAAACGATGATATCCGGTGCCGTCGCCTGCAAGGCGGCCAGTTTGGTGTCGCGCAGGCGATAGGACAATTCCGGCTGCAGCACCGAATACGTCCCCGCCGATCCGCAGCACAGATGACTGTCGGCGCACAGTTGCACGTCGACGCCGACGCCGCGCAACAAGGCTTCGACCTTGCCCCGGATCTGCTGCCCATGCTGCAAGGTGCAGGGCGGATGATAGGCGACCCGCTGGCCGATTTTTCCGTCCAGTTTTTGCTGCAGTTGCACATCGAATGCCGGCAGGATTTCGCTGATGTCGCGCGTCAAGGCCGAGATGCGCCGCGCCTTTTCCGCATACGCATGATCGTGCATCAGCAACTGCCCATATTCCTTGACGGTGACGCCGCAACCGGAGGCGTTCATCACGATCGCTTCGACTTCTTCCTTTTCGACGTACGGCCACCAGGCATCGATGTTGCGGCGCATATCGTCCAGTCCGCCGTCCTGATCGTTCAGGTGATATCGAATCGCGCCGCAACAACCGGCCTTCGACGCGATCACCGATTGCACGCCCAGCGCATCCAGCACGCGCGCGGTCGCATAGTTGATGTTCGGCGACATCGCCGGCTGCACGCAACCGTCGAGCAGCAGCATTTTGCGCGCATGAACGCGGGTCGGCCAGACGCCGTGCGGCTCCGCCAGCGGCACCTTGTTTTTCAGTTTTTGCGGCAGTAGCGGACGCACCAGGCGGCCGGCTTGCAACGCCGGGGTGAACAGCCATTTGCGTGGCAACAGCGCCTTCAGCACGGCGCCGGTCACGCGCCGCCCCAGCGGACGCGGCGGCGCCTGCTGCTCGACGATCTTGCGGCCGATATCGACCAGACGGCCGTATTGCACGCCGGATGGGCAAGTGGTCTCGCAATTGCGGCAGGTCAGGCAACGGTCCAGATGCATTTGGGTTTTAGCGGTCGCCGGTTTGCCTTCCAGCACCTGCTTCATCAAATAGATGCGTCCGCGCGGCCCGTCCAGCTCGTCGCCCAGTAATTGATAGGTGGGACAGGTGGCCGTACAGAATCCGCAATGCACGCAGCTGCGCAGGATGGCGTCGGCTTCGCGGCCATCCTCCGTGTCGCGGATGAAATCGGCAAGATTGGTTTGCATAGGGTGAGGTTTCCGAGTCTACAGGCCAGGATACAAACGGCCCGGATTGAACACGCCGTGCGGGTCGAAACCGGCTTTCAGCCGGCGGTGTATTTTCTCGACGGCGGGCGCCAGCGGCTGAAACACGCCGATCTGCTTATCGCCGCCCCGAAACAGCGTGGCGTGGCCGCCGGCCGCGGACGCCGCCGCGCGAATGTCGGCCGCGTTATCAACGGCCGTATCGTTTTTCACACGCAGCCAGCGCTGCGCGCCGCCCCATTCGATCAAGGTCGCGCCAGGCAGCCCGATCGGCGGCGCTACCGACGGCACGGACAAGCGCCACAACGCCGTGTCGGCGGCCGCGCCGGCGCCGTTGAAATACGGATGACGCTGCTCGCGCAGGTCGAGCCAAAAGGCGTCGGCGTTTTCCAGCGGTTCGCCGCCGAGATTCCTGATCGCCGCCTCGACTGCCGCCTGCGCACCGGACAGACGCAGCGTCAGCCTGTCATCGCACCAGACGCTGGCGGAAATCGGCAAGGGCTGCCCGCCCCATGTGTTCAGGCTGCGGAGCGCATCGGCCTGCGCCATTTGAAAGCAGCGCGTGGCGGTCGCGAACGGCAGCGGCAATACCTTGATCGACGCTTGCAGAATCAGGCCCAGGCTGCCCAGCGACCCGGTCAACAGGCGGGAGACGTCGTAACCGGCGACGTTTTTCATCACCTGTCCGCCGAAATGCAGGATTTCGCCGGCGCCATCCATGATGTCCACGCCCAGCACGAAATCGCGCAGCGCGCCGGATGCCTGGCGGGCCGGACCCGACAGACCGCAGGCGACGGCGCCGCCGATGGTCGCGCCGGGACCGAAATGCGGCGGTTCGCAGGCCAGCATCTGACGATGTTCGGCCAATGCGGCCTCGATCTCGGCCAGCGGCGTGCCGCAGCGCGCGGTGATCACCAGTTCGGTCGGCTCGTAATCCACGATGCCCGCATAGGCGCGCACATCGAGCTCCTCCCCCTGCGGCGTTTGCCCATACCAGTCCTTGCTGCCGCCGCCGCGGATCTGCAACGGACGATGCGCCAGAATGCGTTGCCGGAATTCATGTAAAACCTGTTCCATAGTCAATCTTTCAGAAGCGCGGCAGATCGGGAAACTTGAGCGCGCCGCGTTGCACATGCATGCGGCCGTATTCGGCGCAGCGGTGCAGGGCCGGAATCGCCTTGTCCGGATTGAGCAGGAACGCGGTATCGAATGCGCGCTTGACGGTAAAGAAGGCTTCGCGCTCCAGCGGCGCGAACTGCACGCACATGGAGTTGATTTTTTCGATACCCACGCCGTGCTCTCCGGTAATCGTGCCGCCGACCGCCACGCATAACTCCAGGATTTCGGCGCCGAACAGTTCGGCGCGATGAAATTCGTCGGCCAAATTGGCGTCGAACAAAATCAGCGGATGCAGATTGCCGTCGCCGGCATGAAATACATTGGCGCAGCGCAGGCCGTATTTGATTTCCATCTGCGCAATCCCCAGCAGCACGCGCGCCAGATGCTTACGCGGAATGGTGCCGTCCATGCAGTAGTAATCGGGGGATATGCGGCCGGCGGCGGGAAACGCGTTCTTGCGGCCGGACCAGAATCTGAGACGCTCGGCTTCCGAGGTCGAGACCGCCATGGCGGTCGCCCCGCTGGCGCTGAGCACCGCGCTCATGCGCGCGATTTCTTCCTGCACCTCTTCGTCGGTGCCGTCGGATTCGCACAGCAAAATGGCTTCGGCATCGATATCGTAGCCGGCCTTGACGAACGGTTCGACCATGCGCGAACTGGTCTTGTCCATCATTTCCAGCCCGGCCGGAATAATGCCCGCCGCAATCACATTGGCCACCGCATCGCCGCTTTTGACCACATCGTCGAACGAAGCCATGATCACGCGCGCGGACTGCGGCTTCGGAATCAGCCTGACGGTCACTTCCGTGACCACGCCCAGCATGCCTTCGGAACCGATGAACACAGCCAGCAGATCCAGTCCCGGCGCATCCAGCGCGGCGCTGCCCAGCTCGACCACTTCGCCGTCTATGGTGACCATTCTGACGCGCAACACGTTGTGCACGGTCAGGCCGTATTTCAGGCAATGCACGCCGCCCGAATTTTCCGCGACGTTGCCGCCGATGCTGCACGCGATCTGGGACGACGGATCCGGCGCGTAATACAGGCGATGCACCGCCGCGGCTTCTGAAATGGCGAGATTGCGCACGCCCGGCTGGACCACCGCGGTGCGCGAATAGGGATCCATGCCGACGATACGGTTCAGTTTCGCGGTCGACAGCACTACACCGTCGGCAATCGGCATCGCGCCGCCGGACAGGCCGGTGCCGGCGCCGCGCGGCACGATGCGCACGCCCAGTTCGCGGCAAACGTTGATCGCTGCAATGACCTGCGCTTCGCTTTCCGGCAATACCACCGCCATCGGCAATTGCCGGTAAGCGGCCAGGCCATCGCATTCATAGGGACGGGTGTCTTCTTCGGCAAACAGCACGCTGCGCGCCGGCAATACGGCTTTCAACGCGGCGGCGACCTGCCGCTGCCGGGCTGCCGTAAAAGGCGGCGGCGCCGGCACGGCGATGTGCTCGGTAATGGCGGATTGCGTTATCGCAGTCATGCGGTCTCCTCTGGCGGCGGCATCGGAATCGATGATGAGGCCGTTCTCTATACCGACAGTTTAACCACAGAAAAGGGTTCGATGCGGTTTGGAGGGGCTACGGGCGCTGAAACAATTTATTGCGCCAATTGAATTCTTTTCAGGCGAGGTCCCGATGCCTGCAAAGCTTATGGATTCTTGAAAGCGTCGCGCAGCCAATCGATGAAAACGTCGACTTCGCGCCGTTCGCGCGCCCGCGCGTCGTAGACCACATAATAGGCGTGCGGCGGCGTTTTCAGGCGCACGTTGTCGAACAGCTCGACCAGTTCGCCGCGATCGAGCAAGTCCTGCGCGAAATGCTGACGCGCCAGCCCTACGCCGTGACCGTAACGGATAGCCTCCAGCAGCAAACCCAGATCGTCGACGCGCAACGCGGTGGAAGGCTCGGGCCAATCCAGTTGGGCGACTTCAAACCACGGCTGCCACGGCTCCAGCGCCGAGCGCAGCAAATTGGCGTGTTGCAGATCGGCCGGCTGCTTAAGCGGCGCAATGGTTTTCAGATAAGACGGGCTGGCCACCGCGAAAGTCGGTTCTTCGAACAATTTTTCGCTCGCCAGATTGGCGTATTTGCCGGCGCCGAAGCGGATTTCGACATCGCTCTCCGACAGGCTCAGATCGTACAGCGGCACCGACAGGAACAGCTCCACCACGATATCGGGATGCATCTGGGTAAATTGCTTGAGCCGCGGAATAAACAAGTAGCGCGCGAAAGTCGGCGGCAATACGATCTTGATGCGCGGCTGCATCACCACGTCGCGATGCGGCATCGGAAAATCGGTCAGCGTGCGCAAGGCGCTGCGCACCACATCCAGATAACGGCGCCCGAACTCGGACAAGGTGACAGAACGGCCGTCGCGATGAAACAAACGTTCGCCCACAAAATCTTCCAGCAAGCGGATGCGATGCGATAGCGCCGACGGCGTAATGCAAAGCTCTTCGGCGGCGAGTGCAAAGGAGCTGTGACGCGCGGCGGCCTCAAAAGCGGAAAGCGCATGGACCGGAGGGAGACGTGTTGCCATTTGATCTAGATTTTCTGAGCGGTGTGTAGGCGGAAACGCCGGATCATTTTACTCCGAGCCGCCTCCCCCGGGCCGCTTTGCCGTATGCTACAACAACTTTTTGCAGGAGCGACCATGGGAAACCGGCTGTCCAAAATTACCACGCGCACCGGCGACGATGGCAGCACAGGGCTGGGCGACGGCAGCCGCGTGCCCAAGGATCATCCGCGCGTGCATGCGATGGGCGATGTGGATGAACTCAATTCGCAGCTGGGCGTGCTGTTGTGCGAACCGTTGCCGCCGGTCATGCATGCGCAGTTATCTGCCGTTCAACATCGGCTGTTCGATCTCGGCGGCGAATTATGCATTCCGGGCCATGCGATGATCACGGGCGAACATCTGGCCACGCTGGACGCCTTGATCGCGGATTACAACGCCGGTCTGCCGCCGTTAAAGGAATTCATCCTGCCGGGCGGCTCGCGCCCCGCCGCGCTGGCGCATGTGTGCCGCACCGTATGCCGCCGCGCCGAACGCAGCGTGGTGGCGCTGGGAAGCCGCGAAACGATCAACGATTTGCCGCGGCAATATCTGAACCGGCTGTCGGATTTGTTGTTCGTGCTGGCGCGCGTGCTCAATCGCGCGGACGGTGGCAAGGATGTATTGTGGCGGCGCAATTAATTTCGAACAGACAATAAATTGGGACGTAAAAAAAGGACTCGATTCAACAGCTTCGAGTCCTTTGACATGCCCGACAAATAATTTCTGCCGCGATGCCGCCTTTATTTCCGCCTTCGCATTCTATTTGCGCTTATCGCCTTCGATCATCGCATATGCGGAATGATTGTGGATCGATTCGAAATTCTCCGCTTCCAGGGTGAACGCCAGCACGGATGCTTCGTTGTTGAGCATCACCGCCACGTCGCGCACCAGATCTTCGACGAATTTCGGATTGTCGTATGCGCGTTCCGTCACGTATTTTTCGTCCGGCCGCTTCAGCAGACCGTATAACTCGCAAGACGCCTGCGCTTCGATCCTGGCGATCAGCGCATCGGCCGACAATTCCCCGTTCAACAAAGCCGTCACCGTGATATGCGAACGCTGGTTATGCGCGCCGTAAGCCGAGATCTTCTTCGAGCAAGGGCACAGGCTGGTCACCGGCACCAGTACTTTCAACGACACCTCCAGCTCACCGTTCTTGATTTCGCCGATGAAACCGACTTCATAATCCATCAGGCTCTGCACACCCGATACCGGAGCGGTTTTATTGATGAAATACGGGAAATTGACTTCTATGCGGCCGGCCTGCGCGTCCAGCAGCTTCAGCATTTTGCGCATCAAATCGCTGAAATGCGCCACGTCCAGCGGCCCTTCCAGGCCTTCGAGCAGCGCAATGAAGCGCGACATGTGCGTGCCCTTCTTGTCTTCGGGCAGATGCACGTACATATTCCATGCGCCCACGGTCGACTGCACGCCGTCGCCGGTTTTGACTGTCAACGGATAGCGCACGCCTTTGACGCCGACACGCTGGATCACCAGATGGCGGGTATCCGGCGTCTCCTGCACGTCAGGCATATTGATCAGGTTCATATCGCGTGTATTCATTACCTATCCTTCAGAGAGTCGCCATTGGGCGAACCGGAGCGCTCGGTTCCGGTTAAATTAATGCAGGGAATTCCCTTGAATCTACAGCGGCCGCGTTAAAAAACGTGTTTTTAAGGCCGCTTTTTTCTGTCACTTCCTAATCATGCCGCAACTAGCCGACTTTTGCTTGACTGGCCACCGGCCGCAGGACGTCGGCGCCGAAGCGCTGCAATAACGAAGCGGCGATGCCGTCGCCATCCAGCCCACACGCGGACAGCAGTCGCGGCGCGTCGCCATGGTCGATAAATTGGTCCGGCAAACCCAAAATCAATAGCGGTTTGACAATACCTTCGGCGGCCAGCGCTTCGGCCACCGCGGAACCGGCGCCCCCCATGATCGCGCCCTCTTCCACGGTCACCAAGGCATCATGTTCGGCGGCCAATTGTTTCAATAAAGCAAGGTCCAGCGGCTTGACGAAACGCATATTGGCGACCGTGGCTCCCAATTTTTCGCCCGCGGCCAGCGCCGGCGCCACCATGCTGCCGAACGCCAGGATCGCGATTTTGTCCCCCGGGCGCCGGATTTCGCCGGTGCCGAGCGCGATCGGCGTCAAGTCCGACTGCACTTTGACGCCGATGCCGGCGCCGCGCGGATACCGCACAGTGGCCGGGCCGTTGTAATGGAATGCCGTCGACAGCATGCGGCGGCACTCGTTTTCATCGGATGCCGCCATCACCACCATGTTGGGGATGCAGCGCAGGTAGGCCATATCGTAATTGCCGGCATGCGTGGCGCCGTCGGCGCCGACCAGCCCGGCGCGATCCAGCGCAAAGGTGACATCCAGGTTCTGCAACGCCACGTCGTGGATCAGTTGATCGTAACCGCGCTGCAAAAAGGTCGAATAAATCGCCACCACCGGCTTCATGCCCTCGCAGGCCAGGCCGGCGGCGAAGGTCACCGCATGCTGTTCGGCAATGCCGACATCATAGTAGCGATCCGGAAAGCGCCGCTCGAACTCGACCATGCCGGAGCCTTCACGCATGGCCGGCGTGATGCCGACCAGCTTGTCGTTTTGCGCGGCCATGTCGCACAGCCATTCGCCGAACACCTGCGTGTAGGTGGTTTTGCCGGCGGCGGCCGGTTTGATACCTTCGGCCGGATCGAACTTGCCGGGACCGTGATACAGCACCGGATCGGCTTCGGCCAGCTTGTAACCCTGGCCTTTCTTGGTCACGACGTGCAGGAATTGCGGCCCCTTCAGATTCTTCAGGTTCTGCAGCGTCGGAATCAGCGAGTCGAGATCGTGGCCGTCGATCGGTCCGATGTAGTTGAAGCCGAATTCCTCGAACATGGTCGCCGGCACGATCATGCCCTTGGCGTGCTCTTCCAGCCGTTTCGCCAGCTCGCGCACCGGACCGGGCAATACCGTCTTGCCGACATGCTTGGCCTTGGCATAGAACTGGCCGGACATCAGCCGCGCCAGATAACGGTTGAGCGCGCCCACCGGCGGCGAAATCGACATGTCGTTGTCGTTCAGGATCACCAGCAGCTTGATGTCTTCGTGGACGCCGGCATTGTTCAGCGCTTCGAACGCCATGCCGGCGGTCATCGCGCCGTCGCCGATCACCGCAATCGCATGCCGGTCGTCGCCCTTGGCCCGGGCCGCCAGGGCCATGCCGAGCGCGGCTGAAATCGAGGTCGACGAGTGTGCGGTGCCGAACGTGTCGTACTCGCTCTCGGCGCGGCGCGGAAAACCGGAGATGCCGTCCAGCTGACGCAGGCTGCCCATGCGTTCGCGGCGGCCGGTCAGTATCTTGTGCGGGTAGGTCTGATGACCCACGTCCCAGACGATACGGTCTTCGGGGGTGTTGAATACGTAATGCAAGGCAATCGTCAGTTCGACGGTACCCAGATTGGACGACAGGTGGCCGCCGGTCTTGGCGACCGACTCCAGCACGAATTCGCGCAACTCGTCGGCCAGCGGCTTCAACTGCGCGCGGGAAAGTTGCCGTAAATCGTCGGGGAAATTAATAGTCTTGAGCATGCTGTGCCGTTAAAGGGGTTGTTTGCGACGCGTCGTGGCGCTGGTCGGCTGGTTGCAAGGGTCGCTCAGGCTTGGCGCTGCACGATCAGATCGGCGATTTCGCGCAGCCTGTGCGCGTCCTCGCCCAGGGGCAGCAGCGCGCGATGCGCGTCGTCGCGCAGTTTGCGAGCCAGTTGCCGGGATGCGTCAAGGCCGAGAATGGACACATAGGTCGGCTTGCCGTCGACTGCGTCCTTGCCGGCGGTTTTGCCCAGCGTCGCGGAATCGGCGGTGGCGTCCAGGATATCGTCGACCACCTGGAATGCGAGCCCGATGGCCGACGCATAATCATCCAGCGCGCTGCGTTCTTCCGGCGTCGGCTGCCGCCCACTGGAGGCGCCCAGCAATACCGCCGCGCGCAGCAAAGCGCCGGTTTTCAGCCGATGCATACGCTCCAGCTGCGGCAGCGTCAGTTGCAGGCCGACGCTGCCCAGATCGATCGCCTGGCCGCCGCACATGCCGAGCGAACCGGCGGCCTGCGCCAGCAAGCGTACCATCGCCAGTTGCCGCGCGGGATCGAGCGCCGGCTCGGGTTCGGAAAGCAGAAAAAACGCCTGCGCCTGCAAGGCATCGCCGACCAGCAACGCCGTGGCCTCATCGTATTGGACATGAACGGTCGCTTTGCCGCGACGCAATGCATCGTCGTCCATGCATGGCATGTCGTCATGCACCAGCGAATAGACATGGATCATTTCCACCGCGGCGGCGACCTTTTCCAGCAAAGCCCGCGGCGCGCCGAACGCGCTGCCGGCCGCGCATACCAGCAGCGGCCGCACGCGCTTGCCGCCGCCCAGCGCCGCGTAGCGCATGGCCTCGTGCAAACGTTCCGGCGCTTGCGCGGCCGGACTCAGGAAACGCGCCAGCGCCGATTCGGCATCGCGTTGGGTCTGCTGCATCCATACCGCGAATTCAACCGGGGGATGCGCCGCTTCCGGCGCATAACCGACTGCCGACGCCGCACTCATTGTCCATCCTCGCCGCCGGCGTTATCGGCTTCAAACGGTTTCAGCATATCGCCTTCCAGCAACTTGACCTGGCTGTCCACTTTATCGAGCTGCATGCCGCAGAACCGGACCAGCTCCGAACCGCGCTTGTATGCGGCCACCGAAGCCTCCAGCGGCAACTCGCCGGCCTCCATCTGGGCGACCAGTTGTTCCAGTTCTTGCATGGCCTGCTCGAAGGACGCCGGCTGCGCCGTGTCTACGGAAATTTTTGGCATAGGGCTCTTGGATCTGCTGTCCTGTATGTGACATAGCCGGTGAAGCACGGCAAATAAAATATAAGTCGTTTATTTTAAAACAATCCCGCTGGTATCGGCCTTAAATACCGCGAGAAAGCGCGAAGAAAGCGGCGGGAGAGCGGCGAATTTCCAGGTAAGCCGTGCGCATCCCTTTAAAAAGTGGCATAATTTCGAGTTCTGTCCCAAATTTCCTCTTCTTATTATTGCGACAATAGTTTGAACATAGGTTTTTGCGGATTCTTTCTCTCTTAGGTTGGTGCAAATTAATTTGGGGGTGGGGATGTCCGATCTTGCTAGTTTTGCCAAGCTGGCGCGTTCCAATGCGCAGCTTCCGGTAGACGTCTATTTCGACGAAGCGCTGTTGCAGCGCGAAATCCAACAACTTTTCAAGCATGGCCCGCGTTATGTCGGCCATGAACTCATGACGCCGAATGTGGGCGACTATGCCGCCCTGGCTTCCGAAAAGGAAGGCCGGGTGCTGGTGCGCAACGCGGACGGGCCCGGTGGCATCGAACTGATGTCCAATGTCTGCCGTCATCGTCAAGCCAAAATGCTGGACGGGCGCGGCCACGCGCGCAATATCGTCTGTCCGCTGCATCGCTGGACTTACGATCTGAAGGGCGATTTGATCGGCGCGCCGCATTTCGGCGAAACGCCGTGCCTGAATCTGTCCAAGACGCCGCTGCAAAGCTGGAACGGCCTGCTGTTTGAACAAAACAGCCGCGGCGCTAACATTTCGGAAAGACTGAAAAATCTAAGCGTCGCCAAAGACCTCGATTTTTCCGGCTACCTGCACGATCACACCGAAGTGCACGAATGCGATTACAACTGGAAAACCTTTATCGAGGTTTATCTGGAGGATTACCATGTCGAGCCCTTCCATCCCGGTCTTGGCAGCTTTGTCAGCTGCGACGATCTGACCTGGGAATTCGGCAGCGACTACAGCGTGCAAACCGTCGGCGTCAACAATCGGCTGGCCAAATCCGGCACTCCGGTGTATGGAAAGTGGCAGGAGCAGGTACTCAGTTTCCGCAACGGCGAACCGCCGCGTTTCGGCGCGATCTGGCTGACCTTGTATCCGAACATCATGGTGGAATGGTATCCGCACGTGCTGATCGTTTCGACGCTATGGCCGCAAGGTCCGCAAAAAACGACCAACATAGTGGAGTTCTACTACCCGGAAGAAATCGCACTGTTCGAGCCTGAGTTCGTGCAGGCGCAGCGCGCCGCCTATATGGAAACCTGCGTGGAAGACGACGAGATCGCGCTGCGCATGGACGCCGGACGTCGCATTCTGATAGATCGCGGCAGCAATGAAGTCGGGCCGTATCAGTCGCCGATGGAAGACGGAATGCAGCATTTTCATGAGTGGTATCGGGCGCGCAAGGTCTAGGGCGCGCCTAGCGGCCGCCTCCTCAATCGCCAAACGCCAATCCGGGATTTACAATGTCGTACACCACCCTTATCTCCGCTCAGCAGCTAGCCGAACTCCTGCAGCGTTCGCCGTCGCGCACCGTCGTCATCGATTGCCGTCACGACCTGATGCAGGCCGACGCCGGCCCGGAAGCCTATAAAGCCGCTCATCTGCCCGGCGCGATGTTTGCGGATCTGAATCGCGATCTGACCAGCCATGTGCCGGCCGCCGACGGCCGCTTCAAGGGCAGGCATCCCTTGCCCGAGAAAGCCCCATGGCTGGCGACACTGCGCGGCTGGGGCGTGAACGACGATACGCAAGTGGTGGCCTACGACGCCCATGGCGGCATGTTCGCCGCGCGCCTGTGGTGGATGCTGCGCTGGGTCGGCCATTCCGCGGCGGCGGTGCTCGACGGCGGCGTTCCCGCCTGGCAACAAGAAGGATATGCATTAACCGCCGCCGTCGAGAAAACGCCCGCGCCGGGCCATATCGGCGACCGCCCGTCTTTGGTGAAAACCGTCGGTGCGGAAGAATTGCTGCTGGACATCGTGACGCACCCGTTGCCCGGCGCGCGCCAAAACCTGATCGTCGACGCCCGCGCGCCGGACCGTTTCCGTGGTGAAAACGAAACGCTGGACCCGGTCGGCGGCCATATCCCCGGCGCCAAAAATCGTTTCTTCAAGGAAAATCTGCAAGCGGACGGCCGTTTCAAGCCGGCAGCAACATTGCGCGCCGAATGGGAACAATTGATACATGCGCCGCAGCAAAACGTGATGCAATGCGGTTCAGGCGTCACTGCCTGCCATAATCTGCTGGCGCTGGAAATCGCCGGTTTATCCGGCGCGGCGCTGTATCCTGGATCGTGGAGCGAATGGTGCGCCGATGCCGCCAGGCCGGTGGCGACCGGAGTTTGAGGCGATCGCGGCGGTGCGTCGTTTTCTTCTTAAATAACCACCATTTCGAAATCTTCCTTGCGCGCGCCGCATTCCGGACACGTCCAGTTCATCGGTACATCGTCCCACCGCGTGCCGGCGGCAATCCCCTCTTCCGGCAGTCCGGCCGCCTCGTCATAAACCCAACCACAGATCAGACACATCCAGGTTTTGAATTCTTCGGCCGAATTTTCATTCGCATTTTCAATATTGCTCACGGCGGTCTATCCTCTTTCAATCAAGTAAAATGCTAAACCGGATATCTTAATCTACCCAACGTGCAAAACCAAACTTCTTCGCTTATTCTGACCTTCAACGCGGCCGATCCCGTGGGCGCGACGGGCATCCAGGCCGACCTTGCGACTTTTGCCGCAATGGGCTGCCACGGTTTGTCCGTCATTACCGCGATTCTGATCGGCGATACCGCCCGCATCGAGGATTCCCAGCCCATCGACGTCGATTGGGTCGCCGATCAGGCGCGCGTGGTGCTGGAAGACATGCCGGTATCGGCATTCAAGGTCGGCCATGTCGGCAGCATCGAAAGCGTGTCCGCGATTGCCGAAATCGTCTCGGACTATCCCGATATCCCGCTGATCCTGGACCCGTTCATTACCGCGATGCCGAACCAGGAAATGGATAGCGAAGATATTCTGATCGCCATCCGCGAACTGTTGATTCCGCAAACCACGGTGCTGATGGTGTCGGCCGACGAGCTGTCGCGACTGGCCGAAACCTGGCGCGAGCCGGTCACCGACGCCAATGAAGACACGCTGGCCCTGGACGCGATGCACATCATCGAGCTGGGGGCGGAGTTTCTGTTCGTCACCGGCACGCCGGGCGAAATCAACCAGGTCGCCAATACGCTGTTCGACGTCGGCGGCGTGGTCCGCCAGGATCCATGGCCGCGCATTTCGGGCGGCTTCGCCGGCGCCGGATCGACGCTGTCGGCCGCCATTACGGCAATGCTGGCCAACGGACTTGAAGCGCCGGAAGCGATATCGGAAGCGCAGGAATTCACGATGGCCGCCATCGGCAACGCTCAGCGGCTGGGCATGGGGCGGCTGATTCCCGACCGCTACTTCTGGGCCCGCGACGGGGCCGATACGGACGGCGGCGCGCCTGCCGAACCCATTGCCGACGATCACCCCAAGACCTAACTTTCCGACTGCCGTATGCCCACCTCATCCCAAAACGATATTCTTTTTACCCGCGCCCAGATAACCACGCCCGGAGGCGTCAATTCTCCGGTGCGCGCATTTCGCTCGGTAGGCGGAACGCCCCGTTTCATCACCCGCGCCGAGGGCCCGTATTTCTGGGATGCCGACGGCAAACGCTATATCGATTACATCGGCTCCTGGGGCACGGCGATCGTCGGCCATGCGCATCCGGATGTGGTCGCCGCGGTGCAACAGGCTGCGGCCAGCGGCCTCAGCTTCGGCGCGCCGACCGAAGGCGAAATCCTGATTGCCGAGGAAATCTGCAAACTGGTGCCGTCCATCGAACAGGTGCGGCTGGTCTCCAGCGGCACCGAAGCGGCGATGAGCGCGATGCGGCTGGCGCGCGGCGCGACCGGACGCACCAAAGTGATCAAATTCGAAGGCTGTTATCACGGCCATGCCGATTCGTTGCTGGTCAAGGCCGGCAGCGGCTTGCTGACCTTCGGCAATCCGACCTCGGCCGGCGTGCCGGAAGATTTCGCCAAGCACACGCTGGTGCTCGATTACAACAACCCGCAGCAGCTGGAAGAAACATTCAGGCTGGCCGGCGGCGATATCGCCTGCGTGATCGTCGAGCCGGTCGCCGGCAATATGAATCTGCTGCCGGCAACCAAGGAATTTCTGCAAACCATGCGCCGGCTATGCACCGAATACGGCGCGGTGCTGATTTTCGACGAAGTGATGTCGGGATTTCGCGTCGCGCTGGGCGGAGCGCAAGCCTTGTACGGCATTGCGCCCGACATCACGGCGCTGGGCAAGGTCATCGGCGGCGGCTTGCCTGTGGCGGCCTTCGGCGGAAGAAAGGATCTGATGCAGCAAATGGCGCCGCTGGGCGGGGTTTATCAGGCCGGTACGCTGTCCGGCAACCCGGTCGCGGTAGCGGCAGGCCTGACCACGCTGAAATTGATTCAGGCGCCGGGATTTTACGAAGCGCTGGGCGGCCGGACCGGAAAGCTGGTCGGCGGTCTGACACAGGCGGCGCGAAGCGCGGGCGTCGCTTTCTGCGCCGCTTCGGTAGGCGGCATGTTCGGCCTGTATTTCGCCGATAGCCGCCCCGGCGATTTCGCCGCCATGATGAAATGCGATAAGGAGCGCTTCAACACGTTCTTCCATCTGATGCTGGATGCCGGCATTTATCTGGCGCCGTCCGCCTTCGAAGCCGGTTTCGTGTCGGCGCAGCATGGCGATGCGGTCATTGAAGCGACATTGGCCGCCGCGCGCGACGCGTTCGCCAGCCTTACCGACTGATGCGGCAAGCGCCGCGACAAGTACGCGGCGGGCATAAAAAAAGGACGCCGTGGCGTCCTGTTTTGCTATCCGAGCGGTAAAACCGCCTGAAAATGCGATGGAATCAGGCCGAAAACGATGATCCGCA